>NZ_CP126256.1:2400000-3000000 GCF_003234265.2 Curtobacterium sp. MCSS17_015
TCGACGGCCTTCGCCAGGAAGAGGACGAGCTCCTTCGCCTCCGGGTCGGACGCCGGGGCACGGAGGAATCGGACTTCGGCGTCACGCCGGGCCTCTGACGACACGAACCGCTTCTCGTCGACACCGAGCCGGAGTGCGAGTTCGTGCGCGGAGTCGTCACCGTGGTTGTCGATGAACGCGGTGACGGGTCGGCCGTCCGCGATCTCGGTGATCCGGGCCTCCTCACCGTCGCCGTACGCGACGGGCAGGACGCCGATCTGTCGGAGGTAGTCGTGGTTCCGCGGGCTGCCGAGCCCGATGACGGTCGCGCCGGCGTCGCGGGCGAGCTGGCACTGGATGTGACCGACACCACCGGCGGCGGCGCTGATGACGACGGTGTCGTCCGGGCCGAGCCGGAGCTTCCGGACGACGTCGACCGCGGTGCAGCCCGCCAGGTAGAGCCCGCCGGCGACCTCCCACCCCACGTGCGTCGGCTTGATGACGACGGCGTCACGGGGCACGACCACCCAGGTGGCGTGCGAGCCGCCCTCGGGGGCGTGGCCCATGACCTCGTCACCGACGCGCAGGTCCTTCACGCCGTCGCCGCGTGCCCGGACGATCCCGGCCACGTCGACGCCCTGACGGGCTGGGAAGTCGACCTGGATGTGGTCCTGCAGCTTGCCCTCGCGGAGGAAGCGTTCGATGTGGTTGAGGCCGGCCGCGATGACCTCGACGAGGACCTCGCCGGGTCCGGGCGTGGGCCGTTCCTGTGACACGACCTCGACCACGTCGAAGTCGCCGTACCGCTCGTACTGGACTGCGCTACCGGTTCGCATGTCACCCTCCTCGAGACGTCGTGCGTCCGTACTACTCGCCGCAGCCGTGTCGGTGCCCGCGGACTTGGGGGACTCGCAGGGAGGGACCGGCCGGGAGGCCCGGGACGGGGCCGCCACGCGCCTCGCCCCGGGCGGGCCACACCCGCCCGACCGCCAGCAGGCCGACGCCGTCGGTCAGGACGGACCGAACGCCTCCGCGATGCGGGCGGCGGACCGGGCGTCGAGGTGCAGCGCTCGCCGGTCGGCATCCGGTCGGGGCAGCCGGACCGGTGTCGACCACGTCGAGCCGTCCTCGGCGAGGTCGACGACCAGGGCACCGGTGCCGATGAGCGCGGTCTCCTCGGTGTACCGGCCCGCGACGTCGTTGTCGTTCGCGACCCCGGGTGCGACGAGGACCGGGACGCCCCCGAGCGACCCGGCGAAGTGGTGGTGGTAGTGCCCGCCGAGCACGACCCGGACGTCCGTGCCGCGGAGCACGCCGGCGAGGTCCTCCGGGTTCCGGAGCTTCAGGGCGTCGTGCAGTGAGGTGGGCGCGGGCAGCGGCGGGTGGTGCAGGACCACGACCGATCCGTGCGGTGCCGGCTCGGCGAGCGCGGACCGGAGGTGGTCCAGGGCCGCGGTCGACAGCTCCCCGTACCCGGCTCCGGGGACGCTCGTGTCGACGGTGACGATCCGGCGACCGGCCACGAGCGACTGCCCCCGGACCGGGACCGAGGGGTCGTGGTGCTCCATCGTGTGCATGAGCGGTCCGCCGCCGTCGCCGAGGACGTGCCCGTCGAACAGGACGCGGCGGAACCCGGCGCGCTGGTCGTGGTTGCCCGGCACCGTCACGAAGGCGGCACCGTGTCGTTCCGCCCATCCGCCGACCGTGTCGAGGGCCGTCGTGTACGACTCCGGCGAACCGTCCTCGGACACGTCGCCGGAGACGACGACGAGTCCCACGCCCTCGATCCCGTCCACGTGGTCGAGCAGGGCCGTCAGCGCCGCCGTGGTGTCGACCGTGCCCTGGTGCAGGGAGCCGTCACCGGTCAGGTGCGTGTCCGACAGGTGCAGGATGCGGAGTGTTCCGGGTGCGGGAGGCTGCATGTGGCACACCGTAGCCGGGCCGTGCGTCCCGGGTCCGTCGTCGGGGTTACCGTTGTCCGGTGATCGACCTGCGCTCCGACACCGTCACCCGTCCGACCCCGGCGATGCGCCGCGCCATGGTGGAGGCCGAGGTCGGCGACGACGTGTTCGGCGAGGACCCCGAGACCACGGCGCTCGAACAGGAGGTCGCGGAGCTCCTCGGTCACGAGGCCGGTCTCTTCACCCCGTCCGGGTCGATGGCGAACCAGCTCGGGCTGCGGCTGCTCGTCGGTCCCGGCGAGGAACTGCTCGCCGACGTGCAGGCCCACGTCGTGCGCGCCGAGCTCGGTGCCGCCGCCGTGTTCTCCGGCATCACGACCCGGACCTGGGCGTCCGAGCGCGGTCTGCTCGTGGCCGACGCGGTGCGCGACATCGCCGAGCCGAACGCCGGCGCGTACTCGGTCTCGACGACGGCGATCGCGATCGAGAACACCCACAACTTCGGCGGGGGCACCGTGCAGCCGGTCGGCGAGGTCCGCGCGGTGCAGGAGTTCGCGCGCAAGCACGGCATCGGGCTGCACCTGGACGGTGCCCGGCTGTGGAACGCACACGTGGCGTCGGGTACCCCGTTCCGCGAACTCGCGAGCGGGTTCGACACGGTCTCCGTCTGCATGTCGAAGGGCCTCGGCGCACCCGTCGGCTCGGTGCTCGTCAGCACGGCCGAGCGGATCGCGGCCGCGCGGATCTGGCGGAAGCGCTACGGCGGGGGCATGCGGCAGACGGGCATCCTCGCGGCGGGAGCCCGCCACGCCCTGCACGAGCACGTGGACCGGCTGGCCGAGGACCACGCGAACGCCCGGGTGCTCGCGGCGGCGCTCGACGTCGACCCGGAGACCGTCGACACGAACATCGTCTTCGCTCAGGTGTCCGACCCGGCCGCGTTCGTCGCCGCCGCCGAGGCCGCTGGCGTGCGGGTCATGCGGCTCGGACGGACGACGGTCCGGCTGGTGACGCACCTGGACGTGTCGGCGGAGGACGCCGAGCGGGCGGCCGAGGTGCTCGCCACGCTCCCCCGCTGACCCACCGCGCGGAACGACTGTCAGCCGACGGCCACCGTCGCCGCGTGCGCCGGGCGCAGCTCGAACGTCAGCGGGTCCGCCCGGACCGTGTCGAGCGCGAGCGCGACGGCACCCGTCACGACGACGTCCGCGCCGAGCGTCGAGGCGACGATCTCGGGCACCGGGTCGAACCGTCCGCTGCCGAGCACCTCGGCGGCACGGTCGATGACGGCGCCGGCGTGCCCGGCGATCGCTCCGGCGACGACCACGCGGTCGATGTCGAGCAGGCTCGCGAGCAGCACGCAGACCCGGGCGAGCAGGTCCCCGAGTTGGTCCACCACTCCGGCGGCCACGGGATCGCCCGCTCCGGCTGCGCGGAACACCGCGCCCGCGTCGAGCGCACCACGGGCGACGGCACGGCCGAGCGGGGTGTCCGGTGCGATCCGGCCCGCTTCCGCCGCCGCGGTGACCGCGCTGCGTGCGGCGGCGCCGAGGCCGTCGGACGACCCGACGCCCACGACGAGTTCGAGCGCGCGCAGTTCGCCCGCGCCGCCCCGGGCACCGCGGAGCAGCACCCCGTCGACGACGAGACCGGCGCCGAACCGCTCCCCCGCCAGGAGCGCGGCGAACGAGGCCTCGGGGGACGACGGCCGTTCGGCGATGGCGGCGAGGTTCGCGTCGTTCTCGACGACCACGCGTGCCCCGGGCACCACGGCGTCGAAGCCGGGGTTCATCCGCACCCAGAACCCGCCGTCGTCCGGTGAGGCACCGCGGGCGTCCACGGGTGCGGGGATGCCGACGGTCGTCACGAGGACCCGGTCGGGGTCGGCCGGGGCTTCGGCGAGCGCTGCGGCCACGGTGGTCGCGACGGCCTCGAGGCGGACGGCGACGTCGAGGCCGCGGGTGCCGAGGTCGGTCTCCGCCCGCGCGAGCACCGTGCCGCGGAGGTCGGCGACGTACGCCGCCACCCGGTGCTGCCCGGCGTCGACCCCGACGACGAGCCCCGCGGTCGGGTCGAGTTCGTAGCGGCGGGCAGGCCGGCCGATGCGGTACTCCCCCGCGGCACGCGCGTCGTCGAGTTCGGTCAGCCAACCGCGGGCGACGAGGTCCTCGCACGCCGCGAGCACGGTGGAGCGCGTCAGTCCGGTGGCCTCCATCGCCTCGGTCGCGGTGAACGCGGCGACGGCGAGCGCGTGGTCGAGGACGGTCTCCGCACTGGAGGCACGGGGAGACCCTCGACGCTGCGGCATGGGGTGAGACTACCGCGACGCGACTTGCTTGCGTGATTAGATTTTCTCCGTATATTTAGTCCTGCGCGCCGCATCGGAGCAGCTCGCACACCGGGACGGCGACGGCGCCGGTCCCGGCGAACGGAGACGACGTGCAACCACGCGCCACACGAGCCGCCGGAGCATCCGCGCTGAGCCGGCGGTCGTTCCTGCTCGGAGCGGGCGGCATCGCCAGCGGCCTCGCACTCGCCGGCTGTGCACCGGTCGGGGCGTCGGGGTCCCGGCCGGAGACGATCAGCTTCTACGTGTCGAAGCCCGAGGTGATCGGCTACTTCGACGACCTCATCACGCAGTTCCACCAGGTCCAGTCGAAGATCCGCGTGGTCCGCGACTCCACGTCGAGCATGTCGGCGAACTTCGTGCGGAACAGCCCGCCGGACCTCGGTTGCTGGAACTACAACTTCTCGGTGGTGCCGTTCGTCGAGCACGGGGCGCTCACCGACCTCTCCGACCTGCCCGAGGCCGCCACGATCAACCCCGACCTGTGGCCCCTCATGGAGCAGACCGCCGACTACCCGGGCCGGAAGAGCGCCCTGCCGTACTCGGTGACCGCCGCCTCGGTCATCTACGACCGCCGCCTGTTCGCGGAGCAGGGACTCGACGTCCCGACGACCTGGTCCGAGTTCTCGGACGTCTGCGAGCGACTCCAGCGGGCCGGGATCGCGCCGATGTACGGCACGTTCAAGGACAACTGGACGATCGCGCAGGGCATGTTCGACTACAGCATCGGCGGGATGATCGACACCCCGGCGACGTTCGCGGCGCTCCGCGAGGCCGGCACCCGGGTCGGCACCGGCTCGGCGCCGTCGTTCGCGGAGGACTTCGCGGCCCCGATGGAGCGGATGGCGCAGCTGCGCGAGTGGCACCAGCCCGGCGCCGTCAGCCGCGGGTACGGCGACGGCAACCTGGCGTTCGCCGAGGGCAAGGCGGCGATGTACCTGCAGGGTCCGTGGGCACTCGGCGAGATCGCGAAGACGACTCCCGACATGGACCTCGGCACGTTCCCGCTGCCCGTGACCGACGACCCGGCCGACCGGAAGGTCCGGGTCAACGTCGACCTGGCGCTGTGGATCCCGGAGGCGTCACGGAAGCAGGAGGCGGCGCGGAAGTTCCTGTCGTTCCTCATGGCCCCGGCGGTGAACGACCGGTACAACGCCGACAACAACGGGTTCGGCGTCCGGAAGGACGCACCGCCCGCGTCGAACCCCGCCCTCCGCGGCATGCAGTCGTACTACGACGACGCGGCCTTCTACCTCGGCGCCTCGCAGCTCATCCCCGCCGAGATCCCCGTCGCGAACTACGCGCAGTCGATCGCCTTCGGTGGCGACCCGCAGCGACAACTCCGCACCCTCGACTCCGACTGGGCGCGGCTGGCGCTCCGCTCGGCCGCGTGAAGGAGACGACCATGACCCTCGCAACGAAGGCCCCCGCGAGCCGTGCCGACGGCCCGACCACGGGCCTCCAGGCCGGACGGCGCAAGCGGCCACGCGTCGACCCGCTGTTCCTCGCGTTCCTGCTCCCCACCCTCGTCCTGTTCACGCTCGCCATCACGCTGCCGGCGGTGATGGGGATCGTCCTGAGCTTCACGAACTCCGTCGGCTTCGGCGAGTTCCGCTTCATCGGGATGACGAACTACGTGGCGGTGTTCTCGGACCCGGCGATCCTGCAGGCGTACCTGTTCACGATCGGGTTCTCGCTCGTCACTGTGCTCGTCGTCAACGCGATCGCGTTCCTGCTCGCGATCGCGCTGACGTCGAAGGTGCGCGGCAAGATCGCGCTGCGGGCGGTGTTCGTCCTGCCGATGGTGATCTCCGGCATCGTGATCGCCTACGTGTTCTCGTTCCTGTTCGCCAACAGCCTGCCGGCGCTCGCGACCACGCTCGGGTTCGCGCCGCTCGAGCAGAGCATCCTGGCGGACCCGGACCTGGCGTGGATCGCGATCGTGGTGGTCACCGCGTGGCAGGCGATCCCCTCGACGCTCCTCATCTACATCGCCGGGGTCCTGTCGATCCCCGGCGACGTGTACGAGGCGGCGTCGCTCGACGGTGCCAGTGCGTGGCGTCAGCTGGTGTCGATCACGGTGCCGCTGACCGCCGGGTACATCCTCATCAACCTGGTCATCGGGTTCAAGAACTTCCTCAACTCGTACGACATCATCGTCGGCCTCACCGACGGTGGCCCCGGCACCTCGACGACCAGCGTCGCGATGTCGATCTTCAAGGGCTTCAACGGCGGCGACTACGCCTACCAGATGGCCAACGCGACGATCTTCTTCGTGATCGCCGTCGTGATCGCCGTGATCCAGCTGCGGGCCACCCGCGGGAAGGCAGCGCTCTGATGTCCCTGCAGGCACCACTCCAGCCCACCACCACGGCGACCGGCAGCATGCGGTCGGTCGACGCCGATCGGACCGCCGGCGGCCGCAGTGCCGGTCGTCGCGGTCGGAGCGCGAACTGGCCGGTCACGGTCGTCCTCGTGCTCTGCGCGCTGTCCGTGCTCGTCCCGCTCTACGTGACGCTGACGATGGCCTTCAAGACCACCGGGCAGGCCGTCGACGGCAACGCGTTCTCGCTGCCGGCGCCGTTCAGCGTCGACGGGTTCGTGCAGGCGTGGGAGCTCACCGACTTCCCGAGGGCGTTCGGCATCTCGGTGCTCGTCGCCGCGATCACCGTCGCCGGCACGATCCTGCTCGCCTCGTTCACGGCGTACGCGATCGCCCGGAACTGGGACCGCAAGCTCTTCCGCTGGTCGTTCTTCTACCTGCTCGCGGCGATGTTCCTGCCGTTCCCGGTGCTCGCGCTGTCGCAGGTGAAGCTCACCGGACTGGTCGGACTCGACAACCCGTTCGGCGTCGCGATCCTGCACGTCATGTTCCAGCTGTCGTTCAGCGTGCTGCTCTTCACCGCGTTCCTGCGGTCGATCCCGGCCGAGCTGGAGGAGAGTGCCCGCATCGACGGTGCGAGCACGGGGCAGGTGTTCTGGCGACTCGTGTTCCCCCTGCTGGCACCGATGAGCGCCACCGTCGGCATCTTCGCGTTCCTCGCCTCGTGGAACGACTTCGTGATGCCGTCGCTGATCACCTCCGACCCGGCGCTGCAGACCCTGCCGGTGCTGCAGCAGATGTTCCAGACCCAGTTCAGCAACAACTACAACGTGTCGTTCGCCTCGTACCTGATGGCGATGGCCCCGGCGATCATCGTCTACCTGATCACCCAGCGGTGGGTCATGGCCGGCGTGACCCAGGGCGCGATCAAGTGACCGACAGCATCTCGACCCCGAACGAAGGAAGCACCCCATGACCGACGTGCTCGACCCGGCCGTGCAGCCGACGACCACCGCCACCGACGAGACCTGGTGGCGCCAGGCGAGCGTCTACCAGATCTACCCGCGGTCCTTCGCGGACGCCGACGGTGACGGCATCGGCGACCTCCGCGGCGTCACGGCCAAGGTGCCGTACCTGACGTCCCTCGGCGTCGAGGCCGTCTGGCTCAGCCCCTTCTACCCGTCCGCCCTCGCCGACGGCGGCTACGACGTGGACGACTACCGCGACGTCGACCCGCGACTCGGCACACTCGACGACTTCGACGCGATGGTCACGGCGCTGCACGACACCGGGATCAGGGTGATCGTCGACGTCGTCCCGAACCACACCAGCGACCGGCACGAGTGGTTCCGCGAAGCCCTCGCGTCCCCGAAGGGCTCGCCCGCCCGGGACCGCTACGTGTTCCGCGACGGCACCGGCCCGTCCGGGCAGGACGCCCCCGCCGACTGGATCTCCATCTTCGGTGGCCCGGCCTGGACCGCGGTCGGCGACGGCCAGTGGTACCTGCACAGCTTCGCGAAGGAGCAGCCGGACCTGAACTGGGCGAACCGGGAGGTCCGGGACGACTTCCTCACCACGCTCCGGTTCTGGTCGGACCGCGGCGTGGACGGGTTCCGCATCGACGTGGCGCACGGCCTGGCGAAGGACCTGCCCGCGGGCGACCTGCCGACGTGGGCCGAGGTCTCCGCGCTGCCGAAGGACGGCACACACCCGCTGTGGGACCGCGACGAGGTGCACGAGATCTACGCCGAGTGGCGTCGGGTGTTCGAGGAGTACACCCCGGCCCGCACGGCGGTCGCCGAGGCCTGGGTCCCCGCCGACCGACGTGCCCGCTACGCCAGCGCCGAGGGACTCGGGCAGGCCTTCAACTTCGACCTGCTCGAGGCCGACTTCGACGCCGGGTCGTTCCGGACGATCATCGAGTTCAACCTCGGACTGGCGGAGCAGTCCGGCTCGTCGACCACGTGGGTGTTCTCCAACCACGACGTCGTCCGGCACGCCACCCGCTACGCACTGCCCCCGCGCAGCGGTGACGCCGAGCACGCCCCGACCACCGAGAAGCAGGGCAGCGCGTGGCTGCTCGCCGGTGGCTCGCAGGACGACCTCGACCGTGACCTCGGCCTCCGACGTGCCCGTGCCGCGACGCTCCTCGAGCTCGCGCTGCCCGGGTCCGCCTACCTGTACCAGGGCGAGGAGCTCGGCCTGCACGAGGTCGGGGACATCCCCGACTCCGACCGCCAGGACCCGGCGTACTTCCGGAACCCGGGCGTCGACGTCGGCCGCGACGGGTGCCGCGTCCCGATCCCCTGGACCAGGGAGGGCTCCTCCTTCGGCTTCGGGCCCGATGGCGCCCACCTGCCGCAGCCGGCCTGGTTCGCCGACTCCAGCGTCGAGGCGGAGGACACCGACCCCGATTCGACCCTCAACCTGTACCGCGCAGCGCTCCGGCTCCGTCGCACGCTGCAGTCCGAGGAACACCTCGAGTGGCTCGAGACCGGGCGCGACGACGTCCTGGCCTTCCGTCGCCCGAACGGCTGGACGAGCGTGACGGTGTTCGGCGACGAGCCGTACCGGCTCCCCCGGGGTGAGCTGCTGCTCGCCAGTGCGCCGGTGGCAGACGGCGTGCTGACGGGGGTGGGTACCGCCTGGTTGCGTCCCTGACGCGACCAGACGGCGGACGGGAGGCCCGGTGCACGACGTGTGCCGGGCCTCCCGTCCGCCGTCTGGTCACCGCTGCGGCCGGAGCCGTCAGTCGGGCTCGGTAGGGTCGGCACGTCGAGAGGGGGCCGCGTGGCCGGAGCAGGCATCAGCGTGCGGGACTTCGTCATGCGGTTCGGGGACCGGAACGTCGTGGACGGACTGACGTTCGACATCGCCCCCGGTGAGACGTTCGGGCTGCTCGGCAGCAACGGCTCCGGCAAGACCACGACGATCCGCGCCCTGCTCGGCATCACGGCACCGACAGCGGGCACGCTCACGATCGACGGCGAGCCGTACCGGCCGGCCACGGGCGGCATCGGGTACTTGCCGGAGGAGCGCGGGCTCTACCGCAAGGAGACCGTCATCGACGTGATGACGTACTTCGCGGCGCTCCGCGGGATGCCCAGGGGTCCGGCGACGCGCTGGTCGAGCGACTACCTGGAGCGCGTCGGGCTGGCGGACAAGGCCAAGGTCCGCATCGACAGGCTCTCCGGCGGCCAGCAGCAGAAGGTGCAGCTCGGCATCACGATCATGGACCGGCCGCGGCTGCTCATCCTCGACGAACCGACGAAGGGCCTCGACCCGGTGAACCGGCGGCTGCTCCTCGACCTCGTCGACGAGCGCAAGGCCGACGGCGCGACCGTCGTCCTCGTCACCCACCACATGGACGAGGTCGAGCGGCTGTGCGACCGGATCCTGCTCCTCAGGGACGGCGTCGCGGCCGCGTACGGCACGATCCCCGAGGTGCAGGACGCCTTCGGCGGCGCGGTCGCGGAGGTCGGTCTGACCGGCCCCGTCCCACCGTCCGACCGCTACCGGCTCGTCCGGCACGAGGGGCACGTCGCGCACCTCGTGCCCACGGCTGCCGCCGCCCGCGACGGGTCCGACATCCTCGCCGAGCTCGTCGGCGCCGGGGTGCACGTCACCGGGTTCGCGATGCGGCGCATCCCCCTCGACGAGATCTTCGTCCAGCTCTACGGGCACGACGCGGGGAGCGACGCCGCCCGGGCCGACCGACGCCAGGGCGCCGCGGTGGCAGCGGCCGGAGCGACGCGGTGAGCCGGCTCGGCACCGTCGTCCGGTTCGAGTTCGTCCGAGCGGTCAAGAAGCCCGCGTTCTGGATCGGGACGCTCGCCCTCCCCCTCGTCGTCATCGTCGTCTCGCTGCTCGTCGGCGTCGGGCAGGCGGCGGGGACGGACTCGGCGGTCTCGAGCGGGTCGGCGGCCAAGACGCCGTTCCACTACGTCGACCACTCGGGACTGGTGTCGCGGACGGTCGCGGCGAAGTGGGGCGGGTCCCCGTCCGAAGACCCGGCGGCCGACCGGGCAGCGGTGCGCTCCGGGCACCTCGACGCGTTCATCGAGTTCCCCGCGAAGCCGTCCACGTCACCGGTCACCGTCCTCGGCGCCGACCGCGGATTGTTCGCGAACAACGGCTACTCGGCGCTCGCGGGACGGGTGCTCGAGCAGAGCGTCGCCGCACAGGTCGACGACGCCGAGGCCGTCCGGATCCTGCGTTCCCCACCCTCCGCCGACGTCACCACGTACGCCGACGGGCAGATCGCCCCCGGGTGGCTGTCGATCGTGCCGCCGCTGCTGTACGTCGCCGCGTTCTTCGGGCTCGTCGTCCTGCTCGCCGCCCGGATGGTGACCGTCGTGGTCGAGGAGAAGGAGAACCGCATCTCCGAGATGATCCTGACGACCGTCACCGCCGGCACGCTCATCCGCGGCAAGGTCATCGCGATGCTCCTGGTCGGACTCGTGCAGGTCGGCGTATTCCTGGTGCCGGGGCTCCTCTCGCTGGCCGTGGTGCTGCCCCTCGTCGCCGGGCGGGTCGGCAGCGTCGCGCTCGATCCGTGGCGGATGGTCGCCGGCGCGCTGCTCCTGGCCGGTGGGGTGCTGCTCGCTTCCGCACTGTTCGTCGCCGTCGGCGCCTCGGTCCCCACGATCAAGGACGCGTCGACGCTGCAGTCCGCGGCGCTCTTCGCGGTGATCATCCCGCTGTACGCCGCGTTCTTCGTCATGACGACACCCTCGTCGCCGATCGCCGCGTTCTTCACGTACTTCCCGACGTTCACCCCCGTGACGGCGATGGTGCGGAACGCGGTCGGGTCGCTGTCGGTCGTCGAGACGGTGGTCTGCATCGTCGAGGTGTTCGCGGTGGCCGTCGCCCTGCTGTGGTTCTCCGAGTACCTGTTCCGGCACTCGGTCGCACAGTACGGGTCGAAGGTGACACTCAGGCAGGTCGCCGGGTGGCGGCGGTCCCGCACGGTGGCGCGCTCCCGCTGACGGGAGGCCCGGAGCGGGTCGGCACGCGCCTCCCGGCCGACCGGCCGGTCAGTCCCCCGGTAGCCGCACCTTCGACCCGCGCGGGTCCGCGTTGCGTGGTGGCACCGGCGGCGGTGCCACCGGTTCGGCCGGGTCCAGCGCCTCCGCCCGCGCGCCGGCGGTGCTCACCCGGCCCAGCCGATGGACGAGGGCGATCGACGGACCGAGCTGGAAGAACGCGGCCACCGGCGGCCACACGGTCAGCATGAACATCATCCCCGTCCCGCCGAGCGCCAGCCCGGCGGCCCAGATCGCCAGCCAGGCGGGCCCGAGGAACGCGGTCCGGCTGATCGAGACCACGAGCGGGTCGACGACCCGCTCGACCGTCGCGAGCACCGCTGCACGGTCGGCGGGGTCCAGCGGGGGCGGCTGGCGACGGAACTGCGCCTCGATCCGCTCGGTGCGCCGCCACTCGGGGTCGTCCTGCCGGTCCTCCTGCCACTCCGGCAGGCGTGACTCCGGCAGGAACACCGTCGCGACGAGACCGGCCGCCACCGCGGTGGCGAGCAGCACGACGGCCAGCCGGACCGCGCCACCGGGCACCCAGGACGTGAGCAGCTGCGTGACCACGATCGCGGTTCCGGCCGACACGGCCACCGAGAGGGCGACCACCCGCCGACGCCGCACGAGCCGACGATCGAGCAACGCCCGGCGCTGACGGCGGTACACGTCCCAGCCGGTGCGGAACGCGGAGTCGCTCATGACCCCAGCATGCCCGGGGTCAGCCGACGGTGACCGGTGCCGCCGACGGCCTGCGGCGCTGTTGCATCCAGACGAAGAACCCGGCGAGCGTGAACGCGCCGTAGACGACGTACATCAGGCCCGAGGCGTAGTACCCGGCCGAGAACAGCAGGGGCACGCCGACCAGGTCGACGGCCACCCAGATGAGCCAGAACTCCACCCAGCCCTTCGCCATGCCGTAGGTGGCGAGGAGGGACCCGACGAAGATCCAGGCGTCGCTCCACACCGGCTCGTACGAGCCGAGCGCCCGGAACACGGGCGTCAGCAGGGCCGTGCCGCCGACCAGCCCGACGACGAGCAGGGCCCGGGACCGCCAGGACGCCCATCGCGGCTCGAGTACCCGCGCCGTGTCGTCTGCGCGGTGCGTCCACCGGTACCAGCCGTACACGCTGACGAGGATGAACATGACCTGCCGACCGGCCTGACCGAGCAGGTTGACCGGGTTCGGGGTGTCGAAGAGCGACCCCATGAAGACCGTGAAGAGGAGGGCGTTGCCGGCGATCCCGACCGGCCAGGCCCACACCTTGCGACGCATGCCGCCGAGGGCGCTGAGCAGGCCGAACGCGTTGCCGATCACCTCACGCCACAGCACCGTCTGGTCACCGATGACGAGTTGTGCGTCGAACAACCACCGCACGAAGCCCATGAGACCCTCCTCGATCCGGTCGATGCAACTGCAACGACCCGGTACACATTCCGAGGCCGACGCGCGCGGCTGGGCCCCCTCCCCCGAACTGGGGACGATGCGGACGCATACTGCCCTGTCCGCAGTATGGGGGACCGGGTAGGTTCGACCACAGGACGACCGAGCCCGAGCTTCCCTCACTCCTGGGCAGCCGGTCGTCCTCCGGCACCGGTCAGCCGCGCCCCCTGCACGCAGGGGTCGGTGACAGCCGTCCCGTCGGGCTCTCCCGAAGTCCATGACGCCAACAGCGCTGCCCTGCGCAGGAACGGAACATCCATGCACAAGATCGTGACCGGCACCATCGCGAGCGCCGCCGGGGTCGCACTCCTCCTCGGCGGAGCGGGTTCCTTCGCCCTGTGGAACGCGCAGGCCAGCAGTGCCGCGACCGGGGTGAGCTCCGGCACCTTCAGCCTGACGGCGAACGACGACGGCGCCTGGACCGACATCACGAACGGGAGGTCCACTCCCATCGACCCGGCGGAGGTGCTCATGGTCCCGGGCAACACCTACCGCTTCACGCAGACCCTCGTGGTCGGCGCGACCGGCACGGACCTCCGCGCCCTGCTCACGTACGCGCCGCAGAGCATCACCGGTGACCAGGAGCTCATCGACGCGAGCACGCAGGACCTCGAGGTCACCTCGTCGAGTGCCGCGCTCCGCAGGACCTCCGCCACGGCCTTCGAGGTCACGCCGTCCCGAGCCCGGTCGACCGTCCAGGTCGTCTTCACCATCAGCCTGCCCGAGTCCGCGACCACCGGCCAGGGCGGCACCGTGGACGTCGGCGCGCTCGCGTTCACGCTCACCCAGACCGCCATCGGTTCCTGAGCCACCGCCCGGGAGCGGACGGCGACCCGGACACGGCGGACGGCGGGCCCCTGACCCGCCCGTCGTCCGTCACACCACGAGGACCGCGACGTCCAGGGGGACGACCATGACGAGGACCACACCGACGACGGGACGCCACCGCGCGCCCCGTCGTCGGCACCGGGTCCGGGCGCTCGGCGCCGCACTCGTCGCGACCGTGACCGTGACCGCCGCCGTGGTGAGCAGCGGGAGCACGTACGCCCTGTGGAACAGCTCCGCCGAGACCGACGCTGTCACGATCCGGTCGGGCACGGCGACCCTCGCCGTCACGGCGATGAGCGTCGGGGACGCGGCACCGCTCGCGCCGGGGACGAGCACGACGGGGACGTTCACGGTCCGGAACACCGGCACGGTCCCGCTCTCCATCCGGCTCGCGTTGACCGGGACGAAGGTCGCTTACAGCCCGTCGGTCCCGGCCGCCGCCGTGCTCGACGAGCTCACCGTGCGTCTCGCCGCGGTGGCGCGGGCTTCCGACTGCCGGGCCGGGCTCGGCGGCTACAGCGCCCGGCCGACCACGTTCGACACCGGGAGCGGCTACTACACGCTGCCGGTCGGGGTCACGGGCACGGCCTGCGTCGAGGTGGTCCTCGACGCGGACGCGCCGCAGACCGTCTCCGGTGCCGTGACCGACTTCACCCTGACGGTGACGGGGACGCAGGTGGCGGCGTGACCGCCCGCCTCCGGGTCCTGCTCGCCGTGGTGCTCGTCGCCGCGTTCGTCGGCGGCGGCTCCTCCGTCGCTTGGGCGCTGTGGACCGCGACCGGGACCACCGCGTCCAGCGTCACGAACGGCAAGGTGGTCGCGGGCATCACGGGCACCGAGGCTATCACGACGACCTTCACCGCCGCGGACCCGACTCTCACCCGCCCGGTCACCCTGCGGAACACCGGGAACATCGCGGGCACCACCGCGACGCGCGTCCTGGTGGCGGCCGGGTCCGTCGCACTCGCCCAGACCGTCGACGTCGTGGCGTGGCCCGTCCCGTCGGCCGGTGCATGCACCGCGACCGCGGTCGTCGGCAGCGGTGCCGTCCGAGGGACCTGGGCCGCACTCCCGAGCCTGGTGTCCCGCCTCGGGCCGGGCGCCGACGCCGTGTGGTGCATCCGGTCGACGATCCGGGCAGACGCACCCCCGCGGGCGACCACGGACGTGCACCTCGAGCTGACGACCGCGAACGGGAGTTGGGTGTCCGCCACCGTCTCGGGCGGGCTGTACCTCAACACGGGCACCGGCCTCCCCGCGTTCACCTGCACGGACCACGACGGCAACTACGTCGACGTGGCCTGGGCCCGGGGTACACGCTCGGACACCACCTACTACGCCGCCTACGTGGGCGAGAAGCGGGTCGGCGCGGCCGACCAGGGCTACCACGGGTCGATCCAGATCGCCCCGGTGGACCTCCCGCAGGGCACCCCCGCCGGGCCCGTGACCGTGGACGTCCGCGTCCTCGACGACGCTGGGCAGCCGACCGACGACATCGCCGGTTCCGGGCCGGTGACCCTGTTCACGCAGCAGGACGGCCCCGCCATCCGGTGCGGCGCATGACCGCGATCAGCAGCGGCACCCGGTCGGGAGGCGCGTCCCAGCCCCGCCACGCCGCCCGCCCCGCCGTCCGTCGCGTCACGACCGGGGTCCCGGCGCTCCTCCGCGCGGTCGGACTCGGTCTGAGCACCGGGCTGGTCCTGCTCGTGGCGGCGTTGGCCGTCGTACTCGTGGTGGTCCCGAAGGCCACCGGCTCGGTGCCGCTCTCCGTGCTGACGCAGTCGATGGAGCCGACCCTGCCGGCGGGGACGCTCGTCGTCGTCCGTCCGGTTGCACCCGAGGACATCCGGGTCGGGGACGTCGTCACCTACCAGCTCGTCTCCGGGCGGCCGGAGGTGGTCACCCACCGGGTCGTCGCGATCGGTGCGTCCTCGGACGGCTCCCGGACGTTCGTGTTCCGCGGCGACGCGAACGCCGAGGCCGACGCCGACCCCGTGATCCCGGCGCAGGTCCGCGGCGAGGTCTGGTACAGCGTGCCCGGGCTCGGCGCGGTCAACCAGGTGGTGAACGGGTCCCGGACCTGGCTGCTGCCGACACTCGCTGGCCTGTTTCTCGCCTACGGCGTCGTGATGATCAGCACCGGGACGGTCTCCGCCATGCGTCGGCGTCGGCGCCGGGCGGAACGTCGCCGGGCGGGCCGTGACCACGTCGCCCGCGACGGTCACACGGCGGAGACGGCCTCCCGCGCAGGGTGACCGGCCTCCGCGAGCGCGGCCTGTGCGTCCCGGAAGGACGAGTACGGCACGTGGACGCCGCGGACGTCCCGGTAGTCGGTCAGCCCCGGACCGGCCCAGTACACGACACCGTCCTCCCCCACCGCGGCGAGGGCGTGGCGGATCGCCTGCGCCGGGTCCGCCAGTTCCACGACGGTCACCGTCCCCCCGGACCGCCGGGCACCGTCCAGGACCGCGGCCCGGATGGCGTCCGGGTCCTCGAACCGCGGATGGTGGTCGGCGACGACCACGAGGTCCGCCATCGTCGCCGCCACCGCGCCCATGGGACCGCGCTTGCTCGGGTCGCGGTCGCCGTCCGCGCCGAGAACGATCGCCACCGGGCCGCTGGCGAACGCACGGATCGCCGCGAGGCTCTTCGCGAACGCGTCGGGGGTGTGCGCGAAGTCGACGAACACGCGCGGGCCCGTCACACTCGACGCGTCGGCCATCCGCCCCGGCACGACGACGTCGAGCCCGCCGTCGACCGCCGCGACGAGGTCGTCCGCGGGGACACCACCGGCACGGAGCATCGCGACCGCCAGCCCGACGTTCGCCGCCATGTGCCGGCCGAGCAACGGCACTTCGGTCGTCACGTGCACGCCCGGGCCGTATATGCGGAAGCGGGTGCCGTCGGGGCGTTGTTCCAGGACCGTGACCCGCCAGTCCGCGGACGTGCCCGGGTCGCTCGTGACCGTCTCGACCGGGATCCCGCTCGCCCGGACGACGGCGCGACCGGCGGCAGAGTCGAGCGACACGACGCCGCGTCCGGCCCGGTCGGGTTGGAACAACTGCACCTTCGCGCGGAGGTAGTCGTCCATGTCCGCGTAGTCGTCGAGGTGGTCGTGGCTGAGGTTCGTGAACCCGGCGACGTCGAACCACACGCCGTCGACGCGGTGGCGCGTGAGCCCCTGTGCACTGACCTCGACCGCGGCTCCGTCGACGCGGCGTTCGCGGGCACACGCGAGGAACGCGTGGAGTTCCGTGGCCTCCGGCGTCGTCAACCGGCTCGCGACGACCTCGTCGGCGATCCGGCGTTCGGCGGTGGAGGTCATGGCGGTGGTCCATCCGAGGCGCTGCATGACCGCGTCGAGGACCGAGACGGTGGAGGTCTTGCCGTTGGTCCCGGTGACACCGAACAGCGGGAACCCGAGGTCGGCGCCGCCGGAGACCACCCGGGCGACCGCACCGAGGACCGCGCGCGGGTCCGGGACGACGAGGGTCGGCAGTCCCGCGAGCACAGCGTCGCGCGCCCCGGCGTCGTCCGTGAGGACCGCCACCGCGCCGGCAGCCCGGGCGGTCTCGACGTGCTGGGAACCGTGACCACGACGGCCGGGCACGGCGACGAAGAGCCACCCGGGGCGGAGGTCCTCGGTGGCGACCGCGGCGCCCGTGACGACGGTCCGTGCGGCAGTCCCGGTCAGCGGCCCCGCGCCGGCTGCCGCCGCGACGTCGGCCAGCGCGACCCGCCGGGGGCGCTCGGGGTCGAAGGCGTGCGGCACGATGTCCTCCTCGGCAGGAGCGGTGGTCGTCGGGGTCGACGAGCATCGATGCGACGGACGTCGTGGTGCGGTGGCCAGGGTGCCGACCGCCCGGTCACGTCGTCGGTGACGCAGCTGTCGCGACAGTCAGACTCAGACCGGACCACCAGTGAACCCCAACGAACCGAGCGCGGCCACAGCTGCTCGTACCCCGACCGCTCGACCATCCCGACGCGTCTAGGCTCTGGCGGGTGACGGACGGGGTGGAGCGGGCGCGGGTGCTGCTCACCGGGGCGGCGGACCGACTCGGTGCGGCCGGTACCCGGGACGAGGCGCTCGGGGAGTACGTCGAGCCGAAGCCGGTACTCGGGATCCGACGCGACCCGACGATCCGCTCGCTCGGCCGGGTCTGGCGCGTCGGGGCGCTGCTGCTCGGGTCCTCGCCCGAGACGGCCGGGCGGGTGTGGTCGACCGGGTCCATCACCCGGGTCACCGAGGCCGGTCGCGCGCAGTTCGTGTCCGTGTCCGCCGAGGTCCGCCGCGCCTACCGGGCAGCCGCAGCGAAGGGGCACTTCGCCCCCGGCGACACCGTGAACCACGGCGCGACGCCGATCCCCCTCGACGACTCCCTGGTCGACGGCAACGGCACGCTGTTCGTCCGCGACGGCACCCCCCGGGTCCGCTGGTCGGCGACGGCGGGCACCGACGTGCCGCTCGCCGACTACCTCGACGACCGCGTCGCCCTGCTCGTCGACCCACCCCGCGGCGCGACGGACTAGCAAGCGACCCCCGTACCGTCCCCGACGCGACCGGGTCGTCGCCCAGGAGGCCGCCCGCCGGATGCCCTGACGACCGCCACCGGACGCCGGTAGGGTCGGCCACGTGGGATCGATCAACGACGCGTCCGCCGACCGCTACGAGCTCCGGGAGTTCCACCCGGGGACCGACGACCAGGGAGCTCCGGACAGCAGGACGAAGCCGTGGATGGACGCCGTCGGCCTCGGCTTCCACGAGCCGACCGAGACCGACGAAGCGGCAGCCCGCATGGCGGCGCACATGATCGCCGACCAGGAGACCTTCCTCGGGGTGTACGTCCGACAGCCAGCGCCGGGGTCGGTCGACGAGACCTGGCCCGCCGGCACGTTCACGTGGTTCCGGAAGGCACTCAGCTGGGGCGACGGGACCGCGATCGACACACAGGCGGTGTCCGCGGTGACCGTCCGCCCGACCGAGCGTCGGCGCGGGATCCTCCGGCGGATGATGACGCACGCGCTCGAGCGCGGTGTCGCCGAGGGGTACGCGATGGCGTCCCTCACGGCGTCCGAGGGCACGATCTACCGCCGCTTCGGGTTCGGCTGCGCCATCCGCGAGCGTGCGGTCCGTGTCCGCCGCGCCCGCGCGCTCCCCTTCCTCGCGCCGACCACCGGCACGGTCGCGGTGGTCCCGCCGCAGTGGCTCGCGGACGGCGTCGGCGAGGAGGTCTTCGCCCGGTTCCACGCCCGCACACCGGGCTCGATGGTCCGCAACACCGGCACGTGGCCGATCGTGTTCGGGGAGATCGGCCGCGACGGACAGAAGGCGAAGGACGTCCGCGCCGCCGTGCACCGCCCCGACGGCTCGGACGAGGTCGACGGCTACGTCACCTGGCGCGTCGTCGAGGGCAAGACCGGTGAGGACACCCGCGTCGAGGTCGTCGACCTCGTCTACGTGACCGACGAGGCCTACCTGTCGCTGTGGGAGTTCCTGCTCTCGATCGACCTGAACGACGTGGTCGTCTACGACCGCTCGCGTCTGGACGATCCGATCGTCGCCGCCGTCGCCGACAACCGCGCGTTCGACGTCGACCACGAGGAGGACCACGTCTGGCTCCGCGTCCTGGACGTCGCCGCCGTGCTCGAGTCTCGCCCGTACGCGGTCGACGGCACGCTCACGCTCGCGGTCACGGATGCGCTCGGCCATGCGTCCGGTACGTACCGGCTCGACGTCCGGGAGGCCCGTGGCACCGTCACCCGGCTGGCCGACGACGCCGACGCGGCCGGCTCCGACATCGCGCTGGACGTCGCCGACCTCGGAGCGGTGCTCATCGGGTCGGTGTCGCCGCAGACCCTGGCGGCCGCCGGGCTGCTGCTCGCCGCCGACGAGGCCGCCCCGACCCTGCTGCGGTCGATGCTGACCCCGCCGCGCACGCCGCACGGGATCACGTACTTCTGAGGCCGGCCTGGTCCGTCGGGGCGCACGCCGACGGCCGACCAGGGGGGCGACCTCCAGACCGGCTCAGCGGTCGAAGAAGTCGCCGATCCCGGGCCACTGGAAGCCCTCGCTGAGGTTCCCGACCTGGTCGCCGAGCCCGCCGAGTGCCTGCTCGCCCTGTGCGGCGACACCCTCGACGCCACCGCCGAGGTCACCGAGCCCACCGCTCACGGTGTCGCCCAGGCCGGACACGACGCCCTCGAAGTCGACACCGAGGTCAGCCGCCTGCGCGAGCACCGGTCCCGCTGCCGCGCTGAGGACCGCGCCGCCCGCGACCGCCACCGCGAGTCCGCCGACCGCGAGTGCTCCGCCACCGATCGCGGTGCCGGCGAGGACCTTCCGCATCGTCCCCGGACGGCTCGTCTCGCCCCGGGTCGCGGCCCTCGCCAAGCCGGCCGGGGACGCATCGGTCGACCGGTCGTGCTGCGGGACCTCGGCGTTGAGTCGCTGGAGCACCTGCTGTCGCTGCTCCGGGGTCAGGCGAGCGAACGCGTCGTGGTGCGCCTGCTCCAGACGCTCGGGGTCCGCGGTCTTCAGCAGGTAGTCGTACTTCGCGATCGCCACGCGGTCGGCATCGGTCGCGGGCGTGCGTGCGGGTCGCCCACCGGTCGGCTGCCCGTACGGCTGCTGTCCGGTCGGCTGCTGCGGCTGCCGCGCGGAGTCGTGCCCGCTCCGGTCGTCACCGGTCAACCTGTCCGCGGCCGTCCGGACCAGGCTGCGCCAGTCGGTGCCACCCGATCGACCGGGCTGCCGGTACTGCTGCATGCCGCCCGGCTGCTGCGCACCGCCCTGGTTCCCGGCCCCGGGCTGGCCGGAGCGCTTCTGGAGTTGCTTGTCGATGACCTTCGAGGCCATGCCGAGGATGCGGTTCAGGTTCGCCATACCTGACCTTTGCGTCCTCACATGTGCGCACGCGGCAGTGCTCCGGTGCGCTGCCGGTGCACTCCCCCGGGATCCCCTGTGAGCGGCGGCGACGCAGTGGCAACGCGCAACTGGAATACGTGTATCAGGCCGTTAGGCTGGACGGCGAGCGCGCGACCGCCGGAGCGCGTTCAGGGCGGACGAGTGAAGCCCGGGACTGGGCAAACAGTCCCGGGCTTCGGTTCGCTCTCCGAGTGGAGGGCCAGGGGAAGACACCGTTCCCCGAGTTCAGCACTCGGGAACAGTGTAGCCGAGCCCGCTCGGCGGCACACCCCTGGCTCACGCTCCTCGTGTCCGCCGGCGATGACACCAGGAGGTACTCGATGTCGCACGACACCGAACGCCGGCCCAGGCGTCAGGTCCCGTGGTTGGGGATCGCGAGTTTGCTCGTGACCCTCGCCCGGTTCCTGCTCGACCTGCGCCGCACGGGCCAGTGACACGGGCGCCCCGCGCCGCATCCAGCGGTGCGGGGCGCTCCGGTCGACTGCGCCGCGCGCGTCAGCCGAGCACGCGGTCCAGGAACGGGTTGCGGAACCGGCCCTGCGGGTCGAGGTCCCGCGCGAGTGCCGCGAACGCCCCGAGCTGCGGGTAGACCTGGTGCAGCCGCTCCGGCGTCGCCGCGGTGACCTTCCCCCAGTGCGGACGGGGAGCGAAGGGCGCGAGGGCGTTCTCGATGAGCGGCAGCGCGACGGCCACGTCCTCGGCCTGTCGGCGGAACGTGAAGTGGAAGGCCACGGAGTCCCGCTCCGAACTCGGCGCGAGCCAGGCGTCGTCGGCTGCGATCCGACGGATCTCCGAGACGTACAGGACCGGCGCGATGGCCTCGCCGATCTCGCGGAGCGCCTGGATCGCGGGGACGGCGTCCGTGGCGGCGACCATGTACTCCGCCTGGATCTCCGCTCCGGCGGACGGGGTGAACGACGACCGGAAGTGCGGGAGCCGCTCGTGCCAGGGGCCCGGCACACCGCCCTGCTCGGTGACCCCGGCGGTCTCGCTGCCCGGTACGGGGTGGATCGGTTCGGCGCCGGCGACGGCCCCGAGTGCGGCGAGGTCGATGACCGCGTCGTCCCGGTCCTCGCGCCGCTTCGTCCAGATCTGCCGGACGCCGTCGGCGGTGTACCCGGTGAACATGCTGACGCTGTAGCCGGCCGACATGATCTGCTCGAACTGCGCGTCGACGACGTCCCACCCGAGCCCGGTGTGCACCGTCTGGGCGACGCGGTAGCTCGGCTCGACGGCGAGGTGCACCGCGACGACGACGCCGAGGGCGCCGAGCGCGACCCGGTGCGCGTCGAGCCGGGGGTCGTCCGCACCGACGAGCTCGACCTCCCCCGAGGCCCGCACGATCTCGACCCCGACGACCGACTGCGCCAGCGAGGCGTTCCCGACACCCGAGCCGTGGGTGCCCGTGGCGACGGCACCGGCGACGGAGATGTGCGGCAGGGACGCGAGGTTCGCGAGCGCCCAGCCACGGGCCTCCAGGTCGACGGCCACCTGGGCGTGCGTGAGGCCGGCGGCGACGCGGGCCACGCGTCGCTCGCCGTCCACGTCGAGTTCGGGCGGGAGGCCCGTGAGCGTCACCTGCACCGCGTCGGTGTCGGCGATCGTGTTGAACGAGTGCCGGGACCCGAGCGCCGTCAGGCGCGGGGTCGAGGCGACCAGCCGCTGGAGTTCGTCGAGACTCGTCGGTTCCGCCAGGTGGCTCGCCGAGTAGGTGACGTTCCCCGCCCAGTTGGTGCGGGTGTGGGCTGCGGTGGTGGTGTCGTCGTCGATCACGTCGCTCATCGTAGGCCTCCCGACCGACTCAGAAACCCCGGTCGAGCCGGTGCCAGGTCTGCTGCGTGCGGACCTCGTCGCGGAAGCCGCGCAGCGTGGTGTGCTCGTCGATGACCAGGAACTCGGTGCCGATCATCGTCGCGAGGTCCTCGACCACCTGGATGCCGACGGCGGTCGTCATCACGGTGTGGTGCGCGGCACCGGCGGTGAGCCAGGCCTCGGCGGACTCCGGGAACGACGGCTGCGGCTCCCAGACGGCACGGCCGACGGGCAGGTTCGGCAGCGCCTCGGTGGGCTCGACGACCTCGACGACGTTCGCGGTGAGGCGGAAGCCGTCGCGCGTGTCGGACAGCGCGGCGACCACGGCGGGTCCGGCGTCGGCGGTGAAGACCAGGCGCACCGGGTCGTCCTTGCCGCCGATGCCGAGCGGGTGGATCTCGAGCGTCGGGGTGGACGACGTCAGGGTCGGGGAGACCTCGAGCATGTGGGCACCGAGGATCTTCTCCGCGCCCGGGGTGAGGTCGTACGTGTAGTCCTCCATGAGGCTCGCGCCACCCGGGAGACCGGCGCCGGCCACGTTCATCGCGCGGACGAGCACGGCCGTCTTCCAGTCGCCCTCGGCGCCGAACCCGTAGCCGTCGGCCATGAGCCGCTGCACGGCGAGGCCGGGCAGCTGCTTGAGCGCGCCGAGGTCCTCGAAGTTCGTCGTGAACGCCGCGGACCCGTTCTCCGCCAGCAGTGCGCGCAGGCCGAGCTCGATCGCGGCACCGTCCCGCAGGGACTGGCGACGCTCGCCGCCGTCCCGCAGTTCCGGCACGAGGTCGTAGGCCGCGTCGTACTGCGCGACGAGCGCGTCGACGGCGGCGGTGTCGGCCGTCGCGGTCTCGACGGCCGCGACCAGGTCGTTGACGGCCCACGTGTTGACCTGCACGCCGAGCTCGATCTCGGCCTCGGTCTTGTCGCCCTCGGTCACGGCGACGTAGCGCATGTTGTCGCCGAAGCGCGTGAGCTTGAGCTGACGGATCGCGGCGGCACCGGCGGCGGCACGGGTCCAGTCGGACACCCGCTGCTGCACGCGCGGGTCGGAGACGTGGCCGACGGCCGTGGCGTGACGGACGCCCATGCGGGCGAGGGCGTACCCGAACTCGCGGTCGCCGTGCGCGGCCTGGTTGAGGTTCATGAAGTCGAAGTCGATGTCCGCCCACGGCAGCGCGACGTTCGCCTGCGTGTGCAGGTGCAGGAGCGGCTTCGTCAGCGCGTTGAGGCCGCTGATCCACATCTTCGCGGGGCTGAACGTGTGCATCCACGTGGTGACGCCGATGACCTTGTCGTCGGCGCTCGCCTCGATGAGGGCGCGCCGGATGCCGTCGGCGTCCTTGAGCACCGGCTTCCACACGAGCTTCACCGGCAGGACACCGGCGAGCGTCTCGTGCACGGCCTTGCTCTGCTCCTCGACCTGGCGGAGGGTCTCCTCGCCGTACAGGCCCTGCGACCCGGTGAGGAACCACACCTCGTAGCCGTCGAGCGTGGCCTGGGGGTCGACGGGGGTGTCCTGCGTCATCGCATGGCTCCTTCGGGGTTCTGTCCGTAGACGTTCTGGTACCGGTCGAACAACCGGTCGATGTTGTCCTGCGCGATCGGGACGAGCTCGCCGCCCTGCTTCGCGATGTGCACGGTGCGGGCGACGTCCTCGCACATCACCGCGGCCTTGACGGCGTCCTTCGCGTCCTTGCCGATCGTGAAGACGCCGTGGTTCTGCATGAGCACCGCACGGGAGCGGTGTCCGGACAGGGTCTCGACGATGCCGCGGCCGATGGTGTCGTCGCCGATGATCGCGAACGGGCCGACCGGGATCGGTCCGCCGAACTCGTCCGCCATCGCGGTGATGACGCACGGGATCGCCTCGGCCCGGGCGGCCCAGGCGGTGGCGTACGTCGAGTGGGTGTGCACGACGCCGTTCACCTCGGGCATGTTGCGGTACACGTAGGCGTGCGCGGCGGTGTCGCTCGACGGGCCGTGCTCGTTGCCCCACCCGTCGGCCGGCACACCGTCGAGGGTGCAGACGACCTGGTTCTCCGGGGCGAGGTCCTCGCTGACGACGCCGCTCGGTTTGATCACGAAGAGGTCGGTGCCGGGCACGCGCTCGGAGACGTTGCCGCCGGTCCAGATCACCAGGCCGTAGCGGACGAGCTCGCCGTGCAGGCGGGCCACGCGCTCGCGCGCGGCCGCCACGGCCGCCCGGGTGGTGTCGTCGGTCATCAGATCACGTCCTGTTCCTGCTGGGGGTCGGTGTCGGTGTCGGCCTGGAGGCCCGGCTCACCCGCGCCCGTCGACACGCCGCCGCGGGTGGTCGCGCCGGGCACCGTGGCCGCGATCGCCTGGATCGGCAGCGCGGCGCGGAAGCGATCGAGGTACGCGGTGAAGCCGGCGACGTCGCGGTCGTCGGGCTCGACGACGTTCGTCGCGGCGGACCCGAAGACCGTGGTGTCAAGGTACTCGGCGAGGGAGCTGTCGGCGGCGTACTCGAGGTAGGCGGCCAGGACGGCGATGCCCCACGCCCCGCCCTCGCTCGCGGTGGCCTCGAGGGCGACCGGCACGCGGAGGGCCGCGGCGAGCTGGCGCTGCGGCAGCCCGGGCGTCCGGAAGAGCCCGCCGTGCGCGGTCATCCGGTCGACGGCGACGCCCTCGCCGTGCAGGACCTCCATGCCGATCGCGAGCGTCGCGAACGCGCCCATGAGCTCCGCGCGGACGAGGTTGCCGAGCGTGAAGCGGGCGTCGGGCGCGCGGAGGAGCAGCGGGCGACCGTCCTCGACACCCGTGACGGGCTCGCCCGCCAGGTAGTTCACCGCGAGCAGTCCGCCGGCGTCGGTGTCGGCGTCCGCTGCCTCGTCGAGGAGCGTGCGGAACACGGTGTCGGTGTCGACGGGGGCACCGGCGGCCTCGGCGAAACGGCCGAAGACCCGGGCCCAGCTGCCGATCTCGCTCGCACCGTTGTTGCAGTGCACCATCGCGACGGCGTCGCCGGCGGGTGTCGTGACGACGTCGAGCTCCTCGTGCGGGGTCGACAGCGGCCGTTCGAGGACGACCATCGCGAAGATGCTCGTGCCGACGCTGACGTTGCCGGTGCGCTGAGCGACCGCGTTGGTCGCGACCATGCCGGTGCCGGCGTCGCCCTCGGGCGGGCAGAGCGGCGCGCCGGGCTGCAGCGTCCCGGTCGCGTCCAGCCACGCTGCGCCCTCGGCGGTGAGCGTGCCGGCGTCCTGTCCGGCGACGAGCACCTCGGGCAGCAGCGCCCGGAGGTCGGGGACGCCGATGAGGTCCTGCGCGGCGCTGAGCATGGCGGCGTCGTAGTCCTGCGTCGCCGGGTCGATCGGGAACATCCCGGAGGCGTCGCCGACCCCGAGCACGTCCCGACCGGTCAGGCGGCGGTGCACGTACCCGGCGAGCGTCGTGACGCCGTCGATGTGCGCGACGTGCTGCTCGTCGTCGAGGACGGCCTGGTACAGGTGCGCAACCGACCAGCGGAGCGGGATGTTGAAGCCGAGCGCGTCGCTGAGCGCGGCGGCGGCGGGGCCCGTCGAGGTGTTGCGCCAGGTGCGGAACGGGACGAGGAGGTCGCCCGCTGCGTCGAACGGCAGGTAGCCGTGCATCATGGCCGAGACGCCGACGGCCTTGAACGTCGTCGGGACCGAGGCGTGCTGCTCCTGCAGGTCGGCGACGAGCGCGGCGTAGGCGGCGCGCACGCCGGTCTCGACGGCTGCCAGCGGATAGGTCCAGCGACCGCCGACGAACTCGTTCTCCCACTCGTGCGAGCCGGCGGCGATGACCGTCAGGTCCTCACCCACCAGGCACGCCTTGATGCGGGTCGAACCGAGTTCGATGCCGAGGGTCGTGCGGCCGTCCGCGATCTCGCGGGTCCGGTCGTCGCTCATGGTGGCCTCCTGCTCTCGCCGTCGAGTGAGCGCTCACACCGTAGCGCGTGAGCGCTCACCCGGACAACTCGTCGGCCGTGTCGGCAGAGCGGCGACGGCGACCGCGCTCAGGACGAGCGCCGCACCACCAGCTCCGGCTGCAGGAGTGCCTCGTCGTGCTGGCCGCCCTCGAGCAGCGCCCGGGCCGACGCGAGCACCCGCTCCCCCATCGCCTGGAAGTCCTGTCGCACGGTGGTCAGCGGCGGCGTGAAGTGCGCCGCCTCCGGGATGTCGTCGAAGCCGACGACGGCGATGTCGTCCGGGACGCGCAGCCCCTCCTCGGCGAAGGCGTGCAGGACGCCGAGCGCCATCTGGTCGTTCCCCGCGAAGACCGCGTCGACCGCCGTGACGTCGAGGGACCGCCCGGCCGCGAATCCGCTCGCCGGGGTCCAGTCGCCGTCCAGCACGACCGGGGTCAGACCGCGGGAGCGCATGGTCCGCTCGTAGGTGGCGCGGCGCACCTCGCCCTCCTGCGAGACGGCGGGTCCGGCGATGTGCACGATCCGCCGGTGACCCCGGTCGAACAGGTGCTGCAACGCCATGGTGGTTCCGGCGGCCTGGTCGATCGCGACGGCGGAGACGGTGGCGCCACCGCTGCCGGGCACGACCAGGTCGGTGGGCACCGCGTCCCGCTGCACGGCGTTCGCGACCACGACGGGCACCGTCACGGCCATCGTCAGTGAGCCGAGGGCGTCGAGCACCCGGTTGTCGGCGGCGACGAGGACCACGGCGGCGACGTCCTGCGCGAGCAGCGTCGTGAGGGCCTCGGACAGGTCCGTCGGCCGGGGGTCGTCGGGCAGCGTCGAGAGGAGCACGTGGTACCCGGCGGTGCGCGCGGCCCGTTCGAACCCGATCGCCGTGCTCGACGGTCCGTACAGCGCGTCGCCTGCGCTGACCAGGCCGAGCGCCCGGCTCCGCCCACCGGCCAGGGCCCGGGCCGCGGCGCGGGGCCGGTAGCCGAGTTCCCCGATCGCGGTGGTCACCCGAGAGCGGAAGCCGTCCCGGACCGTCGGGTCACCGTTGATCACGCGGCTGACGGTCTGGTGCGAGACGCCCGCACGCTCGGCGACGTCGAAGATCGTCGGGGCCTTGCGGGGCCTGCCGTTCGGCGTCGCGGTCGTCGTCACCCGGTCACCGTACCGCGGCGCCAGTTCGGTGCGGCGACATCCCGATCCGGTCACGACGAGTTGACACCGTGGGACACAACCCACATGATGTGAGCGCTCACTTCGAGCATCACATCCCCAGCGGGACACAGCAGCCCCGCACCCGAGCGCGTCGACGTCGACGCGAGAGGAACAGAGGTACTTCGATGAAGAAGCGCAGGATCGTCGCGAGCGTCACCGCTCTCGGTCTCGCCCTCTCCCTGGCCGCCTGCTCTGCCGGCGGCCGCGGCGCCACCGGTTCCGACGGCGGCGACGAGAGCAACGGCAACAAGGGCGCCCTCGTCGGCGTCGCGATGCCGACCAAGGTCTCCGAGCGCTGGATCAAGGACGGCGACGCCGTCAAGAGCAGCCTCGAGAAGGCCGGCTACAAGGTCGACCTCGAGTACGCGGACAACAAGATCCCGCAGCAGGTCCAGCAGGTCAGCAACATGATCACGAAGGGCGCGAAGGTCCTCATCGTCGCGTCCATCGACGGCGGCTCGCTGTCCGACCAGCTCGACGCAGCGGCCGAGGCCGGCATCAAGGTGATCTCCTACGACCGCCTGCTGACCGGCAACGAGAACGTCGACTACTACGTCTCGTTCGACAACTACAAGGTGGGCGTCGACCAGGCGACCTCGCTCCTGACCGGCCTCGGGCTCCTCGACGAGAACGGCGAGAAGACCGACGAGAAGGGCCCCTTCACCATCGAGGTCTTCGCCGGCTCGGCCGACGACAACAACGCCACGTTCTTCTTCAACGGCGCGATGGACACCCTCAAGCCGTACCTCGAGGACGGCACGCTGACGATCGGCTCCGGCCAGGACGGCTTCACCCAGGCCGCCACCCAGCAGTGGGACCCGGCGCTCGCCAAGTCCCGCATGCAGAACCTCGTCGCGAAGTCGTACTCGGGCGGCACCACGCTCGACGGCGTGCTCTCGCCGTACGACGGCATCTCGATCGGCATCATCTCGGCGCTCCAGGGTGCCGGCTACGGTTCGGGCGACCGCCCGCTCCCGGTGATCACGGGCCAGGACGCCGAGGCCGCCTCGGTCAAGTCGATCATCAACGACCAGCAGTACTCGACCATCTACAAGGACACGCGTCAGCTCGCCGACAAGTCCGCGTCGATGGCCCAGGACCTGCTGTCGGGCAAGAAGCCCGAGGTCAACGACACCAAGACCTACGACAACAAGGCCAAGGTCGTCCCGACCTACCTGTTCCAGCCGACGATCGTCACCAAGGAGAACTACGAGAAGGTCCTCGTCGACTCCGGGTACTACACGGACGCCGACCTCAAGTAGGTCGCGACTCCTCTTCGGACAGGAGGCCCGGTGCCGGGCTGGCACCGGGCCTCCCGTTCCGTCCCCACCCACTCGCGCGCCGTCCCGGCGCCCAACGGAAGGCGGTCCCGTGGCGGACACCATCCTCGAGATGCGCGACATCACCAAGACGTTCCCCGGCGTCAAGGCCCTGCAGAACGTCTCGCTCCAGGTCGAACGGGGCCAGGTCCACGCGATCTGCGGTGAGAACGGCGCGGGCAAGTCCACGCTCATGAAGGTCCTGTCCGGTGTCTACCCGGCCGGCAGCTTCGACGGCGAGATCCTGCTCGACGGCAAGCCCGTCTCGTTCTCGAACATCAACGACTCCGAGGACGCGGGCGTCGTCATCATCCACCAGGAGCTCGCGCTGAGCCCCTACCTGTCGATCGCCGAGAACATCTTCCTCGGCAACGAGCGCGCCAAGGGCGGCTTCATCGACTGGAACAAGACGAACCTCGAGGCCGCGACGCTCCTGAAGCGCGTCGGCCTCAAGGACAACCCGATCACCAAGATCACGGACATCGGCGTCGGCAAGCAGCAGCTCGTCGAGATCGCGAAGGCGCTGTCGAAGAAGGTGAAGCTCCTCATCCTCGACGAGCCGACCGCCGCACTGAACGACGACGACTCCGCGCACCTGCTCGAGCTCATCCGCTCGCTGCAGGCCGAGGGCATGACGGCGATCATCATCAGCCACAAGCTCAACGAGATCAAGGCGATCGCTGACAAGGTCACGATCATCCGAGACGGACAGACCATCGAGACCCTCGACATGCACGCCGGCGAGGTCTCCGAGGACCGCATCATCCGCGGCATGGTCGGGCGGGACCTCTCCAACCGGTACCCGGAGCACGAGTCGAACATCGGCGAAGAGCTCCTGCGCATCGAGGACTGGACCGTCCACCACCCGCTCGACGCCTCCCGCGAGATCATCCACCAGGCGAACCTCACCGTCCGCGCCGGTGAGATCGTCGGGATCGCCGGGCTGATGGGCGCCGGCCGCACCGAGCTCGCGATGAGCGTCTTCGGGCACTCGTACGGCACCGGGATCAGCGGCACCGTCTACAAGCGCGGGACCCCGATCAAGACGAACACGGTCACCGCCGCGATCGACAACGGCCTGGCCTACGCGACCGAGGACCGGAAGCGCTACGGCCTCAACCTCATCGACGACATCAAGCGGAACGTCTCCGGCTCGGCACTCGGCAAGCTCGCCAAGTGGGGCTTCGTGAACGGCTCCGAGGAGACCACCGTCGCGCGCCAGTTCCTCAAGAACATGAACATCAAGGCACCGACCGTGAACGCGGTGACCGGCAAGCTCTCCGGCGGGAACCAGCAGAAGGTCGTCCTGTCGAAGTGGATGTACTCCGACCCGGACGTGCTCATCCTCGACGAGCCCACCCGCGGCATCGACGTCGGCGCGAAGTACGAGATCTACACGATCATCAACGCGCTCGCGGACCAGGGGAAGGGGATCATCGTGATCTCCTCCGAGCTGCCCGAGCTGCTCGGCATCTGCGACCGCATCTACACGCTCTCCGAGGGCACCATCACCGCCGACGTCCCGCGCTCCGAGGCGTCGCCGGAAGTCCTCATGCAGTACATGACCCAGGAACGGGAGACCCCAGTCAATGAACGCGCTTAAGTCCGCCGCCAGCTACCTCACCGGGCAGCTCCGACAGATCGGCCTGTTCATCGCGCTGATCGTCATCGTCATCTTCTTCCAGGTGACGACGAACGGCATCACGCTGGCCCCGATCAACGTCTCGAACCTGATCGTCCAGAACAGCTACATCCTGATCCTCGCGATCGGCATGGTGATGGTGATCATCGCCGGGCACATCGACCTCTCGGTCGGTTCGGTCGTCGCGTTCACCGGCGCCATGGCCGGCGTCATGATCACCCAGTGGGGCATCCCCTGGCCGGTCGCCGTCGTCCTCTGCCTCGTCCTCGGCGCCCTGGTCGGTGCGTGGCAGGGCTTCTGGATCGCCTACTTCGGGATCCCGGCGTTCATCGTGACCCTGGCGGGCATGCTCGCCTTCCGCGGTGCCGCGCAGATCGCCCTGCAGAACCAGCAGATCTCGCCCTTCCCGGACGGCTTCCGCTCGCTCGGCTCCGGCTTCCTGCCGTCCTTCGGCACCTCGGGCTACGAGCCGCTCACGATGGTCCTCGGCCTCGCCGCCGCGGCGATCCTCGTGATCACCGGCTTCCGCGGTCGTGCGACCCGTCGCAAGTACCAGCTCGAGGACGAGCCGTTCGCGTGGTTCATCACCAAGATGGCGTTCACCGTCGCGCTGGTCATCTTCATCGCGCTGCTGCTCGCCAGCTACAACGGCACCCCGATCGTCCTCGTGATCCTCGGCGTCCTGGTCATCGCGTACTCGATGGTCATGCGCAGCGCGGTCTTCGGTCGCCACATCTACGCGATCGGCGGCAACCCGCTGGCCGCACAGCTCTCCGGCGTCAAGACGAAGCGCGTCACGTTCCTGCTGTTCGTCAACATGGGTGTCATCTCGGCCCTCGCCGGCGTCGTCTTCACCGGCCAGCTCAACCTCGCCTCGCCGAGCGCGGGCAACGGGTTCGAGCTCGACGCCATCGCGGCCGTGTTCATCGGTGGTGCCGCCGTCACCGGTGGCATCGGAACGGTCCCGGGAGCGATCGTCGGTGGTCTCATCATCGGTCTGCTCAACAACGGCATGTCGATCCTCGGTGTCGGTTCCGAGTTCCAGCAGCTCATCAAGGGCCTGGTGCTCCTCGCCGCCGTCGCGTTCGACGTCTTCAACAAGCGCCGCGCGGCCTCCGCTCGCAAGTAACGCAGGCACCACACCACGAAGCGGACACCGCACCTCGTTCCGGCGAGGTGCGGTGTCCGCTTCGTGGTTCCCGGGGTGGGTCAGCGGTCAGGCGGTCAGCACCGCCCAGGCCCCGGCCGGGAGGCGCAACTCGCCCTCCGACAGATCGGCCCGGCCCGCCTCGACGCGCGTCGCGTCGGCCGCGGGCAGCACCACCGGCTCCGGCGAGAGGTTCAGGGCGGTGACCACGGCCTCCCGGTCGGTCGCGGTCCGGAGGACCAGCGCCTCGTTCGACAGGTGCACCACGTCGGTGTGCGCACGGTGCAGCCACGGGTGCCGACGCCGGAGGGCGACGAGCGCCTGGTGGGCGTGCAGCACCTCGGCCGCCGTCCCGCTCGGCTCGGGTGGCGCAGCCGGGAACGCGGGGCGGACCGCGTCGTCGCCGCCCTCGCGCTGCTCCTTGACGCCGGTCCAACCGAACTCGTCGCCCGCGTACACCGACGGCGTCCCCGCGACGGTGAAGAGCACCGCGACGGCGTGACCGACGAACCCCTCCCCCACGGCCGAAGCGATCCGGGTGACGTCGTGGTTGCCGACGAACGTGCTCGGGGCGAACGTCGCCAGGAGCTCGTCGTGCCGCTCGACCGCGTGGGCGAGTTCGAAGCAGTTCCGGTCCGCGATGCCGTGCCAGATGCCCTGCCACAGCTCGTACTGGGTGGTCGAGTCCATCGTCGACTCGCGGACGATCGCCGCGGTGTCGCCGTGGATGACCTCGCCCGAGAACCAGGCGTCCGGGAACCGCTCGCGCACGCGCGGCAGCACCCGGGCCCAGAACGCCGGCGGCACCGCGTAGGCCGCGTCGAGTCGCCAGCCGTCGACGCCGCGCTCCAGCCAGTGCGTCATGACCGCGACGATGAGGTCCTCGGTCTGCTGCGACGCGTGGTCGAGTGCGACGAGGATGTCGTGGCCCTCGAACGACCCGACCGGCACCGACTGCCCCGGCTGCCAGCCCGACCAGTCGACGGCGAACAGGCCCGCGGTGTCGGCGTCCGGTCCCGCCGTCTCGAGCTGGCGGAACGCCGGGTGCTCACGGCCGACGTGGTTGAAGACGCCGTCGAGCAGCACGCGGACCCCCCGCTCGCGCGCAGCGGCCACCAGGCGGTCGAAGTCCGCATCGTCGCCGAGTCGGGGGTCGATCCGGGAGTGGTCGACCGTGTCGTAGCCGTGCGACGAACTCGCGAAGACCGGCCCGAGCAGCAGTCCGTTCAGGCCGAGGTCCACCACGTGGTCGAGCCAGCCCTCCAGGTGGCCGAGGCGGTGCTCGACCGCACGCTCGTCGACCGGCGTTGCCGGGCGGACCTCTGCTCCGACGAAGCCGAGCGGGTAGACGTGCCACCACATGACGTGCTCGACCCAGGCGGGCTCGCTCGGCCTCGTCGCGGCGGCGGGGTTCGGCTCGGCTGCTGTGTCCATCCATGCATGCTGCCAGGCGGCCCTGGTCAGGGCCGTGGACCGGGGTACCGCCAGCCTGGAAGCGCGTCGGTGGCCGGGACGATCATGGGCGTATGGGACGAGCCATCCGGACCGAGGACGACGCACGCCGACTCGAGGCCGCGCACGCGGAACGGACGTGCGCGTCCTGCGGACGGCGCATGCCCGACACCGCCGGCCCGGACACGAAGTGGTGCTCCGACGCGTGCCGACGCCACGGGCTCGACGACACCGACCGGACCCTCGAGCACACGATCGACGCGCTGCTCGACGCTCGCGCGCTGACCTCGAGCATCTGCCCGTCGGATGCCGCCCGTGCCGTCGGCGGTGAGGACTGGCGCGACCTCATGGAACCCGCGCGTCGCGCCGCCCGGCGGATGGTCGCGCGTGGCGAGGTCGAGATCACCCAGGGCGGGAACGTCATCGACCCGTCGACCGCGAAGGGCCCGATCCGGATCCGCCGTCCGCGCTGAGGCCGAGGTGCCGGCCCGGGTACGCGAGGCTCGCCCCTGCCGTGAGCGCCGTCGGGAAGCACCCGAGGCCGCCGAACGCACCGCCCAGGGTCACGAGGGCCAGGGCATGGGCGATGCGCGCATCGACCCGGCTCAGCTGGTCGGGTCGGTCTTCTGCCGCATCGTGACGACCAGCCGTTCGAGCGCGACCACGAGGCGGTCCGTCTGCGAGCGGGACACGCGTGACGATGAGTGCTGGAAGTTCGACTTCTCGTCGGTCAGTCGTTTCAGGTGGTTGCCCGGCTGCCTGTCCGGCGAACACGCTGTGTCGAGGAGGCGTCTCGCCTGAGCATGGTTCTCGCCGACGTGGTGGTACCCGAGGACTGCACCGCAGATCGCATCCGCTGCTGCTATGCCACCGAGCACGGCGTTCGCGCCGGCGGCTTTCCAATCGGCATGTGACGAAGACCCGGCGCAGAGGACGACCACCTCGTAGTACGCCTCCGCTTCGTCGCGCCGCCTGCGGACCGCTGCTCGATCCATGGCGCGCGTCCGGACCGACATCAGACCAACGTCCTGATGTCGGGACCGAAGACGGTGCGCGCATCCGCACGCCACGAGCCGACGAGCGGGTCGCCCTCGGCGGCGAACCGCTCCAGGTCAGCACGGGTGACGTCGAACACCTGGCACTCGTTGCCGGTCCAGCGGTGGACCAGATCGCCGAGCTGCACCACGACGTCGAGATCGGTCTCCGTGTCGAAGACCACGAGCAGATCCACGTCGGACTCGTCGGTGGCCGTTCCCCGCGCAACGGATCCGAAGATCGACACGGAGAGGATGGACGGATCGACCCCGGCGAGGAAATCGTGGATCCGTCGCTCGAGTTCCGCCCCGGCGCCGAGCACGAGTTCGACGGCGGGCCACAGCAGGTGGTCACGGTTCACCCGGTAGGCCGAGTGCTGGAGGCCGCGTTCGACGCACACCAGTCCGGCATGTTCCAGTTTGTCGAGCGCTCGTTTGATGCCGGTGTGTTGCGCGGCACCAGCGACTCGCGCAACCTGGCGCCCGGTCATGCCGGCGTCGGTCTGTGCGAGGACACGGAGGGCGTCGGCCTGGGTCGGCCCGACGAGCGTGGCGAGAGGAGCGGTGAGCTGCATCAGGCGAGTGTACACAGATGTGGTACACGTGTGCACATCATGTGTACACCTACTCGATCGGTCGACCGCTCCGGTCAACGACGCCGACGGGCGAGCAGTGTCCCCACCGCGACGAGCGCGAGGCAGGCGATGATCGGGACGCGCTGGTCGCCCTTGACGTCGCGGTACTGCACTCCGGGATCGGCCAGCGCCGTGCCGGGGAAGGCGAGGCTCGTCACCTGTGTCACCCAGTAGGTCGAGGCGATGCTGCTCGCGAGACCGACGTCCCGGACCGCGGGACGCAGGCGCCACACCGTGAGGCCGGCCAACGCCACCGCGAGCGACATCGTCTGCGCGTTGTGGAACTTCGCGTGCGGCGGCCAGGCCGGGTTCTTCACGTGGGTCTCGTTGTAGTCGAAGACGAAGGCGCCCACGGGGGCGGCGACCGCAGCGACGCCGATGCAGATCCGCCCAGCCAGCTCACGCGCAGAGAGTGTCATGGCGCCAGCCTGCCCGGGACCGGATCAGAAGGCGTAGCGGATGTGGCAGGAGGGCAGGTTCTCGTCGACGAGCTGGCGGAATCGGTCGATGTGCCGCGCCTTCATCGCCGCGCGGTACCGGATGTTGACCGCGCCGTTCTGGGAGAGCTTCTGCTCTTGCAGGTCCGGACGCCAGAGCAGGTCCTCCGCCTTCGGGTGCCAGCCGAGGTTCACCTCGTGCAACTGCTCGTTGTGGGTGAGGAAGATCACCTCGGCCGCGAGCTGCGCCTTCGCAGCCGGGGAGAGCACGTCATCGACCTGCCGCAGCAGTGCGGCCCAGTCGGCCTCCCACGTCGGCGTCAGGATGACGGGCGAGAAGTTCAGGTGGACCTCGTACCCGGCCTCGACGAAGTCGTTCACGGCCGCCAGTCGTTCGGCGATCGGTGACGTCCGGATGTCCGTCACCTTCGCGGTCTCGTGCGGCATCAGCGAGAACCGGATCCGCGTCCGTCCCATCGGATCCCAGTCGAGCAGATCGCGGTTGACGTACTTGGTGGCGAACGAGGCCTTCGCCGTCGGTGTCATCCGGAACAGGTCGCACAGGTCGCGCACGTTGTCACTGAGCATCGCGTCCACCGAGCAGTCGCTGTTCTCGCCGATGTCGTAGACCCACGCATCGGGGTCGCACTGGTTCGGCTCGGTCTTCGGCCCCTGCTTCTGGATGTTGCGAGCGAGGTGCTTGGTGATCTGCTCGATGTTGGCGAAGACGGTGACCGGGTTGCTGTAGCCCTTGCGTCGGGGGACGTAGCAGTACGCGCACGCCATCGCGCAGCCGTTCGCCGTGGACGGCGCGATGAAGTCCGCCGAGCGTCCGTTCGGCCTCGTGACGAGGGACTTCTTCACACCGAGGACGAGCGCCTCGGTCTTGATCCGCACCCAGCGGGAGACGTTGCGCTCGTCGCCGTGCACCTCGGGGATCTGCCAGTGCGACGCGACGGGCACGATCTCGGCGTCCGGCCACTGCCCGACGATCTCCTGCCCACGCGGGAGTTCGAGCGCAGCATCCTCGGCGTAGATGCGCTTGACGTCGAGCAGGGGGCGCACGCGGGAGTCGGTCATCACCCACCGTTCTACCGGTCACCACTGACACCTCTGGGGGTGGCCCGTGCAGACTCGACGGCATGACCGCCGGTGTGGAGGACGACCACTTCTTCGTCGTGGACGGACGACGCTGGCGGCGGACCGACCCGGCGCTCCCCGAGGACCTCGCAGCACGCCTCCGGTCCCACCTCGGCCGCGGTCGCAACGCCGTGAAGCAGGCGAGACGAGCCGGCGACGAGGACGCCGTCGCGGCTGCTCGACACCGCAACGGGCTCGCGAAGCACGGCCTCGGGGAACGCGGCCCGGAGTGGTGGACCCGCCCGGAGTCCGAGCGACTCGCCCAGGCCGAGCAGGCCCTCGCGGACCTCGACCGCCTCGACGAGGTCGGGTGATGGCCGACCAGGTCATCCGGGCGCCGCGATGGGAACGAACCGCGAACGCCGCAGCGGTTGGCCCGCTGCAGATCGTGGTCGGCATGGTCCTCATCGGGGTGGCCTTCGTCCCGGAGGCATCGGCGCGGGCGTTCGTCGTGGTCCTCGGGACGCTGTTCGTCGGACTCGGTCTGTGGATGACCGTCCGCGCCCACCGCGTCGCGGTCCGCCTCGAGGACCAGGTGCTCCGGTACGACGGGTACGTCATGAGCTGGTCCGTGCCTCGATCGCAGATCACGACCGTCCTCGACGACGGCTTCGTCGAGTGGGTGGACGACGACGGGCGGCAGCACCGACGGCAGATCTGGCTCCTGACGAAGGCATGGGAGGACGACGGCACGAAGTTCGCCCCGTACTGGATCTGGCGCCGCGAAGGGCTCCTGCGCGTCCGCGGATGGGCAGGCGCGCGCGCGTTCTGACGGCTGAACGGTCCTCGAAGCCGCCGTCAGCCGAACGGCTGACGACACGTCGCGTTTCCCCACCTTCCGGATGAGGTGCGAGAGATCCTCGCAGCCGTAAGCTCGTCGCGGCGAGGACGCCGAGAACGAGGGGGGAACCATGAACGAGATCGTCACGCACACGGGGGCGCTGGTGGGGCTGCGCACCGGGACGACCACCACCGAGGGGCCGACGGGCACGCGGGTCGGGGTGCTGCTGGAGCTGTGCTCCGAGGACAGCGCCGGGGTCCGCCGCCCGTGGGAACTGCTGGTCACGCCGGCCCAGGCGGCCGCGCTCGTCGACGCCGAGCGGACCGAGCCCGGCGTGCTCGTCCGGTTCGCCGGGGAGCGTCTGGGTGAGCGCGGAGGGGTGCCTCTCGTGCGCGTCGGCCGGATCGCGGTGCTCGTGCCCGAACCGACCTGCTGACCGCACGACCACGACGAACGGCCCCGGGCATCCCCCGGGGCCGTTCGTCGTCGTGGAGCCCGCCGTCAGGCTTCGGTGTGTCCGAGCTCGGGCTCGACGCACATGCAGACCGTGCGGGATGCCGACGCGTGCACCTCGAAGACGACGACCTCGTTGCGCCCGGGTCGGAGCACCGGACCGGGGACGGCCAACGTGCCCTGGGGCCCGCGCGACCAGTACCGGCCGAGGCAGAACCCGTTGACCCAGGCCACGCCCTTGCGGAAGCCGTCGAGCGCCAGGTAGCGGTCGAGGTCCGCCGCGCGCTCGGAGAGGTCGAACGTCCCCACGGCGAACGCGGGTCCGGCGACGGTCTCTCCCATCGCCGACGGTGCCGTGCGGAGCACCTCGAGCGCAGCCTCCGGCACCGAATCGAGGGCGAGCGGCGAGACCGTCCACCGCGAGAGCACGACGTCGTCGACACGCACGGCACCGATGAGCCCCTTCGGCTCGCCGATCCGGGGCCCGTAGTCGACGCGGCCCTGGTCCTCGACGAGCAGCTCCAGGAGGCCCGTGGCCGGCGGCAGGGCGATCGCGCGGTCGTGGTGCTCCCGCTCCAGGCCCCCGACCGGACGCCCGTCGAGGCTGACGACCACGCGGTCACGGACCTCCTCGGCGACGGTGAGGACGCCGCCCTCCGGCAGGTCGACCTCGGTCCGGTACAGGACGAACCCGGAGGCGGCGCCGAGCTCGTCGAACGTCGGCGGCGTCTCGTGCATGCTCCAGGACGTGATCGTCGGCAGGAGGCCGGCGAGCGGCACGACGCGGTCGAGGCGGACGGCCACGTCAGCGGCGGGGCTGCGTCGGGCCTCCCGTCCGTCGTCGTGCGTCGCGAGCCGACCGGACCCGCCTGGCTGCATCGTCGGCGGCAGCTCCGGGACGGGCGCGTAGCGCGCGATGACCTGACGGAAGGCGTGGAACTTGTCGGTCGGACGGCCGGCCTCGTCGAGCGGGGCGTCGTAATCGTAGGACGTCGCGATGGGACGGTAGACGCCCTTGTCGTTCGCACCGTTGGTGAAGCCGAAGTTGGTCCCGCCGTGGAACATGTAGATGTTCACGGATCCCCCGGCGGCGAGCAGGACGTCGAGGTCCTCGGCGCTGGCCGTGGCCGGCGTGGTGTGGTGGTGCTCGCCCCAGCTGTCGAACCACCCGTCCCAGAACTCGGAGCACATGAGCGGTCCGGTCGGCTGTGCCCGGCGGAGGCGCGCCAGCCGCTCGGCGGACCGGGACCCGAACGACCCGGTCTTGTGCAACGACGGCAGCGACCCGTCCTCGAGCATGGAGTCCATCGGCTGGTCGACGCTCGTGAACGGCACGGTGAGCCCGATGTCCCGGTGCATGCGCTCGAGCTTCTCGAGGTACACGGGGTCGGAGCCGTACGCGCCGTACTCGTTCTCCACCTGCACGAGCACGATCGGCCCGCCCGCGTCGATCTGCCGGGGCACGAGGATCGGGGCCAGGGCGTCGAGGTAGCGACCGACGGCGGCGAGGAACTGCGGCTCGTCGCGGCGGATCCCGACGGTGCCGTCGGTGAACAGCCAGAACGGCAGCCCACCGTTCGTCCACTCGGCGCAGATGTACGGGCCAGGGCGGACGATCGCGTGCATGCCCTCGGCGGCCACGAGGTCGAGGAACCGGCCGAGGTCGAGGCCGCCACTGAAGTCGAACGAGCCCGGCGTGGCCTCGTGCGCGTTCCACGCGACGTAGGTCTCGACGGTGTTGAGGCCCATGAGCTTGGCCTTGCGGATGCGGTCCGCCCACAGGTCGGGGTGGACGCGGAAGTAGTGGATCGCGCCGGAGAGCACGCGGTGCGGCTGCCCGTCGAGCAGGAAGTCGGTGTCGCCGATGGCGAAGCGCATCTCGCGCCTTTCTGGGAGGGGACGGCAGGGGGACGCGGCCGTGCGGGATGCCCGCACGGCCGCGTCGGAGGGGTGCTGCTACTTGGTGGAGACCGTGAAGCCCTGGTCCTTGCCGTACTTCACGAGCGCGTCCTGCCAGGCCTCGAGCCCGGATTCGAGCGACGTGCCCTTCTCGTACGACTGTCCGACGGTGTCGGCGTAGACGCTGTTGGCGTACACCTGGTACGGCAGGTAGGTGAAGTCGTTGTCCGAGGACTTCGACGCGTCGACGAGCACCTTGTTGATCTGCTGCCCGCCGAAGTACTCGGGCTTCTCCTCGAGGAACGCCGAGGACTCCAGGTCGGCGGTGGTCGACGGGAACCCGCCCGACTCCATGAAGACCTTCGTGGACTCCTCCGACGAGTTCAGCCACTTGAGGAAGCCCGCGGCCAGGGCCGGGTTCTTCGACTGCTCCATGACGACCTCGGCGCTGCCGCCGTTGTTCGCGGTGGTCGCGGTGCCGCTGTCGTAGGTCGGCATCGGGGCGACGCGCCAGTCGCCTGCGGCCTCGGCGACGCTCGCCTCGAGGTTGCCGGGCATCCACGCGCCGGTGATCATCGTCGCGATCTGGCCGTTGCCGAGCTGCTTGTACCAGTCATCGGTCCAGCCGACGGTCTTGGCCAGGAGCCCCTGCTCGACGAGCTGGTCCCAGGTCTCGGTCCACTTCTTCGTGCCCTCGTCCTGCAGGTTGATCGTCACCTCCTCGCCGTCGGTGGTGAACGGGGTGCCGCCGGCCTGGGCGATCATGCTCGTCGTGAAGCCCGCGTCGCCGGAGTCGGCGGCCAGGTACTTCTCGGGGTCGGCTTCGTGCAGCTTCTTCGCAGCCGCGACGTACTCGTCCCAGGTCTTCGGCACCTCGATGCCGTACTCGTCGAACACGGTCTTGTTGTAGAACATCGCCATGGGGCCGGAGTCCTGGGGCAGGCCGTAGACCTCGCCGTCCATCGACACGGAGTTCCAGGTGCTCGCGGCGAACTTGTCCTCCAGGTCACCGAACCCGTAGTCGGACAGGTTGAGGAGCGACTCGGACAGGGCGAACTGCGGCAGGGCGTAGTACTCGACCTGGGCGACGTCCGGCGCGCCCGAGCCGGCCTTCACGGTGTTCTGCAGCTTGGTGTACTGGTCGGCGCCGGTGCCGGCGTTGACGAGCTTGACCTTCACCTTCGGGTAGGCCTTCTCGAACGCGGCGACCTGGTCCTTCGCGGACGGCGTCCACGACCAGTAGGTCAGGGTGCCACCCTCGTCGAGGGCCTTGTCGATGTCCGAGGCGGAGCCGCCGGAGCCGGAGCCGCCGGACGCACAGGCGGCGAGGGCCATGGCGGCGGTGACGCCGATGGCGAGGGCGCTGAGCCCGCGCCGGAGACGCTTCTGCATGGTGGTGCCTTTCACTTCGTCGTGGAGAAGGTGTTTCCCCGTGTGAGGAGGGACTGCTCGGTGCTGGTCGGTGCGGTCCGTTGCGGGGCCGCGCCGTGCCTCCCGGCCGGGGGTCCGGTGCTGCTGCCCGGGGCCGGAGGGCGGGATCAGGCCTTGACGGACCCGGCCGCGAGGCCGGACTGCCAGAAGCGCTGGAGGAAGAGGAACGCGACCACGATCGGGATGATCGTGAGGAGCGAGCCGGTGACGACGAGGTTGTAGATCGGCTGCGCACCGGAGCCGGTGGCCTGCGCGTTCCACTGGTTGAGGCCGACGGTCAGCGGGTACCACTTCGGGTCGCTCAGCATGATGAGCGGCAGGAAGTAGTTGTTCCAGGTGGCGACGACCGCGAACAGCAGGACCGTGACGACGCCGGGGGCCAGGAGCTTCAGTGCGATGGTGAAGAAGATCCGGAACTCGCCGGCGCCGTCCATGCGGGCGGCCTCGATGAGCTCGGTCGGGATCGCCTCGACCGCGTAGGTCCAGATGAGGTACATGCCGAACGGACTGATGAGCGACGGCAGGATGATCGCCCACGGGGTGTTCGTCAGGCCGACCTGCGAGAAGAGCAGGAACGTCGGGACCGCCAGGGCGGTGCCCGGGACGGCGATCGCGCCGAGGACGACGGCGAACACCGCGCGGCGCCCGGGGAACTGGAACTTCGCCATGCCGTACCCGGCGACGGTCGCGAGCAGCGTCGCGCCACCGGCCCCGACGACCACGTAGAGCAGCGTGTTGCCGAGCCACTGGACGAAGATGCCGTCGTTGTAGGTGAGCGTGTCGACGATGTTCTGCCATAGGTGGAAGTCGCCGCCGAACCAGAGGCCGAAGGTGGACAGCAGGGACGCCTGTGTCTTCGTGCTGTTCACCAGCAGGTAGAAGAGCGGTGCGAACGAGTAGACGACGAAGACGACCATGACCGCCGTCAGCAGGCCGGAACGCTTCGGCTTGCGTCCGTCGACGTGCTGCTCGGCCTTCCGGGAGGCACGGGTCGACCGGGTGCGCGGCTCACGCTGCGTCGTGGTCGCCTCGGTGACCGTGGCCGCGGCGGGTCCGGTGGGGTGCTGGATGGTGCTCATCGGTTCTCCTCGCGTGTGCCGCGGACCTGGACGACGTAGGCGATCACCGCGGTGATGACGCCCATCACGATCGCGACGGTGGCGGAGTAGTTGAACTGCTGGCCGCTGAAGGACAGCGAGTAGGCGTACATGTTCGGGGTGAAGGCGCTGCCGATGACGTTCGGGGCCAGGGTCTTGAGCAGGTTCGGCTCGTTGAAGAGCTGGAAGCTGCCGATGATCGAGAAGATCGTGGCGATGACCATCGGACCGCGGAGGGCCGGGAGCTTGATCGAGAAGACGGTGCGCATCGGGCCGGCGCCGTCGAGCTCGGCCGCCTCGTACAGCTCCCCGGGCACGGTGCGGAGGGCGGCGTAGAAGATCAGCATGTTGTAGCCGAGGAACTCCCACGTGACGACGTTGCCGATCGAGGTGAGGACCCAGCTCGGGCTGAAGGGCTGCAGCAGGTCGATCCCGAGCGCGTCGTTCGCCGCACCGGTGAGACCGAACTGGTTGCCGTAGATGAAGCCCCAGATGAGTGCTGCGACGACGCCGGGGACCGCGTACGGCAGGAACACCGCGATGCGGAAGAAGGACGTGCCCCACAGGCGGGCGCTGTCGAGGGCCAGGGCGGCGACGAGGGCGAGACCGAGCATGATCGGCACCTGCACGACCAGGAAGACCGCGACCCGACCGAACCCGGACCAGAACTTGGCGTCCTGGACGAGCTGGACGTAGTTGGCGAACCAGACGAACTGGTTGCCACCGATGAGCTGGTCGCGGAACAGGCTGAGCCACAGGGCGTAGCCGATCGGGACGATGAGCATGAGGACGAGGACGGCGACGAACGGGCCGACGAAGAGCCAGCCGGTCATGCGGCCGCGAGGCTTCGCACGGCGACGCGGTGCGGGCGTCGTACCCTCGCCGCGTCGCGGCGCGGCCTCGGGGCTCCGCGCGGTGAGCGTGCTCATGTGACTCCTTCGTCGTGTCCTGCGGGACGTCGACGCGGCCTCGGTCGTCGTGCGCCAGCACTGCTGCGTGCTGTCTGCGGACGACCGATGTTGACGTCAACATCGAACGAGGCGACCGTACCATGGCAACGTCAACATGCGCTAGCGTTCGCAGGAGTGGTCGCGCTCCGACGCCGACCCGGCCATCCGCACGAAGGGGGCGCGTGACCATCTCGACCACCACCACCGACCCCGCGCCGACCCCTCGCCGCGCGCCGTCGCTCTCCGCCGTGGCCGAGGTCGCCGGCGTCTCCATGCAGACCGTCTCCCGGGTGGCCCGGGGCTTCGACAACGTCAGCCCCGAGACCCGGTCCCGCGTCCAGCAGGCGATGGCCGAACTCGGGTACCGCCCGAACCGTGCCGCTCGCGCGCTGCGCTCCGGGCGCTTCCGGACCATCGGCGTGATCATGTTCACCCTGGCGTCCTTCGGCAACATGCGCACGCTCGAGGCCATCGCCGACGCCGCGGGAGCCGCCGACTTCACGATCACGCTGCTGCCCATGGCCTCACGGACCGAGGAGGGCGTCCGGAGCGCCTTCTCCCGCCTGCACGAACAGGCCGTCGACGGCGTCGTCATCATCATCGAGTCGCACGTCATCGACACCGCCGAGGTCGCCCTGCCCGACGGCGTCCCCATGGTCGTGATCGACTCGACCGGCACCACCGAGCACCCGGCGATCGACACCGACCAGGCCGACGGCGCCCGGCTCGCAACGCAGCACCTGCTCGACCTCGGCCACGACACCGTCTGGCACGTCTCCGGTCCGGCGTCGTCGTACTCGGCGGCGCGACGGCAGGCAGCGTGGGCGGCGACGCTGACGGCGGCGGGACGCACCGTGCCCCCGGTGTTCGAGGGCGACTGGAACACATCGTCCGGGTACCGCGCCGGTCTGTCGATCGCGGCACGGCCCGACATCACGGCGGTGTTCGCGGCGAACGACCAGACCGCGCTCGGAGTGCTCCGCGCCTGTCACGAGCTCGGCCGGGCGGTCCCGTCGACCCTGAGCGTGGTGGGCTTCGACGACTCCCCCGAGTCCGACTCGTTCTGGCCGCCGCTGACCACCGTGCACCAGTCGTTCGACGAGGTCGGACGACGCGCGGTCGCCACGCTGCTCACCCAGATCGAGGGCGGGGCGGCCACCGCGGCGACCGACCTGGTGCCGGTGCGGCTCGTCGAGCGCGCGAGCACGGCGGCGCCGCCCGCGCGCTGAGCGGCGGGCACGGGCACGCTCCGCGCTCCGCGCTCCGCGACAGTCCTCGCGACGGCGACCACGTGCGGCGTCGTGGAGCGCGACGCGCGGTGCCGAGGCTCGGCCCCGCGGACAGAACGCGCCCGACGGCGTCCAGGACGTGCCCGCCCAGGCGAGGCTCAGCGGACGGGAGGCTCGGGGTGGGCCCGGAGCGGGCCTCCCGGCCGTGCCGCGCCGGGCACAGCCGAGGCTCGGCTCGGCGGACGAGATCCCGGCTCCGAGAGCCGGGAAGTGTCCGCACGGCCGAGCCTCGGGCCCGTCCGGCCGATGCCCGCCGGCGCCGGCCCGGCCCCGACACGAGGAACGCCGGGCTCCCGAAGGGACCCCGCGTCCTCTGCTCACTCGACGCCCGCCGCGTGCAGCGTGCGCCGAGGCACTCAACCGATCGAGAGCGCCGTCCAGGACACGGGCGGCAGCTCGATCGTGACCGTGTCACCCTCGCGGCGGACGGACTCGTTGGTCCGCAGGCCGACGCGGGCGGTGTTCGACAGGTCGTTCACGGCGTGCAGGTCGTCGTCCCAGATGCCCTCGGCGTGGACGTCGCCCTCGACGGACAGGCCGGCCAGGTCGATCGTCACGGTGGTGCTCTCGGTCTGGTGGCGGTTGACGAGGAAGATCGCGGCGCGACCGTCCTCGACCGTGGCGGCAGCGTCGACGACCGGGACGGTGCCGTGCTTGCCGCCGTCGACGGTGTCACCCGAGGCGACGACGTCGAGCGACGTGCCGTGGGCCAGGCGCGACGTCACCGAGAACGGGAAGAACGTGGTCTGGCGCCAGGCCTCACCACCGGGCTCGGTCATGATCGGGCCGATGACGTTGACGAGCTGGGCGATCGACGCGGAGGCGACGCGGTCGGCGTGGCGGAGGAGCGAGATGAGCAGGCCGCCGAGCACGACGGCGTCGGCCACGGTGTAGACGTCCTCCAGGAGGCGCGGGGCGACCGGCCAGTCCTCGAGCGTGAAGGTCTTGGCCTTCGCCTCCCACTTCGTGATCGACCAGACGTTCCACTCGTCGAAGGAGATGTCGATGCGCTTGTCGGACTTCTTGTGCGCCTGCACGTGGTCCGCCGCCGTGGTCACCGTCTTGATGAAGTGGTCCATGTTGGCGCCGGAGGCCAGGAACGAGGTGAGGTCGTCGTCCTCCTCGTAGTACGCGTGCGCCGAGATGTAGTCGACGTCGTCGTACGCGTGCTCGAGCACGGTGCGCTCCCACTCGCCGAACGTCGGCATCGACGCCCCCGAGGAACCGCAGGCGACGAGTTCCAGGTCCGGCTGGATCTGTCGCATCGCCTTGGCCGTCATCGCGGCGAGCTTGCCGTAGTCCTCGGCGTTCTTGTGGCCGAGCTGCCACGGGCCGTCCATCTCGTTGCCGAGGCACCACATGGTGATGCCGAAGGGCTCCTCGCGGCCGTTGGCCTTGCGCTCCTCGGACCGGGCGGTGCCGCCGCCGATGTTCGCGTACTCGAGCAGTTCGATGGCTTCGGCGGTGCCGCGGGTGCCGAGGTTCACGGCGAGCATGAGCTCGGAGCCGACCGAGTCGAGCCACTGCTGGAACTCGTGCAGGCCGACCTCGTTCGTCTCGGTCGAGTGCCATGCCAGGTCGAGGCGCCGGGGACGCTGCTCGACCGGTCCGACGCCGTCCTCCCACTTGTAGCCGGAGACGAAGTTGCCGCCGGGGTAGCGGATGGTGGTGACGCCGAGCTCCTTGACGAGTTCGATGACGTCCTTGCGGAAGCCGTGCTCGTCGGCCGACTCGTGCGCGGGCTCGTGGATGCCGTCGTAGACGTGGCGGCCGAGGTGCTCGACGAACCCGCCGAACAGTCGGCGCCGCACCGGGCCCACCGTGAACGCGGAGTCGAGGACGAGGTGTGTGCGGGGCATGGATGATCTCCTTCGATCAGGCTGTGCGTCGAGCACATGTGTTCCGCGGTGTCACGGAAGTGAGCGCTCACCTGACAGGAACGCTACCGGGTGTCGACACCGGACGGAAGGGCTGGCGCGCGCGTCGGCGCGGCGCTAATGTGAGCGCTCACGGGGCACCGACGCCCCGCGATCGGGACGGCAGCATCCCCGGATGACGTCCCGCTTCGGCCCGTCCCGATGGAGTGATGCCATGCCGAACCGTCCAGTCCCGCCACCCCGCGGGTCCACGTTCACCCGCAGGAGCCTGCTCGCCGCCGGGGCAGCGGCGGCCACGGTCCTGCCGCTCGCCTCGTGCGCGAGCCCCCTCGCAGCCGGGATCGCCGGCGCCCCTCTGAACCCCGAGACGCTCGTCTTCTGGAACCTGTTCGGTGGTGGCGACGGCGTCCGCATGAAGACCATGGAGGACGGGTACGCGAAGCAGCACGGCGGCTCCTCCGCCCTGCAGGCCACCACGTTCGCGTGGGGGAACCCGTACTACTCGAAGGTCACACTGGCGACCGTCGGGAACAAGCCGCCGGACGTCGCGATCGCGCACCTGACCCGCGCGAAGCCACTCTGGGACGGCGACCTGCTCGACCCGATCACGGCGGACGACCTGGCGAGCGTGGGCCTCAAGGCGAGCGACTTCAACCAGAAGGCGTGGACCGCGCAGAAGACCGACGGCAACAACATCGCGATCCCGCTCGACACGCACCCGTTCGTGCTGTTCTACAACGTCGAGGTCTGCCGCAAGGCCGGACTGCTCGACAGCGACGACCAGCTCACGGACCTGAACGGGATGGAGAACTTCGAGCGTGCCCTCGCCGCCGTGTCGAAGGTCACCGGCGGCAACGCGCTCAACGTCGCGAACGTCGTGCCCGAGACCGCGACACCGTGGCGGTTCTTCTGGACGATGTACAACCAGATCGAGGGTGCCACCCCGTTCATCAGTGACGGCGGCGCGAAGCTCACCGTCAACGAGGACGCCTACAACGAGGTCACCAGCCGCACCCAGAAGTGGGTGAAGGAGGGCTGGATGAACAAGGCCCTGGACTACGCCACCGCGCAGTCGCTCATGTTCGACGGCAAGGCCGGCTTCTTCATGCAGGGCGAGTGGGAGATCAGCACCGCCCAGTCGATCAAGGGGCTCGAGTTCGGCATGGCGCCGATCCCGCAGCTCTACGACAAGCCCGCCACGCAGGCCGACGCGCACACCTTCATCCTGCCGAAGAAGGACCGGACGCCCGAGCAGCGCAAGCAGCACTTGCTCTTCATCAAGCAGATGCTCGAGCAGAGCCTGACCTGGGCGGAGGGCGGGCACGTCCCGGCCTACATGCCCACCTTCGACAGCAGCGCGTACAAGGAGCTCAAGCCGCAGTCGAACTACGCCGCCGCCGCCGAGACCGCGGTCTTCGACGACGCCGCCTGGTACGGCGGGTCCGGTTCGACCTTCGAGGGCACCGTGGGCGCCCAGCTCGCCCTCGTGCAGCAGGGCAGCTCGTCCCCCGCGCAGGCGCTCAGCGCGATCAAGAGCCAGCTGGCGACCTACCTCAACACCCCGAGCCCCCTGTGACCAGGCGCGCGAACACCGTGAACACCCCGCGAAAGGCACGATGACGTGACCACAGCACCAGTCCTCGACCGCCCCACGGATGCGGCCACTGCACCACGGCGGCTCCGCTCCTACCGGACCAGCGTCACCCGCGGCCAGGGTCGCAGCGGATGGCTGTTCCTCGCCCCGTTCGGCCTGTTCTACGTGGCCTTCCTGCTCGGCCCGACGATCTGGATGATCGTCACGAGCTTCTTCAACACCTCGACCGTGCGGACCGGGCTCGGCAGCTTCGCCGGGTTCGCGAACTACGCGGAGATGCTCGGACGCTCCGACTTCTGGTCGTCGCTGTGGCACACCCTGCAGTTCACGCTCTACACGACGCCGCCGCTGGTGATCCTGGCGTTCGTCTTCGCGGTGCTGACGAACCGGATGAACAAGGGCCAGTGGTTCTTCCGCCTGGCGTTCTTCCTGCCGTTCATCCTGCCGTCGGCGACGATCTCGCTCATCTGGGTGTTCATCTTCACCCCGGCGACCGGCCTCTGGGCGACCCTGCAGACCGCACTCGGCATGACCCCGGGCTCGGGCATGCTGTCGAGCCCGAACACCGCGATGATCGGTGTCGCCATCGCCACGATCTGGTGGACCCTCGGCTTCAACTTCGTGCTGTACCTGGCCGGCCTGCAGGAGATCCCGCGCGAGCTGTACGAGGCCGCCGCCGTCGACGGTGCGTCGAACTGGCAGCAGATCAAGTCGATCACCCTGCCGCTGCTCGGCCGCACCACGACGCTGGTCATCCTGCTGCAGATCATCGCGTCCCTGAAGATCTTCGACCAGGTGTACCTCATGACGAACGGCGGCCCGGGCATCTCGACCCAGGTCTCACTGCAGCTCATCACCGGCGTCGGCTTCACCGACAACCGGCTCGGCGCCGCCTCGGCAGCGTCCGTCCTCCTGTTCATCGTGATCGTCGCGATCGCGGTCATCCGGCAGCTCGTCGAGCGCGCTGCCGCCAAGCGAGAGATCGGGGCCTGACATGACCGCCACCGAGAGCATCACCACCGGTCGCGCCAAGCTCCGCACCGGCGTCTCCTCGGCCGCGCCCACGAGCGCCGCGAAGATCGGCGTCTCCGGCAGGGGGTTCACGATCGCGTCGGCCGTCGTCCTGACGGTCTTCGCGATCATCTGGCTCATCCCGAGCCTGTTCGCCCTGAAGACGTCGCTGTCCGACAACGGCGTCGCCGCGCTCGGTGCGGGCGCGATCCTGTCGGACTGGAACCCGACGCTCCACTCCTACTCGTCGCTGTTCCAGTCCGGCGACATCTGGAACTGGTACCTGGCCAGCGGCATCACGAGCGTCGTCACGGCGGTGCTCACGGTGATGTTCGCCTCGATGGCGGCCTTCGCGTTGTCCCGCCTGGTGTTCCGCGGCCGCAACGTCGCGTTCCTGCTCATCATCCTGGGCATCATGATCCCGACGCAGGTGCTGATCATTCCGATCTTCCAGGAGCTCAACGCGGTCGGCCTGCTCAACACCTACTGGTCGGTGATCTTCCCGCAGGTGCCCGCCGTGATCGCGGTGTTCATCTTCAAGCAGTTCTTCGACGGCATCCCGAAGGAGCTCGAGGAAGCCGCCCGCATCGACGGCGCGAGCATCTGGAAGGTCTACTGGTCGGTCATCCTGCCGCTGTCCCGCCCGGTCATCGCCGCGGTGACGATCCTGACCTTCGTCGGGGTGTGGAACAACCTGCTGTTGCCCCTGTTCGTGCTGTCGAACCCGGACCTCATGACGATCCCGGTGGGGCTCGCCACGGTCCAGGGCAGCTTCGGCCAGCGGTACGCGGACATCCAGGCGGGCGCGCTCCTCGCCGCGCTGCCGCTCATCATCCTGTACCTGGTCTTCCAGCGGCAGATCGTCGAGGGCGTCACGGGGTCCGGTCTGAAGGGCTGACGTCCGGACCGCACGACGGACGGGAGGCTCCCCACCAGCGGGTGGGGAGCCTCCCGTCCGATGTGGGTCGCCTCAGGCGGAGGCGAGCGGTGCGAGGCGCGAGCGCAGCAGGCAGAACTCGTTGCCCTCCGGGTCCTGCAGCACGTGCCACGACTCGTCACCGGTCTGCCCCACCTCGGCCGGACGCGCGCCGAGGGCGAGGAGCCGCTCGAGTTCCGCGTCCTGGTCACGGTCGACGGGGTTGACGTCGAGGTGCAGGCGCAGCGGCTGGGACTTCGCGTGTGCGACGCGCGCCAGGATGATCGTCGGGGCCGCCCCGCCGAAACCGGAGGCCGGGCCGATCTCGATGCCGTCGTCCTCCCGGCCGAGTTCCACGTAGTCGAGGACGGCGCACCAGAAGCGCGACAGCGCCTCGGGGTCGTCGCAGTTGAGGACCAGTTCGCTCAGGCGGCAGCTCATGGCGCGAGGCTACCCGCGTCTCCCGACCGGACCGGCTCAGGGCGTCGGGGTGATGCTCCACGACCCGTTCGTCGCGACGGCCACCACGCCTGGCAGGTCGGCTTCGAAGGTGTCCGAGAACGCCTCGGTGTCCCCGAACAGCTGCGTGTCGTCCGACGTCGTGAAGACCCGAACACCGAACCGGTCGTCGGCATCGGCCGGCGTGTAGTCGACCTGCACGTGCGAGACGTCGTCCGAGAAGAACAGGACCGCCGGTCCCGTGCCCGACTGCGGGCCGGACACCGACGGCAGGTCGTTCCAGCTCAGCATCGTCATCGACCAGGGACCGTCCGCCTGGACGATGAGCATCTGCTCGTCCGGATCGGACCGCATGACCCCCGTCAGGAAGGACGCGGTCAGCGGAGCCGTGGCCTCACCGAACGGCGACATCCGCCCGGGTGCCGTGACGGCCGCGGTGCCGACGCACCGCGAGCAGTCCAGGTTCATCACCACGGCGAAGTCGCCGCGGACCCGGAAGGCGACGTCGGCGGGGCCGGTGCCGGAGACGGTCGCGGGAGCGCCCTCACCGACGTCCCCGGCGTCCAGCGTGACCCCGACGAGTTCCGCGACCGGCGGCGTCGTCGCCGTCGGGGTCGGCGTCGGCGTCGCTGACGGGCTCGGTGATGCGGTCCGCCGCGGAGCCGCGCCGTCGGTCGCGGCGGTGTCCGGGACGCTGCCGCCCGTCAGCATCGAGCAGCCGGTGACCAGCAGGAGCGCTGCGACGGCCGCCCCCGTCGTGCCCGCGCGTCGGATGTGTCGTCCGTCGTGTTCCCCCATGCGCACAGCGTGCCACATCGGGTGGCGGACGCCACCGGCCGCGGTCCAAGGGGACCGCCGGGCGCAGCGCCTCAGGCCGGGACGGGCATCCGGGCGTCGTGCTTCCAGAACCCGGAGAAGGTGATCCGCGACTTCGGGAGCCCTGCGCGGTGCAGGTGGCGGCGACCCTCGGTGGCGAGCCGGGACTCCCCGACGACGAAGGCGTACCCGCGGTCGTCACGGGGCACGTGCCGCTGGAGTTCCGCGAGCGCCGCCCGACCGGGCACCGCGTGGGCGTCACCGCGGACGAGCCACGTCACGGTGACGCCGACGGGAGCGTCCAGGTCGCGGATGTCGAGCGCGGTCGGGACCTCCTGGATGATGCGGCCGACGGTGTCACGGGGCAGGGACCGGGCGATGCCGACGACGGCGGGCAGGCCGGTCTCCTCGGCGGCGATGACGACCTCGCTGGTGTCGTCCGGGCAGTCGAAGATGCAGCCCTGGTCGAGCAGGGCGAGCTCGTCCCCGGGTCGGGCTCCGCAGGCCCAGACGGCGGCGCGGCCCTCGAGTTCACCGTCGCCGTTCGTGTGCACGACGAAGTCGATGTCCATCTCGCCGAGTTCCGGCCGGTGTCCGGCGACCGTGTAGTTGGCGCAGTGCGGTCGCGATTCCTCGGGGATGCGGAGGTACTGCGGCCACCACTTGGCGCCGTCGATCTCGGGCATCCGGAAGGCGTCCTGCTCAGGGCGCTGCAGGAACAGGCGGAACCAGTGGTCGAAGCCGAGGAACGGGAAGTCGCGGATCTCGTCGCTCGCGATGGTGACGCGGTGGATCGACGGGGTGTGCCGTCCGGTGCGCACGACCCGTGCCCGGAACAGCCGCGGGTTCTCGGGCATCAGCCTCGGGATCTTCGCCATGAGGGAAGGCTAACCTAATATTGCTTCCGTGCCACCCCCTCCCCTCACCGTCCCCACTGCGCCCACCGCCCCTCCCGGAGCGGTGATCGGCGCCGCCGGGGTGCACCGCCGGACGGCCCGTCGGCGGATCGGGGTCCTGCTCGGGCTCGCGGCGGTCGTGCTCGGCGCAGCGGTGGCGAGCATGCTCCTCGGCAGCAACCACATCGGTGCCGAGCGGGTGGTCGCCGGCCTGACCCGCAGCGGCTCGGGCACGGACGAGGCGATCGTCTGGGGTTCACGCGTCCCCCGCACGCTCATCGGGGCGGCCGTCGGCGCCGCACTCGGCATGGCCGGGCTGCTCATGCAGGGTCACACCCGGAATCCGCTCGCCGACCCCGGCCTGTTCGGGGTCTCGGCCGGCGCCGGGCTGGCCGTCGTGCTCGGCGTCTTCGTCTTCGGCGTCACGAACACCGGTGCGTCCGTCTGGTTCGCCCTCGTCGGCGCCGTCGTCGCGAGCGTCGTCGTCTTCTCGGTCACGGTCGCTGGCAGCGGGACCGCGAGCCCGGTGCCCCTCGCCCTGGCGGGGGCGGCGGTGTCGGCGCTGCTCGGTGCCCTGACGTCGTTCATCGTGCTGACCGACCAGGCGTCGCTCGACGCGTACCGGCTGTGGGTCGTCGGGTCGCTGTCGGGTCGACAGCTCGACGTGCTGCAGGCCGCGTGGCCGTTCATGGCGGTCGGCCTCGTCCTCGCGATCTGGAACACCAGGGCCCTCGACGCGCTCGGCCTCGGCCCGGAGCTCGCGAAGGGGCTCGGCGAGGACCTGCTCACCGCCCGCCTGGTCGGACTCGGCGGGATCACGCTCCTCGCCGCCGGCGCGACGGCAGCGGCCGGTCCGGTCGCCTTCGTCGGGCTGACCGTCCCGCACGTCGCACGGGCGGTCGTCGGCACCGGACACCGCTGGACCCTGCCCGCCACGGCACTGCTCGGTGCCGCCCTCGTCCTGCTCGCCGACGTGGTCGGGCGGCTCATCGGCGGGTTCGCCGAGGTCGAGGTCGGGATCGTGCTGGCCGTGATCGGCGGCCCGGTGTTCGTCGCCGTGGCCCGTCGTCGATCGCTGGTGTCGCTGTGAGCGCCGCGACGACGCCCGCACCCGCCGTCGGCGCACCGAAGGGCGACCGGAAGGGCATCCGCATCGGACCGGTCGGGCTCGCCTGGCGCCCACACGTCCTCACCGCCACGGTCGTCGCGGTGGGCGTCGCCCTGCTGCTCGTCGTGCTCGGGGTCGCCGTCGGCTCGACGTTCATCGCCCCGGGCACCGTCGTCCGTGCGCTGATCGGGCTCGAGTCGGGACCGGAGTCGTTCATCGTGACGACGCTGCGCCTCCCCCGCGTCCTGACCGGGGCGCTCGTCGGGGTGACCCTGGCCGTTGCCGGTGCCCTGACCCAGACCTTCACGCGGAACCCGCTCGGGACACCGGACATCATCGGCGTGACCTCGGGTGCGAGCGTCGGTGCCGTGGCGGCCGTCGTCCTCGGCGGCGGCAGCTATTCGGTCAGCGCCCTCGTGCTCGGCGGCGGGATGCCCGTCGCGGCCACGATCGGAGCACTGGTCGCCGCCACGATCGTCTACGGCCTGGGCTGGCGGGGCGGCGTGCAGAGCCACCGGCTCATCCTGGTCGGCATCGGGGTGAGCGCCACGCTCGACGCCCTGACGAGCTACCTGCTCGTCCGCGCCAAGATCACGCAGGCCACGGCTGCTTCGCAGTGGCTCGTCGGCAGCCTGTCGAGCACCTCGTGGACGACGGTGTGGCCGCTCCTCGTCATCGCCGCGGTGGGCGTCCCGATCGCGCTCGCCACCTCGGCAGCGCTCGGCATCGGTCAGCTCGGTGACGAGGTCGCGACCGGCGTCGGGCTGGGTGTCCAGCGGCACCGGTTGCTCGTCATCGGCCTGGCGGTCGTCCTCACCGCGGCGGCGGTCGCGGCCGCGGGCCCGGTCGGGTTCGTCGCCTTCGTGGTGCCGCAGATCGCCCTGCGCCTGGCGGGGACGAACCGGCCACCGCTGGTGCTGTCGGCGGCCCTCGGCGCGGTGCTCGTGCTCGGTGCGGACCTGCTCGCCCGGTCGGCGTTCCCCTGGCAGGTGCCGGTCGGCATCGTCACCACCGTGATCGGCGCCCCGTACCTGATCTGGCTCCTCATCCGTCACCGCAAGGAGATGTCCCGATGACCACCACGACCCCGCCGGCGACCGCCGCCGCGTCCGCGCCGGACCGCCTGCACGCCGGCCCCGTCCTGGAGGCCCGTGGCCTGTCCGTGGGGTACGACAGGTCCCCGGTGCTCCGCGACCTCGACCTGTCGATCGGGCGCGGCACGGTGACGACGTTCCTCGGCGCGAACGGCTGCGGCAAGTCGACGCTGCTCAAGGCGCTCGGTCGGGTGCTCAAGCCGCAGGCCGGCGAGGTGCTGCTCGACGGCACCCCGATCCGGAAGGAGGCGAACCGGTCGGTCGCGCGGAAGCTCGCGATCCTCCCGCAGTCGCCGTTGGCCCCGGCCGGCACGAGCGTGCTCGACCTGGTGATGCGCGGCCGGAACCCGCACCAGTCGTGGGCCCGGCCGTGGACCGCCGAGGACGCCGCGGTGGCCGAGGACGCCATCGCCGCCACCGGTCTCACCGAGGTCGCCCACCGTGACGTCGCCAGCTTGTCCGGCGGGCAGCGCCAGCGCGCCTGGATCGCGCTCGTCCTGGCGCAGCGGGCGGACACGCTCCTGCTCGACGAGCCGACGACCTACCTCGACCTCGCCCACCAGCTCGACGTGCTGCGCCTGGTCCGTCGGATCAACCGCGAGCAGGGCGCCACGGTCGTGATGGTGCTGCACGACCTCACCCTGGCCGCGCGGTACTCGGACCGGCTCGTGGTGCTCCACGACGGCGGCGTCGTCGCGGACGGCGCTCCCGTCGACGTCCTCACGCCGGCCGTGCTCGAGCGTGCGTTCGGGTTGCACGCCCGCGTCGTCCCGGACCCCGTGACGGGGGCGCCGATGGTCGTCCCGGAGGCCGACGGACACACTGCGTGACGTCGGGCGTCGACCGGAACTGGTGCGATCCCGCTGGTTAGGTTAGGCTCACCTAACGTGAACACTCCCCGCCGCGGCTCCGTTCGTGCCGCCCTCCTGACCGCCGTCACCGCGACGGCCCTCATCCTCACCGCGTGCTCCAGCACCGGTGCCTCCGACGACACCGGCAGCGACGCGAAGGCGTCCTCCGGGGCCTGGTCGTACGAGGACGCCACGGGCACGACGGTGACGGTCGACCACAGGCCGGAGCGCGTCGTGGTCCTCAACGACATCGCCATCTCGTTCATCGAGTACGGCCTCCGCCCGGTCGGCACCTTCGGGCAGCTCCCGATGACGAAGGACGCCCGGTTCGACGACCTCGACCAGGACGGCATCACGCAGCTCGGCACCGCCTACGGCGACATCGACCTCGAGCAGCTCGCCGCGCTGAAGCCCGACCTCGTCGTGACCTCGGTCTACCCGACCGACGCGAAGGGCACGCTCGACGCCTCGCAGCCTGCCTACGGCTTCAAGGACAAGGAGCAGCAGGAACAGGTCGAGGCCATCGCCCCGGTCGCCACCGTCAAGTGGGGCGGCAAGGGTCTCGACGTCATCGAGCACATCGCCGACCTCGCCGAGGACCTCGGCGCGGAGGAGTCCGCCGTCGACTCGGCCGAGAAGGAGTTCGACACCGCGAAGGAGACCCTCCGGACCGCGTCCGAGGAGAGCGGCGTGTCCGTCGTCTCGATGTACGCCGACGGTGACGGCGCCTACGTCACCCGCCCGTCCGACGAGCCCACGCTGCAGATGTGGAGCGACTTCGGCGTCGACCTGGTCACCCCGAAGCCGGAGGGCTTCTACTGGGGCATCTACAGCTGGGAGAACGCGGGCCAGATCTCGGCCGACGTCATCCTGCTTTCGCAGCAGGGCTACCAGGTGTCGGACCTCGAGAAGCAGCCGACGTTCGCAGACAACCCGGCCCTCGAGGCCGGTCAGGTGCACAGCTTCACCTTCCCGGCGCTGGACTACGCCTCGCAGGCCGACTACATGACGAAGCTCGCCGGCTGGCTCGACGACAGCAAGCCGGTCGCCTGAGCGACCCGACGACACGGCACGGGAGGCCCCGCACCAGCTGGTGCGGGGCCTCCCGTTCGTCGTGGGGTCGCGCAGCGACGTGGGGTAGGAACGAGACATGACGGACGCGGGGTGGCACGAGGACGTCCTCGGTCCGCCGTACGAGCGCCGCGAGCTGCCGCTCGGCGAGGACGCCGAAGGTCCGGTCGTCGCCACCCTGGTCCGCCGCCGACACTCGGTCGCCGACCACCTCCGTCCGCACCCCGGTCCGCTGCACGACGTCGACGTCCTGTACGTGCACGGGTGGTCCGACTACTTCTTCCAGACGGAACTGGCCGAGCAGGTCGAACGGCTCGGTGCACGCTTCCACGCCCTCGACCTGCGGAAGTACGGGCGGAGCCTGCGGCCGCACCAGACGCCGGGTCACGTGGCCGACCTGTCCACCTACGACGAGGACATCGCCGCCGCCCTCGACGCGATCCGTGCGGAGCACCCCGGGCAGCGGCGGCGGCTCGTACCGATGGGCCACTCCACGGGCGGGCTCACGCTGTCGCTCTGGGCCGCGCGCCACCCGGAGCTGGTCGACGGACTCGTCCTGAACAGCCCGTGGCTCGAGTTCCAGGCCGACGCGATCGGCCGGGCGGTCGTCGCACCGGTCATCAAGCTGGGCGCGAAGCGGAACCCCCTCGCCCCGATGCCGGCGGTCGACCCCGGCTTCTACACGCGGACGGTGTCGAGCTCGGCGGAGGGGTCGTGGACCTACGACCAGCGGTGGCGTCCCGAGCGGGGGTTCCCCCTGCACCCCGGCTGGCTCGCAGCGGTGTTCGCCGGGCAGGAGCGGGTGGCACGCGGGCTCGGGCTCGCGGTCCCGGTGCTCGTCATGCTCAGCGACAGGAGCATGCTGCAGCCGCGGTGGAACGAGGGCATGTCCCGCGCCGACGTGGCGCTCAACGTCGACGTGGTCGCACGGCGGGCGCTGTCCCTCGGCGACGAGGTGACCGTCCGGCGACTGCACGGCGCGCTGCACGACGTCGTGCTCTCCGCCGAGCCCGTGCGCGAGCGTGCGTACGACACCATCGGGCGGTGGGCGGCGGCGCTCCCCCGCTGAGCTGCAGACCGATCGACGTCGCGCTCGCCGCTGTGGCATCCTGCTGACGACGGGGGCGGCGTTCCCCGAGAGGGGAACCGCTGTGAGCAGCTTCGCTCTGTGTCGTGCTTCTGACTTCGCTTTGTGTCGGGTAGCCCGGTCGCTACGGCTGCATGAGCTCGCGCTCGATGCGTGCCGCGACGGCGTCGCGCATCGGTCGAACGTCGTCCGGTGACCACGAGGTGGGGTCGGGGAACGACCACTCGAGGACCATGCCGCGTGGTTGGGCGGGGAGCTCGAGGCCGGGCTTCATGAGGACGACGATGTCGGCTTCGTCGAGGAGTTCCGGTGTCACCGGCCGTGGCACACGGTCGGTGATGTCGAGGCCGAGCTCACCGATCGTTGCGGCGATTGACGGGTTCACCTTGTCGGCGGGGCTGATGCCGGCGGAGGAGGCGGTGTACCGGTCGGGTGCGACGAGTTCGAGGAGAGCTGCGCCGAGTTGTGATCGGCCGGCGTTGTGCTTGCAGATGAACAGCACGGTGGGTTTGGTTGTCAAGGGTCGAAGGTCCCGTCAGTTGGCGCAGCACGAGCCGCTATCAGCGGCCGGCGTCGGTTCCGGAGCCGCGCAGCAGGCGGTGTCTGCTGCGTTCGGCGTGGCGGCGGCGGCCGGCGTAGTGCAGCAGGAGGAGGAGCCGCCGATGTCGGTGGAGCAGACCCCGGTCTCGGGGAGGACGAGTTCGACCAGGCGCGCGGCGGCGTGGTCACCGGCGAGGTCCGCGGCGATAGAGCGGACCTGCTCGTACCCGGTGAGGAGCAGGAACGTGGGGGCGCGGCCGTAGGACTTCATCCCGGCGATGAAAAAGTTCGGCTCCGGGTGCGCGAGCTCTGCGACGCCGTGTGGTGGGACGGACCCGCAGGAGTGCAGGTTGGGGTCGATGAGCGGTGCGAGGGCTCGGGGTGCTTCGACGATGTCGTCGAGGCCGAGCCGGACCTCCCGGAGCATGTCGAGGCCGGGCCGGAACCCGGTCGCGTTGACGATCACGTCCACGGTCACCGCGAACGTCTCTCCAGCGCGGCGGCCGGTGACGGTGACCTGGTCGCCGTCGGGTCGGACGTCGTCGATTTCGTACGAGGCGATTTGCTGCACCTGACCGGACTCGACGAGCCCGTGGACGGTGGAGCCGAGCTGACCGCGGGCGGCGAGCCCGTCGGCTGCGTCGGTGCCGAGCCGGGCGGTGCCGGCGTTCCGGACAGCCCACAGCACGTCAGTACCCGGCGCGGTCTTCGCGAGGCTGGCGAGCTTGATGAGCGTGTTCGCCGCGGAGTGGCCGGCACCGACGACGAGGACCCGCTTCCCCGCGAACCGGGCACGGTCGGTACCGAGGACGTCGGGTAGCGCGTGGACGACGCGGTCGCCGAGGTCCGAGGCGGGTGCGAGCCCAGCGGCAGTGAGGGGGTTCGGGGACGTGTAGGTGCCGGAGGTGTCGACGACCGCACGCGCGGTGACGTCGTGCGTCCCATCGGCGGTGTGGAGACGGAGCAGGAACGGGGTGTCGGCGCGGCCCGTGGAGCGGGTGCGGTCCATGCCCTGCCGGGATACCGCCTCCACACGGGTGCCGTACTGGATCACCGGTGCGAGCTGCGGTGTCGCTGCGAGGGGCACCAGGTAGGTGTCGACGAGGTCGTGGCCGGTGGGCAGTGATGACGCACGGGGTGCTTCCCACCCGGTGGCTTCCAGGAGCCGCTGTGCGGCGGGGTCGATGACGTACTGCCACGGGGAGAACAGGCGGGTGTGCCCCCAGGCGCGGACGCTCGTCCCAACCGCCGGCCCCGCTTCGTAGACCACGACGGGGAGGCCGCGCTCGAGGAGGTGCGCGGCGGCGGCGAGCCCGACGGGGCCGGCGCCGATGACGGCGACGGGGAGTCCGGTGAGCCGGTCGCCGTTGGTGCGGGGTGGGACGGTGAGGGTGAGCGTCATGACGTGCTTCTTCCGGGTTGTTACGCGGTTGCTTCGGTGGGCAGCAGCTCGGCGAGGAGCGTCTGGACGCGGTGCTTGATGTCGTCCCGGATGGGGCGGACGTCCTCGATGCCGCGGCCGGCGGGGTCGGTGAGGTCCCAGTCCTCGTACCGCTTGCCGGGGAAGACCGGGCACGCGTCACCGCAGCCCATGGTGATGACGGCGTCGGAGTCGCGGACGGCGTCGGTGGTGAGGATCTTCGGCTGGTTACCGGCGATGTCGATGCCGTCCTCGGCCATCGCCTGGATCGCGACCGGGTTGATCTGGTCCTTCGGCTCACTGCCGGCGGAGAGGACCTCGACGCGGTCACCGCCGAGGGCCTGGGCGTAGCCGGCGGCCATCTGGGAGCGTCCGGCGTTGTGGACGCAGACGAACAGGATCGTGGGCTTGTCACTCATGGGTGTGTGTCTTTTCGGGTTCAGTGGATGAGGGTGAGCCAGCCGGCGAGGGCGGCGAGGGTGATGGCGAGGACGGGGATGGTGAGGACGATGCCGGTGCGGAAGTACTGCCCCCACCCGATGTGGATGCCCTTCTTCTCCAGCACGTGCAACCACAGCAGGGTCGCGAGGGAGCCGATGGGGGTGATCTTCGGGCCGAGGTCGGAGCCGATGACGTTGGCGTAGACCATCACCTCGTGCGTCAGCCCGGTCGCGCCGGCACCGCCGATGGCGAGGGCGGCAATGAGGACGGTGGGCATGTTGTTCATCAGGGACGCGAGGATCGCGATGGTGAACCCGACGCCGAGCGCGGTGACGAGGACCCCGTGGTCGCCGAACACGTCGAACAGTGTCGCGAGGTGGTCGGTGAGGCCCTGGTTTTGGAGGCCGTAGACGACGAGGTACATGCCGATGGAGAACAGCACGATCTGCCACGGCGCCTCCCGGATCGTCTTCCACACCGGAATCACCCGCCCCGACGGCGCCCCTGCTCCGCCACCGGCCGCACTGACGGTGGCAGTGCCGCCGGTCGTGACCAGGACCGGTGCGGCCTGGGCGCGGGCGAAGAGGAACGCGGGCTGCCGGGCGGCAACAAGCACGATCACGACCGCGCCCACGCCGGCGACGGCCGCGAGTGGGACGCCGAGTGGGTCGGCGGCGAAGTAGCCGACGAGCAGTAGCGCGAGGACGACCCAGCCGGCGCGGAACGTCGCCCGGTCCTTCACGGCGGCGGCGGGGCTGGTGAGGGCGAGGACGTCGTACCGCTTCGGGATGCTCTTGCCGAAGTAGGCCAGCAGCATGCCGAGGGAGGCGAGGACGGAGACGATGCCGACGGGGATCATGACGGCGGCGTACTCGGCGAAGCCGAGGTGGAAGTAGTCGGCGGAGACGATGTTGACCAGGTTCGACACCACCAGCGGCAGGCTGCCGGTGTCGGCGATGAACCCGGTGGCGAGGATGAACCCCAGCGCCGCCTTCTGCGGCATGTTCAGCGCCCGGAGCATCCCGACGACGATCGGGGTGAGGATCAGTGCCGCCCCGTCGTTGGCGAACACGGCGGCGATGACGGCGCCAAGGCCGACGATCAGGACGAACAGCAGGCGGCCATGGCCTCGTCCCCAGCGGGCGACGTGGAGGGCTGCCCACTCGAAGAACCCGGCCTCGTCGAGGATCAACGAGATCAGCACCACGGCGACGAACGTCAGCGTCGCGTTCCACACGATCCCGACGACGGTCGGGATGTCCCCGAGGCCGACGACGGTGGTGGCGAGGGCGATGACGGCGCCGATGAGCGCGGTGTAGCCGATCGGGAAGCCCTTGGGCTGCCAGATCACTACCACGAGCGTCGCGACGAAGATCGCCGCAGCGACCACAGCCATCACCATCAGGCGGTCACCGCAGCCCGGGTCGCTGCGGCGGCGGCGCGTTCCCAGCCCTGCGCGGCGACCTGGACGGCGTCCCACGGGGACCCGAGCGGCGGCGTGTAGGAGAGGTCGAGATCGATCACGTCGTCCACGGTGAATTCCGCGTGGAGGGCGGTGGCGAACGTGTCGATGCGTTTGCTGATCTCCGCCGTGCGCTGCCCGACGATCTGCGCACCGAGGAGCCGACCGGTGCTCTGGTCGCCGGTGACGCTGATCGTCAGCGGGACGGCGCCCGGGTAGTACCGCTTGTGGTCATCCGCCACCGTCACCCGCGTCAACGGGGACACGTCGAGCGGGCCGGTTTCGTGGTGTCGGAGGCCGGTGCGGGCGGCGACCAGGTCGAACACCTTCACCACCTGCGTGCCCACCGACCCGGCGAAGACCTTGCTGCCGCCGAGCATGTTCTCCCCGGCGACCCGGCCCTGCTTGTGCGCGGTCGTCCCGAGCGGCAACCACGTCGTGCCGAGGAGCCGATGGTGGGTGACGACGCAGTCGCCGGCCGCCCACACGTGCGGCACCCCGGTACGCATGGTCTCGTCGACGACAATCGCTCCGCCCTGCCCCAGACGCGCACCCGCGGCGACCGCGAGGTCCGTGACGGGATGGACCCCGACACAGACGACGACGAGCGCGAACGTGCCCTCGGCGTCACCGGATGCGGAGCTGGTGGCGACGCGCCACTGCCCGCCGCCGGCCGGGGTGATCCCGGTGACGGTGGAACCCGTCAAAACGGCCGCGCCGTGGCGGCGTACCTCGGCGGTGACGAGGGTTCCGAGTTCCGGGTCGAGGGTGGAGAGCACTTCCGGGCCGCGCTGGATCAGCGTCGTGTCGAACCCGCGCGCGACGAGGCCTTCGGTCATCTCCAGGCCGATGTAGCCGGCACCGACGACTGCGACCCGGCTCCCTGCCGGCAGCAGCTCGAGGGCGGCGACGACCTGCTCGGCGTCAGTCATGGAGTGCAGCAGGTGGATGCCCGGTTCCCCGAACGGGACCCCTGCCGGGCGGACCGGTTCAGCGCCGGTGCCGATCAGCAGCTCGTCGTAGGCGATCTCGTCGTCCCCGGCGGGGCCGGTGACGGTGAGGCGGCGGCGGTCGACGTCGACGGCCGAGGCCCACGTCGAAGAACGCACGGTCATGCCAGCGGCCTCGAGGTCGCCGCGGGTGCGGTGCGCGAGGGACGCTTCCGTGGCGACGTCGCCCGACACCCAATACGGGATACCGCAGATGGAAAAGTTCGGGAACTCGTCCGCGAGGACCACCGTCACATCGGTGGTCGGGTCCAGTTCACGGGCGCGGAGCGCCGCGGCAATGCCGGCGTCGCTGCCACCGACGGCGAGAAGATGAGTCATCAGGCTGGTCCTTCACGGATCGAGCGGGAGCCGAAACCGGCAGGTACATCGAAGCACGTCCATATCGACGAACGCAAATATAGACGCCCGTCGAAGTCCGTGGGAGGATGAGCCCATGACGATCGAGCTGCTTCCCATCCAGGACGTCACCGCGTGCTGCTCGCCAGTCACCACCGAGGCCATGGACCAGGCATCCGCCGAGGTCCTCGCGAAGTCGCTCAAAGCGATCGCCGACCCGGCCCGGCTCCGGCTGATCTCGATGGTCGCTGCGCACGACGGTGCCGAGGCCTGCGTCTGCGACCTGCAGGAACCGCTCGGCCTGTCGCAGCCGACCGTGTCGCACCACTTGAAGGTCCTCGTCGACGCCGGGATCCTGCACCGCGAAAAGCGCGGCACCTGGGCGTACTTCTCGCTCGTCCCCGGCGCCCTCGACACCCTCGCCGGCCTCATCACCGCACCGACAAAGTAGGCGCCGGGCGAGCCAGCGGCGATTACTTGGCGCGGAGGATCCCGAGGAACTCGTCGGCCCACTCGAGGTTCCGAACGAGCTTGGCTCGACGTTCTTCGGTGTCAGCGACGTACGCGTCGATCTCGGCTTGCAGTCGGTCACGTTCGGCGCCATCCACACCCTCGAGGCGGTCGATGATGCCGAGGAGCTCAGCCATCTGCTCGAGGGAGTAGCCGAGCGGCTTCATGCGACGGATGACGAGGAGCCGTTGCAGGTCGTCCTGCGTGTAGAGCCGGAAGCCGCCCTCAGTGCGGCCGGTGGGGTGGAGCAGCCCGACATCGTCGTAGTGACGGACGGTGCGGGTGGACAGGCCGGTGCGGTCGGCGAGCTCGCCGATGTGCATCGTCGTGTCCGTGGTCTGTTCGCTCATGTCTCCACCTGGGTCGTGCTCGATGCTACCGAGCACCGCGGTGCACTCAGTGCGCGCGAAGACCGTCGAGGAATTCGTCGACCATCTCCAGCTGCTCATCGAGGTGTTCGCGCCGTGTCTCAGCGTCACGGATGAACGCTGCGACCCGGGACCGCACAGCGGTGACGTCCATCTCCGGGTTCGCCTCATCGAGGACCCGGACCGCGTCGACGAGGATCGCTGCCTCGTTCAACGAGAACCCCAGCGGCTTCATCCGCCGCACCATCAGCAGGCGCTCCACGTCTGCTTCCGAGTACAGCCGGAACCCGCCGTCGCTGCGCCCGGAAGGGTGCAGCACGCCGGCAGCGTCATAGTCCCGGATCGTCTTCTGCGACAGCCCGGTCCGCTCAGCGACTTCACCGATGTGGATCAGGTAGCGGCCATCGGTCTGCATCGGCTGCTCACTCACTTGCGCACCAACCCTTCCGTTGCGTTAGAGTCGAGCGTACCAACTCTCCCGCTGCGGAAGAGTTGAGTTCAGTGCCCTTCCAGCATTCCGGCACGACTGCGCGACGACGCGCCCCACGACATTCCCCTGCGGGCGTCGAGCGTCCGCACCCCCCATCGAAGGAGAACCGTGACGACCGTCACGCCCGCACCGGCTCCGGTGCACACCAGTCCCACCGTCCTGTCCGCGCTGAAGAGCCCGCGGATCCTGACCCGCGAAGTCCTCGCCGGCCTCGTCGTCGCCCTCGCGCTCATCCCCGAAGCGATCTCGTTCTCGATCATCGCCGGCGTGGATCCCCGCGTCGGACTGTTCTCGGCGTTCGTGATGGCCGTCGTCATCTCGATCGTCGGCGGACGTGCCGCGATGATCTCCGGTGCGACCGGCGCCATCGCCCTCGTCGTCGCCCCGGTGATGAAGGAGCACGGTCTCGACTACCTCATCGCCACCGTCCTGCTCGGCGGGGTCTTCCAGCTCATCCTCGGCGGGCTGGGAGCGGCGAAGCTGATGCGCTTCGTCCCGCGGTCGGTGATGGTCGGGTTCGTCAACGCGCTCGCGATTCTGATCTTCACCGCACAGCTGCCGAACATCATCGGCGTTGACTGGCTCGTCTGGCCGATCACGATCGTCGGCATCGCGATCATCGCCCTCCTGCCCCGGCTCACCAAGGCGATTCCCGCACCGCTGGTCGCGATCGTCGTCCTGACGCTCGTCACCGTGTTCGCGTCGATCGCCGTCCCCACCGTCGGCGACGAGGGCAAGCTCCCCGACAGCCTCCCGACGCTCTTCATCCCGAACGTCCCACTGAACCTCGAGACGCTGACGATCATCGCCCCCTACGCCCTCGCCATGGCCCTCGTCGGGCTGCTGGAGTCGCTGATGACGGCAAAGCTCGTCGACGAGGTCACCGACACCAGCTCCCGGAAGACCCGCGAAGCCTTTGGGCAGGGCATCGCCAACATCTGCTCCGGGTTCATGGGCGGCATGGGCGGCTGCGCGATGATCGGCCAGACGATGATCAACGTCAAGGCCTCGGGTGCGCGGACCCGAATCTCGACGTTCCTGTCCGGCGTCTTCCTGCTGATCCTCGTCGTCGGGCTCGGCGACATTGTCGCGATCATCCCGATGGCCGCCCTCGTCGCCGTCATGGTGATGGTCTCCGTCGGCACCTTCGACTGGCACAGCATCAAGCCCTCCACCCTCAAGCGGATGCCCGTCGGCGAAACCGTCGTCATGGTCCTCACCGTCGTCATCGTCGTCGCCACAGACAACCTCGCCATCGGCGTGATCATCGGTGTCATCGCCGCGATGGTCGTCTTTGCCCGCCGCGTCTCGCACTTCACCTCCGTCACCCGCAGCATCGAGACCACCGGAACCGGGGAGCAGCACGCGCTCTACACCGTCGAGGGCGAGCTGTTCTTCGCCTCCAGCAACGACCTCACCACCCAGTTCGACTACGTCGACGACCCGGAGCTGATCGTCATCGACATGACCAAGTCACACGTGTGGGACGCCTCCACCGTCGCCGCGCTCGACGCCATCGAGACGAAATACCACGCACACGGCAAGCGAGTCGACATCCAGGGCCTCAACGACGCCAGCCAGGCCTTCCACGGCCGCCTCGCCGGAAACCTCGGCGCAGGCCACTGACCTCCTGACCTCCGCCCGGCCCACCGCGGGCACCGAGTGAACGGGCGGAGCAACGGGCTGGCGTTGCCCCTTTCCGCTGGCCCGCGGCGGGTGCCGTCAGTCGTCCTGACGACACCCGCACCTCGACCGTCATCGGAGGATCATGACCGGCAAGCCGACCATCTATGACGTCGCCGCAGCAGCACACGTGCCCCACCAGACCGTGTCACGCGTGCTGAACGGGTCCGAGCGGGTGCGCCCAACCACACGGAACCAGGTCGAGGCGGCAATTCGCGCGTTGCAGTACCAACGCGACGATCACGCTGCTGCACTTGGTCGACGTCGCCGCATCACCGCGGGCTCGACAGCCAGCGCTGACGTCGAGACGTCCGAGTAGCCCCATTTCGGTGCTTGCTCGATGTCCGCAAGCTGTGCCAGAATCGCCCTGCGTTCATAGTGCGCGCAACCAACCGGCCCTCGGGTCGGTTTTTTGTGCCCAGATGTCCCGCCGTGTTCCGCGCGGCAGGGACACGCCACCCGAGCGGGTTCCACTCGCGCCCTCCTTGTGAGCAGCTTCGCTTTGTGTCGTCGTTCTTGCTGCGCTCTCTGACTTTCAGTCTCAATGGTGTCCGTGGACGACGGCGTGGCCGAGACCGCGGCTGATCATCCACCGGTTGACGGGGGTGGTGACGATGAACGCGACGACGAGCGAGAAAGCCAGCGATCCCCAGAACAGCCAGTCGTTCAGCTGGGCGTCCATGGCGCCGGGGACCGCGACGATGACGGTGTTGTCGATGATCTCCATCACTGCGATCGAGACGGTGTCCGCGGCGAGGGCGACCTTGAACGCGGCCGAGAAGTTCAGCCCGGAACGGATAACACCGCGCATGGTGAGGGCGTAGCCGAAGATGAACGCCAGCACGATCGACAGGATGATCGTGCCCGTGTTGTGGAGGCCGGTGGCGGTGCCGATGACCATGCCGAGGACTTCACCGATGGCGCAGCCGGTGAGGCAGTGCAGCGTCGCTTGCGCAGCCATTGACCACGTCGTCGCCCCGTGGCCGTTGCCGCCGTGCTCGGTCATGGTGTGGTGTTCGTGGGCGTCCATGTGACTCCTCAGATCTTCGTCCGCGTCTCGGCCCGATACCCCCAGGGGGTACCGTAGCCCTGTAACGCCGAATGCTGCGGGATGTTCCCAGACCCACCCCGCGCGACTCGGGGGGCGGTTGTACTCTCAGGGCCGCTCCTGCACCATGGAAGCCGCACCACGCCCCTGACTAGTACGGGACCGCATGCTCACCACCGCTTCGACGCCGCGTCGTCGCCTGCTCCTGCAGGCCACGGCGGTACTGGCGTTGCTGCTACTGGTCGGGATCACGGTCCTGATGCACAGCATGCTCGGCCACGCATCAAGCCACGACCACGCGATGACCGCGCCGGTCACCGCTGCGGCTGAGCAGCACCACGGGGCCGCCAGTGACGCAGAACACGCGGTAGCACCGGCAGGCCCGATGATGACGGTGCTCAGCGATGCCGGCTGCGACGGTGGTCTGTGCGCGCTGATGTGCTCCCTGATGGGGATGGCGTGCGCGTTGACGATCGCCCTGTTCGCGTGGGTGCTGCTGCGGGCTCGGTCGGGCGGGATTCTCTACGTCCTCGCCCGGCTGCTTGCCTTGGCTGATCCCGTCGCTCGACGCGTCGCCGTGCCGAGACCGCCGTCGCTATCCGCGTTGCAGATCATCCGTATCTGATTCATACCCGCGGGGGCATCCCCACCGGGGGTCCTCCTGCATGCCCGGAGACCAGGGCGGGCGTGATGCCTGCCCGGCACCACTGACGCATTCACGGGAACGGATCAATGCACACCACCACCACGGGCGCCCTCGCGGCCGCCGCCGCCCTCACGGTTGGCCTCACCCTTGCCGGCTGCTCCACGAGCAACACCGGCAGCTCCACCGACAGCACGTCAGCCTCGTCGTCGGCGGCGTCGAAGCACAACGACCAGGACGTCTCGTTCACGCAGGAGATGCGTGCTCACCACCAGCAGGCGATCGAGATGAGCGACATGCTCCTCGACAAGGGCTCCGACGTCGATCCCGACGTGGCCACCCTCGCCAAGCAGATCAAGGCCGAGCAGGTGCCGGAGATCAAGACGATGACCGGCTGGCTGAAGGCCTGGGGCGAGCCCACGGAGATGTCGAGCATGGCCGGGATGGATCACTCCTCCATGTCCGGCGGGATGATGTCCGACTCCGACATGGACGCGCTCGAGCAGGCGTCCGCGGCGGACGCCGGGAAGCTCTACCTCGAGCAGATGGTCGAGCACCACACCAGCGCCGTTGACATGGTCAAGACCGAAATCGACAAGGGCAAGAGCACCGACGCGATCGCGATGGCGAAGTCGATCGTGTCGAGCCAGACCGAGCAGATCACCCAGATGAAGGACATGCTCGCTTCCATGTGACCCCGGCGTGGGTCGCGGCGGGCTCCCCCCTTCCTGCCGCGGCCCACGACCGGTTCCCCCTCTTTCCCGGTTCGAGTTCCGCTCGACGTCCCATCGCCTGGCTCACTACGAACGCCGGACGCACTCTCTGACCACCCCGGGCACGATGGCCGACACCCCGTTCAGTCCCCATCTGGCGACTGGCGAACCAGAAAAAGGCACCACCAACGGAAAGGAACCGATCATGAGCACCACCACGGACATGCTCCGCACCTACCCGAAGGACCTCGGCGGCATCGATCAGGCAGCCCTCACCGCCTGCATCGACGCGTGTTTCGAATGCGCCCAAACCTGCACTGCCTGCGCCGACGCGTGCCTGTCGGAAGACATGGTCGCGGACCTCACCAAGTGCATCCGCACCAACCTCGACTGCGCCGACGTCTGCGCCACCACCGGCAACGTCCTCTCCCGCCACACCGGCTACGACGCCAACCTCACCCGCGCAGTCCTCGAAGCCTGCCGCGCAGCATGCAAGACCTGCGGCGACGAATGCACCCAGCACGCCGACATGCACGAGCACTGCAAGACCTGCGCCGACGCATGCCGCCGCTGCGAAGAGGCATGTGACGCCCTCCTCGCGACGCTCTAGCCCTGGAGCGGGATCGAGGGTGTTCCTGCTCCTCGATCCCGCCCCAACTTCCACTTGCGGAATGTCCGTCCCTGATGTCAGAATCGTCCTGCGTTCATAGTGCGCGCCCACAACCGGCCTTCGGGCCGGTTTTTTTGTGCCCAGATGTCATGCAGCGTCCTCGCGCACGTCTGGCGCCTTTCAGTGCAACCGGCGGTTCCGGTTCACGCCCTCCTCGCGGAGGCCCCAGTCCTCGGACGTGCACGGTGCACGACCCCGAGAGTCAGCCGGTCGGCTGACAGATCGAACGGTGGAGGTTCCATGCTCCAGCTGTCGATTGAGATCCCTGCCCCCGCTGCCTACGCGGTCGGCTTCGCTCTCGCGGTGCTCTTCATCGCGATCGCGATCCGCCACGCCTGGCCGGTTCTGAGCGACAAGGCTTCCCGCCGGATCGCTCGGGTGCAGCGGGCGAAGGCTCTTCGCAAGAAGTAGCCGGACTCAAAAAACTCGCCCCCTCCATCGGTAGGGAGAGCTCTGTCTTCATGTCGTATCAAAAACCTCCGATTCCGCTACAACGGATCGAGGTCGCCGTGTGGCAGCCGTGACAGCGGCGTGTCTTGTAGCGAAACTCAGTCCCGGAATCTATGCCCCGCTACTACCTCTGCTGGTCGAGTTTCGCTACGTTCTCCTCATGGGTCACCTCCTCGGGTACGCGCGCGTGTCCACCACCGACCAGGACGCGTCGCTGCAAATCGACGCGCTCAACGCTGCCGGCTGTTATCGCGTGTTCGTCGAGACCATGTCCGGGTCGCTTCAACATCGGCCCGAGCTCGACAAGCTCCTCGACCAGCTCCGCCCTGGAGACACCCTCGTCGTCTGGCGGCTCGACCGGCTCGGTCGATCCATCCGGCACCTCATCGACCAGCTGCACGCTCTCGCCGAGCGCGGGATCGGGTTCCGGTCGCTGCAGGAGACCATCGACACCACCTCGCCCGGCGGCCGGCTCGTGTTCCACGTCTTCGCCGCGCTGGCGGAGTTCGAACGGGACCTCATCAAGGAACGCACCAACGCCGGCCTTGCCGCCGCCCGAGCGCGCGGCCGGACCGGAGGCCGACCGTCCCGCCTCTCGGCGGACCAGGTGCGCACCGCACGCCGGCTCTACGAGCAGCAGGACATGACCGTCGCGCAGATCGGCGACGTCCTCGGCGTCAGCCGTACCACCATCTACCGGGCCATCGCCCGCCACGCTGAACCGGTCGCTGCCAGGCGGCCGAAGCCCTCACCGACGATGTAGCCAGTCATGGACGCGAGCGAGCGGTGGCGGATCCTTCGACTGCACGTCGACGACGCCATCCCGCTCGCCGCCCTCGCCCGCAGTACGGGTATCACTGAACGCACCCTGCAACGCTGGCTCGCCCGCTACCGGACCGGCGGGTACGCCGCCCTGGCTGACGGCACCCGGACCGATCACGGCGTCCGACGGACGACACCGGAGCTCGTCCGCCTGGTCGAAGGGCTTGCACTCACCAGGCCACGACCGTCGATCGCCACTATTCACCGTCAGGTCAGCGTCCACTGCGCTGAACGGGGACTGCCGGCGCCGTCGTACTCCATCGTGCGGTCGATCGTGAGCGCGCTCGACCCCGGGATGGTGACGCTCGCGCTCGAGGGGCCAGCGTCGTACCGGGACAAGCACGAGCTGCTGCTCCGACGTCGCGCCGACCGCCCTAACGCGATCTGGCAGGCGGACCACACGATGCTCGACCTGCTCATAGTCGGCCCAGACGGCAAGCCTGCACGGCCATGGTTGACGGTGGTCCTCGACGATTACTCCCGGGCGGTGTGCGGGTACATGGTGTTCCTCGGCGCCCCGTCAGCGGCAAACACTGCGCTCGCGCTGCGGCAAGCGATCTGGCACAAGCCTGAGCCGGACTGGCCTGTCTGCGGGATCCCGGACGTGCTCTACACGGACCACGGCTCCGACTTCACCAGCCACCGCCTCGGCAACACCGCCGCCGTGCTGCACCTCCGGATCATCCACTCCCAGGTCGCCCGCCCACAGGGACGAGGGAAGATCGAGCGGTTCTTCGGCACGATCAACACCGAGCTGCTTCCAACGCTCCCCGGCCACCTCACACCCGGAACCGCAGCACCGGCACCTAGCCTCGATCTCGCCGGCATCGACAGCGCCATCAACAACTTCATCCGCCACTACAACGCTCGAACCCACCGCGAGCTCCGGACGACTCCACTGCAAGCGTGGATCGCAGACGGATGGCTGCCACGACTCCCTGATTCCCTCGAACAGCTCGACGGATTCCTGCTCACCGTCCCAGCCACGCGGGTCGTGCAGCGCGACGGCATCCACTTCGAGGGCCTCCGCTACACCGCGGCCACCCTCGCGCCGTTCGTCGGCAGCACCGTCAGCGTCCGGTACGACCCCCGCGATGTCACTGAGATCCGCGTCTTCCACCGCGATGCGTTCCTCTGCACAGCCATCAGCACCGAGCACCAGACCGAAACCATCAGCCTCAAGCAGATCCAAGCCGCCCGAATCGCACAACGCAGAGCCCTGCGCGGGCAGATCCGCGAACGCATCGCGATCGCCAGCCCCACACCCGACGACACCACCCCACCAGCCGCCGAGACGGATCAGCCGCGACTGAAGACCTACGAGGAGGACCGGTCATGACGAGCCAGTTCATCATCACGAGGGAACACCGCCGGTTCGCGGAGTTCGCTGACGCCGTCCGGAAGCAGAACACCATCGGCGTCTGTTTCGGCCCTGCCGGCGTCGGCAAGACCCTCTCAGCCCGCCGCTACGCGCACTGGGACAGCATCGGCCCGTTCATCGCCAGATGGGCGGCACGCAGTGAAGACGACACCAAGATCTACGCCGCCGCCCACCGCGCCCGGACTGTCTTCTACACGCCCGAAGTCTCCGCCACAATGCGGGCCCTGCAGGACGACCTCCGGCACGACATGCTCCGCACCGAACGCTGCATCGAGGAACACCTCCTCCTCCACGGCCGCCACTTCGATCACGCACACGGCCCCAACCCGTCCCTGCTCGAGCTGATCATCATCGACGAGTCCGAACGCCTCACCGGGAACGCCATCGAGTGGCTCCGCGACCAGTACGACCGAACCGGCGTCGCGATGATCCTCATCGGCATGCCCGGCATCGAGAAGCAGTTCACCCACTACCCCCAGCTCTACAGCCGACTCGGGTTCGCCCACCAGTACCGTCCGCTCGGCCACGACGAGCTGCTGTTCGTCCTCGAACGCCAATGGCGGAAGCTCGGCAAGACGCTCGACCCCGACGACTTCACCGACGCGCAAGCCATCGCCGCCGTCGAGCGCATCACCCGCGGCAACTTCCGGCTCCTCGAACGCCTGCTCCCACAGATCCAACGCGTCCTGAAGATCAACGAGCTCGACGTCATCACCAACGACGTCGTCGAAGCCGCCCGCAGCACCCTCGTCATCGGCACCACCTGACCCGACACCGATCGCAGCGAAAACGACGACACAGACCGAGGCTGCTCACAGAACCGCCGTTGCAGCACCGCGCCACCCGCAGCCACCGACCGACGGTCGTGACGGTGGCGGTCGTCATCTGGTGGGTCGTCGTCGCTCTCCGCCTCGTCCTCAGCGTCCCCCGCATCGTCGCGGCACTCAGCGCCAGCACCGGCACCGTCGTCGCCGCGTCTGTGGCCCTCGTCCTCGTGCTCGGGTGGTCGGCCCTGCTCGTCCGGCTCGCGTCACGGATGGCCCGCGGGTCCGGCAACGCGCGACTCTGGCTCGCGGTCGTCGCCGGGCTGACCACGTGCAGCTCCTCCGTCCAGGTCGTCACCGGCGCTCCGCTCTGGGCTCTCACCGAACCGGCAGCGCTCGTCGCCGCGACGGTCCTGAGCTACCTCCCTGGTGCCGGCGTGTTCTTCCCGAGGGCCGAGCACCGCCCGCGTCCTGGCGGAACGAGGACGGTCGGCTGGGACCCGGCGACGGGCGACCGCATCGTCGAGGCCCTGCCCGGGAGGACCGGCGAGGGTGATCCCTCGCCATGACGCGACCCGGCCGGTCGACCGTGGCTCTCGATGGTGACACGGCCGCCCCGTCGGTCGGCGCGACGGCGACGGGACCGGGAACTCAACCGTCCAGCGCGGCGATGACGGTGCGGGTGGCCGCAGCAACGAGCGCGTCGTCCGGCTCGGCGTCAGCGGTGTCGTGGCTGGTCAGGACGACGAGCACGACCGGGTCCCGCCCGGGCGGCGTGACGATCCCGACGTCGTTCCGGACGCCGTACGACCCCGTGCCGGTCTTGTCCGCGACCGCCCATCCCGCCGGGACCCCCGCGCGGATCGTCCCGGCACCCGTCGTCGTCCCGAGCATCAGGTCGACGAGCAGCGTACGGTCGTCGGGGTCGAGGGCGCTGCCCAGCAGGACCGTCCGCAGGTCGGCGGCGAACTGTGCGGGGGTGGTCGTGTCCCGCTCGTCGCCGGGGACGGCCGCGTTCAGGTCGGGTTCGACGCGGTCGACCCGTGTGACGCCGTCCCCGATGCCGCAGAGCCAGCTCTGCACGGCGGCCGGACCGCCGACCCGGGCCACGAGGAGGTTCGCCGCCGTGTTGTCACTCGACCGCACCATCGCCGTCAGCAGGTCGCGCACCGTCATGCCGACGCCGACGCGCTGCGAGGTGACCGGGGCGTACGACAGCACGTCGCCCTGACCGATCGGCACGACGGCGTCGAGGTCGCCGGGTGTGGCGTCGTCGAGCACGGTCGCTGCGATGAACACCTTCGCCGTGGAGGCGAACGCGAACCGCTCCCCGGCCCGGTGCGCGACGCTGGCCCCGCTGCCGGTGTCGACCGCGACGACGCCGAGTCGGGCGTCGTGCTCGGCCTCGAGCGCTGCGAAGGTCCGCTCGGTGCCGGGGTCCGGCATCGGCTGTCCGGAGGCCGCGGCGGCCGTCGTGGACGGGCTGGTCGTCACGTCGGTCGTGGGGCCGGTCCGACACCCGGCGAGGCCGAGCGACAGGGCCGCCAGGACGGCGAGCGCTGCCCCCCGGATGCGCCGGTCCCGCCGGTCGGTCACGGCAGGATGGCGTCGACGTACCCGCCGTCCGCCCGGAGCGCCCCGCCCGTGGTGGCGGACGCCAGCGGTGACGCGAGGTAGGTCACCATGTGTGCGACCTCCTCCGGTTCGAGCAGGCGCTCGACGAGCGACTGCGGCCGGTGCTCCCGCATGAACGTGCGCTGCGCCTCGTCCCAGGGCAGGTCGGTGCCGACCATCTCGGCGACGAAGTCCTCGACGCCGGCGGTGTGGGTCGGGCCGGCGATCACGGTGTTGACGGTGACGCCCGTGCCCTTGACCGCCTTGGCGAACCCCCGCGTCACGGCCAGGAGCGCCGTCTTCGTCATGCCGTAGTGGATCATCTCGGCCGGGGTGACGACGGCGGAGTCGCTCGCGATGGACACCACGCGTCCGTACCCGTGCTCCGTCATCGCCGGGAGGTACGAGCGGATCAAGCGGACGGCGGAAAGGACGTTCACCTCGAAGTAGTGGCGCCACTCGTCGTCGGTGATCTCGAAGGGGTCACGGCTGCCGAAGATCCCGAGGTTGTTGACGAGGACGTCGACGTGCGGGTGCGCATCGAGCACCGCCGCCGCTCCCTCCGCCGTCGAGAGGTCCGCGGCCACCCCGTCCACCTGCGCACCGGGGACGGCCTCGCGCACGGCGTCGATCGCCCGCTGCACGCCGTCGGCACCGCGCCCGTTCACGATCGCCGAGGCCCCCGCCCGCGCCAGGTCCACGGCGATCGCCAGTCCGATGCCCTGCGTCGAGCCCGTGACGAGGGCGGTCCGGTCGGTCAGGTCGATCTGCGTCATGGTCGCCACGCTAACGCTCGTCCGTCCGGGGCGTCACGGCTCGTGGGTCACCGGACGCCGGTCGCCTCGAGGTGGACCCGGAGGACGTCGCGCACGGTCGTCCAGGTGTGCGGACCGTAACGGTCGTCGTCGACGTGCCGCAGCTGCGCCTGCCCGCTGAACATGCTCACGAAGTACTGCATCCCCTGCCAGGCCGGGAACGTCTCGTCCGGGTCCTTCGACATGCGCCTGCCGACCGCGCTCATCGCCGAGAGGGTCCCGGTCGTGCCGGCCCACTGCAGCCGGAAGGCCGTCCCGGTCAACTCGCTCATGATGTCCGCGACGTCCCGTGCCGAGATGTGGTCGCCCGCCGTCTCGACGACGCGCGGAGCATCCTCGTCCAGCGCGGTGAGGGCCACCACCCGGGCGACGTCGTCCTTCGTGGTGAAGTCGAGGACCTGGTCGGCGGAGGACCAGAACAGGACCCGGCGACGACCGAACAGGATCATCGGCGCCTGGCCGGTGAGCAGGTCCGTGAACATGCCGGTGAGGATCGACGTCGCGCGGACGGGCGCAGCATCGACCTCGGCGGCGAACTCGCGTCGGAGTTCGAAGTTGCGGTTCGTGCCGGGCGTGATGCGTCGGTAGTCGGCCGAGTAGTCCGACGGGATGAAGCGCGGCACGCCGGCCGCGACGGTCGCCGCGAGGAGGGCGCGCTGCGCGTCCACGATCACGGGACGGGTCCCGCTGACGGCCGAGACGACGACGTCGACCCCTGTGACGGCCTCGGTGAGGGCCGCGTGGTCCGTGTACGCCGCGGCGACCACGTCGACGCGCGGGTCGGCGCCGAAGAGGTCGGTGGCGGTCCCGCTCCCGGGACGGGTGAGGGCCCGGACGCGGACGTCGCGCTCCGCGAGTTCACGGACGATGCGCTGGCCGAGGTCACCGGTGGCGCCGGCGACGAGGACGGTACTGGTCATGGGAGAGGCCTCACTGTGGGGTGGTCGACGGGGTCGATCGGGATGTGGACGGAGCGCGCCGTCGGGAGCGCTCCGGGACGGCGAGCGGGTGTTCGAACGCCGGGTCGACGTCCGCCGCCCCGGCTCTGGCGGCCCCGGCGCCCAGCGCGACGCGCGCGAGGAGCCGACGCATCGACGTCTGCTCGTCCGCGCCGAGGTGTCGCATCAGCACACCCTCGGCAGTCCGCAGGGCCAGCCGCGTCCGGGCGAGCAGGGCGTGGCCGGCGTCGGTCGGGTGCACCTGGCGGACGCGGCGGTCCGTCGGGTCCGCGCGTCGTTCGACGAAGCCGCCGGCCTCGAGTGCGTCGATGACGTAGGTCATCTGGGTCTTGTCGATCCCCAGACGGTTCGCGAGCAGGAGTTGCGAAGAGGGCTCCTCGGTCGTGGTCGCCACGAGCACCTGGTAGCCGCGGGGTCCGCCGGGCACGTCCGCGACCGCCACGCTGCCGAGGCGGATGTACTCCTGGAGGACGAGGGGGACGGCCCAGCCGAACTCGGTCTCGATGCCCTGGGCCTCCCAGTCGATCTCGGGGAGGTCACCCGCTGGATCCGCCGTCAATCGATCGTCCACACGGCGGACCTTACACGGCGAAGATCATCTGACGCAAAGATCATCTTGAACGGGGAGCAGCTGTTCCCCGAACGGAGAGACGACCACGGACGACCCCGCGGCGGTCACGCCCTCCGCGCTGCTCTTGCGCTCAGTGGACACGACGACGATCGGGCGGGCCCCTCTGCCGGTCCGGTCGTATCCTCTCCGCACAGCCACGCAACGGAGCGTGACGGACACCGGAGAGGTTCGGGCCATGACTGCTGTCGACGATGCACGCACCACTGCAGACATCACCCCCGCGATCGAGCGGGACGGCGGCCAGCTGCCCTGCCCCCGGTGTTCTCGCCCGCTCCGTGTCGCCCGGAACCAGTACTACGGCGTCGGGCTCGCCGTCCACGAGTGGTTGCACGTCTGCCCCGGGTGCCCGTGGTTCGCCTTCGCTCCGTCCCCCTCGGCAGAGGCGGTCGTCGCCGGCGACCGCCGACTCCCCCGCTGGATGGCACTGCTCCAGCGCCACGGTCGGTACCGGCGGGCACCGCGCTGAGCCGACGACGGAACGGTCGCCGCCCGCCTGGGCGATCCGGGCCTCCCGTCCGCCTCGGATGCGTGGGGTACCGGGGGACGTTCCTGAGCATCAGCCCGGTGAAGATGCACCGAGTGCATCGATGCACCTAGTGTCGTCGTCGTGACCCTCTCGCCCGACCGCCGCGCTGCCCTCAAGGCGCGGCACCGCGAGGCGATCCTCGGCGCCGCACGAGACCTCATCGAGGACCGCGGGGGCGAGTTCAGCGTCGACGAGCTCGCAGCACGCGCCGATGTCGCACGGCGGACCGTCTTCAACCACTTCGCCTCGCTCGACGAGGTGCGTCTCGCCGTGTGCGAAGAGGCACTGTCGGTCATCATCGACCGTTTCCTGGCCGAGATCGCCAGCACGCCGGTCGGGGACGGTTCGCGGTCGGCGATGTTCGACGAACTCGAGTCCGCCGCCCGTGGCACCGACCTGCCCAGCGCCATCGTCCGGCTGCACCGGATCCTCGGCGAGCCGGAGGGCGACGACCCGAAGGCGACCGCGCTGACGCAGACGGCGTTCGCGCGGGTCACGGGGCGCCTCCGCAGCGAGGTCGCCCGCCGCCATCCCGCAGCTGATGCCCTGGACACCGCCCTGCTGGTGGACTCGTTGATGAGCGGCATCGTCGTCATCGCCGACCACTGGCTCACCACCACCGGCCCCCGCCTGGACGAACAGGCGCGGGACGACTGGGACGCCCTGCTCGGACGACTCGTGCACAGCGTCCGCAGCGGGTACCTGCCCGAACACTGACCACACCACCGACGTCTCCCCCGGGGTCCACCGGCGCACCCCGCTCGACAGCACCACCCACGACGAAAGGAACGGGGCCCAGCATGGCCGGTCTCCTCTACCGCCTCGGTCGCTTCGCGGCCCGCCGACACTGGACGGTGATCATCGCCTGGATCGTCCTCATGGCGATCGCCGGTGTCACCTTCAGCCTGTTCTCGGGCACCATCTCCTCCTCCATCACCATCCCCGGCACGAAGACCAGCCAGGTGCAGGACGAACTGGCCGACAAGTTCCCGAGCGCGAACGGCGGCAACGGCACCCTCGTCTTCCAGACGAAGGACGGCGAGGCCTTCACGGACGCCCAGAAGGACGACGTGAAGTCGTTCCTGACGGACCTCGAGGACCTGCCGGGCGTCAAGGGCACCACCGACGGCTTCGAGACGCAGCAGCAGCTCGACGACCAGCGGCAGAAGATCGTCGACGGCCGTGAGGAGATCGCCGAGGGGCGCGACCAGATCGAGGACGGCCAGGCCCAACTCGACGCCCGGAAGGAGCAGCTGGAGTCCGGCAAGCAGCAGATCGCCGACGCCCAGGCCCAGCTCGACGCCCAGAAGGCGCAGGCCCAGGCGCAGGCCCAGGCCGCGGGTGCAGCGGCCGCCGCCAGCCCCGCCGCGCAGGCCCAGGCACAGGCCGGCCAGCAGCAGCTCGAGCAGGCGCAGGCCCAGATCGACGCTCAGCAGCAGCAGATCACGGCGGGCGAGCAGCAGATCGCCGATGCGCAGAAGACCATCGACGAGAACACGCAGAAGCTCGAGGACAGCGAGCGCGAGCTCGAACAGGGCTCCGATCTGCTCGACCTGTCGAAGGACATCCGCTTCGTCTCGTCGAACGACTCCGCCGCCATCGGCACGGTGCAGTTCACGAAGTCGACCTTCGAGGTCCCGCAGACCACGAAGCAGGAGATCGCGGACCGTGCGGACGCTGCGGAGATCAGCGGCGTCGACGTCTTCGTGTCGAACGACATCGCCCAGGGCGTGCCCTCGATCCTCGGACCGGGCGAGATCATCGGCGTCGTCATCGCCGCCCTCGTGCTCTTCCTCATGCTCCGCACGATCATCGGCGCCGCGATCCCGCTGCTCAGCGCCGTGCTCGGCGTCGGGGTGGCGACGCTCGCGTCGCTGTCCTTCTCGGACCTCGTCGAGTTCATCTCGGTCACGCCCGTGCTGGGGGTGATGCTCGGCCTGGCGGTCGGCATCGACTACTCACTGTTCATCCTCAACCGGCACCGAGGGCAGCTCAAGCAGGGCATGGGCGTGCACGAGTCGATCGGCCTGGCGAACGGCACCTCCGGCAACGCCGTGGTCTTCGCCGGCACGACGGTCATCGTCGCGCTGCTCGCACTGAACATCACCGGCATCCCCTTCCTCGGCCTGATGGGCACGGTCGGGGCGGTGGCGGTCCTGTTCGCCATCCTCATCGCGACCTCGTTCACGCCGGCGCTGCTCTCGCTGCTCGGCTTCCGGATCCTCCGCAAGAAGGAGCGTCAGCAGATCGGGCACACCGGCTCGGTGCAGGTCCCGAACAAGCCGATGTCGACCTGGCGTGCCGTGATCACCCTCGTCGCGGGCGTCGCCGTCCTCGGCACGATCGCCCTCCCCGCCACCCAGATGCGCCTCGGCCTGCCGTCCGGTTCGTCGGAGGCCGTGGAGTCCAGCCAGTACAAGGCGTACAAGACGCTCGAGCAGGAGTTCGGCGCCGGTCAGAACGGCCCGCTGCTGGTCGTCGCGACGCTGCCCCAGGCGGTCGACGAGGACGACGTCACCGCGACCGAGGTCACGATCGGCCAGGCGCTCGCGGAGAACGGCGACGTCGACGCGGTCCTGCCGATCGGTGCGTCGAAGGACCGCACGATCATCGCCTTCCAGGTGAAGCCGGACGGCGGCCCGGACAGCGTCTCGACCGAGGAACTCGTCAAGGACCTCCGCGCCCAGAGCGTCTCGACCGACGACGGTGAGGTGGAGCTCGGCGTCGCCGGCAACGCCAGCGCCAACATCGACGTGTCCGAGAAGCTGGCGAACGTGCTGCCGCTCTACCTCGCGGTCGTCGTCGGGCTGTCGCTCGTCATCCTCATCATCGTGTTCCGGTCGTTCCTCGTGCCGATCACGGCGACGGCGGGCTTCATCCTGTCGGTGCTCGCCTCGTTCGGTGGTCTGACCGCGATCTACCAGTTCGGTTGGCTCGGCAGCGTGTTCGGGGTGCACGACCCCGCGCCGATCCTGAGCTTCCTGCCCATCATCGAGATCGGCATCCTGTTCGGCCTCGCGATGGACTACCAGCTCTTCCTGGTGTCCGGCATGCGGGAGGCGTACGCCCACGGAGCCAGCGCCAAGGTCGCGGTGCAGCGCGGTCTGCACGCCGGTCGCGCGGTGGTCACTGCGGCCGCGATCATCATGATCTCGGTGTTCGCGGGCTTCATCTTCTCGGAGTCGTCGACCATCAAGCCGATCGGCTTCGGCCTGGCGTTCGGTGTCCTCCTCGACGCGTTCGTCGTCCGCATGCTGCTCATCCCCGCCGTGATGCACCTGCTCGGCAAGAGCGCCTGGTGGATCCCGAAGTGGCTCGACCGGATCCTGCCGGACGTCGACGTCGAGGGCGCGAAGCTCGAGCGCATGCAGCCGGCGACGGCGCACGGGTCGCCCGCCGGGTCCGGTGACCGGGACGGCGACGCCCACCACGGGTCGCACGCGGCCCAGGCCGACCCGGACGCGCCGACGCACGGTTCCGGTCACCCGCCGGCCCACCGCGCGTAGGCCGACGGCGCCGCCGACGGGAGGCCCGGTGCCGGTCCACGTGACCGGCACCGGGCCTCCCGTCCTCCGTCCCGTCCTGCCAGCTCGCCAGGCCCCGCGCGCGATGCCCTGCACACAGTCCTTCGAGCACGAAGGGTACGGTGTGATCATGCTCGACACCGAGACCGATCCGCTGTCCCTCGACCGGCAGCTCTGCTTCGCCCTCGCGGCGACGAGCCGCAGCATCGTCGGTCTCTACCGCGAGATGCTCGAACCGATGGGGCTGACGCATCCGCAGTACCTCGTGATGCTCGCCCTCTGGGAGCGGGACCCGCGGTCCGTGCGGGAGATCGCCGCCGAACTCCGGCTCGAATCCGCGACGCTGAGCCCCCTGCTGAAGCGGCTCGAGGCGTCGGGCTACGTCCGGCGGGGCCGCAGCACCGAGGATGAACGCCAGCTCGCGGTGTCGCTGACCACGGCAGGCCGGGTGCTCCGCGACCGGGCCGAGGCGGTGCCCGTCGCCGTCGCCGCCCGACTGGGGTGGCCGGTCGCCCGTCTCGAGGCGCTGAAGAACGAGTTGACCGCGCTCCTCGAGGTTGTCGACCACGCGGACGAGAAACCACGAGTACACTAACCATCAGGGCACGAACGGAAGGCAGCCATGGGACGCTTCGCGCAGTGGTACGAACGATGGAACACGACGCTCATCGACAAGATGGGCCCGTCCCAGATCGGCGCCGGCCACCCCGAGGGCATCGACGACCGCACGGTCGACCGCGAGTGCCCGATCTGCCACCAGCCGCTGTCCCTGCACACCGTGATCCGCCCCGAGGGACAGGTCCGGTCCTCCACCCTGGTGTGCCCGCGCCGCTGATCCCAGCCAGACCGACCACCTCTCCAGCGCGACCGAAGTCGGAATGGGCAACATCCGCCACACGTTCCCGCTCGGTGTGAAGCTCTTCGAACCCGCCGACCTCGGCGCCCTCCGACTCAGCAACCGCATCGTCATGGCCCCGCTCACGCGCACGCGTGCCGGTGAGCACGGTGTCCCGAACGACCTGCTCGTCGAGCACTACGCGCAGCGCGCCGGCCTCGGCATGATCATCACCGAGGGCACGTGGCCCGTGCAGGAGGGACGCTCGTACCCGGGGCAGCCCGGCATCGAGACCGAGGAGCAGATCGCCGGCTGGCGTCGCGTCGCCGACGCCGTGCACGAGCGCGGCGGCACCATCGTCATGCAGCTCATGCACGGAGGCCGCGTGTCGCACCCCTCGATCTCGCAGACCCCCCGCATCGTCGGCCCGAGCGCGGTCGCCGCCCCCGGTCAGACGCACCTGGCCGACGGCTCGAAGGCCGACATGCCGGTCCCCCACGAGCTCACCACCGACGAGGTCGCCGAGGCCGTCCAGGGCTTCGTGCAGGCCGCCCGCAACGCGATCGCGGCCGGCATCGACGGCGTCGAGGTGCACGGCGCGAACGGGTACCTCGTGCACGAGTTCATGTCGTCCCACTCGAACACCCGCACCGACCGGTACGGCGGCTCGCCGGAGAACCGCGCGCGCTTCGCGATCGAGGTCACCACGGCCGTCGCCGAGGCCGTCGGCGCGGACCGCACCGGCATCCGCCTGTCGCCCGAGCACGGCATCCAGGGCGTCATCGAGGACGACGCCGCCGACGTCCGCGCCGTCTACTCCGCGGTCGCCGAGGGCCTGGCGCCGCTCGGCCTCGCGTTCATCGACCTCCTGCACGCCGAACCAGCCGGTGATTTGGTGCAGCACATCCGCCGGACGGCCGGCGCACCGTTCGTCGTCAACTCCGGCTTCAGCGCGATGACCACCCGCGACGAGGCGATCATGGTCGTCGACGAGGACATCGCCGACGCCATCGCCGTCGGCCGTCCCGCGATCGCGAACCCGGACCTCGCCGAGCGCTGGGAGCAGGACGCGGAGCTCAACCAGCCGCGGCCCCAGCTCTTCTACGGCCAGGGCGCCGAGGGCTACACCGACTACCCGACCCTCGCCGAGGTGCGCACGTCGGTCGTGTAGTCCGCTCCCTGCGACGGGCGCGCCCCGCTCAGCGACGACGCGATGCGTTGCGCGGGGCGCACCGGCCGGTCCTGCACGGCAGGGTGCCAGCTGGCACCGGCCTTCCGGTCCTGTCCGGGTCCGGCAGCCCCGGCCCCGGCCCCGGCCACACCGTGGTCGGTCAACCGGCGGAGGTAGCTCCGACGTGCGTCATCGGGCCGATCGAGCAGCGAGGTCGGCGGCGGTCCGGTCGAACACCGGCTCGAGGCGGTCGTAGACGTCGAGGAAGCTCTCGTACGCCCGCTCGAGGGCGTGATGACGCGCCGCGTCGGGCTCGTGCCGACCACGCTCCGCGGACAGCGTCCGAGCGACCCCGAAGTCGTCGAACACCCCGACGCCGACGCCGCCGACGACCGCGGCGCCCAAGGAGTTCGCCTCGTCCACGAGGGTCCGGGCGACGACCGGGACGTCCCAGACGTCCGCGAAGACGTCCAGCAGCAGATCGGAGGCGGCTGCTCCCCCGATCGCGGCGACCGACTCCACCGCGACGCCGTTCTCCGTGAAGGCGCGCAGCCCGGTGTTCAGGTTGAACGCGACCCCCTCGAGGACGGCCCGGGTCATGTTCGCCGGCCCGTGGTCGATGTGCAGACCGACGAAGGCCGCGCGTGCTGCCGGGTTCCAGTAGGGCGATCGCTCCCCCAACAGGTACGGCAGGAAGAACAGACCGTCGTCCGCGGCCCGAGCACCCGCCGCAGCGGCGAGGAGCGTCCGGTACCGGTCTTCCCTCCCCGGCGCCAGCACGTTCGTGACCCACTGCAGCGAGGCTCCGCCCGCCTGCATGGTGGCGGTCGGCACGTAGGCGCCGGGCACCACGTGGTTGAAGGTCATCGAGCGCATGGCCGGGTCGAGGAGCGGACGATCGGCGCTCACCGAGACCCAGGAGGACGACCCGAGGTAGGCGTAGGCGCCGTCCTCCGCCGAGACGATGCCGGCACCGAGTGCCGCGGTCGGGCCGTCGCCACCGCCGATCACCACCGGTGTCCCGGCGAGCAGTCCGGTCTCGAGCGCAGCAGCGGTCGTGACCGTCCCGATCACCGTGGTCGACGGCACGATCTCCGGGAACAGGCTCGGGTCGAGGCCCGCCGCCCCGAGCAACTCATCCGACCAGGTACCGGTCCGCTGGTCGTAGGCGTTCGTGCCCGATGCATCCGAGGGATCGGTGACCATCACCCCTGTGAGTCGGAACGCCACCCAGTCCTTCGCCTGCAGGACCCGCCGGGTCCGCGCGAACGCACCGGGTTCGTTCTCCCGCAACCAGGCGGTCTTCGAGAGCGAGTACGTCGGGTTCAGACGATGACCGGTGATCGCGTAGCACTCTTCCATCGAGACCGAGCGTGCGATGGCTCTGCACTGGGGCCCGGACCGGGTGTCCGCCCAGATGATCGCCGGTCGCACGGGCTCACCGGCACCGTCGACCGGCACGACGCCCATCATCTGACCCGAGAACGACACCACGTCCACGTCACCGGGGACGACAGCGCTCCCCGCGAGCAACCGGACGGTGGCCTCGGACACCGCTGTCCACCAGTCGTTGGGGTCCTGCTCGGCGAGGCCGCCTGCGCCGAACACGACCGGGTAGCCGACCGTCACCGCGGCGACGACGGCTCCGTTCCGGTCGACCAGGGTGGCTTTGTCCCCGGTGGTGCCGAGGTCGTGGGAGAGGATCACGGGTACTCCGTCGTACTGGGTCGGACAGGGGTCGGGACGGCACTGCTCAGCGGAGCGAGTACCCGCCGTCCATGAGGAGCTCGGCACCGACGTAGTAGTCGGCCTCGTCGCTGAGCAGGAACACGACCGAGGCGGCCACCTCCTCAGGAGTCGCGAAACGGCGGGTGACGACCCCTTCCTTCCACGTCTCGTGCATGTGTTCCTTGAGCGCGTTGAGCGGCGTCCCGACGTAACCCGGCGAGAGCGCGTTGACCCGGACACCCTCGGGAGCCCACTCGACCGCGAGCGACCGTGTGAGCGCGGAGACGCCCGCCTTGGACGTGTTGTACGCCGCCTGCCGCTGTGGGGCATTGACGACGGCGTTGCCCGACATCGACGCGATGTTCACGATCGCGCCACCGCCTCTGGCGAGGAGCTCGCGTCCGAACGCCTGGCAGGTGATGAACGTGCCCCGGAGGTTCACTCCGAGGACCGCGTCCCACTGGTCGATGGACATCTCGACGGCGGGGACATCGTCCTCGACGATCCCGGCACTGTTGACCAGGTGCACCGGGCGGTCGTCCGCCGCGTACAGCTCGCGTACCACCGACGCCACGGCGACCGGGTCCGTGAGGTCGAGTTCGACGCCCGTCGCGCCCTCGGGGAGCGATCCAGGCTCCCGGCGGTCGAGGGCGATGACGTCGGCACCCTCTGCGATGAGTCGGGTGACGATCGCGGCGCCGATGCCACCGGCAGCGCCGGTCACGGCGACTCGTCTGTCTCGGAGACGTGACACGGTGTGGTTCCTCTCGTGTGGTGCGACGACGGGCCGGGAGACCTCCGTGGTTCCCGGCCCGTCCGGGTCAGAAGGTGCTCTTCGGGTCGTAGTACTCGTCGACGTTCTCGCAACCGATGCCGGCTGCCTTGGTGTACTCGTTGTCGTCGTACGACGAGGCCTTGCTCTCGCCGGTCCCGATGGACACCGCGATCTCGAAGGCACGCTCTGCGGCGAGGTTCGGCGAGTTCAGCCCGGTGGACACGTACTGCGAGTCGCAGCCCTCCTGGATGGCCTGGAGGGCCTCCTTCTGGCCGTCGGACGCAGCAGCGACCAGCGCGGTGGTGTTGCCCTGGTCCTTGAGCACGGTGAGGGCGCCGAGCGCCATCGAGTCGTTCAAGCCGAGCACGAGATCGATGTCAGGGTGCGCTGCGAGCATCGACTCGGTCGCGGGGACCGCCTTGTCCTGGGCGTACACCGCACTCGTCGAGGCGACCACGTCGTAGTCGATGCCGGCGGTCTCCAGCCCCTGCAGGAAGCCCTTCTGGCGCGCCGGCCCGACGACCTCGTCGTTCGGCCCGCCGTTCAGGACACCGACCTTCACGGTGCTGCCCTCCTCGAGCCGTCCCGCGGCGATCTCCCCCGACAGCTCACCGCTCTTGACGTTGTCCGACGTCACGGAGGTCACACCGACGCCCGGGATGCCTGTGTCCAGGAACACCACCGGCACCTGGTCGGCGATCTGCTGGAACTGTTCCTTCTCGGTGCTCGGCGAGAGGACGTTCGCGACGATGACGTCCGCGCCCTGCGAGAGCATGGTCTGCGCCTGGTTGAGCTGGGTGACCGGGTCGCCACCGGCGTTCTGGACCAGGAGCTTGAAGCCCTGCTCCTTCGCGACGGCCTTCGCCTCCTCCTGCATCGCCGTGTAGTACGGGGCGTCCAGCTGGCGCTGGAGGAACCCGATCGTGAGGTCGCCGACCGGCTTCCCCTCGGACTCGGCAGCGCCCGAGGTCGTGGTCGTCGAGCCGCACCCCGCGAGGAGGGCGACGGTGGCTGCTGCGGCGAGGAGACCCGCGGCGCGTTTGTGGATCGTCTTCATTGACTCGTTCCTTGGTGTTCGAGGGGCAGGGATGTCGGTTCAGCGGAGGGACGCGGAGCGGCGCTTCCGCAGCTGGACGGTGGTGAGGGTGATCGCGACGAGGACGAGGGCTCCGCTGAAGGCGTCCTGCAGGTACGTCGACACGTTGAGCAGCACCAGGAGGTTCGAGATCACGCCGAAGATGAGCGTCCCGACGACCGCCCCGAAGACCCGTCCGCGACCGCCTCGGAGGCTGGTCCCGCCGATGACGACACCAGCGATCGCGTTGAGTTCGTAGAGGTTGCCGGCCGTCGGGGTGCCGACCCCGACGCGTGAGGCCAGGAGGAACCCGGCGAAGCCCACCAGCACACCTGCGAGCACGTAGACGGCGAGCAGGGTCGCTCGCACGGGGACGCCCGACGCGCGTGCCGCGTCCTTGTTGCTGCCGACCGCGTAGACACGTCGGCCGAACACCGTGCGCTTGACCAGGAACCACATGCCGACGGCGATCGCGATCCAGATGATGCCGATGACGGGGACGCCGGCGACGGTCGCCGTGGCGATCCCACGGAAGTCGTCGGCACCCGGCTGGACGGGCACACCCTCGGTGTAGGCGTAGACGACTCCACGTGCCAGGGACAGCATGCCCAGTGTGACGATGAACGCCTCGAGTCCGCGGAAGGCGACGAGGTACCCGTTGACGAGACCGATGAGCGCCCCGACCGCGATCGCGACGAGGATCGACACGACGACGTTCCCCCCGCCGAACAGTCCCGCCGAGAGCACCCCCGCGAGACCGACCGCCGAGCCGACGCTGATGTCGATGCCGCCGGTGAGGACGATGAGGAACTCGGCCAACGTGACGATCCCGATGACCGACACCTGCAGGACGAGGTTCGTCAGGTTCCGGGTCGTGAAGAACGCATCGGTGGAGAAGGCCGCAACGATGAGCAACACCACGAGGATGTACAGCGGGTACTGCTGTCTGGCCCACGTGAGTGCACGGTTGTCCGATCGGTCCGTGACCGGGGTGCTCACCGTCGGGACGTTCGCGGTCTGCTGGCTCATGCTGCTGCTCCTCCGAGGGATGCGCGGATCAGGTCGTCGGTCGACGCGTCCGCGGAGGTGAACTCACCGACGATGCGGCCCTCCTTGAGTGCGAGGACCCGGTTGCACAGGGTGAGTGCTTCCTCGGCCTCGCTGGTGATCACCAGCACACCCTTGCCCTGGGTGGCCAGCTCGCGGACGATCTCGTAGATGTTCAGGCGGGCGCCGACGTCGATGCCCTTCGTCGGTTCGTCGAGGATGACGAGTTCCGGCGCGGTCTCGAGCCACTTGGCGATGATGACCTTCTGCTGGTTCCCGCCGGAGAGCGTCCGCGTGTGGGTGTCGGGCCCGCCCTTGACCTGGAACCGGTCGATCAGTTCAGCGACGCGCTTCCGTTCGGCGTCCCGCCGCAGCACACCCGCTCGGGCGTACTTGCCCTGGGCCGCGAGCGTCATGTTCTCGCCGTTCGTGAAGTCGCCGACGAAGCCCTCTCGACGACGGTCCTCGGTCAGGTAGGCGACACCGGCCCGGATGCCGTCGCGCGGCGACGCCGCGGTCACGGGCACGCCGTCGAGGACGACGGCGCCCGCGTCCCGCGACTGGTTGCCGGAGACGGCACGACCGATCGAACTGCGACCGCTCCCGACGAGACCGTAGAGCCCGACGATCTCCCCGCGGTGGACATCGAGGTCGATGTCGCGCGCAGAGCCGGATGCGAGCCCTCGGACCTCGAGGAGCGGGACGCGGTCGGCAGTCAGTGGTGCCGGGGGCTCGAGCGCCCGTACTGCCTTCCCGATCATCAGGGTCATGACCTCGTCGGGCGTCGAGTCCGCCGTCCGGACGACGTCAATGAGCGTCCCGTTGCGCAGGACGGCGATCCGGTCGGACATCGCGAAGACCTCGTCCATGCGGTGCGACACGAAGATGACCGCCACCCCAGCTGCCCGTTCGCGTTGGACGAGTTCGAGGACGTCCTGGAAGTGGTCTTCGGTCGTGGAGGCCGTGGTCTCGTCGAGCAGGAGCACGCTGTGGTCCGTCACCTGGGTACGGCTGAGCGCCAGCATCTGCCGCAGCCCCGGGCCGAGGTCTCCGGCAGGTCGGTCGGCCCGGATCCCGTGGAGTCCGACGGCGTGCAGTGCCGTCTCGGTCGCAGCCCGGCGGGAGCGCGGGACGATGCCCCACGGCTTGGTGCCGTTCGCGGCGCTGAGGTCGCGGAGCCAGACGTTCTCGCCGACGGTGAAGTCGTCGATGATCATGGGTTCCTGGTGCATGAGCAGGACACCGGCCTCTTCGGCGTCGGCCGGACTCCGGAGCGGACGATCGAACCCGGCGATGCGCACTTCGCCCTGCGTCGGCGGTTCCTGCCCGGCGAGGATCTTCGAGAGCGTGGACTTCCCCGCGCCGTTCGCACCGCAGATGGCGAGGACTTCCCCCGCGTACCCCTCGAGTGTCACGCCCTGGAGAGCGCGGACACCGGGGTAGGTCTTCGAGACACCGTCGACATGGAAGGCGACGCGCCGATCGTCACCCACGGGTCTGCTCCACCCGGAAGGGCTGTGCGATGACACGGCTCATGGTCTGTGGCTCCTTCGACACGATCGGGCTCTCGCCCAGGACCTCGGCGCTCCGAGGTGTGTAGTGATACTACCGAACAGTACGGTCACAACGCGCCACAGGCAAGTTCTGCGACTCGGATACGGAGATTTGCGTAGCTTTGCTACACCGAGCGGCGCCCCTGGCGCGCACCAGCCGCCGCCGCCACGGCTTCGGCGATGATCGTCGTGAGCGCAGCACTCCCGTCGGGGTCCCGGAGGAGCGCAGCCGGCACCATCCAGCTCCCGCCGACGGCAGCGACGTTCGCGAGCCGGAGGTAGTCGCGCAGGTTCGCGAGCCCGACGCCTCCGGTGGGCACGAACCGCACGTCCGGGAACGGCCCCGCGAAGGCTGCCACGGCCGCGGCGCCGCCGCTGGCCTCGGCTGGGAAGAACTTCACGACGCGGTAGCCCTCGTCGCGGACGCGCATCACCTCGGTGGCCGTGACCGCTCCGGGCAGCAGCGGGATCCCGGTCCGAGCGGCGGCGCGGAAGAGTCCGGGCGCGTGGCCCGGCGAGACGACGTAGGTCGCTCCGGCTTCGGCCGCAGCATCGAACTGCGCCTCGTCGAGCACGGTACCGGCACCCACCACGAGTCGCGGCTCCTCGGCGAGGCGCCGGACCGCGGCCAGCGCCCCGGGGGTCCGGAGTGTCACCTCGGCGACCGGGAGTCCCCCGTCGAGCAGTGCACGGCCGAGCCGCTCGGCGTCTGCGACACCGTCGATCACCACCACCGGGACGATCCCCGCCTCCACCGCGCGGTCGAGCGCCGACGTCGGTTCTTGCTCCTGCCTCACTGCAGCACCTCCAGGTTGTGTAGTCAGACTACACAACTAGGCGTGCCGGCGGAGACATGAGGTAAGGACCAGCCCCGAAGGGGCCCTTTTCGTAGTCTCGCTACTCGCCTGTTCGGCGGAATCGGGCCAGCCCCTCCTTCATCAGCGACAGCTGCTCGAGGTGTTGCTCACCCCGCCGCAGGGCGACCGCAGTCGCCAGGAGGTCGATGAGGACGAGTCCTGCGATCCGGCTGGCCGTCGGCGTGAAGGTGTCGGTGTCCTCGATCGTCTTGACCACGAGCGGGATGTCGGCGTGGGCGAGGACCGGGGTCTCGTCCCCGGACACCGCGATCACGGTCGAACCGTTCGCCCGTGCTGTCCGTGCCACCTCGATCACCGACTGCGTGTGCCCGATGTTCGAGATGACGAGCGTGATCGTTCCGGGACGCGCCATCATCGCGGCCATGTACTGCTGATGCGGGTCGGGCTGCGCGGAGCACGGGATGCCGAACAAGGGCGCTTTCTGCTCCGCGTCCAGGGCGATCAACGCCGATGCCCCGAGACCGACCAGGTTCATCGAGGACGCGCCGAGGATCGCTTCGACCGCCTGCTCGACCCGGTCCGGGTCGAGCAGGCGTCGCGCGCGGTCGAGCGAACTGATGGTGTGGTCGAACACCTTCGTCGCGATGTCCGGCACGGTGTCATCGCGGCCGATCCCGGACAGCGTCGCCGGGATCCCGAGCGCCAGGCTCTGCGCCAGCACGATCTTGAACTGTTGGAACCCGCTGTACCCGAGCCCCGTGCAGAACCGCATCACGGTCGGTTCGCTGACACCGGCCGCCTCGGCGACTGCTGCCATCGTCGCGTCCACCACGAACGTGGGGTTCTCGGCGACGAGTTCAGCGACCTTGCGCTCGGAAGCCCGGAGACTCCCCCTGGCATCGGTCAGGCGCTCCAACAGCGTGGGGTTGTGTTCGACCACCATGACCGCTCCTCTTCGTTCGTCCCGAGGTCAGTGCTCCAGGCTAGCGACGAGGTTCGACACGGCGAGAGCGGACGCCCGTCGGGTGCTCGCCTCGGTGTACCCGCCGAGGTGGGGCGACATCACTGTACGGGCGTGGCGGAGCAGGGGGGTGAGCAACGGCGGTTCCTCGTCGAACGCGTCCACCGCGTACGTGTCCAGCGCACCGCTCTCCAACGCCGCGAGCACGGCCTCCTGGTCGACCAGGGCCGCCCGCGCCGTGTTGACGAGCACAGCACCGGGTCGCATCACCCTGAGCTGGTCGGCGCCCACCACCGGGCTCCCGTCCGACGACGGAGGCGCGTGCAGGCTCACGACGTCCGCGTCGGCGAACACCTCGGCGGCGGAGACGGACCGGACCCCCTCGACCGTCGCGAACGGGTCGTGCGCGACGACGTCGGCTCCCATCGCCGCGAAGGTCTGCGCCACGATCCTGCCGATGGCTCCGAAGCCGAGCACGCCGATCCGGAGGTCCGGGACCTCCCGCCCGAGCCTCCGTTCCCAGCGCCCGTCGTGCATCGCCGCGTCCGCCGTGGACAGGCCGCGGAGTGCGTTGAGGACGTGCGCGACGGCGAGTTCCGCGACCCCCCGCGAGTTCGCGCCGCGGGCCAGGAGGACCTGGACCCCGTGTCGCTCGGCCGCGGCGGCATCGACGCCGTCGGCGCCCACACCGTTGCGGCTGATCGCCCGGAGTGCGTCGGCGTGCTCGAACACGCGGGCTCCGATGTGTTCGACGCCCGCGATCCAGCCGTCCACGCCGCGGACCAGCCGGCACAGCTGGTCCTCGTCCGGGAGCTGCCCCGCCGGACCCGACACGATCTCCCAGCCGCGCTCGACCATCGGCCGCAGCTCGGGGAGTTCCTGCGGCGGCGTCCGTGTCATCGACCGTGGGGTCACCAGGATGCGCACGTCAGCTCCTCGTCGAGGCGGCCAGGTCGGACAGTCGGTCGAACCCCGGGCCGCTGGTCGGGATGGTGACGTCGAAGACCTCGGCGATGACCTGCGTCCAGCCGTGTACGAAGTACGTCCAACCGTCCTCCACGTGCAGCCCACGCGCCACCGCCTGCGCTCGCGCCTGGTCGAGGAAGACCAGGTCGCCTCGGTAGTTGAGGTCCCACACCAGCGCCCCCTCGGGGAACGACGCGTCGGCACTGAGCGGGGACCCCGGAGCGTCCTTGCCCAGCCCGGTCGCGTTGATGACGACACTGCCTGCCGGAGCAGCGGCGAGCACCGCGTCGTTGACCGACAGGTCGTCGGCGCGCTCGGTGTGGAGCACGACCTGCGCTCCGGACGCGTCGTGCACTGCGCGGAGCGCCTCGAGGCGTTGGTCGTCGCGGTTGGTCACGACGACGCGGCTCGGGACGTCGGCACCACGACCGGTGCGTGTCAGGTACCAGTCGATGGCGATGGCGGACCCGCCTGCGCCGAAGACGACGAGTTCGGCGCCGGTGGTCGCGAAGTGCCCGGGCGGTACGAACGCGTCGAGTGCCAGCCCGGAGGAGATCGGGTCCTTCGCGTGGGCGACGAGACGCCCGTCCCGCTTCGAGATCGAGCTCACCTCGTGCATGAGCTCGGCGAGGGGGTCGACCTCGTCGAAGACGTCGGCGGCGGCTCGGAAGAGGTCGAGTTTGTGTGTGGTCACGAGCGCACCGAGGCTGAGCGGGTCCTGCTTGACGAACTCCACGACGCGTCGGTAGTCCGCCGCTGGAGCGTGCACCGGTAGGTCGATGCCCGTCAGGACGACGTCTCCGAGACCGAGTTCGGCGGCCCAGAGCGGGAACACCCGCCGGATCGACGAGCCACCGGTGGTGACCCCGATGAAGTAGAACGTGGGGACCGTCGCCGGGCTGAGGTCGGCAGCGGTGAACGTCTGATCGCGGGCGGCGCTCATCCGAGCACCCGCTCGCGGTAGCCGACGTGGTCCGGGTTCGGTCGGGCGATCCAACCCCGGTCCGGCCCGGCGACGACGAGGGACTTCATGCCGCCGGCTTCCTGGATGATGCCGTAGTCCTGCCCGGCGTCTGCTGCGTAGCAGAACACGGTCACGAAGGGCACGTCACCGACGTTCACGCTCCGATGAGCCCAGTGCCCGGGGACGTTCACGGCACGGCCGGGAGTGAGCTCGATGGTCTCGGAACGACCATCCACGGTCTCCAACAGCATCACGCCGGTCCCCGCCACGCAGTGGTAGAGCTCGGCACGGTCCGCCTGCGCGTGCAGGTGCCCTCGGGTGAGGGCGAACTCGTCGCCGACCAGTCCGGGGAGCACCGTGCTCGTCCCGACGATCAGCGCTCCTGGTCCGTCCTGGTACTTCTGTTCGTTCACCGAGTAGACGACCGTGTCGGCGCCCAGCCGTTCGACCTCCGCTCGCCACGCGTCCTCGTCGCGGTACACCCCCGCCATGTCGCCGATGGTCTTCTCGTACCGGCGCGTCGCACCGTCGAGCCCTCCATCAGAGCTGATCGTCAACACGGTCGGCTGGTCGACGTCCTGTTCTCCACGCGTCATGCGCTCCTCCTCGACTGATGTAGTCAAACTACAGGCTTCCGCCCTGTCGAGCGAGCTTCATCGTCAGATGGCGAGACGGCAGCCCTCGTTGTGTAGTTTGACGAACATGAGCGAGAACAGGACCATCCGCACGGTGACCGGTGATCGACCCGGGGAGTCCCTCGGCGCGTTCGACTACCACGAACACCTGTTCCAGACCACGCCTCTCCTGGCCGGGGACGAACTCGCCGACGAGGACCTGTCCGGACGGGAAGCAGCGTCGCTCCACACCGCAGGCATCGGTTGGATGGTCGAGGCGACGCCCACCGGGCTGGGCGCCGACCCCGGCGCCGTCGCGCGGATCAGCGCGCGCACCGGGTTGGTCGTCGTCCACACCACCGGCGCCCACCACGGCGGGCACTACGCACCGGGTCACCCCCTGACCAGACGCAGCACGACGGAGCTCACTTCGCGCTTCGTCGAGGACGTCGTCTCGGGTTTCCGTCGGCCCGACGGGGCACCGGTCACCGATCCCGAGGGAGCCCCCGTGCGGGCGGGACTCGTCAAGGCCGGCATCCGCTACTGGTCGATCGGGACCTTCGAACGCCGTGTCCTGGACGCGGCTGCAGCGACCGCCGTGGCGACGGGTTGCGCGCTCATGGTGCATCTCGACCACGGTTCCGCCACCCACGAGGTCCTCGACCTGCTGGACGGGCAGGGCGTCCGACCGGACCGCGTGGTGCTGGCCCACGTCGACCGGAACCTCGACCCCGGTCTGCACGCGTCGCTCGTCGAACGCGGGGCGTACCTCGGGTACGACGGGATGGCACGACACCGCGAGGCTCCCGACTCGGCGATCCTCGAGTGCCTCGCCACGGTCGTCGACGCAGTCGGCTCGGAGCGTCTGGTGGTCGGTGGAGACGTCGCACGGTCGAGTCGGTACCGCGCCTACGGCGGCCTGCCCGGGCTGGACTACCTGCCGACACGGTTCATGCCGAGGCTGGGGCAGGTGTTGTCCGCTGCTGACGTCGAACGGATCACGGAGCAGAACGGCCGGGAGCTGCTGGGCCTCCGTCCGCCCTCCTGAGACGTCGCGTCCTCAGGACGAGGAACGAGGCAACGGCCGGTCCTGGTCGTTCCCGTCCCAGAGGTCGCCGCACTCCACCGGCTGCGCCCGGGCCGCTCGCAGCCAGGGTCCCGCGCCACGGTCGTTCCCCCGCGCCGCGGCCAGCGCCGCCCCGAGTGCCGCCCAGTGACCGCGGCCGATGAGCACGGGATGCCCGGGTCGACCGGCGTGCACGGCCCGCCGGAGCGCCGTGGTCCCGGTGCCGGATCCGAGCATCCGCCGGACCGCCACCGCCGGCAGCCCGGGCAGGTCGACGAGGGTCACGAGGACCGCTGTCGCGTGCGCGTCGTCCGACGCGACCGCCAGGCCCGTCAGCAGCGAGGCGGACGGGCCGCGCTCCCACTCGTCGGCGACCACAGCGCGGACCGCCGGCCGGTCCGGGACGAGGGCACGGGCCTCCCGACCGGAGGCACCGAGGACGACGACGACCGCGTCGCAGCCGCCGTCGAGCAGCGCGGTGACCGCCAGGTCGACCCAGGGTCGCCCGTCCACGCGACGCACCAGCGCCTTCGGACGCCCCATGCGGGTGCCCCCGCCGGCCGCCAGGACGACACCGACCACCCGGCCGGGCCCCGCGTCGGCGGTCATGCCCGGCGGTCAGACGAACCCGGGCACCGCGAGCCACGCGGCGGGCGCCTCGGCGACCCCGTCCCGGACCACCGAGCCGGAGATGAGGCCGTACGGACGGTCGGCGGCGTGGAAGACCTCGCCGGGGTTGTCGAGCCCGAACGGCTCGAGGTCGACGAGGAAGTGGTGCTTGTTCGGCATCGAGAAGCGCACCTCGGCGATCTCCGGGAAGGCCTCGATCGCCGCCCGGCCCATCGCGAACAGCGTCTGCTGCAGCGCCAACGAGTGGAGGTCCGCGAAGGTCGCGAGCATCCGGTCGAGCACCCCCGCGTAGACGGCGTCGTGGTCGATGCCCGCCTCGACCGCGTCGGGCAGGTACCGCCAGCGCGCCGTCACCGCGGTCGCGAGGATGCGGTCGTCGGTCTCGGCGAGCGTCGTGTAGCCGTCGCGCGGGAAGCCGTGGAACTCGCTGCCGGTCGACTTGAGCACCGTCAGGTCAGTGACGCCCGCGATCACGTGCACGTCGTCGCCGTCGATCTGGACCACCGCGGTCCGGGTGCCGGCGCCCGCACGGACGAAGGCGTGGTCGTGCTCCCGGCCGTCGACCGTGATGCGCTCCCACGTGTGCTGCTCGGCGGAGAGCGTCGCCCCGTCGTACCAGTCGAACGCGGTGGTGAAGTGCCGGCCGAGGCGGAGCAGGAACTCCTCCGGACTGTGCACCCCGTGTTCCCGCGCGAAGGCGTACACGGTGTTCTTCTGCGTGTCGGTGGCGACGACCTTCGCGTTGTCGCCGACCGTGTACGAGTCGGCGAGCGCCGTCCCCCGCAGCTGGGTCGTGACGGTGAGGTCCTCGATCTCGTGCCGGTCGGTGTCGCGGGTGACCCGGACCAGGCGGACCTCGGCCTTGCCGTACTGGTTCGCGCCGAGGTGCACGGTCGTGGGGACGGACGTGCTGGTGTCGGCGCCGGTCGTGGTGGTGTCGGTCATGGTCGGGGTCAGCTCCCTCGGTAGGTGGAGTGTGCGAACGGACTGAGGAGCAGGGGGACGTGCAGGTGCCCGGGGTCGTCCGGCACCGTGAGCACGACGACCACCCGGGGGTGGAACGCCGGCAGGCCGAGCCCGGCCCAGTACGCGCCGGTGGCGAACGTCAGCGTCCACTCCCCCGGTGCCAGGCGGTCCGGGCCGAGCGCGCCGACGCGTCCGTCCGGGTCGGTGGTGCCCGAGGCGACGAGCGTCCCCTCGGCGTCGACGAGCGTGATGTCGATGCCCGCGGCCGGCCGACCGTGCGTGGTGTCGAGCACGTGGGTGGTCAGGTGGCTCATGCGACGCTCCTGGCGAGTCGGAGGAGGGCGATCTCCCGCAGCTGGTCGGCGACCTCGGTGCGCTCGGTGGCGTCGTCGTTGCCGAGCCGTCGGCGGAGCTCGGCGAGGACCTGGTCCGCGGTCCGACCGGCGGCTCGGACCAGGAACACCCGGTCGAACCGCGCTTCGTAGTCCGCGTTCCCCTGCCGGAGCGCCGCGGCGGTGACCCCGTCGGTGTCGGCCGACGCGGCCTGCTCGAGTCGTGAGGCTGCTGCCGCGGCACCGTCGCCCACGGGCCGCTCGCCGATCCGCGGGTGCTCGGCGAGCGCGGCCTCGACCTCGGCGTCGGTCCAGGTGCGGGCGAGCCGGTCCGCCGCGGCGGTGAGGGCGCCGACGGTGCCGAAGGGGCGACCGGCGAGCACGGCGTCGACCCACCGGGGTACGGCGGCCCAGGACGTCACGAGTGCACGGGCATCGTCGACGTCGAATCGGTCGAAGGCGTCGACCCCGACGGTGGTGGACGGCAGAACGGTCATGTCCCGGAGGATGGCACCCCTGTGTTTCGGGCAGGGGTCGAGCAGGTCACGGCTCCGCGCGGCGCCCGACAGCGGCTGTTCCTTCCCCGAAACGACGCTGAAACACCGGTTCCCTACCGTTGCCGACATGGCATGGAACAGGGGCATGATCGCGCACGGCCGACGGGTCGGTGTGCTGATCGTCCCCCGTCGCCCTGCCCTGATCGGACCTGTCCATGGACCTCGTCTCCGTCCGCACCGTGCGGACACCGTCGCGCCGCGACGACCTCACGCTCTCCCTCGGTGACCGTCCGCTCGGCGGTGGCACCTGGTTGTTCTCCGAGGAGCAGCCCGGGCTGACCGGGCTCGTCGACCTGACGTCGCTCGGCTGGCCCGACGTCGAGCGGGCATCCGGCATCCTGACCGTCGCCGCGACCTGCACGATCGCGTCGCTGCTGGGCGTCCGGCCCGACGACTCGTGGCGCGCCTGGCCGCTCGTCGAGCAGTGCGCGAACGCCCTGCTCGCGTCGTTCAAGGTCTGGAACGCCGCGACCGTCGGCGGGAACGTGGCCGTCGGACTGCCCGCGGGTGCGATGACCGCGCTGCTCGTCACGCTCGACGCCACCGCGGTCGTGTGGACGCCGGAGGGTGGGGAGCGGCGGGTGCCCGTCGAGCAGCTCGTCCTCGGTGTGCGCACGCTCGACCTGCGACACGACGAGGTCATCCGGTCCTTCGAGGTCCCGGAGGCGGTACTCCGAACGACGACCGGGTACCGGCGCGTGTCGCTCAGCCCGCACGGCCGGTCGGGGTCGCTCGTCACCGCGCGGTGGTCCGCGCAGGGCTTCGTGCTCGTCGTCACCGCCGCCACCCCGCGCCCGGTCGTGTTCCGGTTCGCCGGGGTCCCGACGGCCGACGAACTCGACGCCGCGCTCACGGCCACGCTCGGGTCCGACGGCGACTGGTACGACGACCCGCACGGGTCCCCCGCCTGGCGCCGGGCCGTCAGCACCCGCTCCGCGCACGAGCTCCGCGACGAAGCCGCAGCGGGAGGGACCCGATGAGGCTCGAGGTCGACGGCACCGCGCTCGAGGTCGATCCGCAGCCCGGCCAGGTCCTCCGGACGCTCCTCCGGCAGCACGGCGTGACGTCGGTGAAGAAGGGGTGCGACGCCGGCGACTGCGGTGCCTGCTCGGTGCTCGTCGACGGGGTGCCCGTGCACTCCTGCATCACGCCCGCGCACCGGATGGACGGGCGCACGGTCACCACCGCCGCGGGCCTCGGCACTCCGGAGCACCCGCACCCGGTGCAGCGCGCGTTCGCCGAGGCGCCGGGGTTCCAGTGCGGGTTCTGCACCGCGGGGTTCGTCGTCACCGCGTCCACGCTCACCGACGACGACCACGCGGACCGGCACCGGAAGCTCAAGGGCAACCTCTGCCGCTGCACCGGGTACCGGGCGATCGAGGACGCGCTGGACGGTGTCGTGAACACCGCGTGCGCGACCGCCGGCGCAGCGGTCGGCACGTCCGTCGCCGCTCCGGCCGCGATGCGCATCGTCACCGGGCAGGAGGAGTACACGCTCGACGTCCCCGGCCTCCCCGCGGTCCGGGCCACCGAGGCCCTGCTGCACCTCGCCGTCCTCGGCAGTCCCCACCCGCACGCCCGCGTCACGGCGATCGACACAACCGCGGCCGAGGCGCTCCCCGGCGTGCACGCCGTGCTGACGTACCGGGACGACCCCGGCGTGCTGTTCTCCACCGGCCGGCACGAGTCCCGACTCGACGACCCGGACGACACCCGCGTGCTCGACCGCGTGCTGCGGTTCCGCGGTCAACGCGTGGCCGCGGTGGTCGCCGACAGCGTGCGGATCGCCGAACAGGCGTGCGCCCTGGTCCGCGTCGACTACGAGGTCCTCGCCAGTGTGCACGACCCGGACGCGGCACGACGCCCGGGCGCACCGCTCCTGCACGGCGACAAGACGACGGCCGACCACCGGATCGCCGAGCCCGCACGGAACGTCGTGGCGAGCCTCCACGGCGAGACAGCTGACGTCGAAGCGGCCCTCGCGGCCGCCGCCGCGACCGTCGACGGCACCTGGCACACCGGCCGGGTGTCCCACGCGGCGCTCGAGACGCACGCCACCCGCGGGTGGGTCGACCCGGACGGGAGGCTCGTGCTCCGGACCGCCACGCAGGTCCCGTTCCTGGTCCGGGACGAGATCGCCCGCGTCTTCACACTCGACCCGGCCCGGGTGCGCGTGGTCGCGAAGCGGGTCGGCGGCGGGTTCGGCGGCAAGCAGGAGCTGCTCACCGAGGACCTCGTCACGCTCGCGGTGCTCCGGACGGGCCGCACCGTGCAGTACGAGTTCAGCCGACGTGACGAGTTCACGATCGCGCCGACGCGGCACCCGATGCGTGTCCGGGTCCGACTCGGTGCCGCAGCGGACGGCACGCTCACGGCGATGCACGTCGACCAGACGATGGACACCGGGGCGTACGGCAACCACGGCATCGGCGTCATGTTCCACTCGGTCAGCGAGTCCGTCGCGGTGTACCGGTGCCCGGCCAAGCGGGTCGACGCGGAGTCGGTGTACACGAACAACCTGCCGTCGGGGGCGTTCCGCGGCTACGGGCTCGGGCAGGTGGTGTTCGCGATCGAGTCCGCGATGGACGAGTTGGCGCGGGAGCTCGGCATCGGCCCGTTCGAGCTCCGCCGGCGGAACGTCGTCGTGCCCGGCGACCCGCTCGTCGTCACGGACCCGCACGAGCAGAGCGACCTGCGGTGGGAGGGCAGCTACGGACTCGACCAGTGTCTCGACCTCGTGGAGCAGGCCCTCGCCGGTCCGCTGCCCGACGTCCCGCGGATGGACGGCCCGGTGCTCGACCGTTCCCCGGACTGGGCGTACGGCACCGGCATGGCCCTCGCCGCCATCGCGACCATGCCGCCGCGAGGGCACCACGCCCACACGTCGGTCGAACTGCTGCCCGGCGGCCGCTACCGGATCGGCGTCGGCACGGCCGAGTTCGGCAACGGAACGACGACCGTGCACACACAGCTCGTCGCCACCGCGCTCGGCACCACCCCGGACCGCGTCGACGTGCACCAGTCCGACACCGATGCCGCTCAGCACGACACCGGGGCTTTCGGGTCGGCCGGGGTCGTGGTCGCCGGCCGAGCCCTGTACGCCGCCGCACAGGCGCTCCGGGACGACCTGACCGCGCGGGCCCTCGCGCTGGTCGCGGCCCGCACCCCGCGCACTGCCTCGGGCGTGCTCGGTCCGGCGGTCGCCGTGGGACCCGAGGGGGTCCGCGTCGGCGACGAACTCGTCGGACATGTCGAGCTCCTTGCCGAGGGTCCGCTCATCGCCCACGCCAGCCACGACGGCACCCCGCGCTCGCTCGCCTTCACCGTGCACGGGGCCCGGGTCGCCGTGCACCGGCCGACCGGCGAGGTCCGCGTCCTGCAGAGCGTGCAGGCCGTCGAGGCCGGCACCGTCCTCAACCCGGAGCAGCTCCGGGGCCAGGTCGAGGGCGGTGCTGCACAGGCGATCGGTTCGACCCTCTACGAGGAGGTCGTGCTCGACGACACCGGCCGGGTCATCACCGACGCCTTCCGGTCCTACCGGGTGCCGAAGATCTCCGACGTGCCCCGGACGCAGGTGCTGTTCGCCGACACGCACGACCCGCTCGGCCCCCTCGGGGCGAAGTCCATGAGCGAGGCACCGTACAACCCGGTCGCCCCGGCGATCGCGAACGCCCTGCGTGACGCGATCCGGGTCCGGCCGTACCGCCTGCCGATGACCCGCGACCGGGTGTGGGCGCTGCTGGCGGATGCGACCGACGCCGGAGGTGCGTGATGTTCGAACTGGCACCGCGCCTCCTGGCCGCCCTCGACGCCGGCGACCCGGTCGTCGTCGCGACCGCCGTCGACGTGCAGGGCAGCTCGCCGAGCGGGACCGGCACCTCGATGGCGGTGCTGCCCGGCGGCGAGGTCGTCGGGACCATCTCCGGCGGATGCGTCGAGGGGTCGCTCTACCTGACCGCCGAGGAGGTCCTGACGACCGGCGTCCCCGTACTCGAGCGCTTCGGGTTCGAGGACCTGTCCGACCCGGCGGCCGACTGGGCGCCAGGGCTGCGGTGCGGGGGTCGGGTCGAGGTCCTCGTCCACCGTGTCCAGCCGACCGACGCCGTCGTGCTCGACGCGCTCCGAGCCGCCGCTGTCGGGACGCCGACGTCGCTCACGGTGTCCCTCGAGCCCGCGTCGCTCGGCGAGGTCGTGCCCCCGTCGGACAGGTGCCGGACCCGAGCCTTCACCGAGTACGCCGGCGGCCGTGCCCGCTGCATCGTCGTCGGCGCCGTCGAGTTCGCCGTCGCGGTGACGAACACCGCGGCGATGCTCGGGTACGCGGTCACCGTCGTCGACCCGCGTCCGGTGTTCCTCACCGACCGACGGTTCCCGGCGGCGCAGGAGCGAATCGTCGGGTGGCCGCCGCGGGTGCTCGCCCACACCGCGATCGGACCGGACACCGTCGTGGTGCTGCTGTCCCACGACGACCGGTTCGACGCCGCGGTGCTCGACCTCGCGCTCCGCCGCGGTGCCGGGTACGTCGGGGCGATGGGGTCCCGGGCGACGCACGAGCGGCGGCTGGCGGTGCTGCGCGAGCTCAGGACTCCGGACACCGGGCGGCTGCGTTCGCCGATCGGGCTCGACATCGGGGCGGAGACGCCAGCTGAGATGGCGCTCGCGATCATGGCCGAGGTCGTGGCGGTGCGCCGGGGTGCGCCGGGCGGTCCGCTCGTCGATGCGACTGGGCCGGTGCACCGGCGACCTCTGAGGACGCGTTGAACGTGCCCCTCCGGCTGCTACTGGTCGCCCATCGACAGGAGAGGGAACCAGTGGCGCTCGGCGAGGACGGACGGAGGACCACTGTGCAGCCACTCGCCGGGCACGACCGGATCGGCGTCAGTCGTCCAGACGCCGAAGTACGCGACCGGTGTAGGCCAGTCGTAGCCCGGTGACGGCCGCGGAACGGTGTTGCGAACCGCCCCGAGGTACCGGGGCACCTGGCCTCCGCCGGTGACCCGCCGCATCAGCGCTGCGATGGCTACTGAGCCGTCGGGATCGTCGGTCCCGACGTACGCCGTCGGCAGGTCGAGTTTGCCCGAGCCGTCCCGGCGTGTGCAGAACAGCCGGCCGTCCACTTGAACGAGGAGTCGCACGAGACCCATCGGCCGCGGGACCGAACCGCCGAGCAGGGTCTCAGCAGTGCTCCCGATCGGCAGCCATGGCGCGTCCGGCGTCGAGGAGACGACTGTTGCTCGCTCGTCGTGCATGACGACGAGCGTATCGACCATGCGGACGCGAGCCGCACCGGCCGATCAGCCCAGGACGCCCGTGTGCTCGAGCACGATCTGCACGCCGATGAGGATGAGCACCACACCGCCGGCGATCTCGGCCGGCTTGCCGAAGCGCGCCCCGACCCGGCGGCCGACCACCACCCCGATGTAGCTCAGCACGGCGGTCGTCACGCCGATGAGCAGCACCGCCCAGCCGATCGACACCGGCAGGAACGCCAGCGTGATGCCGACCGCCAACGCGTCGATGCTCGTGGCGACCGCGAGGACGAGCAGCTCCCGGACGCGCAGCCGGTCCGTGTCCTCGTCGGTGTCCTCATGACCGTGGAACGCCTCCCACAGCATCTTCCCGCCGACGAGCGCGAGCAGACCGAAGGCGACCCAGTGATCGACGTCCGCGATGGCGCTGGCGAAGGTGGTGCCGAGCAGCCACCCGAGCAACGGCATGAGCGCTTGGAAGGCACCGAACACGAGTGCGATGACGACGGCCTGGCGCGCGGAGAACCGCTTCATGTGCAGGCCCTTGCCGAGCGCGACGGCGAAGGCGTCGGCGGAGACGCCGATCGCGATCAGGAGCAGGGCCCAGAACGACATGGGGTGGTGCCTCTCGAGACGGACGGAGGAGACACCGTCGTCTCGGAACCCGACGATCCTGCCACGTCGATCGCAGCCTCCGGGACCGGAAAGGCCTGGTCAGGAGGATTCGTCAGCCCGAATCCGCCCGTTGGGTGCACCGTCCTAGCAGGAGCGGACGACCCGGTGGGGCGGCCGGATGTAACAGGACGGTAACGACGGCAAACCCACCCAAACCGTGTCGGCACCGGTGCCGAATCACTGTCACAAGCCGGGAACGGCCCGCAAGCGCTCACCAGCCGCACATCGCTGGTTCTCCACCCCTTTCGCGGGGTGTGTTCGGCTCGCATCCATCCCTGATCCGCGCCGAGCGCGACAAGCAAAGGAACGAAGACATGCGCAAGTCCCTCAAGACCTCGATCACCCTCGCCACGACCGGTGCCCTCGTCCTCGGTGGCGCAGCGTTCGGCGTGACCGCCGCGAACGCGTCCACCCCGGTCGTGCACACCGTCTCCAGCTCCGAGTCGAAGATCCCCGCCCCGGTCGCGTCGGTCCCCGAGGTCCTCGGCGGCGACACCTCCGTCGCCCTCGACAAGGGCTTCACCGACGCCCTGACCTCCCTCAAGCTCACCCCGGGTGTCTCGGGAGATGCGACCCTCGAGGACGGCGCCGTGTCGTTCCCGATCACCTCCGGCTCGGTCACCTACTGGAGCCCGGACGGCGACTACCGTCCCTACGTCCAGGGTCTGCTCAACCACGACGACTCCGGCCTGACCCTGAAGGCCGGCGACACCACCGTCACGCTCGAGAACTTCGTCGTGAACCCGGGCTCGTCGAAGCTCTACGGTGACGTCCTCGTCAACGGTGAGGTCGCCGCGCCGAACGCGTTCCTGTTCGAGCTGCACGGCGGCTCCCTCAAGCCCCTCCAGCTCGAGGGTGACAACGCGATCCTGACCGGCACCACCGTCCACATCTCCGACGACGCCGCGAAGCTGCTCAACGACACCTTCAAGACCGACGCCGTCACCGGCGGCCTCCTGGTCGGCACCGCCACCATCACCGCCCAGATCAAGTAACACCCCGCGTCCACCAGACGCGCAGCACCACCACCAGGACGCCGCCCCGCACCCGCGGGGCGGCGTCCTCGCGTCCCCACCCGAGCACGCCCCGGTTCCACGACACACCGCCACCGCCCCTCCCGGTTCCCGAATCCGCGCACCTCACCCACCGAGATGCGCGAATTGTGGAACCACGGGAGGACCGACCGGACGCGACCTGTGCCAGGGTGCCCTCATGGCCTCAGCGCAGACGCTCGACCTCGGCGACCGTCGACTCCTCGCCGCCTGGGCGGCGGACTGCGCCGAGCGGGTGCTCCCCCTGTTCGGAGCCGTGGCGCCGGAGGACACCCGCCCACGAGACGGGATCGCGCGGACGCGGGCGTTCAGTCGCGGGGAGGTCGACGCGGCCGACATGATCCGCCGCCGGTTCGAGACGGGCCGCGCGGCTGCGCCCGTCCGGGATCCGGCAGCGAGGGCGGCAGCCTTCGCCGCGGGACAGGCGTCCGGCGTCGCGCACATGGGAGCGCATGCGCTGGGGGCAGCGGCGTACGCCGTCCGCGCCGCCGGCCACAGCCGCCCGGGAGCGGACGACGACGAGGTCGCGTGGCAGCTCGCGCACCTGGAGCCGCCGGCCCGCGACGCCCTCCGACGGCTCCCCCTGCTCGGCACCGACACGTCCGGCCCACTCGGCTCGGGGCTCCTGGCGACCGGCACCCTCGCCGTCACCATCCGGGCGATCCAGTCGTCGGTCGCCGTGCCGCACTGAACGAGGCCGACTCCGCGCCTCAGGCGGGTGTCCGCGCCAAGCGCTCCCGGAGGCGGGCCGCCAGCTCGCCCTCGTCCGCCGAGACGAGCCTCCCGTCCCGGACCACCACGCGGCCACCGACCACGACGTGCCGGGGCCGTCGCCCCGGGGACGCCCAGAGGAGGCCCGCGACCGGGTCGGCGACCCCGGCGTCCGCGACCCCGGAGACGTCCCAGACGCAGAGGTCCCCGGCCGATCCGGCGCCGAGGTGCCCGAGCTCCGGCCGTCCGAGACCGACGGCCGAGCCCTCGGTCACCATGCCGAGCACCTGACGCGCGGGCAGCTGCGGACCGACGAGCGCGGAGACCTGCATCGCCAGGCGGGCGTCCGCGAGCAGGTGCCCGGCGTCGTTGCTGCCGCCACCGCTGGTGCCCAGGCCGACCGGGACGCCCGCGGCGAGGAGCCGAGCGACCGGCGCGATCCCCCACCCCATCGGCACGTCGCATCCCGGCGCGTGTGTGGCCGTGACCCCGGCGGCCGCGAGGCGGGCGGTCTCGTCGTCGGTGACGTCGCACAGGTGGGCGATCGTCACGTCGGGCGCGAGCCAGCCCCACGCCTCGAGCAGGTCGAGCGGTCGTCGCCCGTACCGCTCGAGGGCGATGACGGTGTCGACCTGCTCGTTGGCCTGGGTGCGACGACGGAGACCGTGCTGAGCAGCGACCTCGCCGAGCGCACGGAACGTCGCCTCGCCGTCGGAGTGCACGCCCGCCGGACCGACCGCGATCTGCAGTCGTCCGTCGGGGTCCACGCCACCGACCGCGTCCTCGTGGAGCAGTCCGGTGACGATCGCGTCCGCCGACGCGGCCGCACGGTCGGGGTCGTCCCGGGCGCTCCCCCGGACGAACACCAGCCGCCCGCCGAGCCCGCGGACGGCGTCCACCGTGGCCACGGCGAGCGCGACCGTGTCCGCCGCCGTCGCGTCCGTCGGCCAGTTCAGGTGGTGGTCGGCGACGGTGGTGACCCCGGACAGGAGGCCCTCCGCGGCCCCGACGGCCGCGGCCAGTCCGTAGAGCTCCGGGTCGTGGCCCACCCGGCCGTACGCACCGGCCATCGTGGGCAGCCAGTCCGCCATCGGCACACCACGGGTCCCGGGGAGGGTCCGGAACGCGGTCTGCAGCAGGTGGTGGTGCGCGTTGACGAGGCCGGCGGTGACGACACATCCCGAGGCGTCGAGGGTCGTCGCGACCGCACTGCCGTCGTCGACCACGACGTCGCCGTCACGCTCGGTACGCGGGTCGACGAGGACACGGTGTGCGCCGGTGACGGTGAGCATGCAGCGTTTGTAGCAGGGCGGTGTTTCCGGCTCGTGACGGTGGCATGCGCTGCGGCGAGAGCGACCTCGAGCCGGGTTCCGACGGTGCACGCGAACACCGGTGGGAAACCCGGCGGGAACACCCGCGAAACACCGAGTGCCTAGGTTCTCCCCATGACCCAGACCCTGATCCGTGGCGGGTGGGTGCTGACCGCCGCCCCCGAGACCTCCGAGACCCCGTCCGCGATCCGGGACGGCGCGGTGCTCCTCGACGGGGACCGGGTCGCCGCGGTCGGCACCTACGCCGAACTGTCGGCCGCGCACCCGGAAACGGCCGTCCGCGGCGGGGCGAACGACATCGTCACGCCCGGCTTCGTGAACACGCACGGGCACTTCAGCGAGGGACTCATCACGGGCATCGGCTCGCAGTACACGCTGTGGGAGTGGCTGAACGCGCTCATCTCGCACGTGAACCCGGTGATGACGCGGGACAAGGCGTACGCGGGCACCATGCTGCAGGGCATCCAGATGCTCCGGAGCGGGGTCACGACAGCGAACGACATGTTCTGCTCGGACCCGATCCCCGGCGAGCCGGCGACACCCGGGGTCGTGCAGGCGCTCGAGGAGCTGGGACTGCGCGGGGTCGTGTCGTTCGGCAGCGGGGACGTCGACCGGGGCTTCGGTCCGGCACCGATCCTCGAGGAGTTCGACGCCCTGCGGGAGGCCGCCGACGCCAGCCGGTACAGCACCTTCCGGGTGGGGATGTCGTCGATCGGCCGGTACTCGGACGGGGCCTGGCAGGAGCACATCGACTACGCGGTCGACGGCGGCCACGGCATCCACGTGCACGTGCACGAGGTCCGGGAGGAGGTCACCGCCGCCCGTCAGCGCACCGGCAAGACGGTCGTCGGGCACGCCGAGGCGACGGGCATGTTCCGCGTCCCGGTCATCGCTGCGCACAGCGTCTGGATGGACCGGGAGGACCGTGAGACGTACGCGGCGAACGGCGTCGGCGTCGCGCACAACCCGGTCGCGAACGGCATCCTGGCGAGCGGCATCGCCCCGGTCGCCGAGCTGCGCGCCCTCGGCATCCCGGTCGGGATCGGTGTCGACGGTCCGGCGTCGAACGACTCGCAGGACTTCCTGCAGGCGATGAAGACCGCGGCACTGCTCGCCCGGATCCGCGACCTGCAGGCAACCGCGATGAGCGCGCGCGAGGCGTTCGAGATGGGCACCATCGGCGGTGCCCGGGCCCTGCGGATGGACGACGAGATCGGTTCGCTCGAGCCCGGCAAGCGTGCCGACCTCGTCGTGTTCGACGGCGAGAGCCCGACCCTCGCGAACGTGCACGACCCGTTCCAGGCGGTCGTGTTCGTCGCGGGCAGCCGTGAGGTGAAGGACGTCTGGGTCGACGGCGAGCTGAGCCTGGCCGACTTCGAGGTCACCCGCGTCGACGTCCGGGAGGCGGTGGCGCGCGCCCGTCCGTTGGCCCGCCAGCTCGTCGAGCAGGCCGGCCTGGAGCGCCTGTCGGCGCTCACCGGCGCCCCGCTCGACCACACCGAGCGCCCCTGACAAAGCGACCGTGCACCGGACGGGAGGCCCGGATCACGTCCGGATCCGGGCCTCCCGTCCGGCGGTCAGAGCTCCAGCACCAGGCGCGGGCACCCCGCCGCCGCGCGGCTGACGCAGACCATCATCGTGCGGTCGTCGGCCTGCTCCGCGGGACTGAGCACGGTGTCCCGGTGGTCGACCGACCCCTCGAGGACGGGCGTCTCGCACGTGCCGCAGGTGCCCTCCCGGCAGGACGACAGCACGAACGCTCCGGCGTCCTCCGCGACCTCGAGCAGGGTCCGGTCGGCGGGGACGGTGACGGTCGTGCCCGTGAGGGTGAGCTCGACCTCGAACGCCTCACCCGGGGCGTCGAGGTCCGCGGCGGGCTCGAACCGTTCGACCCGCACGCTGCCGACCGGCCAGTGCGCGGCGGCGGCCTCGACCGCGTCCATGAGACCGCGGGGGCCGCAGCAGTAGACGACGGCGTCCCTCCGTCCGGCGAGCAGCGCGGTGACGTCGAGACGGCGACCCTCGTCCGCGACGGCGAGCGTGACGCGGTCCGGGTGCGCCGCGACGAGGTCGTCGGCGAATGCCATCCGGTCGCGGGCCCGCCCGGCGTAGTGCAGCTCCCAGGGGGTGCCGGCCCGCTCGGCTGCGGTGATCATCGCGCTGATCGGGGTGATCCCGATCCCGCCGGCGACGAACACCGCGGGACGCCCCGGGTCGAAGCCGAAGTGGTTCCGCGGGCCGCCGACGATGACCGCGTCGCCGACGCGGAGCACGTCGTGCACGGCCACCGATCCGCCACGACCGGCCGACTCACGGAGGACCGCCACACGCCAGTGCCCGTCGGCCGTCGTGGTGACGAGCGAGTACTGCCGTTCCGTGCCGGGCGCGACCTGCAGGTCGATGTGGGCTCCCGGCTCCCAGGCGGGCAGTGGCGCCGCGTCGAGCGGGGCGAGGTCGAGCGTCACGACGGCAGCGGCCACCTGCTGCCGCGCCGCGATGCGCATCCGGTGTCGGGCCTCCGCCGGTGCCACGGCGGAGCCGAACGCACCGTTGCTGATGCCCGCGCTCATGCGCCGGCTCCGGACCGCGGCGTCTCCTTGACGACGATCATGTGGAACGCGCTGCCGTCGGCACTGCACCATCGGTGCCCGGTCCCGCCGCGGTAGTACGCCGAGTCGCCGGGGCCGAGCCGGAGCACGTCCTGGCCACGGAGGTCGAGCAGGACGTCGCCGGCGAGCACGGTGACGAACTCGTCCTCGTGGTGCTCGAAGTACTCGCCGGGTTCGGTGTTGTCGCCCTTCCACTCGAGCGGTTCGAAGGCGTGCGGCCCGGCGTGCACGAGCAGCCGGGCCTCGCCACTGGAGAACGGCCCGCGGGCACCCTCGCCGGAGCGCAGCACCTCGGGGCGTCGGTCGTCGGGCTCCTGACGGGACGGCGCCCCGGCGGCGAGGAGGGCGACCTGCGTGGTGTCGAGCGCGCCGGCGATCTTCTCGAGCGACACCATGCTCGCGCGGGAGTGTCCACGCTCGACCTGGCTCAGGAAGGGGTGTGACAGCCCGGTGCGCTCGGCCAGCTGCACGAGCGTCATCCGTGCTGCCCGGCGGAGCGTCCGGACGTGCGCGCCGACCCGACGGGCCTGCTCGTCGACGACGCGGTCGGCGCCGGGATCGGCGGGCTCGAGCGGAGCGGCGGTGGCCGGGTCGGCGTCGGTGAGTTCGGTGGGCATCGCGCTCCGATCGGGGACGGGAGGGGCTGGCGTTCCGTGCACGTCATCTCGTCACAGGCGGCAACCAGCGCGAAACCGGAGGGAAACACGGCCGTCCTAGCATCGGAGATGTTGATGCGATCAACATTGTCACACACGATCGAGAGGGTCCCATGGAGTCGTCACTGCCGCGCCGGGTCGCCCTCCTCCGGTCCGCGCTGCTGCCGGACGGGAGCCTCGTGGACGTCGCGATCGACGGCGACACCGTCAGCGACGTGGCCCCGGCGGGCACGCTCACGGCCGACGACGCGGACACGCTCGACCTCGATGGACGCCTGCTCCTCCCCGCTCCCGCCGAACCACACGCGCACCTGGACAAGGCCCTCAGTGCGGACCGGATCCGACCGCCGCTCGGGGACCTCGGTTCCGCCATCGCGGCCTGGGCCGCACACGCCACGACGATGACCGTCGACGAGATCGCCGAGCGGGCGCGCACCCAGGCACTCGCGATGCTCGCCGCCGGCACGACGGCCGTCCGGACCCACGTCGACGTCCTGAGCGACGGCGGTGCCGCGAGCGTCGCCGACAGTCTCCGAGGCGCACAGGCACTCGTGCAGGTCCGCGACGAGCTCGCCGACCTCATGGACATCGAACTCGTCGCCCTGGCCGGACCGCTCGCGCCCGACGAGCATGTCGAGGCAGTGCTCGACCTCGGCGTGGACCTGGTCGGTGGCGCCCCGCACCTCGCCGAGGACCCCCTGGCCGACGTCGACCGACTCCTCGCCATCGCGCACCGTCGTGGCCTCGGGGTCGACCTGCACGCTGACGAGAGCCTGGACGGACCGGTCACCCTCGACCACTACGCCCGGGTGGTCCGCGACTGGCCGCGGGACCGGCAGTACTCCGCCGGGCACTGCGTCCGGCTCGGCACCCTCCACCCCGAGCGCCTCGCCGAGGTCGTCGCCGACGTGGCCGCCGCCGACGTCGGGGTCATCACGCTGCCGATCACGAACCTCTACCTGCAGGGGTGGCAGCACCCGGTGTCGACGCCGCGGGGCCTGACCGCGATCCGGGCGCTCCTCGACGCCGGGGTCCGGGTGGCCGCCGGCGCCGACAACGTCCGCGACCCGTTCAACCCGGTCGGCCGCAGCGACGCCCTCGAGACCGCGTCCCTCCTCGTCACGGCCGGGCACCTGACGCCGGACGAGGCGTACGCGATGGTGAGCGTCGCCGCCCGGAGCGTGTTGGGCCTCCCGGCCGCCGGTCCCGTCGTCGGGGCACGCGCCGACCTGCTCGCCGTCGCCGCGACGAGCGTCACCGACGCCGTCGCGAACGCCCCCGCCGACCGGATCGTCCTGTCCCGCGGTCGACTCGTCGCCCGCACCGAGGTGCACCGCACCGTCGCCGCTCCCGCCCGGACCGCGGCGTCTCCGGTGCCCACGCCCGCACCCGTCCCCGTTCCCTGACCGCGCACGACCATGCACGAGAACACGAGGTAGCCGTGACCACCACCGCCCCAGCCCCCGTCACCGCGACGGACACGCTGCTCGACTTCCGGAACGTCGAGATGACGTTCCCGAACGGCACGATCGCCCTGCAGGGCGTCGACCTGACCGTCGACCGCGGCCAGTTCGTCTCCGTCGTCGGCCCCTCCGGCTGCGGCAAGTCGACGCTCCTCCGCATCGCGTCCGGACTCGAGACGGCCTCCGACGGCACCGCCGGGGTCACCGCCGACCGGATCGGGTACGTCTTCCAGGACGCCACGCTGCTGCCGTGGCGGAGCGTGCAGGGGAACGTCGAGCTCCTCGCCGAGCTCGGGGACGTGCCGAAGGCCGAGCGGGCGGCGAAGGCGGCGCACGCGATCGACCTGGTCGGGCTGAACGGCTTCGAGTCGAACCTGCCGAAGCAGCTCTCCGGCGGCATGCGGATGCGCGTCTCGCTCGCCCGGTCGCTGACGCTCGACCCGGAGCTGTTCCTGTTCGACGAGCCGTTCGGCGCCCTCGACGAGATCACCCGCGAGCGCCTCAACGACGAGCTCCTCCGCCTGTTCGTCGAGCAGCAGTTCGCCGGGCTGTTCATCACGCACTCCGTGTCCGAGGCGGTCTACCTGTCCACCGAGGTCATCGTGATGTCCGGCCGACCGGGCAGCATCGTCGGCCGGTTCGACGTGCCGTTCCCGATGCCGCGCGACCCCGACATCCGCTTCACCCCCGAGTTCGCCGAACTGGTCGGCGAGGTCTCGCACGCACTCCGGGAAGGACACCGCTGATGGTCACGCTGCAGGAGGTCGCGGACGCCCGCACCGCACGCGCCACCGCCCGCCGCTCCACGCCGCGCTCCCGCCGGTCGGTCACCTGGTGGCAGCCCGTCGTCGTGCTCGCGGTGCTCATCGGCCTCTGGTACGCCGCGGCCGCCTACTACGACCACGTGCGGGGCCTGGCGTTCCTCGTGCCGTACCCACACCTCGTGCTCACGGCGATCGTCGCCCCGACCGGGATGAACGGCGCACCCTCGACGTTCGGCAGCGACCTCTGGCTCGCCCTCGGCCGCACCACAGTCGTCTCGCTCACCGGGCTCGCGTTCGCGATCGTCATCGGCGTCCTCTGGGCGATGGCGATGGCGCAGGCGAAGTGGCTCGAGAACTCGCTCTACCCGTACGCAGTCGTGCTGCAGTGCGTGCCGATCCTGGCGCTCGTGCCGCTGATCGGCGCCCTGTTCGGCTACGAGTTCACCAGTCGGGTCATCGTCACGGTCATGATCGCGCTCTTCCCGATGGTGTCGAACACGCTCTTCGGGCTGCAGTCGGCGGACCGTGCGCAGCACGAGCTCTTCCGCCTGCAGCGCGCCAGCCGGCTCGCCCGCCTGGTGAAGCTGCAGGTGCCCGCCGCGCTGCCGTCGATCTTCGTCGGGCTCCGGACCTCGGCCGGCCTGTCGGTCATCGGCGCGATCGTCGGCGACCAGTTCTTCCAGCGCGGCAACCCCGGGCTCGGCGTCCTCATCCAGGTGACGGCATCGCGGCTGATGGGGCCGGAGCTCTACGCGACCATCATCATCGCCTCGCTCTACGGCGTCGCCGTCTTCCTCGTCTTCGGCCTGCTCGGCCGGCTGGTCGTCGGCCGCTGGCACGACTTCGGCTGAACCCGACGGCGGGCATCCGACGCCGACCCCGACCCGCTCCACCTCCCCTCCCTCCCACAGCACCCGCCCCAGCACCACGAGACCCGCACCACGAACGGAGCCTCCATGCGCACCACCACCCGACTCGGCGCTGTCACCGCCGCCCTCACCGTCTCCGCGATCGCCCTGACCGGCTGTGCGAGCGGTTCGGCGACGAGCGCCACCACCACCGCCGCGACGAGCGCGGCCACCGGCCCGGCCGTCGACCTCTCCGACGTCTGCCCCGCGACCGTGGTCGTCCAGACCGACTGGAACCCGGAGGGCGAGCACGGCCACCTGTACCAGATGCTCGGCGCGAACCCGGCGATCGACGCCTCCGGCAAGACCGTCACGGGCGACCTGGTCGCGAACGGCAAGCCGACCGGGGTGCAGCTCGAGATCCGTGCCGGCGGCCCGGCCATCGGCTACTCGAAGGTCAGCTCGCAGATGTACCAGGACGAGTCGATCACCCTCGGCTACGTCTCCACCGACGAAGCGGTCATGTTCTCCGGCGAGCTGCCCACGACGGCGGTCTTCGCCGAGAACGACCAGTCCCCGATGGCGATCATGTGGGACCCGGCGACGTACCCGGACGTCGACAGCATCGAGAGCCTCGGCAAGGCGCTCGAGGAGAACGACGGCGTGGTCCGCTACTTCAACGACGCCGCCTACATGTCGTACCTCGAGCAGTCCGGCATCCTGCCGAAGAGCGTCCTCGACGGCAGCTACGACGGCACCCCGTCGAAGTTCGTCTCGGCCGGCGGCAAGGACGCCCAGCAGGGCTTCGCCACCGCCGAGCCGTACGTGTACAAGAACCAGGTCGCCGCCTGGGGCAAGAAGGTCGAGTCGGCCCTCATCTCGAGCACCGGCTGGAACCCCTACCCCGAGACGATGTCGGTCCGCTCCGACCAGATGTCCGAGCTGGAGCCGTGCCTCGAGGAGCTCGTCCCGGTCATGCAGCAGGCCGACGTGGACTACCTGGAGTCGCCCGCCGCGACGAACGACCTCATCACGCAGCTCGTCCAGCAGTACAACAACGGCTGGACCTACGACTCGAAGGTCGGCGCCTTCGCCGCGGAGCAGATGCAGAAGCGCGGCATCGCCACCGACGGTGACAACGGCTACGTCGGCGACATGGACGAGCAGCGCATGGCCGACTTCATCGAGAAGGCCACGCCCGTCTTCTCCGGCTCCGGCGGGAGCATGAAGAAGGACCTCGCCCCCTCCGACCTGTACACGAACGAGTTCCTGGACGACTCGATCTCGCTCGGCTTCTAGCCGGCCACCCACCGGACGGGAGGCGCGGCGCACGACCGCCCGCCGCCTCCCGTCCGCCACACCGTCCGTCAGCAGCAGCGCACCAGGAGCCAGCATGACCACCGTCACCCCCACCGCCGTGCCCACCGACCCCGTCCCGCCCGCCGCACTCGAGGCACTCCGCACCGAACTGGTCGACCTCCTCGGCGAGCGCGGGGTCAGCGCCGACGAACGGACGCGCACACGCGCCTCCGTCGACGAGGCGACAATGAGCCCGATCCTCAGCGAGCAGCTGCCGCTCGGGCTCGCGGACCTCGTCGCTTCCCCCGCGAGCGCCGACGAGATCGCCGCCACCCTGCAGGCCGCCGTCCGACACGGCGTCCCCGTGACCACCCGGGGCAAGGGCACCGGCAACTACGGTCAAGGGATCCCGCTGCACGGCGGCCTGGTGCTCGACACCTCCCGCGCCCGTGCCGTCGTCGAGGTCGGCGACGGCTGGATCACGGCCGAGGCCGGCACGTCGATGGTCGCCCTCGAACAGGCCGCCGCGGCCGCCGGGCAGCAGCTCTGGATGTACCCGTCCACCGCGCAGTCGACCATCGGCGGGTTCCTGTCGGGCGGTTCCGGGGGCACCGGGTCGATCGCGCACGGATCGAACTGGCAGGGCTTCGTCACGGCGCTCGACATCGCGCTGCCCGGTGAGCCCGGCCTGCGCCACGTCGAGGGCGAGGAGGCGCAGCCGTTCGTGCACACGTACGGCACGGCCGGGGTCATCGCCCGCGCGACCGTCCGACTCGAACCGCTGCAGGACTGGCGGGCCCTGTACGCGTCGTTCCCGACGTTCGAGCAGGCGCTCGCAGCCGTGCGCACCCTCCGCGGACTGACCCCGGTGCCGCGTCTCGTCAGCGCCGACCGCACCGAGGTCGCCGCCACCCTGCCGACCGACGCCGCCATCGTCGCCGGCCGTGCCAGCCTCCGCGGCATCATCGACGCGGTCACGCTCGACGAGGCGCGCGACCTGATCGGCCTGGCCGGCGGCACGGTCGAGGACGTCCGCGAGGGACTGCAGCAGACCACGAAGGTGTCGATGCTGTCCTACAACCACCCGATCTGGTGGCTGAAGCGGAACACGCCCGACACCGAGTACTTCCACGTCGAGGTCGGCGGCGAGGCGCTCATCGACCGGATCGCGGAGGTCGAAGCCGTGTACCCCGGCGGCATGCTGCACATCGAGGCGGCGCACCTCGGTCCGATCGGCATGCTCACCGCGCCCTACACCGGCGCCGAGGACGTCTACGCCGGGTACCCGCTGCTCCGCGACCTCGGCGTCCGCGTGCACAGCCCGCACCAGTACTACGTCGACCACGGGGTGGAGGAGCTGCTCGCCCTCAAGCAGCGCACCGACCCGGACGGGCTGCTCAACCCCGGGCACGTCATCGACCCGTCGCTCGTGCACTCCGGTGGGTCGACGGCGTCCGCGCAGCCCGCCGTCCCCGGGTTCGGCAAGTGAGCGGCGCGGTCGGCACGTCCACCGGCACCCGCAAGCTCGCCGAACTCTCCGGACCGGCCGTCGCCGCCGGTTTCACGGCCGACACGATCGTCGTCCAGCCGACCGGGGCCGTCGAGCACCACGGCCCACACCTGCCGCTGCTCACCGACTTCCTGCTCGCCGACCACATCGGCGGTGCCGCGGTCGAACGAGCGGCAGCGGAGGGACTCGACGTCTGGCAGCTCCCGACGCTCGCGTTCACGAAGTCGGACGAGCACAGCTGGGCGCCCGGCACCGTCTGGCTCGACGCCGACACGATGTTCGACACCGTCGTGCAGATCGGGCGGGCCGTCGCGCTGACCGGCGCCGGCACGCTGGTGTTCGCGAACGGGCACGGCGGGAACGCGGCCCTGCTGCAGGTCGCCCTCCGCGAGATCCGGAAGCGCTCCGGGTTGAAGACGTTCCTCATGCCGACCCTGGCCCGCGTGCCGGGGCCGGACGGCGAGGACGCCGACGAACGCGGCCTCGGCATCCACGGCGGAGCGGCCGAGACGTCGATGATCCTGCACCTGCGCCCGGACCTCGTCGACATGACGCTCGCCGACCGGTGGGTGCCGGACCACCTGGCGGACTTCGAGAAGATCGCGTTCAACGGCGGCCCGGTGTCGTTCGGCTGGTTGTCGGACGACTTCGGGCCGGCCGGGGTCGTCGGGGACGCGACCCGCGCCTCCCGGTCCTACGGCGCCGCACTGTGGGAGCACTCCCTCGCCGAGGCGGTGGCCTCGCTGCACGAGATCGCCCGCTTCGACCCCGCCGGTCCGCGGTGACCACGCTGCCGGGCCAGGCCACGGCAGCCGTCGACGGACCGTCGCCCGCGGACCCGCTCGAGCTCGCCGCGGCCTGGCTGCCGGCCGACGGATCGGCACCGGGGCCGACGATGACCCTGTCGACGATCGGGCTGGACGGCTACCCGTCCGCCCGCACCGTCCTGCTGTCCCGGTTCGACGGACAGCGCCTGCACTTCCACACCGACACCCGGAGCCGGAAGGCGGCCGAACTGGCGGCCGCTCCTCGGGCCTGCGTGACGATCGTCTGGCCGGAGGCGGCGCGCCAGCTCGTCGTCACCGGCGACGTCGCGCCGGTCACCGACCGGGAGGCCCGGCTCGCCTACTCCGCACGCACCCGGTATCTGCAGGTGCTCGCCTGGGTGAACGACACCGACCTCGCGGCCGAGACCGCCGCGGCTCGCCGGCAGCGATGGGCGGCGTTCGACGCCGAGCGCGGCGAGCGCCCGCTCGAGCCGCCGACGACGTGGGGCGGGTACGCGGTGACCCCGCGGCGGATGCTGTTCTGGCGGGGCGCGACGGACGGGCCGAGCAACCGCCTCGCCTACGAGCGGCGGTCGGACGGGTCGTGGCGGCTCGAGGCGTGGCCGGGGTGAAGACCAGGCCGGGTGCGGTGCCGGGGGATCCCCCGGGCCTCCCAGCCACTACCGGACGTCACGCATCACGCGGATCGTGCCGAGGCTGCCGTCGGTCGGGTCCGGCAGGACCATGCCGGCCTCGAGCCCGCTCCGCAGGTAGTCGACCACCTCGGCGGTCAGCCGCTCCCCCGGCACGTACGCGGGGATGCCGGGCGGGTAGGGCGTCGCCTGTTCCGCCGCGATGCGTCCCACCGCCTCCGCTGCCGGGACGGGCTCGGCGGGGGCGAAGAACGCCTCGCGCGGCGTGACCACCGACTCGAGCAGGATGCCCGAGCGGTCCGGCAACCGTACCGGAGGGTCCTGGTCGAGTCCGGGTGCAGCGGCGGCGAGGGCCTCGAGCGCGTCGACGAGCCGGTCGGTGGTGAAGTCGTCGTCGGCGACCGAGATGTCGATCCCGAGGTGCCGGTGGTCGGACAGCCCCAGATCGATCTGGTGGTGCTGCCGGATCCAGTCGAGGGCGTGGTACCCGGTGATCCCGAGCGGCTGGATGTCGAGCAGCATGCGCATCGGGTCGAGCTCGTGTGACGCCTCGGCGTGCAGCAGCTCGTCGTGCAGCACGCTGATCCCGTCGATGCCGTCGATGCGCTCCCGGGTGCGGTCCGCGAGTTCGATCGCACGCGCGATCCGCTCGGCACCGTCCTGCACCATGTGTCGCCGCCAGCCGTCCATCGCGGCGTAGACGAGCACGTTCGGGCTGGTCGTCATGAGCATGTCCGCGCAGGCCCACAGGTGGTCGTGGTCGACCAGGTCACCACGCACGTGCAACACCGAGCCCTGCTCGAACCCGAGCCCCATCTTGTGCACACTCGTGACGCAGACGTCCGCGCCCGCGCTCATCGCCCAGGTGGGCAGCTGGTCGGAGAACGGCAGGTGCGCACCCCACGCCTCGTCGACGATGAGGGGCTTGCCGCGCTCGTGGCAGACCGCGGCGATGCCCTCGATGTCGGCGCACGTCCCGTACGGCGTCGGGCTGACGACGACCGCGGCAGCCGCGTCGGGGTGGGCGTCCCACACCGCGGCGTAGTCCTCGGCCGACGGCGGGTGCGAGATGCCCTGGTCGGCGTCGACCCGCGGTTCCACCCAGTACGGCTGGAGCCCGGAGAACACCAGTCCCGCCGTGACCGACTTGTGGGCGTCGCGACCCATCAGGATGCCCCCCTCGATGCCCGCGACCGAGAGCATCGCCGCCTTCACGGACAGGGAGCTCCCGCACGTCGAGAAGAAGACGCGATCCGCTCCCACGGCGTCGGCCATCAGGGCCTCGGCGCGCGCGAGGTACCCGTTCGACGACGTCCGGTCGTCGAGGCCGCCGCTCGCGAGCACGTCGTTGCGGAACGGGTCCGTGCCGAGCACCGACAGGGTCTCGGTGTCCACGCCACGACCCTGGCGGTGCCCGGGCGGCGAGAAGCTGTACCGGTTCACCGCGTGGTGGTCCCGCAGGGCGTCGAGGATCGGGGCGACGGTGTGGTCGAGGTCTTCGGGCATGCTCCCCGTCTAGCCCGGTCGCCGTGGGGGTCGATCCAGTGTCACTCGGGGAGGACGACGAAGGCCCCGGAGATGATCTCCGGGGCCTTCGTGGTGGTGCGGTACTGTGCGCTCGAAGGGACTCGAACCCCCAACCTTCTGATCCGTAGTCAGATGCTCTATCCATTGAGCTACGAGCGCGTGGCCCTTGCGAGCCGTGGAAGACTCTACAACAGCTCCGGTCGCAGCGCCAATCGAGCACTGTCCGCCCGCGCAGTCGGCGTGTCGCCAGCGGTCAGGCGAGCGTCGGTTCCTCGTCGAACACCTCGGCCAGGAACACCTGCAGCGCCCGCCACGACCGGCGGTCCGCACGCTCCTGGTACTGCGCGCCGTGGTCGGGGGCATCGGTGCCGGGCACCGCGAAGGCGTGCATCGCGTCGGCGTAGGTGACGACCTGCCAGTCGACCTCGGGCGCACCGCGCATCTCGTCCTGCCAGGCGTGCACGGCCTCGTCCGGAACGACGGGGTCGGACCCGCCGGTGAGCACGAGGAGCTTCGCGCGGACCTCGTGCGCGTCCGAGGGGTCGTGCGTGATGAGCCCGCCGTGGAACGACACCGCCCCGGCCAGCGCGGCACCGGTGCGGGCGAGTTCCAGGGCGCCGGTGCCGCCGAAGCAGTAGCCCATCACGACGACCCGCGAGGCGTCGACGTCGGGGTCTTCGAGCAGTCGGTCCAGGCCCGCGAGCAGGCGCGCACGGAAGAGCGCGTTGTCGCCGTAGAACCGGCCGGCCACCTCGGCCGCGGTGTCGTCGGCGGGGCGGACGCCGGCGCCGTAGACGTCCGCGCCGAAGGCGACGTAGCCGAGCCGGGCGAGCATCGTCACCCGCGCCTCGACGTGTTCGTTCACCCCGTGCCAGTCGTGCACGACGAGCACGGCGGGGCGCGGTCCGGCGACGGCGGCGTCCTTCGCGAGCACACCCTGCAGGGGCGCGTCCTCGTGGACGTAGTCGACGCGCTCGACGCGGATGTCCGCGCCGGCGGGTTCGGGGACGGTGGAGAGGACGTCATCGATGGTGGTCACGTCTCCCGACCGTACGCCGAGCCCGGCACCGGACCTCAGCTGTCGACGTTGTCCCAGTCGTCCGGTCCGCCCGAGCCCGCGGCGTACTCGTCGAGCGGCACGTCCCCGGCCCGCCAGGCAGCGAGGAACGGCTCCACGACCTTCCACCCCTGCACGGCGCTGTCCCCGCGGACCGACAGCGTCGCGTCCCCTTCCAGGACACCGGCGAGCACCTCGCCGTAGGCACTGAGGCGGCCGGGGTTGAACGTCGTCGTCAGCGCGGTGTGGTCCACCGTGTACGGGTCGCCCGGGCCGTTCACGTTGAGCTCGAGCTGCATCTCGTCGGGAGCGATCCAGATGCAGAGCCGATCCGGCAGCACCGCTCCGGTCAGCCCGTTCGGCACGTGCGGCGAGTCCTTGAACGTGATGAGGATCTCGCGGCGCTGTTTGCCGAGCGCCTTCCCCGACCGCAGGGTGAACGGCACCCCGGCCCAGCGCCAGTTCGCGATCTCGAGCGTCAGCTGCGCCAGGGTCTCGGTGCCGAGCGACGGGTCCACGCCCTCCTCGTCGGCGTAGGACGGCATCGACCGGTCCCCCACCGCCCCGGCCGTGTAGCGCGCCCGCCTGCCCGCGGTGCGCGGGTCACCGCCCCACGGACGGACGGCGCGGAGCACGAGTTCCTTCTGCGTGCGCAGGTCCTCGGCGTCGATCGACGCGGGGGCCTCCATCGCGACGACCGCCATCACCTGGAGCAGGTGGCTCTGGATCATGTCGACCAGGGCGCCGGCCTTGTCGTAGTAGCGGGCACGACCCTCCAGTCCGAGGGTCTCGTCGTAGACGATGTCGACGCGCGCGACGTGCTGGGACGACAGCAGCGGCTCGATGATCCGGTTGGCGAACCGCAGGCCGAGCAGGTTGAGCACCGTGGACCGGCCGAGGAAGTGGTCGACCCGGTGGATCCGTGACTCCGGCAGGAACGAGTGCAGCAGGTCGTTGAGGTGCTCGGCGCTCTCGGCGTCGGTGCCGAACGGCTTCTCGAGGGCGAGACGGGTGTGCGCCGGCAGCTCGAGGTGCGCCAGCTGCTCGCAGCTCTTCTCGGTGACGGCGGGCGGCAGCGCGAAGTAGATCGCGGGGTCGTGCCGGCAGTCGCCGAGCAGCGTCCGCAGGTCGTCGGCGTCCGTCACGTCGGCCTTGCGGTAGGACGACGCGTCGACGACGGCCTGGAGGCGCGGGGACAGCCTGCTCTCACCGGTCGCGCCCTCGTCCTCCTCGTTCTTCGACGCCTGCGCGTCCTCGAAGGCCTCGTGCACGAGGTGCTTCCAGTCCGCGTCGGACAGGTCCTCGACCCCGGCGCCGACGAGCTGGATCTCCCAGTCCTCCTTCACCTCGAGGAGGGTCGCGAGGCCGGGCAGCAGCAGGCGCTTGGACAGGTCGCCGCTGGCTCCGAGGATGAGCAGTGTGGTCTGGAGGCTCGCCATGCCCCAGACCGTACTCACCGGTTCCCGAGCACGGCCGGGTCCCGCCGGTACGGTGGTGACGGTGCCGACGCGCGGGAGCGTCGGGACGGCGCGAGGGAGCACCATGTCGACAGAGGGCAACGTCCACGCACCCGGGACGGACCAGCAGTTCGCCGGTCCACCGCGGGTCGAGCCGCGGAGCGGACGACTGCGGGTCGCCGTGATCGGGACCGGGATGATCGCCGCCGTGCACGTGCGGGCGGCGCGGGCGGCCGGTGCCGACGTCGTAGGAGTGCTCGGCCGCACACACCGCCGGTCGGTCCAGGTCGCCGAGCAGCTCGGGGTCGAACGCGGGTACGAGGACCTCGACGCCGTGATCGCCGACCGGCCGGACGTCGTGCACGTCTGCACGCCGAACGACCAGCACCACCCCCAGGCCCTCGCCGTCATCCGCGCCGGGATCAACGTCGTGTGCGAGAAGCCACTCGCGGTCTCCGCCGAGCAGGCCGACGAGCTCGAGCGTGCGGCGATCGAGGCCGGGGTCGTCGCGACCGTGCCGTTCGTCTACCGCTACCACCCGATCGTCCGCGAGATCCGCTCGCGCATCGCCGACGGCGCCCTGGGCCGGGTCCTCGCCGTGCACGGGCACTACCTGCAGGACTGGATGCTCGACTCGGACGCTTCCTCGTGGCGGGTCGACTCCGGCGCGGGCGGTTCCTCGCGTGCCTTCGCGGACATCGGGTCGCACTGGTGCGACCTGGTCGAGTTCGTGACGGGTGAGCCGTTCGCCTCGGTCAGCGCGGTGACGGACATCGTCTACCCGACGCGGCCCGCAGCCTCCGGTCCGTCGTTCTCGGGCACGCCGGACCCCGACCCGATCGCCGACGCCGGCGAACGCGCCGAGGTCACGACCGAGGACACCGCGGTCGCGACCTTCCGGACCGGTAGCGGACGCATCGGCAACGTCGTCATCTCACAGGTCTCGGCCGGCCGGAAGAACCGGCTGTGGTTCGAGGTGGACGGCACCCTCGGGTCGGCCGCGTTCGACCAGGAGCAGCCCGAATCCGCCTGGTTCGGCAACGAGACCGGGGCGCAGATCGTCGTCCGCGACCCGTCGCAGGGGTCCCCCGACCAGCGCCGCCTGGCGGTCGTGCCGTCCGGACACCCGCAGGGCTACGTCGACGCCTTCGCCGCGTTCGTCGCGGACACGTACACCGCCGTCACTTCGGGGACCGCTCCGGAGGGTCTGCCGACCTTCGCGGACGGCGCCCGGTCGGCGCGCATCATCGACACCGTGGTCGCCAGCGCCGGCGACCACGCCTGGAGGGAGATCCGATGAAGCTGGGGATGCTGACGGCCTGCCTGCCGGGGTGGGACCTCGGCCGGATCGCAGAGTTCGCGAGCGCGGAGGGCTACGAGCGGCTCGAGGTCGCCGTCTGGCCCGGCACCGGCGGCCGCGACTTCGAGGCCGCGCACCTGCCCGTCGCGACCTTCACGGACGACGACGCCGCGGCCACCCGGGAGCTGCTCGACCGCACCGGCCTCGAGATCAGCGCCCTGGCCTACTACGAGAACAACCTGCACCAGGACCAGGACCGCCGTGCCGCCGTCAGGGAACACCTGTTCCATGCGGTCGACGCCGCCCAGCTGCTCGGCGTGCCGTACGTCGGCACCTTCATCGGCCGCGACACGACGAAGTCGGTGCGCGAGAACATGCGCCTCGGTGACCAGGTGCTGCCGGAACTGGTCGACTACGCCGGCGAACGCGGCGTCCGGCTCATCATCGAGAACTGCGTGATGGAGGGCTGGCACCCGGACGGCTACCCCGGCAACATCGCGTACTCCCCCGAGCTCTGGGACTGGGTCACCGGACTCGGCTTCGGGCTGAACTGGGACCCCTCGCACCTGACCTGGATCGGCATCGACCCGGTCGAGACGATCCTGCCGTTCGCCGAGCACATCGTGCACGCGCAGGCGAAGGACGTCGAGCTCTTCCCCGAGCAGCGCAACCGGTACGGCTTCTTCGGCAAGGTCGACAAGGGCGAGGACCCGTGGGAGATGGGCTGGTGGCGCTTCCGGGTACCCGGCCGCGGGGTCGTCGACTGGCCGCACGTGGTCGACCGGCTGTACGAGGCCGGCTTCACGGGCACGCTGTCCGTCGAGCACGAGGACCCGCTGTGGGGTGGCACGGACGTCAAGGTCCTCGAAGGCCTCCGGATCGCCCACCGGGCACTCCGGCCGCTCATCGCCGCCGAGTAGCGGCCGACGCCACCGGTCGCGAGGCCCGGTGCTGAGAACGCGTGGACCCGCCGCGAGCACCCTGGTGGCATGAGCCAGAACGTCAGCGAATTCGTCCTCGACCGCATCCAGGCGTGGGGCGTCACACGTGTGTACGGGTACCCCGGGGACGGCATCGGCGAGTTCGACGGCGCACTCGGCAAGGCCGACGGCAAGGGCGAGGGCGTCGAGTACATCCGCCCCACGCACGAGGAGATCGCCGCGCTCATGGCGACCGCGCACGCCAAGTTCACCGGCGAGGTCGGCGTCTGCATCGCGACCTCGAGCCCCGGGGCGTTCCACATGCTCAACGGGCTGTACGACGCCCAGATGGACAACCAGCCGGTCGTCGCGATCGTCGGGCAGCAGGGCCTCGCCGCGGTCGGCACCTTCACCCAGCAGGAGTCGAACCTCGAGCGGGTGTTCGCGGACGTCGCCTGCTACGTGGAGACCATCGCCACCCCGGACTCGGCGGGCGTCATCGTGGACACCGCCTTCCGCACCGCGTTGCTCCGGAAGCAGCCCGCCGTCATCGTGCTCCCGCACGACGTGCAGGCGATGAAGTGGTCGGAACCCGGCGCCGAGCACTGGGTCTCCCGGTCGAGCGACGTCCCCGCGTCGACCCGCATCACCCCGCCGGCCGAGGACGTCCGGAAGATGGCGGAGATCATCAACGCCGGGAAGAAGGTGACCTTCCTGGTCGGCGCGGGAGCCCGGGGTGCGGCCGACCAGGTGCTCGCCGCCGCCGAGAAGGCGGGAGCCGGCATCATCACGGCGCTGCGCGGCAAGGACGTCGTCCCCTCCGACGTGCCGTTCCACACGCAGCAGGTCGGGCTGCTCGGCTCCCGTCCGAGCCTGACCCAGATCAAGGAGTGCGACACGATCGTGCTCCTCGGCACGAACTACCCCTACGGCGAGTACCTGCCGGAGGTCGGGCAGGCGCGCGGCATCCAGGTCGACATCAAGCCGGAGCAGCTCGGCCTGCGCTACCCGAACGAACTCAACATGTGGGGTGACGTCGGGGCCACGCTCGACGCCGTGCTCCCGCTGCTCGAGCAGAAGACGGACCTGGGCTGGCAGGAGCAGCTCGCCGGCGAGATGCGCGAGTGGGAAGCTGAGATGGGCCGCCAGGCCGAGGTGTCGTACAGCGACGGGGTCAACCCGCGCCGGGTCATCCACGCGGTGAACGAGCGGTTGCCCGAGGGCGTCACGGTGACCTGCGACGCGGGCACCACCGCCGACTGGTACGGCCACCACATCCGTCTGCGGCGCGGGATGCGCGGGGACATGTCCGGACGCCTCGCCACGATGCTCGCCGCCATGCCCTACGCCGTCGCGGCGAAGTTCGCGTTTCCGGACCGCCCCGCGGTGTGCACGATCGGCGACGGCGCGTTCCAGATGCTCGGCATGAACGAGCTCATCACCGTGAAGAAGTACCTGGACCGCTGGCAGGACAAGCAGCTGGTCATCGTGGTCATGCACAACGACGACCTCGGGCAGGTCTCGTGGGAGATGCGGACCGAGGACGGCAACCCGATGTGGCGCGGCTCGCAGGACGTCGAGACGATGGACTACGCCGGGTACGCCGAGCTCCTGGGCTTCCAGGGGATCGCCGTGCACAGCGACGACGAGGTCGACGCGGCCGTCGAGCGGGCCTTCGCGCACCAGGGCGTGACCCTCATCGACGCCTACGTCAGCCGGAGTGTGCCACCGCTGCCGCCGCACATCACGGCCGAGTACGCCATGAACACGGCGAAGAGCCTGCTCAAGGGCGACCCGGTCGAGCTCGACGTCGTCAAGGACTCCGCGAAGGCGATGGCCGCCGAGGTCGTCGAGCGGGCGAAGGGCGCGCTCGGACGGGACTGACGGCTCGCCACGGGGGCGGGTGTTTCACGGAGTTGAACACCGTGTGACGCGCTCGCCCCGGGTCTGGCGTGTCGCCTGTGCGTGCTCGTAGGTTCTGGAGGTCGTGTCCCCCACCCGGGGGCAGAACCACCACACCAGGAGTCCTCACACCGATGAGCCCGTCCCACACCCCCGCGCCCACCACCAGGCGGAGGCACGGCATCGTCGCCGGCACCGCCCTCGCCACAGCCGGCGTCCTCGTCGCGCTCGGCGCCCCGGCCACCGCGGCCGAAGCGCCCGTCACCGGCACTGCCGTCGGCGACACGACGATCGACATCCTCGACGTCAACGACTTCCACGGCCGCATCGAGTCGGAGGGCACGACGGCCGACAAGGCCGCCGGCGCCGCGAAGCTCGCCGCGGTCGTGCAGGCGCAGCGCGAAGCCAACCCGAACACGATCTTCGCGAGCGTCGGCGACAACGTCGGCGCCTCGACGTTCACCTCCTTCGTGCAGCAGGACGACCCGACCATCGACGTGCTCGACCAGATGCGTCTCGACGTCAGCGCGATCGGGAACCACGAGCTCGACAAGGGCCAGGACGACCTGACCGGACGCATCGAGGACCGGGCGGACTGGCCGTACATCTCGGCCAACATCGTCAAGCAGGGCACCACCGACCCGGCCTTCACCCCGTGGTCCATCGTCGAGAAGGGCGGTGTCAAGGTCGGCTTCATCGGCGCGACCACCGAGGCGCTCATCCCCGGCCTCGTCAGCCCTGGCGGTGTCGAGGGCCTCGCGATGGCACCGATCGTCAGCTCGGTCAACCGGTACGCCGACGCACTCACCGACGGCGACGAGGCGAACGGCGAGGCCGACGTCCTCGTCCTGCTCGTGCACGAGGGCGCCACGACCGGAGCCCTCACCGACGCGACCGGCAGCGGTGCGTTCGGGCAGATCACCGGTGGAGTGTCCTCGAAGGTCTCCGCGATCGTCTCCGCACACACCCACGCGACGTACAACCACTCGATCCCGGGCCCCGACGGCACCCCTCGTCCGGTGATCCAGGCCGGCTCCTACGGCGTCTCCTACGGCCACCTCCGCATGACGGTCGCCGCCGACGGCACCCTCACCGGCATCACCTCCTCGGTCAAGCCGGTCAACACCGACCCGGCCGCGCCGGCGGACACGACCTCGGTCACCGCGGTCGCGAAGACCGTCGCGGACGCCAAGGCGATCGCCGACGTCAAGGGCAAGGAGCAGCTCGGCACCATCACCGGTGACCTGCGGCGCGCGCTGCAGTCCGACGGCAAGACCGAGAACCGCGGCGGCGAGTCCACGCTCGGCAACAACATCGCAGAGGTCCAGCGCTGGGCGACCGAGCGCCAGGGCTCCCAGGTCGCGTTCATGAACCCGGGCGGCCTCCGCACGGACCTCGTGTACGCGTCGAGCGGTGCCGGGGACCCCGACGGCAGCGTCTCCTACAAGGAGGCCGCCCTCGTGCAGCCGTTCGCGAACACCCTCGTCACCGAGGACATGACCGGGCAGCAGATCAAGGACGCGCTCGAACAGCAGTGGCAACCGGACGGTCTCGAGCGTCCGTTCCTCAAGCTCGGTGTCTCGGCGGGCTTCGCCTACACGTACGACCCCGCGAAGGGCCGCGGGGAGCGCATCACCGGCATGACCCTCGACGGCGAGCCGATCGCCCTCGACGACACCCTCAAGGTCACGGTCAACTCGTTCCTGTCGACGGGCGGCGACAACTTCGCGGCCTTCGCAGCCGGCACGGACAAGGCCGACTCCGGCCAGGTCGACCTGCAGGCCCAGGCGGACTACTTCGCGGCGCACGACGCCGTCGAGCCGCCGATGGACCAGCGTGCGGTCGGTGTCACCACGACGCCGGAGCCCGAGGGCGGCTTCCAGCCCGGCGACGAGGTGACCGTCGACCTGTCGTCGCTGGTCTTCAGCAACGCCGGTGACCAGAGCGGCACGGTGTCCGTGTCGGCCGGCGGGACGGAGCTCGCGTCCGCCCCGATCGACACCACGGTGGTCGACAAGACCGACGAGCAGGGCCGCGCCTCGCTCACCTTCACCGTCCCGGAGCCCGGCGCGGCGACCCCGGGTGAGCCCGCCGAGCGGGCCGCGGATGCCCGCCTGGCGGCCGCCGCGGTCGAGACCTCGGACGAGCCGCTCGTGGTCGAGTTGCCGAACGGGCAGCAGATCACGCTCGCCGTCACCGTCCCGGTGCTCGTCGCGCCGGCGCCCGGCGAGGAGCCGGTGCCGGCTCCGGGCACCGACCCGACGGACCCGGCCGACCCGGCCGATCCGACGGACCCGACCGTGCCCGGTGCGACCGACCCGGACGGCGGGCTCGTCGCGGTCCCGATCGCCGGTGGCGGCTTCGACGACGTCGATGGTGGGCCCCTGGCCTACACGGGTGCCGAGATCGCCGGACCGGCCCTCGCCGCGGCCCTCCTGCTCCTCGCAGGGGTCACCGCGCTGGTGCTGGTCCGCCGGAAGCGGGCCGCGCGCGAGGCGACGGTCCGCGCGGACGGCTGACGGGCCTCCCGGCCACGCCGCTCGACACGGAACGGGCCCTCCCACCGCACCGGTGGGAGGGCCCGTCCCGTGTCCGCGGCCGGGAGGCGCGCCCCACGGCCGTCCCCGGACCGGACGGGTCGACCGGGGTCGGTTTCCGCAGCGCGCCGCGGTACGCTGCTCCCGTCGCGACTCGCGATGCATCGCGCCGGGTCACCGGACGGTGGTTCCGCCCGTCGAGACCCCGCGGTGCGGGTGTCCTCCGCCTCCAGGGAAACGGCGGAGGACACCCCCTCCCACATCCGGTGCCCTCGAGGTGCGGTTGGATGGTCTCCATGAACCTGCTGACCGTCGACGGGCTGGCGGCCGTGACGAACGTGCTCGACCTCGCCGGGGTCTTCGCGTCCGCCCTGCTCGGCGGGTCGATCGCGCGGACCATGGACTTCGACCTGTTCGGGTTCCTCGTCGTCGGGTTCGTGTCGGGACTCGGGGGCGGTCTGCTCCGCGACGTGCTGCTGCAGAACGGACCGCCCGTCGCCCTGACCGACCCGCTGTACCTGCCGGTCGCCGTCGCCGGCGCGCTCGTGGCGTTCTTCGTGTCGTTCTCCGAACGCACCTGGGACCGCCTGTTCACCGTGCTCGACGCCGCCGTCATCGGGTTCTGGGCGGTCGTCGGCGTGCAGCGCACCTTCGACGCCGGGCTCGAGTGGCCCGCCGCGATCATCATGGGCACCGTGACCGCGGTCGGCGGCGGGGCCATGCGCGACATGCTGCTCCGCCGGGTGCCGGCCGTGTTCGGCGGGAACGCGCTCTACGCCACCGTCGCGGTCGCCGCCTCGGCCGTGATGGTGATCGCGTCGTACCTCGGCTCGCCCTCGATCGGGATCCTCGTCGCGATCCTGCTCTCGCTCGTGCTGCGCTGGGGGGCGGTCCGACGCGGCTGGGGTCTGCCGAACGGCCGCAACTGGCAGCCGCAGTCACAGCTCGCGTCCCTGCTGCGCCGCGGGCGCGGTCGGGGCCGCAGACTCGTCCGCCCCGAGGCCGTCCGGCTGCTCCGCCGCCCGGGTCGCCGTGCCGGAGCGGGCAGCGTGCACACCGACCCGGAGACGCCACATCCCGCGGACCCCGACCAGGGCTGACACCGCCGCTGGGATCGGCGACCGACCCGTCGTACACTCGAGACCGCCGGGTATCGACCCGGCCGCACCCTCACGGACGTCGGACCGACGTGACCCGAAGACGGCGGTCTCGCCCGTGACGTGCGGGCACGAGGGGCCACCGCACCGCGCGAGGTCAGGCGCACGGCGCGGCTCCCCGGCCCGCAGGCGCACCGCCACCACCACCGGCAGCGCCGACCGCCCCGCACCAGCAGAGTCCCGGAACAGGATCCGATGGCCGACGCAACCGCTCCGGGAACACCCGGACCACGCTCCGACCGAGCGACCTCGGTCCCGCGCACACCCCGCTCCGAGGTCCGCGAGCGCCTGCTCACCGCCGGCGCCCGCGTGTTCGCCGAGCAGGGCGTGCACGAGGCCCGGCTCGACGACGTCGCCGCCGCCGCCGGCTTCAGCAAGGGCGCCGTCTACTCCAACTTCTCGTCGAAGGAGGACCTCGTCGCCCACGTCATGCAGCGGGCCACGAACCTCGTGCTCCGGTCGCTGCAGGAACTCGTCCGGGTCGACATCGAGGCCGTGGACGTCGGCGACGCCGTCCGTGCGGCGTTCGGTCGGCACGACCAGAGCGCCCAGTTCGCCCTGCTGTCCGAGCTGCGGGGCTACGCGATCCGGCACCCCGAGTTCATGCCCGAGTTCGTCCGGCAGCGCCGGCACCTGCACGACGGCGTCCGCGAACTCGTGCATCGGTGGTTCGCCGCGCACCCGGACGTCGAGCCCGGCATGCCGCTCGACACCTTCGCGGCGCTGCTCGTCGCGGCGAACTCCGGGATCGTCTTCGACGCGCCCGCGCTCGACGGCGTGGACCCGGGCGACGCCGTCGCCGCCATGGTCGAGGCGGTCATCCGGCCGAGGTGACCGGCCGTCCGTGTGACCACGCCGACGACGGCAGCAGGCTCGGCGGGAGCAGTCGTGCACGCACCAGCCGCCGGCGGGAGACCGACGCGTCGGACGCGGAACGGGCCTCCCGGAGCGCCGTCAGGAGCGTTTGCGGGTCGACTGCGCCGCCCGCCGCGTAGCGCTCGCGGTCGACCGCGTCGACGACGGTCTGCAGGTGCGGCAGCACGGACGGCGGCACCGTCGTGCGGAGCCGTCCGAGCACCGCGCGCGCCGTCCGGGCGGCGGCCGCGGCGTCACCGGGTGGTGCCGCGGCCGGGGGGAACCCGTGGTCGGCGAGGTCGTCGAGGAGTTCCCGCCAGGCCGTCACCGCCGGGTCGCGACCGGCCGCCACCGCGGCGGTGCGTCGGTGCCGACGGAACGCCCGCAGCACGCCGGGGGTGACGAGGAGCACCAGCGCGAGGAGCACCCCGACGAGCCCGCCCCAGGCCGTGGAGGCGCCCCCACCGCCCGTCCCGCCGGCCGCGTCCGCACCCGCGGACGCGCTCGGCTCGGCGCTCGGCGACGCCGTGGGAGCGGTCGTCTCACCCGGAGCGGGCAGGGGCGTCTCGGAGGGCACCGCCGAGGGGGTCGAGGTCGGGGTCGAGTCCGCCTGTGCTGCGCCGTCGGACTCCGGTGTCGGCTCGAACGACACCCAACCCGCGCCGCGGATGTACAGCTCCGGCCACGAGTGCAGCTGCCGGTTCGACACCGTGTACTGGCCGTCCTCCCGTGCCGCACCGGCGCGGTAGCCCACGGCGACGCGGGACGGGATGCCGAGGGTACGGGCCATCACGGCCATGGCGGAGGCGAAGTGCACGCAGTAGCCCGAGCGCTCGCGCAGGAAGGTCGCGACGACGTCCATGCTGTCACCGTCGTAGCCCCGCTCGACGGGTGCCGTCTCGGAGTAGGTGAACAGGCCGCTGCGGAACCAGGACTCGAGGGCGCGCGCCCGCTCGTAGTCGGACGCCGTGCCGCCCTCGACGCGGGCGGCGGTGTCGCCGATGACGGCGGGCAGGTCGTCCGGCAACGCGGTGTCGATCCGGAGCTGCTCCGCCGACGGGGTCCGGAAACCGCGCCCGTCCGCCTGGGCGAGCCGGCCGGAGGCGGCCACCGCATCGAGGTAGGCGTTCGCCGAGACCGAGGCGCCGTACGCCTCGTACGTCGCACCCCGAGCGGTCGCCGGGCCCGTGGACCGCACGGTGTTCGTGTCCCCGGACCAGCGCCACTGCCCGAGGTCGAGGTTCGTCGACTTCGACTCGATCGACATCGCGCCGGCCGGCAGCGGCAGGTAGTTGCTCGACAGACCGGTGATCTGCACCGTCACGTCGGCGCGACCCGCCAGGCGCGGGTTCACGCCGACCGCCCACCGCGACTGGTCGGCCGTGTCGGCGGTGCTCGCGTCGGTCACCGTCGGGACCCAGTCCCCCGAGCCGAACTCGTCCAGGTCCGCGAGCTTGAGGTACTGCGGCCGCCCGTCGGCCGAGCGGTACCGGAACACCTCGAGCTCGCTCGGCCGGCGGAGGTCCTGCCCGAGTTCGAGCAGCGTGCCCGGACGGCCCGGCTGGATCGGGGACCGCACCGACCCCGTGACGCCGGAGAGCCACCCGGAGTCGAGGGGGACGAGTGCCGGCAACCCGACCGCGACGACGAGTCCCATCACGCCCACCACGGCGGCAGGCAGCACCCGCTGCACCGGGCGGACCGAGGTCCAGAGCAGCGCGAGGAAGGCCACCGCGGTGAGGACCACGAGCCACGCCGCCGGCGCCTCACCGGTGATGATGCCCGGCACGAGCAGGATCACGAGCGCGGGCACGGCCGCGAGCGCCGCCGTCGGGGCGATCGCAGCGAGGAACAGCGACGCCCCCGCGACCCAGGCGATCGCCACGGTCACGACCAGGCGGATCGCGTCGGTCTGCGGCAACGGCGCGGGGTTGAGCCGGATCGCCGCCAGCGTCTGCCCGAGCGCACCGTCCCGGTCGAGCCACCCGAGCGGTGCCGAGTCGTTGAGGAGCGCGACCGCGCACGAGCCGAGGACGAGCGCGCCGACGAGGGCGGCGAACCGGACACCGCGGGGGCGGGAGCGGACGGCCAGCACGACGGCGACGAGCACAGCCACGACGACGCCGCCGGACACCCACCACGAGATGCCCTGCAGCAGTGGGCGCATCGCGAGGGCCGCGATGAGCACGGGCACGGGGGCCAGGGCGACGACCCGGGCGTCCGGGCCGTCGTGCCGGCGGTCGTCCCGGTCGAGGACCTGTCGGACGTCGACCCGCGGTCGTGGTCGACTCGGGGTGGTGGCGGTCATCGGCGGCGTCCGTCCGCGGTCGTGACGGCGGTCACCGGGCGTGCCCCACCGTCGAGCTGCCCGGCACGGGGACGACGAGGACGCGCCACCCGGCTCGGTCGAGGACGCCGCGCACGGCCGGGTCCGGCGGGACGACCGTGACGAGCACGCCCCGGCTGGACCCGTTCGTGGCGGAGACGAGTTCCGCGGCCTGCTCGGGGGTGCAGCGACCGGTGACGACGGCCGTCATGCCGTGCACGTCCCGCCCGCGCACGCCGTGCAGCACGTCGGTCACGTCGCGGGCTCCGCTGCGCACGTGCACGTCCGCGAGCCCGACGAGGACCTCGGACAGGCCGCCGGCGTCGCCGCTGTGACGCACGTCGCCGCCCGGCTCGTCCGTCACCAGGGCGACACGTGAGGTCCGCGCGGACAGCGCCCTGGCGACGCTGGCGGCCACCACGACGGCGTGCTCGAAGGCCTGGTCGCCGCCGAGGTCGGACAGCTCCGCCAGGTCGTCGCGGCCGAGCTGCTGGTACGCCTCGCGCCGGACGTCGAGCGCGACGACGGCCTCCGGCGGCTGCGCCTGGGTGGTCTGGCGGACGTGCAGACCGCCACGCTTCGCGCTCTGCCCCCAGTGCACGCGGCGGATCGGGTCGCCGGGTCGGTACGGACGCAGTTCGCTGTCGTCGGCGGAGCCGCCCTGCCCGACCCGGCCCTCGTCGGCGGAGACGGCCCCGGCGAGCGCACCGGTGTCGAGCGCGGCGAGCGGGACGGACCCGGGGACGACGACGACCTCCTCGGCGGACACGACCGGCCGGTCGATGCGGAGCAGCCCGAACGGGTCCTCGACCCGGACCGTCACCGGGCCGACGAGGCCGCGCCCGCGGGAGATCGCGAGCGCCTCGACGTCGAGCACGGCCGGCGGCGACGCCGGTCCGACCGCCAGCAGCGACGTCGGCTCGGCGGTGCTGACGAACAGGTCGTCGAGCTGCTCCCGGACGAGCAGCGTCGACCGCGGCGCGAACCGCATGGCGGAGCCGCGCAGGGTCACCCGTTCGCGGTAGACCTCGCCGACCTGCACGACGGCGCGCGGCGCGGACCGGGAGGCCCGGAGCGGCGCCGCCACGGCCAGTGCGGTGACGACGCCGAGCACGACGAGGACGACGAGCAGCAGACCGGCGGTCACGGCGACGCTCATCGACGTGACGAGGCCGGCAGCGACGAGGCCGATCCCGGCCACGAGGACCGTCCAGCCGCGGGGCGTCGGGCGTGGGAAGGGCGTCCGTCGCAGCATCCCGAGACCCCGCCGGCCGTAGCGGGACACCGCGGACCGTGCGGCGCCGGTGCGTCGCGCGAGCCGCCCGGCGTCGGGCCGCTGGTCCGCCATCAGGACCGGACGGGCGTGGCGGTGAAGGGCACCGCGGTGTCGGCGACGATCCGGACCACGATCTCACGGGCGGTGTCCTCCGCCGAGCCGCCGAGGCCGCGGGCGACCGGGACGAGCCGGTGCGCGAGGACGATCGGCGCGAGGGCGGCGACGTCGTCGGGCGTGACGAACGGGCGACCGGCGAGGGCCGCGTACGCGCGTGCGGCCTGCGCCAGGTGCAGGGTGGCACGGGGGCTGGCGCCGAGGAGCAGGTCGGGGTGCGTCCGGGTGACGCGGACGATCTCGACGATGTACGCCTCGACGTCGGCTGCGATGTGCACCGTGCGGACGGCGGCGATCATCGAGCGCAGGGTGTCCACGTCGACGACCGGGCGGAGGTCGCTCAGCGGGTCGTGTCGACCGCGGGCGGACAGCATCCGCCGTTCCGCCTCGGGGCTCGGGTAGCCCATCGCGATGCGCGCCATGAACCGGTCGCGCTGGGCCTCCGGCAGCGGGTACGTGCCCTCCATGTCCACCGGGTTCTGCGTCGCGACGATCATGAACGGGGACTCGAGCGGTCGGGTGACGCCGTCGACGGTGACCTGCGACTCGGCCATCGCCTCGAGGAGCGCCGACTGGGTCTTCGGGCTGGTGCGGTTGATCTCGTCGCCGATCACGACGTTCGCGAAGACCGGACCGGGTGAGAACCGGAAGGTGCCGGACGACTGGTCGTAGATGTTCACCCCGGTCACGTCCGACGGGAGCATGTCGGAGGTGAACTGGATGCGGTTCACCGAGCCCCCGACCGAGGCGCCGAGCGCCTTCGCGAGGACCGTCTTGCCGACGCCGGGGACGTCCTCGACGAGCAGGTGGCCCTCGGCGAGCATGACGGTCAGCGCCGTGCGGATCGCCTCGGGCTTGCCGTCCACCACGGTCGCGACCGACGAGACGATGGCCGCCCCGGCGTCCTGGATCCGGTCGATCGGGACGGTCTGGTGGGTCAGCTCCGGCACGCAGGTCTCCTCGCCGCTGGGTCGATGTGCGGCGATGCTACATCGACGCGGTGACAGCGACCGGAGGATGCGTCACCGAACGCGCGGTGCGGACGGGAGACCCGATCGGTCGGGCGACGCGGTACCGGTGCGCATCCACGCTCCGCGGCCGGCGTCAGTCAGCGGGCAGGGGCGACAGGTTGAGCGACCAGAGGGCGACGCCGTGCACGCCGAGTTCCCGTGCGAGGTCCCGCCGGACCTCGTAGGAGCGGGCGTCGGACCAGTGCAGTGCGCGGCCGTCGTCGAGCGTCGCCGACCACTCCCCCGTCCGGTCCGACCACTCCGCGCCGTCACCGGCCAGACGTGCAGCCGCCGCCGCGGGGATCGGTGCGGCGTCCGAACCGGCACCCCATGCGTACCCGTACCCCGCGACGCCGACGTCGATCCGCTCGGCCGGGACCCCGCCGTCGACCGCGGTCCGCACCGCTTCCTGCGCCCAGGACAGCGCGCCGATCGTGCCGGGGCCTCCCCACGGCCCGTGCTGGTCGTAGGTCATGAGCACGACGCGGTCGAGGTGCTCGGCGAGCCGGTCGAGGTCGTAGCCCCGGTCCCGGTACTCCGCCGGGTCCGTCGACGACATCATCGCGATCGACACCTCGGCGCGGTCGCCGAGCCGGTCGTGCACGGCCGCGCGCAGTTCCCGCGCGAAGGCGACGAGGCCGTCGCGGTCCTGGTCGCGCATCGACTCGAGGTCGATCTGCACGCCGTCCGTCCCGAGTTCCGCGGCGAGGTCGACGAGCTGCCCGACGACGCGCTCGCGGTTCGCCACCGACGACAGCAGTGCCGTGGCCCCCTCGGGCGAGAAGTCCCCGACCGCCGACGAGTAGTTGCTGAAGAGCACCTCGGTCGTGGCCCCGGCGTCCGCAGCGACGCCCACGAGGTCGCCGAGTCCGTCGGGCGTCTCGAGCAGGTGCGTCCCGTCGTCCGACAGCGCCGCGCCGTCGACGCCGATCACCGTGGCGCCGCGGTCGACGGCGGTCCGCACCCGCTCGGCCGCTCCGCGACCGGGCTCGACGTACCCCTCGACGGCGCTGCCGTCCCCACCGCCGACGGCGCTGCGGTCCGCAGGGCCGCCGGCGCTGCAGCCGGACAGCAGGAGGGCGGCGACCGCCACGGTCGTCGCTGCCGTCGTCACCCGCCGCATCACCCGCTCACCGTAACGGACCGGTCGGGCAGGACGGGCCTCCCGGTCGTCGCCGTCCGTCGACCGACGTCGCCGTGGCGGTGCCGCTCGACTACCCGAAGCGGCCGTTGACGTAGTCGGCGGTCCGCGGGTCGCGCGGGGTGCCGAACATCGCCTCGGTCGGGCCGTGCTCCACGATCGCGCCGGGGGTGCCGGCCTCGGCCAGGAAGAAGGCGCACCGGTCGGAGACGCGCTGTGCCTGCTGCATGTTGTGGGTGACGATCACGACGGTGACGTCCTGTGCGAGCTCGGTGATGGTCTGCTCGATGCGACGCGTCGACGTGGGGTCGAGCGCGGAGCACGGCTCGTCCATGAGGAGCACGCGCGGCCGGACCGCCAGCGACCGGGCGATGCAGAGGCGCTGCTGCTGGCCGCCGGAGAGCCCGCCACCGGCCTGTCGGAGGCGGTCCTTGACCTCGTTCCAGAGCCCGGCCTTCGTGAGGGTCTCCTCGACCAGGTCGGCCTTCCCGCTCTTGTCGAGCTTGACCCCCGTGAGCGCGAGGCCGGCGAGGACGTTGTCCGCGATGCTCATGGCGGGGAAGGGGTTCGGCTTCTGGAACACCATGCCGATCTGGCGGCGGGCCTCGGTGATCCGACGCGAGGCGTCGTAGATGTCGACGTCGTCGAGCAGGACCTCGCCGGCCAGCGACGCGCTCGGGACGAGTTCGTGCATCCGGTTCAGGGTGCGGAGGAAGGTGCTCTTACCGCAGCCCGAGGGGCCGATGAGCGCGGTGACCTGGCCGGCGGGCATCGTCAGCGAGACGCGGTCGAGCACCTTGTGGTCACCGAACCAGGCGGACACCTCCCGGGCGTCGAGGGTCGCCGGGGTGGCGGTCGGGATCAGCTCGGTGGGGGCGGCTGCGGCGTCGGGTGTGAACCAGCTGTCGAACTCGTCGACCATGGTGGCGGTGTCGGTCATGGGGGCCTTTCCGGTCATCGGTGGGCGTGCGGTCGCGGGAGGTCGGCCGGTCACATCAGGTTGGGGAGCAGGAGCGTGAGCTGGGACGCCGCGAACAACCCGACCGCGAGCACCACCGGGACGGCCACGACGACCGTCTGCCGGCGGCCCCACAGACGCATGCCGACGGTGAAGAGCGCGACCATCGCGGCCAGCACGACGAGCCCGAGCACCACGAACGGCCAGACCGTCCCGTCGCCGGCCATCGTGAGCTCGCGCGGCTCGAGGCTGGAGTAGCCGAAGGCCGGGGTGGGCGTCGGCACCGGGTCGGAGACCAGTTCCGCGTCGACACGGACCACGGTGTCCGGCAGGAACGGCAGGCTTGCACCGGAGACGAGGGTGAGCCGGCCGTCGCCGACCGCCATCGGTGCGGGTACCGGGTCACCGGTCCGTCGGACGTCGGTCACGCGGTACCGTGCGGTGCCCTGGCCGGTGGTGGCGGTGAGGGTGTCGCCCCGGCGGAGCTCGGCGATCTTCCCGAAGGGGCCGCCGTAGGCCGTCTGTCGTCCGTACACCACGCTCGCCCCGGCCTGCCCGGGGAGCGGGGTGTCCCGTCGGTGACCGGGTCCGGAGCGGGTGACGTCCGACGTGGTGCCCTGCAGGACCACGGACCGCAGGCCGATCGCGGGCACGCGGAGGATCGCGACCGGGGTGCCGTCGGCGACGAGGCGGCCGTCCGGTCCGGTCTGTCCCACGGGTGCGGTCGCGTTGGCGAGCTGGAACCGGTACGCATCGAGCGCGAGCTGCTGGTCACGCACGTACGAGACCTGCGAGACCGCGATGAACTGGAGCGCGAACCCCACCAGGAGCAGGCCGACCACGACCACGGCGGAGCCGCCGAAGCGCCACCGCTCGGGCTGACCGAGCACCGGGAGGGCGCGTGCCGCAGGCCCGACGGGCTCGTGCGACCAGCCGCTGGTCGGGCGGCGGACCACCGGGCGGCGCACCGTGGAGCGTCGGGACGTCAGTCGGCGCAGGACGGGCCGTCGTCGGTCCGGCCGGTCCTGCCGGGAGGGGGTGCTGGTCATCGTGTCGTCCATCGCAGGTGGTGGGAGGGGCCCGGCCGGCCGTCGTGCGGCCGGCCGGGCAGGGGGTGTTACTTGGTGACCTTGAGCGTCGCGGCCTTGTCCGCGCCGTTCCAGGTGGTGCTGCCGCTGTAGGAGACGGTCAGCTTGTGGGTGCCTGCCTTGAGCTTGGGCAGGGTGACCGTCACGCGGCCGTCCTTGCTCGAGACGGTGCCGGAGGCGAGCTTCTTGCTGCCCTCCTTGACGGTGACCGTGCCGGTCGGGACCGAGCCGGTGCCGGTGACCCGGACGGCGACCTTCGCCTTGGCCGACGCCTTGACCGACTTGATCGCGCTCACCGTGACGGTGGGCGCACCCTTGGCGGCCTTCACGGTGCCGGTGGTGTTCGTCGCGACCGCGCCGGACCCGCTCGCCGTGTAGGTCGTGGTGAACTTGTAGGAGACGGCCTTCGGCACGAACGAGATCGTCGCGGTGCCGGCAGCGGGGACCTTGGCGGTGCCGAGGGTCTCCTTGCCGTTCTTGAGGGTGACGGTGCCACCGGACGGGCCGGCACCGGTGACCTTGACCGTGACCTTGGCGGTCTTGCCGACGGTCAGCTTCGGCACCGAGAGGGACACGGCGGTGGCGGGGGCGACCGCCACGGTCGCCGGGGCCGAGGTGCTGGAGGCGACACCGGCGAGCGACGGGACGAACTGCGCGGTGAGCGACGCCGAGCCGACGGGCAGGGTGACCGGCGCGGTGCCGCTGGTGGCGCCGCGCGCGATCGTGCCCGTGCCGACGACCGCGTTCCCCTTGAAGACCTTGACCGTGCCGCCGCCCGCGCCGAACGAGTCGACCGAGACCGATGCGGTGACGGCCTTGCCCGCCGTCGCCGTCGCCGGGACGGAGAGCTTCGTGGTGCTCGGCGACGCGGTGATCGAGCGCAGCTGGTCGTAGCCGCACGTGGTCGCCGGCGTGGTGGCGGGCTCGGGCAGGAAGCCGTAGGCCGCGATGGTCGCGGTCTGCTTGCAGACGAGCGAGTCCTTGCCGACGAAGGTCTTCGCGATGGCGCTCGTCGGGTCGTCCGCCAGGCGCGAGGGCACGATGTTGTAGACGTCGCGGACGAAGCCGGCGTACGCGGGGTTGGTCGCGTAGGACGTGCCGCTGCCCGTGGTGGCCGGGGCCTGCTTGCCGTCGACGACGCTCAGCGGCGCGAGCACCACGCCGTGGCGACGGTCCTTCACGGTGCCGACGCCGTTCGCCTGCGCGACCCACTGGCTGACCGAGAACGGCGCGACCGCGAGCGTCGAGCCGGAGGTGCTGTCGAGGATCGCCTGGCCGTTGTGCTCCTCGATCGGCTGGCCGTCGACCGTGTCGGACACGAACGGGCTCGTCGAGGTGAAGCCGGAGGCGTCGGTGAGGCCGAGCTTGCCGAGGAAGTAGCTGCGGGTGCCCGAGCCGAACTTCGGCAGGAGCGGCTTGATCTTCGCGGCCGTGGTGCCGTCGGGGCCGGTCGCGGCCGAGCCGACCGAGTTGTACGACCCGTCGGCGTTGAAGTACGCGTGGGTGACGTCGCCGCGGTACACGTTCCACAGCGTCGGGGCGGTCTTGGCCTGGGTGCCGTCGCCGACGAAGAAGGGGACCTTCGCGAGCTGGCTGCCCGGGGCGTAGGCCACGTCGACGGCGTCGCGAGCGAACGGGACGTAGGCGACGACGCCGTCGGACGCTGTGCTGGACGGGCCGCTCGAGGAACGGGCGAAGTCGAGCTGGCCGACGACCGAGGAGTCGACCGTCGTGCTCGTGCCGTCGGCGAGCGCGACGCCGGACTTGCTGGCGATCGCACCGATCGCGACGAGGAGCGCGTCGCGACCGGCACCGGAGCCGGACACGCGCGGGATCGCCTTGCCCCCGGGACGGGTGACCACCGACGGACCGGCGTTGGCCGCGTCGTACGACGCGAGCTGCCCGCCACCGACGGCCGTCGCGACGCCGTTCATGACGTCCTGCGTGGTGTCCGAACCGAGTCCGACGAGGGTGCCGAACGAGTTGCCGACCGGGTCCGCCTGGGCGGCCGGCACGGCGAGGGCACCGACGATCAGGGCGGTCGCCCCGAACGTGACGCCGATCTTGCAGAAGGTGTTCGCCTTCATGGCTGGTGGTTCCTTTCGTGGGTTCCGACGCCGCCCAGGTGGCAGCAGTCGATGGGGGTGGAACTCGGTCACACGTGGGCGGCGGCCAGCATCGCCAGCCTCCGGCCACGGCGGATCAGGAACGGACCGATGCCGAGGGCCGGCACGCCGGCCCCGAGTGCGGCGGCGAGGCCCATGCGGGTCGCGGCCAGGGGCTGGTCCGTGGTGCGGTGGTCGGGTCCGTCGGCGGCGGCCTGGTCGACGTCGTTGGACGACGGCTCCTGGACGGCGGGCACCTCCGGGGTGGCCACCGTGTCGGTCGACGTCGTGCCGGTGCCGACCGGGTCGAGCGGTGCCGGCTGGTCGTCCGGGGCGGAGGCCGTGGGGACGTCCGTCTCGGGCGCGGTCGGCTCCGGCGCGGAGGCCGCCGGGCAGGCGGCGGCGACGGCCCGGGCGTCGAGGAGGTCGGCCGCGACCGTCTTCGACTGGGTCGTCATGGCGGCGGGCAGCGGGACGTACCCGGCGGGCAGCTCGCCCTGGCGCTCGCCCTGGACCTGCCCCTTGCCGGCCGCGTAGGCGATGAAGCCCGAGTAGGCCCGGCGCTCCTCGGGCGTCGCGGCACAGACGTTCACCGCGGCGTAGCTGAGCATCGACAGCGGGTAGGCGCCGGGGGTCCGGTCGGCCGGGTCCGCGACCACGACCCCGGGGACGGTCGACGCACGCATCGTCCCGACGCCCGCCGCGACCGTCTCCGCCGTCGGCGCGACCGCTTCACCGGCGCCGTTGACGAGCTTGGCGGTGGGCAGGCCGTAGCGGGCCGCCGACGCCGCGTCCGTGATCGTCAGGACGAACCGGCTGCCGGGCACCTGGGCTCCGAGCGAGGTGTAGCCCTTCGGCTGGCCGAACGGGTTCCAGGAGTCCTTCTCGTTCGGGTCGGCCTTGAGCGCGCGGTACGCCCCCTCGTGCATGTCGTTCATGTACGGGCGCATGTCGAGCGTGCCGTACCCGGTCTCGTCCGGGTCACCGCCCTTCGCGATGGTCAGGTCGGCCTTCGGGAAGCTGTCCACGCTCGGGTCGGTGGCGAGCGCCAGGGACCGGTACGCCGGGTTGATCCGCATCCCCCACTCGTCGGGGCGGCCGTCGAGGAAGGCGGCCGCCACCGGGTCGGACCGCAGCCAGGACCAGACGCGGGCGTTCGCGTCGGCGTTGCCGAGCGCCACCATGAGGCCGGCCGGCGCGGTGTCGCTCTTCGAGCCGACGAACGTCGGGTTGAGGGCGAGGAACTCCGGGTCGGTGACGAGGCTCGCGGCGTTGGCCTGCAGGACCGTGTTCCCGCTGCCGCGCCCGGGCACGTCGGCCTGGTACGACTGCGTCAGCAGCTTGGCGACGAGGCGGGCGTCGAGGGTCAGGTCGAGGGCCTGGAGGCCGTCGCGCACCTTCGCGGGTGCGTCCGGGTACAGGCGGTAGTCGATCGTGAACGCGATGACGACGGCCGACTGCGCGACCGGCGCGTACCGGATGGTCTTGCCGGCCGCGGCCGTCTCGGCGAGCGGGCTGGTCACCAGGGCGAGGCGGGAGGACCCGGCGACGTCGGAGACGATCTGGTTCGCGGCCTCGCCGTCGCCGATCTGCGAGAAGCCGTACGTCGTGCCGAGGCCGCACAGCGCCGGCTGCCAGGCGGTGACGGCCTCGGTGGCGGTCTCCGACCCGACGAGTCGTTCCTCGGCGTTGCCGATCGGGCAGGACTGCGCGACGGACTGGAACCCGAGCGGGAACACCACGCGGTTGCGCCAGGCCGACGCCGACAGCGGGGAACCGGTGACGCGGCCGGCGGCGGTCGAGTCGGCCGCACTGCCGTCGAGGTTGTGCGAGCCGCGCGGCACCACCACGAGCCAGCAGGACCGGGGTGTGGACGTCCCGGCGACGACGACCTCCTGGCCGCAGCCGAGCTGGGGTGCCTCGAGCGCGGACTGGGTCTCGAAGGTGACCTGGCCGGTGCCGTCACTCGCCGTGCGGCCCGCGGTGACCTCGTTCGAGGTGTTCGCGTCGAACTGCTTGGACAGCTCGGTGGACGTCTTGGCGAGAGTGCCGTCGACCGCCCGGAACGGCATCCGGTACGCCTTGAGGAACGGGTTCTCGACGGGCGGCTCCAGCATGAGGTCCGCGTCCGCACGCTCACCGACGAGGGTCGTGTCCTGCACGGGGTCGTCGCCACGGACGAGGTCGCGCTTGGCGGCACCGACCCCTGTCCGGGCGCTGACGGCGGCCGACGGCGCACCCCACACGCACTGCTGCGGGGACGGGCCGGCCGGGTCGTCACCCCAGCACTGCATGATCTGCACGTAGTCCGTCGCGTACTCGCTCGGCGAGGTCGCCTCCGCACCGGTCCAGCTGACGGTGATCCCCTGGTCGGTGAGGTCCTTCGTCTGGCTCACCGTGAAGGTCATCTCCGAGAACGCGTCGGCGTCCGGGTCCGGCGAGGCGTCCGGGTCCGGGGTACCGGCGTCGGGGCCCTGGCCGCCCCCGAGCGCCGCCTGGGCGTCCTTCCACGTCAGGGTCATCGCGGAGCTGTCGGTCGGTGCCGTCGCCGAGGCCGGTGCGGTCACCATGAGCAGGGACCCGGCGACGGTCGTCGTGACGATCCCGAAGGCCAGTGCGGCGGAGCCGAGGCGGACGAGGTGCTGGTTCTTCACTTGCGGACCCTCCGACGGGAGACGAGCACGCCGATGAACGGCGGCAGCAGCACGAGGGCGAGCAGGGCCGCGACGGCGACGAGCATGAGCGTCTGGCGCGGGCTCCACCCGTTCAGGGGATCGACCGAGACCGGCAGCGCCGCCACGTTCTGGCAGACCCCGCTGTCGGCGTCGCACTGCACGGGGGAACCGTTGCCGACCGTGTTCGCGGCCACACCGGACCCTCCGGAGCCACCGGCACCCGACAGCGCCTCGCCGCCGGGGCCCGACGCGCCCTGGTCGGCGGACGAGCCGCCGGACGTCGCCGTCGTCCCCTTGCCGGAGTCGGCGGAACCGGACGCGGCGGCCGCTCCTCCGTCCTCGGACGAGCCGGGTCGCGTCTGCGTCGGCGTCTCGGTGGCCTTCGCGCCACCGGTCCCGACGGTGCACTGGGCGGCGCCGAGCTTGTCGCAGGCGGGCGGCTGCGGGGCCTTCGCCGCCAGTGTGTTCGTGCCGTCCGCCGAGAACGTCGGGTTGTTGCACTTGCGGATGTCGATGTTCTTCGCGACCGCGCCCGGGATCCGGCGGACCTGGTCGAGACCGGCCTGCACGAGGTTGATCGGCAGCGGCGAGTACCCGAGGACCTCGGCCTGCTGCTGTCCTTCGCAGAGGAAGTAGTAGTCGAACGCGGCGAGGGTCTTGCCCTTCGCCGGCGTGAGGCTCGCGTCGGTGGTCGTCGGGATGACCATGTACGAGTACGACGACAGCGGGTAGGTGCGGGCGTCGGCGTTGTCGTACACGCCGTCGAGCACCTGGGTGAGGTACGACGACGACCGCTTGTCCTGGTTGATCTTCGCGCCGAGGAGCCCGACGGCGACGTTCGACGCGGTGGGCTCGACGTAGTAGCCCGCCTTGTTGAGCACCTTCGCGACCGGGTACCCGGTCTTCAACGCGTAGGAGTACTCGACGTACGTGATGGTGCCGACGTTCGCCTTCTGCGCGACGTAGCCCGACACGCCCTGCGAGTTCGGCTGGGCGATGAACCCCTTGCCCGGGACCGTCGGGTAGTTCGAGGTGACACCGCAGGGCAGCGGCCGCCCCGCCTGCTTGCAGTACGCGTTCCACTCGGACGGGTACTTCTTGCTCAGCCAGGTGGTGAACTGCGCGGTGGAACCGGACCCGTCCGACCGCACGACGGGGACGACCGGTCGCTTCGGGAGCTCGAGACCGGGGTTGTCCGCCTTGATCGCCGGGTCGTCCCAGCTCGTGATCTTCCCGGTGAACACGCCCGCGAGCACCGGGCCCGACAGCCGGAGGTTGGTGATCTGCTTGCCGCCGGAGCTGAGGTTGTACATGAACGAGGTGCCGCCGGCGACGACGGGCATGTAGGCGTACCCGACCGTGGGCGGGTCGTCCGTGACCCCGCCGTCCTTGATGCCGTAGGGGATCTCCGACACCGCGAAGTCGACCGTGCCGGCCTTGAACTGGTTGCGGCCGTCCGACGACCCGGTGCTGGCGTACCGGACCTTCATGCCGTACTGCTGGACGTTCACCGCCCACTGCTGGATGGCGACGGAGCTCCACGACGAGCCGGCGCCCGAGATGGGCACGTAGTTCTCCGCCGCGGTCGCGGTGGTGGCGGGCAGCGTCGTGAGGGCCAGCACGGCGGCGGCCAGGAGCGCACCGATCGTGCGTCTTCTGCGGGTGATCACGAGGGGTCCTTCGGGGAGGAGTCGGTCAGGCGGGAGTTGAGACGGTCGACGTGGTGGTCGACGAAGCGACGGGCCGACCGTGCGGCGGGCACGGCGGCCTCGACCCCGCGGCGGAGCAGTCGGCCGGCGGCGCGGAAGCGCTCGTTGCGGCGTTCGCGCGTCGCCACGGTCTGCGCACCGATCACCCGGGCGATGACGAACAGCACGAGCACGAGCGTCATCAGGACCGCTGCGGCACCGAAGCCGCGGGCGATCATGTTCGGTTCCGGGGACTTGACGAACTCGAAGATCGCCAGGGGCAGCGAGATCATCGGGCCGTTCGTCGGGTCGATGTTGAGGTCGGGTGCGTACCCGGCGGTGAGCAGCACGGGGCTGGTCTCGCCGATGCCACGGGCGGTCGCCAGGATGATCGCGGTGACGAGACCGGACCGTGACGTCGGGAGCACGACGCGCCAGACGGTCTGCCACTGCCCTGCGCCGAGGCCGATCGAGGCCTCCTTGAGCGTCGCGGGCACCAGGCGGAGCACGACGTCGGCGGACCGGATCATGATCGGCAGCATCATCACGCTGATCGCGAGCGACGCCGCGAAGCCGGACTTGTCCACGCCCAGGCCGACGATGACGCTGGCGTAGACGAACAGCCCGGCGACGATCGACGGGAGCGCTGTCATGGCCTCGACGATCGTGCGGACGAACCGGGCGAACGGTCCCGGTACCTCGGTCAGGAAGAGCGCGGTGGTGATGCCGAGCGGGACCGTGATGAGGAGTGCGATCGAGATCTGGATGAGGGACCCGGCGATGGCGTGCAACACCCCGCCCGAGGTCATCGGGTCGAGCGGTCCGGTGAGCGCCATGTCCTGCGTGATGAAGTTCGCGTGTGGCAGTGCCTTCGTGGCCCGGACGACGCTGAACCCGACGACGAAGACGAGCGTCGCGACGACGACGAACGCCAGCGTGTGGATCGCCGCCGACACCACGCGGTCACGGACGACCGCGGCGTTCTCGGTCGTCGCCACCAGGAGCGCGTAGAACACGAGGAAGAGCACGTACGCGACGGCCGCGAACGCGATCGGGCCGGACACGGGTGCCAGTTCGGTGAACACGACGACCGTGACGGCGAGCGACGCGAGAGCCGCGCCGACGTGGCAGAGCAGGTCGCTGATGCGCATGCCGTTGACGCGACGCTCCTCGGGTCCGCGGTCCGGCCCGGAGGCCCGGTCGGCCAGCGGCAGGACGGTGCCGGCTCCGGAGCCAGCCGGGCCGGAGACGGTCGGCGGGCTGGTCGGCACGGCCGTCCGACGGGTGACGGTGGGCAGGGGCGTCGTGGCGCCCGACGGCGCCTGGATGATCTCGGTCATGACTAGCTGCTCGCTCCGGACCGTGAGCGGGCGACGACCGCGGACGCCGCGAAGTTGATGCACAGCGTCATGAGGAACAGGGTCAGGCCGGCGGCCATCAGGGCGGACATGCCGAACGGGGTGGCGTCGCCATACCGCAGGGCGATGAGCGAGGACACCGAACTCGCGCCGGCCTGCAGGATGTGCGGCTGGATGACGAACACCGGCGAGATGATCATGTAGACCGCGATGGTCTCCCCCAGCGCGCGGCCGAGGCCGAGCATCGTGCCGCCGATGATGCCGCCGCGGCCGAACGGCAGGACGACCGACCGGATCATGCCCCACTTGGTGGAGCCGAGCGCGAGGGCGCCCTCCCGCTCGCCGAGCGGCGCCTGCGAGAAGACCTCGCGCATGATCGAGGTGACGATCGGGGTGATCATCAGTCCGACGACGATCCCCGCGATGAACGTCGACGAGGTGTAGACGGTCGAGGTCGCCAGCGGGTCGTCCAGGTCGATGCCGTCGACCCGGAAGAGCGGGATCCACCCGAACCACTGCGAGATCCAGCGCGACACGGGCGTGATCTGGCCCTGCAGGAAGAAGAAGCCCCACAGGCCGTAGACGACGCTCGGGATCGCCGCCATCAGGTCGACCAGTCCGATCGCGAACTTCCGCACCCGGACCGGCGCGTACTCCGTGATGTAGAGCGCGGTACCGAGCGACAGCGGGACGGCGAGCGCGATCGCGACGCAGGCAATGAGGATCGTGCCGACGAGGACGGCCGCGATGCCGAACCGGTGCGCGTCCGGGTCCCAGGCCTGGGTGGTCAGGAAGCTGAAGCCGGCGACGCGGAGGGCTTCGGAGGCGCGGAACGCCAGGAACAGGCCGACCAACGACATGATCGTGAGGACCGCGACACCGCCCGCGCGGGCGACGATCCGGAACCTGACGTCCGACGGGTCCCGCACGACCGTGAGGAGGCGGGGCGAATCTCTGGACAACGTGATCCTTCGGGATTTCCAGGGCAGCGACTCGGGCGGACCGTCGGAGCGCTGCTCTCCGGCTCGGCGGCATCACAGTGGCAGTCGGACGGCGAACCAGAGCCCTCCCGAGATCAACCGATTCGCGACCCGGAAATGAACAACAGGGGATTCCTAGCGGATTCTGGGGAATTTCAGATGCACCAGTCCCCGGATCGGGGGGCAGGAATTGTCCCCCGGGGTACGCGCCGGTCGGCGGGCTCCCAGCACCGCGAGAAAGCCCTGATGAGGACTGCGTTTCGTACCGGGTACTAACTGTCGGCACTGCGTGGAGGCGCAGGACGACGCGCACGGCGGAACGACGAAGCCCCGGTCCGCTGCTGCGGGACCGGGGCTTCGTGGAGTGCGGAGACGGAGGGATTTGAACTCTCCCGCCTCAGGCTGAGTTCAAGGGCGCGCCTACTCGACTCCCGTACTTACGGGCTCCAGCAGTGACTTCCCGCCGCTTGGCACACCTCGCCGACTCCTCGGTTGTGGGGCATCCGTGAGGAGAGGAGAGCGTGCGGGCCGCACGACGGACACCTACTTCTTCTCGATGGACTTGCGAAGCTTGTCACCGGCCTTCGAGATCCTGGTGTCGAGGTGCATTGACTCTCGAGGGCCGGTGAACGCACCCAGCAACAGCGCTAGATCCTTCGCGAGCGGGGTCGAAAGCTTGGTACTGAGCACATCCAGCAGACGCGCCAACTGTTGCTTAGGCTTCCTGTAGCTCAGGAGCCCGGCGAGGTCAGCTTCGGTGAGGAAGACCAACGCCACGGCCCCCTCATCGGGAGTCAGCTGCTGAAGCAGCGCGGCGTACACTCCATCGGCTTGGAACGAGATGCCGGATGCACGACCGAGGAAGAGCTCAACGAGCGTCCGCACGTACTTTCGCCGGATGCCCTGCGGAACAGGTTGCGAGCCCACAAACTCCTTGAGTTGCCGGGCAATGGGAGGCTCGTTGTAGAAATTGTCCATCGCGTTGTGAACGGCGATGAGGCGGTCGAGAAGAACGTCAATCTCGCCGCCGCGTACATCTTCCGCGAGGTAGCCCATGCCATCGACAACCTGGAGGAACTCACGCGCTCTATCCGCTTGGGCAGTGTCGAGGTTCCCACGGAAGCGCGAATGGCGGACGCCGAGAGAGAATCGCTTGTCCTCCGGCACCCGTGGCCACAGATGCGGCACCAGCTTCCGCACGTTGTCACGAGCGAGCTCGGGAGTCGCGTCGGCTACGTAGATGCCGAACAAACCGTCGAGCAGAGCGTCAACCTGAGCCTCTCTGAGCTGAAGGAAGAACGTCGCAAAGCTGGAAGCATCCTCGTCTGAAACGGTTTCTTGCTTGATATTCGCCAACAGCCTGCTGGTCGTGACCATAGCCGTCGTCGGCGGGAGCGTGATCACTTCCTTGATGCACGTCTCGAGGTAGCCGAGCAGCGAATAGGGCGAGAGTTCGTGTTGGTTCGGATGAGCAGCGCTAGCGTGATTCCGCATGAAGCGAACTAGATCTAGTTGCTGTTGCCCGATCGGTGAGATGAAGCCGATCGTCGCCGCAGAACGCACCAACTCCTCGTCGGTGATCTTCAGAAGGTCTGCCTCACCACGAAGATCCTTCCTCTTCTCCGGCGCGGGCACAGCCAAATCGAAGAAATACGTCAGATCATAGTCGACAATGCGCTTCCGAAGCTCACCAATCGTCTCGTCCCACAAGTAGTTCAACGCAGCGTCAAACAACCCCGCGCTGACTGCCATCATGAACTTGGAGAGGTAGACCGAGTTGGAACGTCGGTCGCGAGCAAGACCCGAAAGTGCGCCTTCCAGGTTGTCCAACACCATGACGCGCTCGCGAACACCAATGAGGACTCCATCGCTCGGCAGCCCCATGTCCTCCGCGCGGCGAAGAAGCGCACCCTCAAGCCCGGTGATCGAAGCGGCTAGATCGCCCTTCTTCGCACCCGCGACTACAACATCCTTCTTTGCCACTGATTCCCCTCAACCTCGGTGACGACAGACTAGCTCAGACAAGCCAACGGATCAGGTCAGCCGAGCGGGACCCCAGGCGCGAGAGCATCCACTTCATCTGTCTGCGATCCTTCGTCGACCTCTTCCGAGCCCACTCGTGAGGATTCACTCTCAAATAGGGGCTGCATGGCGTCCTCTGGCTCGACCTTGAACGCAGAGTTGGTCGATTCGGGCAGGTAGAGCTTCGATGGCCAGGTGTCAGACTCGTGACACGCGTGACACACATCGATGATCTGCTTGGCGTCAAGCCCGGCTCCGGTGAGCTTGGCGAGAGCCACATTCACTGCGTCCGCCTGATCGCGGTCTACAGCGAACACCGGGTACTCGCGGCCCGCCCAAACCCCTTTCAAGACAGGACGTCCGTGCAGAACGATGTCGTTCACGTGATGCGTCTCATTACCCGCCATCACACCAGAAGCATCGTACGCGGCAGCGGCGACAGCCCAGGCAACCTCGACCGACAAGGTGAAGAACCGCTGGGACGCAAGACCGAAGACCCGGAAACCGGTGTCGATGCTGGGCCCGAAGTAGTCGTACAGATACTTCTTATGGGCCCTTGTCCCGCTCAACGCCTTTTGGTTCAGAACTGCGACCGGATTGTCCGAAGTCTCGACATCTGGAGTCCGCGGTATCGTGGACTCGCTGTCCGGCCCCGGGAACGTGGCAATGAATGCGCCGCCCTTCAGCGCGAGGCCGGAGGCGCTGAGCACTTGCTCCTCGTACTCGGTCATAGCGTCCAGCCACACTCGGACAGCTAGCCCAATCTCCTTCTCAGAGCTAACGTCGACCTCAAATATGAGCTCGTCGCCCACGGCCTTCCATAGCTGGAACCTAGTGGGTTCACCATCGTCACTGCGAGCCCTGCTCGCATTAGCTACGAACTGCGGGAATTCGCGATAAAAGCTAAGGAAGACCTTTTGCCAGCCTTCGTTCTTCTGCTTGAACTGGGTTGATCCAACAAGATCGCACGAGACGAAGAGGCTCGATCGAGGAGCGGCAGACAAGTTTTAGTCGATCCCCAATACCTGGGCACGAACAGAAGCGGCGCTCGGAGACACTCCAAAGACATCTCCGACCTTCCACCAATCGGTGCCGAAAGTTTGAACAGCCTCGCGGAACTTCTTCTCTGGCATGAGCAGCGACGACGCAAAGACATTCGCTTCGGTCTCTGCACGATTGCGTTCCCCGCGCCCGAACACCTGAGCATTCTCGTGCTTCGGGTATAGATAGTGCAGGAAGTAATGCCCAAGCTCGTGAGCAATGGTGAAGCGGTCACGACGATCCGAGGTCACGAGGGGCAGGTGCACGGTGAAATGCCCCGGCGCATAGACGGTCAGCGCCTCCGGGGCCACCAGGGCGTTGGACTCCTCGACACGGCCGCCCAGCACGGAGACCAGCCCATCCAGGTCAGCTCGCCCCAACGCGGAGTAGACGTTGTGATGAACGCCAACCCGCTCCGCGTACTCGGCGATCGCCCTGTTTGACAGTGACGATGCGGCAGTTGCACCAGGCACGTTGTCCCCTCTCCCACCTCAGTCTACCGGCCGACAGCGGAGTTTCGCCGGAGGCGGAACCGGCGTAGTTGCACGGGGCAGGCACCATCAATCGTGCGGTACCCCTGATCAAAGGACCTTGCTTCACTGCCTCATCAGACAGTCCGTGGTGGCATCGCGGTGTAGGTCAGCGAAGCCCTACGGAAGGCCGTCCGCCCCATCACAGTCGCCGCAGCAACAGACGCCTACGTCGAGGATCACCCGTCGCCGTCCGCCCGCAACGTTTCGAGCGCGGCGAGGAGTCTGCGGTCGAGCGCAATTGGGTCCCACGCTGGCTCTGACTCGAACAGCGCCCGCAAAAGCCAACGAAGCAGATAACGCGCCGCTTCAGTCGCGGAGATCGACTTGGAATTGATCTGAATCATTCTGTCTTTGATGTTCACGCCGTGGACGAGCTGTGACCGAAGTTTGTAAACTTCTTTCATCAACCTATAAGAGACCTGCGGCGAGTGGTATCTAGAGGAAGCAGCCAGGGCAGTGGCAGCCCGGAGAGACATTCGATGAACGAGTTCATCTTTCCCCTCCCCAAGCAGTGCCTCAATCCCGATGCAAGAGTCGAGAAGAGAGTCATCCCTATCAGCGCGAAGCGATGCCAGGAAGAGCCGTTGTGCAGCTAGGCGCGCTTGCCGACTGCCTTTCGATAGCCCGTTGTATATCCGCCCGATGAGAGCAAGGTCCTCGTCCTCCAGGACAGCTTTCTGTCGATTCCACGCCGCACGCTCAAACGCTGGTGGGTATCGACGATATGTCTTGATATTCGACAAGCTGGGGGACGGACTCCATCGATCAACCCAGCCGCGAGGGAGCAAGCAGACCTGTGCGTAGCCGACCCCCCTGGAGAGGGAAATGTGCAGCGCCTGGCAGACTCGTTCGATGATCTCGATGTCAGCGGTGTCCACGGACATCCGAACAGAACGCACGAATGCCCCTGGGGAGTTGTCGACCGAGCGACCCTCAAGGATCAGGCAGTGCGTAGCGGCGGCCACGAGATAAGGATTCACCTCGGCGATGCCCGAGGTCCCTGGCGCCCTAGCCACTTGCTCGTCCTCAGTCATCGGACGGATCTTTACCTGATCTTCGAGGTCCAGAGAGAAATCGTCAGGGAACGACAGCAGGGGTAGCGGGATCAACAGGTCATACCGCAAAGAGGCGGCGACCTCCGCGTTCTCGACCAACCGCCATGCGTCGAGGATCTGCTCGTCGTTGGCTGCGTTACTGTCGTTCACCTGTGTGAGGACCGAAGCTAGGAGATGGAGGCATTCCTGAGCGAAGCGGTTCTCGCGGCGGTTCTCGTCGGGGATGTCGGCTACGACACCGCTCAGACGCTCACCCAGGGGTGTACCTGCCGCAACGAGGGTGATGACCTCTCGCAGCTCGGGGACGTCGTCTGGAGTGATGTTGAGCAGCGGAGTCTTGACGGTGTCGAGGACGCGTGCCCAGTTGATTGGCCCGTCGTTCGACAGAAGGAACGAAGCACGCACCGTCGAAGGCCAGCCCGCCTCGTTGACAGTCGCAGCAACTGCGCCCGTGCGCGAGATGTAAGCCGGGCGAGTGCCTTCCTCGTTCACGAAGCGCAGAACCCTCCGAACCGCTCTCACGACCGCTGCTTCGAGGGGCGTCGTCCTCGTCGGGCGGGGCGGTGGGACATCCAGCATCGGGCACTCCTTCGGAACCTCCTCTGGATCGTAGCTCCCATGGAGCGACAGACATCTCGCAGTCCCCCAGACTCGCGCGCACCGCGATCTGCAGCACGTACCGATCGTCGCTTGACGGGGAGGGGGGGGAGTGCCCCTCCCCTCCCCTCCCCTCTCCTACCCGCTCAGCGACAGGCAGCAATCCACCTATCGAAGAACTCCGTCAGGCCCTTCATTGGACAATCGCAGCCCCTCGCAAACTCGCGTGAGTTCTCCTGAGCTGGCCCATTTCCTCCCCTCAGTTCTTTGTTATTCATGTGTGGGTCCTTGGGGCTACGTGCCGCGTAGGCCCATGGCGACGTGCGACGTAGGTCAGTGCCTACGCGATGACTAGGAGCGAGGCCCACGCGTGACGTGGGCGAGGCATGCCGACCATCGTGCGACCCGGTCAGGCTGCTTGCGCCTCGCCGGTCTGCACGTGCGGGCACCACGGGTTGACGCAGATCAAGTAGGTGGCGGTCCACCCCTTGCGGCCGGAAGCGACCCGATGCACGGCCCCCAGCTCCACCAACTCCTTCAACGCTCGTGTGACGGCCTGGTCGTGCTTCTTCCAAAGCCGGATATCCTCAAGCGCCGCGCCAGGACCCGGCTTGGACTCTGGCATGTCCCTACCGAGCCCCTTGGCGAGTTCCGCGCGGCGCATGAATGAGTGGCGGCCCGCCTGGCCCTTGGCTGAGGTCTCGTCGAGCGACCGAAGACACATGTAGACGAGCAAGCGGAAGGCCGTGTCGCTCACGTGCCGGAGATTAGCGAACGCGTAGGCCTCTCCTACGAGGCGGGCTCCCATCTAGCCTCCCTCATCTCCGGCGCTCGCCGCAGCCTGAAGATCGATCACGCCGCTTCCGCCGTGCTCTGACGTGCGGAAGCTTCCAGCCAAGCACGCACCCGTCGCTCCGAGTAGACGATCGTGCGAGGCGTAGGCCTGAGGTACTCGGGCCCCGTCCCGTTGAACCGGGCCATCTTGAGGCGGCCCTCCGTCATCCCGGGAATCAGGAAGCAGACGTCCGCAGGAGAGAGGTAGCGATCGGCGGCGTCAGGTCCGAGCTCGGACTGGCGGTCCGTCGCGTTGGTGAGGTAGGACACGGGGTCTCCGTTCTGGTGTGAGGTGTACACCAGAAGTGTGGAGTCATTTCGGTTTGCGCGCAAACACCAGACGGGTGTACGGTCCTCGCATGACGATCGAGGACGACACCACACCGGACAAGGTGTTCGCTCGCCAGTTCAGGGCCGAGCGAGAGCGAACGGGGATGACGCAGGACGAGGTTGCCCGGGAGATGGTCAGGCGCGGCCATGACTTTCACCAGCAGACCGTCTGGAAGCTGGAGAACAGTCGCAGGAAGGTGAGCATCGGCGAGGCGGTCGATCTTGCCGACACTCTGGGCGTACCCGTCGATGCCCTTGCGATCTCGAGCGCTCCCCCGAGCCCTGGAGCTCTGGTGCGGCGCGCAGGAGCAGATTTCGTCGAGCAGCTCGCAATCGTCGAGGGCCAGGTCGTCAAGGCCTTCCGCGCGCAGGAGACGTTCACGACGGCCCTTCGGGAGTACCTCCCGGAGACGCCCGATTACGCCTTCGACGCTGGCGGCCTCAGCCCTGACGAGAAGCCGATCATCAACGCGTTCATGCAGTTCGCCCGCTTCGAAGCGCTTCCCGAGTACCTCCGCGCTTGGCGACATCTCATGGCAGATCCTGACACTCACCGAGCGCTCCAGGCGTTCGGGTTTGAGCGGACCAACGAAGCCCCGTCGTCGACTTCCCCGTCCACTGAGAAGTAGCCATGGCGAGCTTCGAGAAGTACGAGATCGCCGCTGGCATCCGCTGGCGCGTCCGCTACCGAGACCCGCAGAACCGTTCGCGGGAGAAGGGCAGCTTCAAGACACTTCGAGCAGCGAAGGACTTCGCCGCGACCGTCGAGGTCTCCATGCTTCGGGGCGAGTACATCGACGCTCAGTCTTCGCGGATGAAGATTGGAGACCTCGCTACTGACTGGCTCGCAACACAGACACACCTCAAGCCATCTTCCCGGCGTCCGATCGAGACAGCGTGGCGCGTCCACGTTGCGCCATCCTGGGGAGATGTACGAGTCGCTCAGGTGCGGCACAGCGACGTCCAGCGATGGGTGACGGACCTGGCGGCGCACCGCAGCGCTAGCGTCGTGCTTCGGGCCTACGGCATCCTGGCCTCGATCCTGGACGTGGCGGTGAAGGACCGACGGATCTCAATCAACGCTGCGAGGGGCGTGAACCTTCCTCGGAAGACCACGAAGGCCCACGTATACCTCACCCATCAGCAGGTCCACCGGCTCGCGGCGAACTCCGGCGAGCGCCGAACCCTCGTCCTCCTCCTCGCGTACACCGGGCTCCGATGGGAAGCCATCGGCCTCCGCGTCGGAGACTTCGACCACTCCAGCCGCAGGTTGAAGGTCCAGGTCAACGCCGTCGAGGTCGGAGGGGAAATTCACGTCGGTACGCCCAAGTCGCACAAATCCCGCACGATCGTCCTTGCGGATTTCCTGCTCGACGCACTCGCCGCAGCCTGCGGCGCGAAGTCCCGTGACGCGCTCATCTTCAGCGACGACGAGGGCCGACACCTCCGCCGTACTCGCGTGTCGGAAGGAAGTCGCTCCTGGTTCAAGACAGCCCTCGCCGAGAGCGGCTTGCCACCGATGACGCTCCACGACCTGCGACACACGGCGGCAAGTCTCGCCGTCAGCGCTCATGGCAATGTCAAGGCAGTGCAGCGCATGCTCGGGCACGCCTCCGCAGCCATGACGCTGGACGTCTACGCCGATCTCTTCGCTGACGACCTCGAAGTGCTGGCAGACAACATCGACGCGGCGGCTCGATCCTCGGTTGTGGGGAATATGTGGGGTTCCGGCCTGCCCGAGGCCGTCTAGGCGAACCCGCTCAGCGACTACAACAAAATAATCCCTGGTCAGAGCGAGCATCTTGTGCTGCTCTGACCAGGGACCAAGTGCGGAGACGGAGGGATTTGAACCCTCGGTCCCCGAGAGGGGACTCCACCTTAGCAGGGTGGTGCACTCGGCCTGACTATGCGACGTCTCCAGGTGCCTGACGGCACTCCGATCACCATACAGGAGGACCAGCGCCCGCACGAAACGGAGCTGCCACGTGCGGCTCACCGGGACCGCCGGCACCGGTCCCCCGAAGTGGGGACGATCGGGGCTTGCCGATGTGTACCCCGGTGCATAGTCTCGTCGGGACGTGGCGATCACATTCCGGGGCATCCGTGCCCTGTCGCTGCGACACAGCACCCAGACGTCGCTCCCCGTGGCCTGGGCCCGGCGTCCCCGATCGCCCGGAGCCCGCACGGGGAGCGACTTCGTTCCGCCCGGCGCGCAGCGGGACTAGGCGGTCTCCGCGCTCCGGAACCGCTCCGGCAGGGCGATGAGCAGCTCGGCGAGCGCGGCCAGGCGGGCCGCGCAGCGTGGCACGTCGTCGGCGAGTGCGGCTGCACGGGCCGCCTTGACCAGGTGCATCCGGCTGGTCCAGTCCGCGGCCACGTCGATGCCGTTCGCCCGGGCGATGTCATCGGTGTGGAACACGTCGAGCACGGGCTGCTGCGACCGCAGCCAGTCCGCGCTCACCGGCGCCCCGGAGCGGCGCAACACCCACACGGCGAGCTCGACGAACGCGCCCGCCTCGGACAGGCAGTCGCGGAGGGTGACCGCGTCGAAGGGCTCGTCGGTCGGGGCGCAGCTGGACGGCGGGTCGATGAGCATGGCCCTGGCGATCCGGGTGCGTTCGACCATCTGGCCGACCGTCCACGGGGCGATGACGACGCCGACGTACCGCTGCACGACCACCAGCCGCATGGCCTCGAGCGGGACGAGGGCTTCGCGCACGGGGGTCCGCGACACCTGCATGTCGTCCGCGAGCGCGTCCAGTCGGAGCCGTTGGCCGCGCCGGTAGTCCCCACGCAGGATGCTCCGGAGCATCCGGGCGAAGACGGCGTCGCGGAGCAGGTTGCGCGGCACGGCGATCGGGCCACCGGGATGGGCGACGTCTCGTTCGGGGCGGAGCAGGCCGGTCATCACGTCACCGTCATCCACGGCGGCTCCGATGGAGCGCGTCCCCGACGGCACGGTGGGCAACTCCGCCACGCCGTCGGTTGTGGAGGACAGACTCCTGCCCACTCGTCGTTCTGGTGTTCCGCATCGGACCCTCCGTGACCACGGCCCTGTCGGACGGGCCGTGGTCACGAGGGTCACAGGACGTGGCGTCGACCGCTAAACATGTTGCATCAGGAGTTTCGCGAGGACGCAGCCCCGGAGCCCGGCCCCGATCCGGCCCCGTCCTTCGCGGTCAGCACGGAGAGCGGCTGCGTGATGTCCTCGAGCCCCTTCCGTGCCGCGTCCACGCCGAAGACGAGCGCGACCACCCCGCCGATGATCATCACCGTCGACCCGAGCAGGTAGCCCCAGAAGAGCGGCTCCCGCGACGACCCGTCCCCGATGAACGCGCCGTAGACCACTGGTGCGATCGCGCCGAAGACCTGTGCGAGGGCGAAGAAGTACGAGATCGCCTGCGACCGGAGTTCGAGTGGGAAGATCTCGCTGACCGTCAGGTAGGCGCTCGAGGCGCCCGCCGACGCGAAGAAGAACGACACGCACCAGAACGCGACCTGCACGGTGGCGCTGATGGCGTCGGCGCGGAACAGGAACGCCGAGGTCGCGAGCACGAGACCGGACACCAGATACGTCAGGAAGATCATCTGCCGGCGGCCCCACGTGTCGAAGAACCGGCCGAGGATCAGCGGCCCGAGCAGGTTGCCGATGGCGAACGGGAAGAAGTACAGGCTGGTCTGCGCGGTCTCCATCTCGAAGAAGTTCGTCAACACCAGTGCGTACGTGAAGAAGATCGCGTTGTAGAGGAACGCCTGGGTGATCATCATCGTCGCGCCGACGAGGGTGCGGGTCGGGTACTGCTTGAGCAGCACCCGGGCGATGGTGAGGAACCCGACGCGGTCCATCGGAGTGACCGTCATCGCCTTCGACTGCGGCACCGGTTCGAGCGTCCGGCCCGACTCCCGCTCGACCTCGGCCTCGATGCGCGTGACGGTCTCGTCCGCCTCCTGCTCCTTGCCGTGCGTCATCAGCCAGCGAGGACTCTCGGGGATGTGCCGCCGCAGGAAGATGATCGCGATGCCGAGCACCGGGCCGAGGAAGAACCCGATCCGCCAGCCGACGTCCTCGGCGAAGTGCGCGGTGTCGAGCAGGTAGATGTTCGCGGCCGCGCCGAGTGCCGCGCCGCCCCAGTAGGTGCCGTTGATGGCGATGTCGACGTGCCCGCGGTACTTCGACGGGATGAGTTCGTCGATCGCGGAGTTGATCGCGGCGTACTCGCCACCGATGCCGAGTCCCGCGACGAACCGGAACACCGCGAGGAACCAGAAGTCCTGCGCGAGGCCCGCGACGCCCGACCCGATGAGGTAGATCGCCAGCGTCAGGATGAAGAGCTTGCGTCGTCCGAGCCGGTCGGACATCCGGCCGAAGACCAGTGCGCCGACGACCTGCCCCACCAGGTAGATGCTGCCGAGCGACGCCACGTCCTGGTTCGACAGCCCGAGGTCCGCCTTGAACCCGGCGTTCGAGACGATCTGGATCTCGAGTCCGTCCAGGATCCAGGACACCCCGAGTCCCACCACCACGCTCCAGTGGAACCTCGTCCACGGCAGCCGGTCCATCCTCGCCGGGACGAGGCTCGTGACCGAGCCGCCCCTCGTTCCGCTGGCGCTCGTCATGCGCGTGCTCCTCCCGCGGCGAGCGCCCTCCGCCAGCCGCAAGGGAGGAACGTACGCCCGGCCCACCGGTCCCGTTCTCGGTCGGAAGGGCCACGGGGCGGACGCCGGAACCGGAGCACGAGCGGGCCGGAGCCGGATCCCCCTATGTCGATCCGGCTCCGCCGCTCTGCACTCATCCTCTCGGATGCTAGGGATCCTCACAACATGTGTGACTCCGCCGCGTACCGGACGGGAGGCCCGACAGCAGCCCGCCACGGGCCTCCCGGCCGGTACCGTGGGCGCGTGCCGCTGCAGAACTCGACCGACCGCATCCTCACGACCCACACCGGGTCGCTCCCCCGGACGCCGGAGCTGACCGCACTCCTGGTCGCCCGTGACCAGGGGAAACCCTTCGACGAGCAGGCGCTCCGCGAGGAGACGGCGGCGGTGCTGGCCGCCACCGTGGACGCGCAGCTCGACGCCGGACTCGACGTCGTCAACGACGGCGAGGTGCCCCGCGTCGGCTTCTCCACCTACATCCGGGAGCGACTGTCCGGCTTCGGCGGGTCCGGGCACCGCAAGCCGACGCTCGACTCGGTGAAGTTCCCCGAGTACGCCGCGTTCCAGGCGCGACAGATCGACGAGGGTGCCGAGTTCGCCCGCGTCTGGGACACCCCGGTCGCCCAGGGGCTGCTGCAGTACGACGAGGAACGCGCCGGGATCCGCGAGGACCTGGACGGCTTCGACCGCGAACTGGCGCGGAACGCCGCGGCCGGTCGTGTTCCTGAGGGGACCTTCATCTCCGCGGCGACGCCTGGCATCGTGGCGACGACCCTGCTGCTCGACGACGCCAACCCGCACTACGCCGACCACCGCGAGTACGTCTTCGCCCTCGCCGAGCAGCTCCGCGTCGAGTACGAGGAGATCGTCGCCCGCGGACACGTCCTGCAGCTCGACGCACCGGACCTGGCGATGGAACGTGTGATCCACTTCGGCAACGCCTCCCTCGACGAGTTCCTCGCCGCGGTCGACCTGCACGTCGACGCCCTCAACCACGCCCTGCGGAACATCCCGAAGGAGCAGACCCGGCTGCACGTCTGCTACGGCAACTGGCAGGGCCCGCACCAGGACGACGTGCCCGTCGACGTGCTGCTCCCCCACCTCTACCGCGCCGAGGTCGGCTCGTTCAGCATCCCGTTCGGCAACCCGCGGCACGCGCACGAGTTCCCGGCGTTCCGCGACCTGCCGCTGCCCGAGGACGCCGTGCTCGTGCCAGGGGTCATCGACGTGACGACCAACTACCTCGAGCACCCGCAGCTCGTCGCGAACCGCATCGTCGAGGCAGCCGAGGCCGTCGGCGACCCGACCCGCATCGTCGCCGGCACGGACTGCGGCCTGGCGACCTTCGCGAGCTACGAGTTCGTCGCCTCCGACGTGGCGTGGGCGAAGCTCCGCGCGCTGACCGAGGGCGCGGAGATCGCCTCCCGCCGCCTGTTCGGCTGACGTCGGCCGTCCGCGCGGGACGCCCGGCACGGGGTCGCCAGCGTCGGCGGGCAGGCGTACCGTGGCGCCCGTGAACCGACCTGACATCACCACGGTCGGCGAGCTCCGCGCTGCTGGGCACGTCCAGAAGTCGGTCCGCGCCGAGATCCGCGACAACCTGCTCGCCGCCCTCCGCGAGGGCCGCGACCCCTGGCCCGGCCTGCACGGGTTCGAGACCACCGTCATCCCGCAGCTCGAACGAGCGCTCATCGCCGGACACGACGTCGTCCTGCTCGGCGAGCGCGGGCAGGGCAAGACCCGACTGCTCCGCACCCTGAACGGGCTGATGGACGAGTGGACGCCGGTCATCACCGGCTCGGAGCTCGGCGAGCACCCGTACGAGCCGATCACCACGGCGAGCATCCGCCGTGCCGAGGACCTCGGCGACGCGCTCCCGATCTCGTGGGTGCACCGCGACGAGCGGTACGTCGAGAAGCTCGCGACGCCGGACACCTCCGTCGCGGACCTGATCGGCGACGTCGACCCGATGAAGGTGGCCGAGGGTCGCAGCCTCGGCGACCCGGAGACCATCCACTTCGGACTCATCCCCCGTGGTCACCGCGGCATCGTCGCGATCAACGAGCTGCCCGACCTGGCCGAACGCATCCAGGTCGCGATGCTCAACGTGATGGAGGAGCGCGACGTGCAGATCCGCGGCTACGTGCTGCGCCTACCGCTCGACGTGCTCATCGTGGCGAGCGCGAACCCCGAGGACTACACGAACCGTGGACGGATCATCACGCCGCTGAAGGACCGCTTCGGCGCCGAGATCCGGACCCACTACCCGATCGAGCTGGCGGACGAGATCGCGGTCATCCGACAAGAGGCGCAGTTGACCGCCGAGGTGCCGGACCCGCTCGTCGAGATCCTCGCCCGCTTCACCCGGGCCCTGCGCGAGTCCGCGGCGGTCGACCAGCGAAGCGGTGTGAGCGCTCGCTTCTCGATCGCCGGCGCCGAGACCGTCTCGGCGGCCGCCGTCCACCGCGCGGCCCGGCAGGGTGAACCCGAGGCCGTCGCCCGCCCGATCGACCTCGAGACCGCGGTCGACGTCCTCGGCGGCAAGATCGAGTTCGAGTCGGGGGAAGAGGACCGCGCCGACGAGGTGCTCGAGCACCTCCTCCGGACCGCGACCGCCGAGACCGTCCGCTCACGCTTCCGCGGGCTCGACTTCGGCGTCCTCGTCGACGCGCTCGAGGCGGGCACCATGGTGACCACGGGCGAGCAGGTCAGTGCGCGGGACTTCCTGGCCGGCCTGCCGTCGCTCGGCGAGTCCGACCTCTACGACCAGGTGTGTGCGCGCGTGGGAGCGACGAGCGACGGCGAACGGGCCGGCGCGATCGAGCTCGCGCTCGAGGGCCTGTTCCTCGCCCGACGCATCAGCAAGGAGTCCGGCGGGGGCGAAGCAGCGTATGGGATGTGACGCGGTCCGCACCGACGCCGATGCCCGCGGGGTGACCCGTGGCTAGTCGGCCGAACCGGCGGCTGAGCCGCGACAGCCGGTACGGCAGGTACGAGGGCGGCCCGGACCCGCTCGCCCCGCCCGTCGACCTGGCCGAGGCGCTCGACGCCATCGGCCAGGACGTGATGGCCGGCACCTCGCCCGAGCGGGCCATGCGGGAGTTCCTCCGCCGCGGCGGGCGCTCGCAGCGCGGACTCGACGACCTCGCCCGGCTCGTCGCCGAGAAGCGCCGCGAGCTGACGAGCAGGAACAACCTCGACGGCACCCTGCAGGAGATCAAGCAGCTCCTCGACGAGGCCGTGCTGGCCGAACGCGGGCAGCTCGCGCGCGACACGGCGATGGACGACGGCGACCGGGCACTGGCCGAACTGCAGCTCGACAGCCTGCCCGCATCGCCCGCCGCCGCGGTCAGCGAGCTGAACGGCTACGACTGGACGAGTCCGACGGCCCGCCAGAAGTACGAGCAGATCAAGGACCTGCTCGGCCGCGAGATGCTCGACCAGCGCTTCGCGGGCATGAAGCAGGCGCTCGAGAACGCAACCGACGAGGACCGGGCCGCGGTCGCGCAGATGATGCAGGACCTCAACGAGCTCCTCGACGCCCACCGCCGGGGCGAGGACACACAGGAGCAGTTCGACGAGTTCATGCGGCAGCACGGTGACCAGTTCCCGAGCAACCCGCAGAACGTCGACGAGCTCCTCGACGACCTCGCCGCCCGGGCCGCCGCGGCCCAGCGGATGCGGAACTCGATGACGCAGGACCAGCGCGACGAACTCGACGCCCTGGCCGAGCAGGCGTTCGGCTCCCCCGCGCTGATGGGCGCGCTGTCCCAGCTGGACGAGGCCCTCCGCGCGCTCCGCCCCGGCCAGGACTGGGGCGGCTCCGAGGGCATGGACGGCGAGCAGGGGCTCGGCCTCGGCGACGGCACCGGGGTCTTCCAGGACATCGCCGACCTTGACGCCCTGGCCGACCAGCTCGCCCAGGTCGGCCCCGGCTCCGAGCTCGACGACCTGGACCTCGATGCCCTGGCGCAGCAGCTCGGTGACCAGGCCGCCGTCGACGCCCGGACCCTGCAGCAGCTCGAGAAGGCGCTGCGGAACTCGGGCGCGATGCAGCGCGGCACCGACGGGCAGCTCCGGCTGACCCCGAAGGCGATGCGGCAGCTCGGCAAGAGCCTGCTCAAGGACGTCGCCGAGCGGATGTCCGGTCGGCAGGGTGCGCGTGACCTCCGCCGTGCCGGTGCCGCGGGCGACCGCTCGGGCTCGACCCGTCCGTGGGAGTTCGGCGACACCGAGCCGTGGGACGTCACCCGCTCGATCACGAACGCGCTCACGAGGACGGCGGGCGACGCCACGCGGACCGGTGCCGCTGTCCGCCTGCAGATCGAGGACGTCGAGGTGCAGGAGACCGAGGCCCGGACCCAGGCCGCGGTCGCATTGCTCGTCGACACCTCGTTCTCGATGGCGATGGAGGACCGGTGGGTCCCGATGAAGCGGACCGCCCTGGCCCTGCACACGCTCATCTCCACGAGGTTCCGCGGCGACGACCTGCAGCTGATCGCGTTCGGTCGTGAGGCCGAGGTGATGGACGTCGAGCAGCTCGTCGGCCTGGACGCCATGTGGGACAAGGGCACGAACCTGCACCACGCCCTGCTGCTGGCGAACCGGCACTTCCGCAAGCACCCGAACGCACAGCCGGTGCTGCTCATCGTCACCGACGGCGAGCCGACGTCGCACCTCGAACCCGACGGGCAGGTGTTCTTCAGCTACCCGCCCGACCCCGTCACGATCGCGCTGAGCGTGCGGGAGCTCGAGAACGCCCACCGGCTCGGCGCGAAGACGACGTTCTTCCGACTGGGCGACGACCCGGGGCTCGCGCGCTTCGTGGCCGGCATGGCCCGGCGGGTCGAGGGGACGGTCACCGCACCGGAGAACGAGGACCTCGGCGTCGCGGTGGTCGGGTCGTACCTCGGCGCCCGACGCGGGTCGGGGTCGGCCTTCGGCGACGACGGCCCGTGGGGCAGCGCCTTCGGCCGCTTCGACTGAGCCCGGACCGGACGGGAGGCGCGGGGCGGGCTCGGCCCGCGCCTCCCGTCGGTCACGACGTCGGCGTCAGCAGACGGGCGGGGTCAGCAGACGGGCGGCCTCAGAAGACGGGCCAGGGCACGGCGGGGCCGTGGCCGTCCGGCGGCGGGAACGACCGGACCGCGGCGAGCGCGGCGCAGCGCCCGCGGAGGGCCGACAGCTCGTCGTCGCTGAGGTGCTCGCGGAGCGACGCGCCGAGCGGACCGCGGAGTGCCTCGGACAGACGCTGCAGCCCGTCGACCTCGTCGTCGGTGAGGCGCTCGCCGATCCAGCCCCACAGCACGGTGCGCAGCTTGTGCTCGACGTGGAAGGTCAGGCCGTGGTCCACGCCGAACCGGTGCCCGTCGGGCATCGCCAGCACGTGACCGCCCTTCCGGTCCGCGTTGTTCGTGACGACGTCGAAGACCGCCATCCGACGGAGCGCGGCGGAGTCCTCGTGCACCAGGGTGACCGCCTGGTCGTTCTCGTCCACGGCGTCGAGCACCTCGCGCACGGTCCCCGCCGCGACGGCCGCTGCGGCCTCCTCGCTCGGGAGCAGGTCGACGGCGTCCTGGGCGCGGTCGATGTCCTGCCAGCGCTGGATCATGCCGGGGCCGAACGGGCCGTCACCGAGCCAGGTCTGCGGCACGACGTCCCAGCCGAGCGTCTCGGAGACGAGGTAGGCGGCGACCTCACGGCCAGCGAGTGTGCCGTCCGGGAAGTCCCACAGCGGCTTCTCACCCTCGATCGGCTTGTAGACCACGTTCTCACCGTCGAGGCGGGCGACGAAGGTGGCGTTCGAGGCCTCGCGGATGCGTCCGGTGATGCGGAGCTCGCCCGGCGCGCTCGGCACCGAGGCGCTGGCGGCGTCGAGTCCGGTGAAACCGTCGCCCTCGCCGCTGTCGCGCTGGACGGTCATCCGAGTTCGGGCGGGTTCGGTCGGCCCGCGGCGACGATCTCCCGCGTCCGCTCGACGAAGGCCCGTGCGGTCCCGACCGGGATCTTGACCTGCAGCAGTTCGCTGGGCTCGGGCAGTTCCACGACCGCTTCGACCTCGTCGCCGTCGCCCGTCGACTCGGCGAAGACCTCGACGTCCTCGTCGATCGGGTACGCCTCGATGACCACCTGCGCGGTGGCCGGGTCGAAGCCGAGGCTCAGGGCGCCGGCACGGAACTCGGGCTCGACCGGCTGGTCGAGCGGGTCACCGTCGCGCAGTTCGGACGGCGCGGCGTCGGGGACGCTGAACCGGTTGTCCTCCACCGTGGCGACCTCGTCGAGGAGTTCGTCGATCTTGTCGGCGAGGACGGCCGACTGTTCCTTCTCGATCGCGACGCTGACCACGCGGCGGCCGTCACGGGCCTGGATGTAGAACGACCGCTCGCCCGGGCGTCCGATCGTGCCGACGACGAGTCTGTCCGGCCAGTCGAAGCCGTGGACGATGGGGGGCATACCCGCATTGTAGGAGCGACCGCCTCCGTCCGTTCAGGGAGAGGCGGCCCCCGGCCGGGTCGGCTCGTCGGGGGCGTCGTGACCGGCACCGCCGCCGACGGTCGCGTCGCCCGTCGGGGCCGCTGCCCGCGCCAACCAGGACAGGTCGCCGGACTCGGTGTTCGTCGCGACGACCTCCGGCCGGTGCTCGCCGTAGCGGACGATCGACACCGAGGCCGGACCGACGGCGATCCGCTGGAACAGGTCCAGGTGCATGCCGAGCGCGTCCGCGAGGACGGACTTGATGATGTCGCCGTGGCTCACCGCGACCCACACCGCGTCGGCACCGTGCTCGGCCTCGATCTGCGCGTCGAGGCGCCGGACCGCGGCCACCGCCCGGGACTGCATGGTCTGCATGGACTCGCCGCCGGGGAACACCACGGCGCTCGGGTTCGCCTGCACCACACGCCAGAGCGGCTCCGTCGCGAGGTCGCTGATCTTCCGGTTCTGCCACTGGCCGTAGTCGGCCTCGATGATCCCCCGCTCGACGAGCTGCTGCGGTTCGCCCGGCTGGAACGCCGTGATCGCGCGGGCGGTCTGCCGGCACCGTTCCAACGGGCTGGACACGACGGCGGCGAGGGGCACCGCGGCGATCCGCTCCGCCGTGGCGGCAGCCTGTCGCTTGCCGACGGAGTCGAGGGCCACGCCGGCCGTCCGACCCGCGAGGAGTCCGGTCGCGTTCGCGGTGGTGCGCCCGTGCCGGACGAGGAGGACGGTCGCCATGCCGACGATCCTAGGCGCGGGCGTCGGTGCGAACAGCGGACACGTTCCGTGCACGCCGCCTGCGGACCAGCGAGAATCGATCCGTGCTGGTCTCCATCGTCTACATGAGCGTCGCGACGCACGAGTTCGGTGATGACGAGCTCACCGAGATGCTCGCCGCCGCTCGGCTGCGCAACGAGGCGCTCGGCGTCTCGGGACTGCTCGTCGTCAAGGGCGGCCGGTTCATGCAGTTGCTCGAGGGCCCGGCCTGGAGCGTCGACGACCGGTTCGCCGCGATCGAGCGGGATCCGCGGCACCACAGCATCCGCTCGCTCATCCGAGAGGACATCGAGCACCGCCGGTTCGACGGCTGGTCGATGGCGTACCGGGGCCTGGACGACGCCGACATCGCGGCGGAGGAGGGCTTCAGTCCGTTCCTGTCCGGCACGCTCGAGTTCGCCCCGTCCTTCGACCGGACGAGCGCCGCGTGGCTGCTGAAGTGGTTCCGCGACCGGGACCTCGTCGAGGACTGAACGACTGCCCCGTCGGGGTGTCCGCCACGGGCCGGCCCGGTCGCCGCGTCGTCCACCGCAGCGCACTCCACCGCGGCGCGCTCACCGATCTGTCTGTACGGTCGGCGACATGCCGTTCTTCCGCTCCACTCCAGCCCCGCCCGCGACTCCGCCGACGGAGCCGTCGCCCGGCGTGCGGGCCGTGTGGTCCGACTCGTTCGGCAGACTCGCGACCCGGTGCCTGCAGGTCATCATCATCCTGGTCATCGTCGCGGGCATCGTCTACGCCAGCCAGGTCCTCAGCGTCGTCACGATCCCTGTGCTCCTGGCGCTCATCATCGCCTCGGCCATGCACCCGGTGGTGTCCTGGCTCCGCCGACACGGTTTCCCGTCGGTCTTCGCGACGCTGACGGTGCTCCTCGGGGTGCTCGTCGTCCTCGGGCTCCTCGGGTACCTGATCGTCGTCGCCGTCGAGAACCAGTGGTCGAGCCTGCAGAAGTCCGCCGTGCAGGGGTTCCAGCAGCTGCAGGACTTCAGCACGACGCTGCCGTTCGCCGTCTCCGACAGCCAGGTCGACGACGCGGTGCAGACGGCCACCGACTTCGTCACGAGCGCGCAGTTCGGCTCGGGCGCCCTCGCCGGTGCCTCGGCCACCGCGAACTTCCTCACCGGCCTGGTGCTGATGATCGTGGTGCTGTTCTTCTTCCTCAAGGACGGCCCCCGCATCTGGGAGTTCCTGCTCCGTCCCTTCACCGGCGCCTCCTACACCCGCGCCCGCCGCGTCGGTGACCGCGTCGTGTCGACCCTGGGCGGCTACGTCCGCGGCACCGCCACCGTCGCCGCGGTGGACGCGATCGGCATCGGCGTCGGCATCGCCATCGTCGGCGTCCCCCTCGCCCTCCCGCTCGCGGTCATCGTCTTCATCACGGCCTTCATCCCGATCGTCGGCGCCACCGCGGCGGGCATCCTGGCCGCACTGGTCGCACTCGTCGCGCTCGGCCCGGTCCAGGCGCTGTTCGTGGTCGGCATCGTCGTGGTCGTCAACCAGCTCGAGGGCAACTTCCTCCAGCCGGTGCTCATGGGCAAGACGCTCCGCCTGCACGGCCTGGTCATCCTGATCGGCCTGACCGCCGGCACCGTCCTCGCCGGCATCACCGGCGCGATCATCTCGGTGCCGCTCCTGGCCGCAGCCTGGGGCGCTGTGAAAGTCTGGGACGGCCCGGACCTGGCCGCCGAGCCGTGGCGCCAGAAGCGCTCCGAGGACGTCGAGGACCACGAGCGTGCGAACAAGCGCGCCAAGCGGCGCGAGAAGGCACAGAAGGCGCGCGCCGAGCGCCGCGAGAAGGCCGAGAAGGCCCGCGCGAAGCAGGCCGCCAAGGCCGCCAAGGCCGGCTGACGCCGCCACCGGACCCGGACAGGAGGCCCGGACCAGCCCACCGGGGCCGGTCCGGGCCTCCCGTGGTTCCGGCCGGCGGCGTGACCGCGCCGAGTGCGTCAGGCGGGCGGGCAGGCGAACGCGCGGTCGACGACGGCCAGCAGCCGGACGCGGTGTGCCGGGGCCACGCAGGCGTGCGTGAGCACGCGCCACATCGTCCCGACCGCCGGGAGCAGGTCCGCCCGAGCGGCACGCACGTCCGAGACGAGCTGCACGCCGGTGAACCACGGCACGACGGTGGCTCCGAGCGCTTCCGCGCTGACGGTCGAGTCGACCTCGCCCGCGGCCACGGCGAGCCGGAAGACGTCCACCACGCTCGCGATCCACTGGTCGTAGAAGGCCGAGGTCGCCCCGGAGAAGACGCGGTTCTCGAGGGAGAGGCGGATGCCCGCGCGCACGACGGGGTCCTCGAGCAGGAGCCCGGCGATCGTCCGCGACGCGACGACCAGTCCACCGAGCGGCGACGGGTCGGCGAACGTGACGGCGGCGAAGGTCCGGGCGTTCTGCTCGTCGATCACCCCGAGCGCGATCGCCTGCTTCGTGCGGAAGTGGAAGTGGATCGCGCCCTGGCTGACCCCGGCCGCCTTGGCGATCCCGGCGATGCTCGCTGCTCCGAACCCCTGCCGGTCGAACTCGACGGCCGCCGCGTCGAGGATCGCGGTGCGGCGGTCCGTCCCGCGTCCCGGCACGGGTGTCGGCATCGTCATCGTCTTCGTTCCCCCGTGGTCCCTGGTGCTGGGCGTGGACAGAACGACCGGTGCACGCCGACGACAACGCTACCGCGGAAGCGAAGAGTCCTCACGCCCCCGAGCGGGTGCCGCCCACGAGCGACGCGAGCAGCCCGAGCCGCTCGGCGCTCTCGCTCCCCGCGTCGGCGTAGTAGAGCACGAGCACCATTCCGTCGACGGGCAGCTTGTCGCGGTGCAGGTGCAGCTGCCCGACGACCGGGTGGTCGACCGTGATCGAACCGCCCTCGAGCGCCCGGACGTCCTGCCGCGCCCACAGCTGTCGGAACCTCCCACTGGCGAGCGACAGCTCCCCCACGAGTTCGACGACCCGCTGGTCCTGCACGTCGTCCGCGACCGACCGCCGGAACGCCCCGATGAACTGGGCGACCGCACGGTCCCAGTCGCGGTGGAACGCCCGCTCCTCCGGGTCGAGCAGCAGTGATCGCAGGCGGTTCTCACCGACCCGCAGCCGGGGCGAGAACGCGGTCGCCAGGTCGTTCGTCGCGAGGACGTCGAACGCGCGACCCTCGATGAACGCGGGGACGTCGAGCGCCGCGAGGAGCGCGTGCAGCCGGGCCGGGACGCGTTCAGCGCTCCGGCGGGGTCGACTTCGCCGGGCGGGCTCGGCGAGGTCCCGGAGGTGCGCCTGTTCGACGTCGTCGAGCCCCAGCACGCGGGCGAGTGCGTCGAGGACCTGCGGTGACGGGTGGGTGTCCCGACCCCGCTCGAGTCGGAGGTAGTAGTCGGTGCTGACGCCGGCGAGCATCGCGACCTCCTCACGACGGAGGCCCGGCACGCGTCGGACACCACCGGCCGGGATGCCGACCTGCTCCGGCGTCACGAGTCCCCGTCGTGCCTGCAGGTACGCGCCGAGCAGGTTGGTCGGGACGTCGGTCGGGCCTCCGCCTGTGGTCACGCGACCGTCCCGGTCCGTCCGGGCAGCATCGCCAGCGCGCGCGAGCGCTGCGCCACGAGGTCGTCGTAGGTGCCGTCGCGTTCTGCCCACCGGTGCATGAGGACACCCTGCACCAGGACCTCGTGCGGTGTCGGTTCCTGTGCGAGGAGCGTCATCACCTCGGCACCGAACGCGCCGAGGTCGAGCGCGTTCGGGTTGCTGGTCCCCATGCTCGTGGCGACCGCCGGCGGCACCAGCTCGGCGACGTCCACGCCCGTCCCGGCGAGCTGTGCTCGGAGCGCCTCACTGTAGGCGTGGACGGCCGCCTTCGAGGTACCGTACGAGGCCATGAGCGGGAAGGGCAGGAAGCCGATGCCCGAGCTCACCGTGACGATCGTGCCGCTCCCCCGCGCGAGCAGGTGCGGGGTGAAGGCGTCGACGACCCGGATCGTGCCGAGCACGTTGACGTCGATCGTCCGTTCGGCGTCGGCGAAGTGCGCCGGGTCGCGGAGGTCCTCGGGGAGCCCGATGCCCGACATCGTCATGACGGTGTCCAGCTCGGGCAGGAGGTCGAGCACGGTGGTACGGGCCGCAGCGACCGAAGCCGCGTCGGTGACGTCGATCGTGACCGTGCCGAAGCCCTCGGCGCGGAGCCGGTCGAGCAGCTCGGCCCGGCGGCCGCCGATGACGACGGTGCTGCCGGCGTCGCGGAAGCGCCGGGCGAGTTCGAGGCCGATGCCGGAGGTGGCACCGATGATGGCGACTGAGCGTGTGGTGATGTCCATGCCGTCGACGTTAGGTCGGTGCGGCACGCACACCCGGGGCCCTGCCAGGACCTGTCATCGACCGGCAGTGCGGGACGGAGCGGAGCGGAGCGGAGCGGAGCGGAGCGGAGGGTGTGGGATTCGAACCCACACCCGCGCTTCATTTCGGGCAACTTGCGTGTCCTTCCGGGTGACCACTAGCCCGAACGGTCACTTTCCCGTTACCCTGGCGTGGCACGCTGCCACAGCGTACAGGCCACGATTGGCACCACGACTTGCACAAGCACGACAGGAGAAGAAGATGCCCAACAAGCGATACCGCGCGGTGGTCCGGACAGCGGACGGACGCCAGATGTTCGGGTACCTGACCGACCTGGCGTCCGCGGGCGAAGAGATCACCGGGACCTTCACAGAGGAAGGTCATCAGTGGTACCCGGCTCGGGACGATTACCTCACGCTCGGCGACGCGCTCCGAAGCCTCGACGGATGGCCCGATGAGGACGGCAAGGATAACGCGCTGGTCAAGGGGCAGGACGTCTTCGATCTGCTGACCCATCGCGGCGTTCTCGGTTCGGGTGTCCGCAAGACCGCGCCGAACGACTGAATCAAGCGAGGGCCGGCCCGTTGCTGCGGGCCGGCCCTCGTCTGCGCCTACTTGAACAGGTCGCTCATGCTGACGCCGAGGAGCCGGCACTGAGCGGCGAGCACAGGGATGCTCGGGTTCTCTGGGTCATCAACGTCGCACCCGAGCTGCACTGCTCGCTGCCCAACCTGTTGCGCTTGCACTTCTGGTGTGTCATCCATCGCCCCTTCTCCTGGTCCCCACGACTGGTTGCCGTGTGGAGGAGACGGTAGGAGACATGTCCACATTCGGCTGTACGTTCTCAAAGCCGAGCGGCGAGTTGTCCCTACTTCTGGGGACAGCGCGTACCCCATGGTGGTCACAATGTGGACAACCCTGTCGGTGCCTGCTCGTACCCTGCCTGCCATGCCGCAGTACGAGTGGTCCCCGCCGACGCATCCGGATCCACCCGAGGATCAGCCGTTCGGGGTTGAGGGGGTCGCGTTGTCGGAGCGGGTCGACCATGCGCCGGTGTGGTGCCGTGTCAAATTCAGCCGAACCGGTTGGCAGCGGGTCCCGGGCTTCGTCGACGCGGATGCTGGTGAACGGGTGTACGTGCAGCTAGTCCACATGGGCTTTTTTCATCGGGTGTGGCTGGAACGTGACCGGGTCACGGTGCGGCAGCTGAAGGCGCGACGGCCCGATCACTGATCCCTCTTGCGCTGGTGTACATACACCGCATACGATGAGGGCATGAGCCAGATCCCAGCGGAAGTACAACAGCAGGTAACCGACTACTTTACTACGTCAGCAATGGAGTTTGCGAACGCGGTGGAGGAATCGATGGCCAAGATGGCGGTCGCGATTAAGAAGCTGGAAGCAAGCCGAGTGGCATGTATGCAGGCGTGGGAGGGGGCGTCAGGCATCACCGTCTGCGACCAGGCTGCCGGTCACGCTGGTCCGCACCGCCGGCTGCTGGCAGATGCCTGATTCTCCGAAGACTCCGCACCGCACGTTCCGCATCCCTGACGACGAGTACGTGCCGGCGCAGCAGAAGGCGGCAGCAGAGGGCACCACCCTGACCGCGGTTGTGCGGCAGAAGCTCCGTGACTACGTGGAGGAAGACGATGAGTGAGAGACGCAAGGGTTGGCTAGCTCGCCTCGATGACCGGCTCTTGCTGCGGGAGATGTGGTCCTTGTGGGCGGTCGTCGCCGCTGGCTTCCTGATCGTCGTCGCGTTACTACCAATATTCATCGTCCGCGACATCGCCCGCGACCAGCAGTGTGCTGACCAGGGTTGGGACCGAGTGCAGACACGTGGTTCGGTTCTATGTGTCGACAACGACGGGGTCGTGCACCGGCCATGAGTGATGCAGGCGTCATGTGGATGGTGTGGTCGCTCGTGGCAGCCGCAGATGTGTGCCTGGTGGCTTGGGCAGTCCGATTGCGGAAGGCGAAGCGATGACTGATGCAGGTGGGGTGTTTTCCGGCGGTCGGTTGATCCCGGTCAACGCCGGTTCGCCAGGGTGTTCTCATCGGTGGCTGTGGTTGTCGCGCCTGTATGACGAGTGCATGGCGGCTGGCTGCACGGCTGTCCGCTCGCACCCGAATGCGGACGCCGACTGATGGGACTCCCGAACTGGGGTAGACAGCGTCAGCCACGTCGCGCCTATGCTTTGCGGGTGCAGAAGTACATCGTTGTCGCCGCCGCCCTCGCCATGACTCTCGGACTCGCTGCATGCAGCGGCGGGGAGGTTGCGAGCACTCAGCCTGGTAGTGCGGAGGTTGAGCCGACGCCGACTGCGACGAAACAGACGCCGGTGGAGAACATCGACAAGACGTGGACGTTCGAGTACCAGGGCGCGACGGGCACGTTCACCTTTGGGGACTCGACCGACCCGAAGGTGCAAGCCGTCGACGCCGCACGGGCATCCGTGGGCGCGGCTCCTGTCGGTCTCGTAGCAGTCCACGTCGACAACACCAACGGCACCAGCGCCATCAACATGTACGGCATGACCATCGTCACGAAGGATGGGCAGCAGCTCGACAGCGACCAGGGGGACATCATCTCCGCATGGATGGATGCTGCCGGTGACGACACGGAGAAGTACAACGCGCTTGTCGACGTGCAGAACAATGACATCGCGTTTGACCTGCAACCTGGCGCGAAGGGCACCGCGGTGGTCGCATTCGAGCAGCCGGTGACGTCTGCATGGCGTGTGACTGTCATGCCGGCCGGTGGGTTCGACCAGGTTGAAGCCACCGCATCTTGAACCCTTCCCCGCACCGGCGCATGTTTGGTAGGTTCCTGTTCATGATCGATGTTGACGAGCTGCTTCGGCTGACGGGCGAGTACCATGCCGAGCCCGACCGCATCGAGTGGGCACGGGTGTACGGGCAGGCTGGCGAGGAAGCTGACCGGCGACCGGAGATCAAAGCGCGCTTAGCCGCGCTGCTGGAAAAGTCTTGATCGACCCGTTCGAGGTCATTGACGGGAAGCCTCCTACGCGCAGGAACGTCGGAGCGTTCCTCACCATGTTCCCGCTACTGATCGCCGTCGTTTGGGGTCTGATGTTCGGTTGGATCTTCCTGGTATCCCACGTCTCTTGACCGCCTGCACGAAACGCAAAACGCCCCCTCGCCACGTCAGTGGCGAGGGGGCGTCCTGTGTCACGCGGTCGGGACCAGCGCGTGCAGCTGGTTGTAAAGCGCTGTTCTAGCGGATGCGTCCAGCGCAGATGGGATGATGACTGCACGTCGGATGTCGAACTGTCCACGGTTCACGCCACCAGCAGAGTTCGCGAGTCGGATACCCGACACGGCGGTTGCGGTGCCGATATTGCCCGCCAGCTCCACCCCATCCACCGACAGCACCGAGTTTGTGCCGTTGCGAACGACGATGATGACATGCCAAGCAGTATCAGGAAGCGGCGCAGTCGTCTTCATCAGAGCGGTCCCATCACTCGTGACGAACGCGGTTCCCAGTGAGTTAAATCCGACTGTACGCGTCGGACTGGCCGAGTACGCAGAAGCAATGAAGCGGTTCGTTGAAGAAATGACAGGCGCGCGGAACACGATCGCCTCAGTCTCCACAATGGTGCGCGTCGGTGCCGCGCTCTCCATGTAGTCGCCGGTCGTCGTGGCCCCGTTGATGCGGACGTACCGCCCACCACCGTCATCCTGTACCGTCGCGGCACCCGCGAGGGGTGTACCGCCGGCGAGAGCTCCCCACTGCGGAAGCGTCCCGAGCGGCAGCCCGGCGCTACCAAAGTCGTAGCTCGCTCCGGAGATGGGCGTGTCCGTGCCTGCGGGCGGCGGGACAGCGCCAGCACCAGTCCCGTCCTGACCGCCAGACGGGACCGTAGGTGGTGCAGGCGGGGTGTATGCGGCCGGGTCGGAACTACCCGTCGTGTTCAAACCTCGCGAATACCCGAGACCTGCCAGGTGCTGCTGCACGGCCGACGCCCACTTCGCGGACCCCTTGTCGTTGAGGTGGCGATGGTCCGTGTAGAAATCATCGTCGGTGAACCCGTGGTCGTTCAGATCGCAGATGGTCACCGTGGGGAAGTCCGCGGCGACCTCCGTCATCCAGGCGCGTTCCTTCTGCTGCGCCTCGTGATACGACGACGACGGGTCACCTGACGGAAGCGAATTCGTGGAGTTGACGGGCATGTCAGGAGCGGGTGCTGCGACGATAGGAACCGGCGCGCTCAACGGGATGCGGACCGAATCGACCGTCAGCGATGCGCCGGACGAATGCGTGATCCGGAGCGTCCGGGTGCCAGTGCCCAGCCCAGTGAGACGCAGCACTGCGGGAGTCTCCTGCGCTACTGCCGCGGTCAGGTCAAGAACTCCGAGCGTGGTGCCGGACGTGTTGTCCGTGACGGTCGCCACGCCCGCACCCGCCACCCGCGCGACCAGGAACAGGTCGACAATGTCTGCGGCTACGTTGACCAGTGCGTACGCACCGACCGTCGTTGTCGTCCACCGACTCCCACCCGTCGACACGACAGTTCCCTGCGCAGGAGTCGATGACCCCGTGGCCGACGTGTACGACTGCGTGGTTTCTGACGTCCAGCCGGGCGAATAAGCGAACGCCGCAGTGTTTGACGCGATCGCAGCATTCGCCGTGAGCGCCGAAAACAGCGCCCGGCAGGCGTGCTTGTAGCCGCGTTGGGCGGGAGCAGCTGTACCCAGATACTTCGTGTTGTTCAGGTGACAGGACGTGAGCGTGACGAGCGCCTTCGACCGCGGCACCCATCCCCACGGCCCGCCGAGCGTGAAGTTCGCAATGTCCTCCACAGTGCGCGACGACGCCCCTCGAGCCGTGATGGACGCGACATCCAGCCGCTTGCCAAGCCGCTGCTGCGGGGATGCTCCGGCGGTGTAGTTCGAGCGCGCCATATCTGCCCAGGAGTCACCGAGGTTGTAGTACGGCATCAGTTCGTACTGCCCCAAGGTGTTGACAACGGAGTCGTCGATGGCCTCGAGAACCGCGGCGCGCGTCTCCGTGCCTTCGGTGCGGATGTTCTGAGCGGTCGCGTCATCGGTTGCGACACCGTTCGTGCCTGGAAGCCCCGGAGCGCCATCCTGACCAGGCTCACCCTTGTCGCCCTTGCTGAGCGCGGGAAGCTGGTCGACGGTCGTGACACCATCACCGATCAGGTAGGCGGTGACTTTCCCGTCGTCCGGGTTGATGATGCCGATCGGTTCCCCGTTCGCGGGGACCACATCGGCGGCGACGAAGTTCGCGAGAGTGTCGCGGCGGACTCGGATGCGGAGCGGCTCGGCCATGCTTCCTGCTTTCGTTCGATGCGCCGTCGGGCGCGAAGTGTGTTGGGGTCCGCTCGACGGCGGGAGCGCTTTAGGAAGTGCGCGGGCGGGGACGAGGGGGCCGGGTCGCTTCCAACGCGGACGGGATCACGTCAGCGAGCGTGACCGCGTCCTCACCTTCCGGGAGTGGCATCTCAGTCGCCACACCCCACGCGTTCATGATGTTGCCCACCCAACGGGCGAGCGCCGTGCGGAACTTGCGGTCCTCCCGCTTGAACGCCTCGAGCTCACCGCGGAGGGCTTTCACCTCTTCGCGGTAGCTCTTCACTTCCGCCTGCATCTGCTTGTTTGATTCGAGGACGTCCTTCACGAACTGGCCCGGATCAGCGGACCACCGTGCGACTGCTTCCTGCTCCTCGTCGGACACTTCCTCGCGTCGCTTGCGACGTGCACGACGGACGCCGATGAACGCGAACGGTGAACCGACGATCGCGACGAGGACCGCGCCGGCCGTAGCAATCAGGGTGCGTGTGGTCTCCGGGTCGCTCACGCGTTCCCCTTCCGAGTCAGGCGACGGCTGGCGCTCGCATCCGCCTCCTTGCGGCCGATGTCGTTGATGATGTCGACGATGCGAACCAGGAGGAACGCGTCAGCGAGCACAACCAACGTGATGGACAGCCCAGACGATGAGGCTCCGTCGTCGACGTTCACGCCCAGCAGGTACGCGTACGTGGAGAGGCCGATGATGAGCAACCCCTTACCGATGAGTTCCACCCAGTCGAGGCAGAAGACCAGGCCGAGGCTGGCGAGGATCGCTCCGAGAGCCATCTCGCCCGCCCACGCACGGGGGAACCAGTGGAGGGTGAAGTCCTCGACCACACTCGATCCGACGAACAAGGCGAGCATTGCGAACGCGAGCAGGCAGGCGTTCACGATGGGCAGGAACACGGTGAAGATCGGACGGAACCGTTTCGGCACCATCGGCATCGAGTTCTCAGACCAGACGGTCTTCACAGCCCGCCCCTCACTGCCCGTCAACGGACCTGGTCGGTGCCGTCGATGATCTGCGGCGGCGACACTTCACCGACCTGCTTCGCTACCGTCTGCCGCTTCGCCGCCGCCCGCGGTACGGAACCGAACCCGATGTGCGTGAGTGCTGTGTTCACGGCGGGGATCGCGATGATCGCGGTCAGTGCCGAGTTGATCGCGAGGGCCTGCACGGCGACGACGGTGAGCCCGGAGGCGGCTGGCCACTGCCCCTGCACGATCTGCACGACCTGCGGGATGAGTGGCAGCACGGTCAGTGCTGTGGTGAGCAGGGTCCGGAGGACACGCTGCCCGCGGTACCAGATGCTCTCGACGGTGATCGCCGGGGTCTTCTCGTGGTCGCCCATCACTTGCCGCCCTTCCGGATGAACGCGCGGAGTTCCTGCACGGCGAGTGCCTGCAGCGACCAGCGGCCGTTCGGCTGCGCGGCGAGGAGCGCCTTCGCGTCCGTGTACGCGGCGGGGATGTCGCACTTCTCGAACAGCTTCTTCGCCTGCGCGAGAGACAGTTCGTGGAGCTCGTCGGATGCGGAGAACACGTTGCGGACCAGGTCCGCGTCCTTCGCGTTGTCGAAGTACGTGAGGGTGCCGTAGCCCACTTGGAAGCGGGCTCCGGTCTCCTTGATCTTGACTGCCGCAGTCATGTCGTCGTCCTCTCGAGGGATGGTGATGGCCGCCGGTTTCGGGGCGGGGCGTACCGGGCTGAGCACGTTGTCGACGGTGATGCCCGGGTACGGGGGAAAGTGCTCAGGACGGGTTGCGCCTTCGATGTGCCACGGCTCACCGAAGTTGCGGCCCGTCCACGTGAAGCCGCGGAGTTCGCACTGTTCGTGCAGCCACGCGAACTCCTCCGACGTGAGCGCCCGGTTCGACCCGTCAGCGCGGGTAACACCGGCGTCGATCGCGTTGCCGTGCAGCACTTCGTCGTGGCGTGACGTGTACGGGTACGCCGCAACCGGGTAGCCGTTCCGGAGGTACGCCGCGTACAGCTGCGCCTGCCGGGGACGGGGACGCCGGCCCTCGTTGGGGCTGAGCATCGCTCCGAAGCGGGCCCAGAAGTCACGGACGAGGGACAGCCACTGCTGGGCGATCCGTTCCGAGTTGACGTGCTGCATCTGGCCGAGGAGGTCCGGATAGGACGACCGGCCGATCGGGTACCACGGCATGGATGCCTCCTGAAACGACGAAAGCCGCCCCGGTCAGGACGGCAATGAAAGGATGCGAGCGGCGTTACTGGTCGGCGGGGAACCGGACCTGGCAGTAGTCGACAGGGCCCGTACCGAACGCGGGCGACGGGCGGAAGATGACCGACCCGGTGCCGGACTGGATCTCGATCTTCGCGCCCGGCCCGTTCGACGCACCCCGGTCGCACCAGAAACGTGTCGTGTTCTTCGGACGGAACCCCGACGGCAGCCGGAACTGGATCTCGGTGTCAGCAGTCGGCACCCAGAACCCCGTCATCACCGTCTCACCGTTCAGCCGGCGGTACTGCGTCGGCTGGTTGCCCGACCCCGCCATGCTGTCGTTGAGGAACGTCGGCGTGATCCACCCCGTGTCCCCGATCGTCGACACCCACCCGTTGCTGTTGGTGAGCACGTACGTCTGCTTGTCGGTGGTGTCGAACCATTCGAGACCTTCGAACTTCCACACAGCCTCGAGCGCGTTGCGTTGGTCACGTGTTCCGACACGGCGGGTGCCGACTGCGACGATCTGCTCTCCCAAAAGGGTGAGGTCTTCCGCGTCGGCGGATGCGCCGGACCCGGCGAAGATGTACCTGCCTCGGTCGCCTCGGTCGTCGTACATGGTGTGCTCCCGTCGTCAGTAGGTAGAGGAAATCCGCAGCGCCCCCGATTGGGCGTCTGCGGCAAGCGAGTTGAAGCGGTTGTAGCCGCCGTGCGCGAGGCCGATGCCTGCTGCGGTGCCGTCGGACAGCGCCTGCCCGAACGATGTCGGCAGGGTGATCCACCGGCCCGGGCCGACCGCGATCGGCGTCGCGTTGGAGATCGTCGGACCGCCGCCAGGTTTCGACAGGTGCGGGTGGGTGCCAATGTTCGGGTTGGACCCGAACTGCGACGCCAACGACGACCACAGTTCGATCTTCGACACCGGCGCACCACGCAACGTGTCCCGGATCTTCGACCCCATGAACCAGGCACCGAGCGTCGTATCAGATGCCCACGGTTGCGCCTGCCACCACCTGCCGCCAGAGAACGAACCAGCATCAACAGCGGTGAACACGTCCACATGCTGCGATGTCGACGGGCCCGGCGGAGGCGGCGGCGGAACCGGTGCAGGCGCTGCGGTGAGAGCGCTGATGACATGCGCCCCGTCAGACCAGAACAGCTTCACCACCTGGCCGGCCGACAACGTCATACCCACCCCGACCGTCGCCGCCACGTCGCCCATGTCCGTCGACACAGTCACCGTGTCCGACCCGACAGCCGTCACAGTCCCCTGAGCAGGTTTCGGTGTCGAAGGGCCCAGGAGGAAATACTTCCCATCGACCGCGACAACGAACACCTGCTCGTTGACTTCCGGACGGTACGACGTCGTCACCCTCGCAGGCACCCGCCCCGACTCGTCACCGTTGGAGATGTCACACAACGCGTACACACCATCGAGACCGACGAACGATCCCAGCCACATCGTGACCTTCGCCTTGCCGTCGAGCAGTCCGCTGATGACCGACACGTCGTCCACTACGACACCTCCAAGGTCACGTCTTGTGTGGCACCGTCATTGCGGTTGATCGTCTTCACCCGGCCCTGGAACTCCGGCTCAAGCGATGAACGGATGGTGAGGACGTCGCCGACCTGACGGAGCGGGTTGAACAGTTCCGTCATCGGCCGTTCCGTGACCCGCAACGACGACACCCGCGGCAAGTTCTGCGTCGCGTACTGCTTCGCCTGCGCACGATTCGTGATGAGGTCCGACGAGTAGTAGTAAGTGACGCGGCCATACGGTGAAGGGGACCCGTCCGAGTTCCGCGCCCGCAACGGCCCCGACGTGATCTCCGCCGACGCGAGAATCTGCGCACCGCCGTCCGTCGCTGAAGACCGCACCGCGATCCGGTTGTAAACCGTGCTCGACGACATCGCCCGCTTCAAAGAGACAAGCGAACCGTCGTTGCCGTCCGTGACCACATCGACGGGTGCGCCCCAATCGATTGGACGCTGCCCCATCGACCCGTCAGGGCGCATGTACGGGACCGCGTCCGCGAACTCGAGCAGGTCGTAGAGCGGGTCCAACCGCTCCTCCTCATACGCGAACCCTCTCGGGATCGTCGCATCCGGGACCTCCCGGACGATCTGCAGCCCGCTGATCCGCTGCGCCTCATTCAGAACCGACGTCCTCGACGGCGGCGAACCGGGCACATCGAACCGGTCCTTCTGCACCCGACGGAACCTGTCCTGCAAGGTCAGCTCAACACGCGACCCAACAACGATGCGATGACCCGCATGCTCAACGAACTGATCGTCCGCATTCGGGACGTCGTCGATGCGGTACCAACCCATCTGGATACGTTCAGTGAACGTGCCAGCGCTGATGATGACCGCGACGGACAGTTCCGACCCGAACGGGGCGAGTGTGTCGTCGGCGGCCTGCGGGGACAGCGACTCCGCGAAATCCGGAGTCCACACCACCGTGCATGAACCAGTGCTCTGCACCAACGCGCTGCCGTCGTCCACGAACTTCGGTTCCGTGATCGGCACGTTCGACAGCCGTCGGGTGCCGTCGTAGTACACGTCAGCAACCCACTGCATGTCGAACGAACCCGACCGGAGAACATCAGCGACCTGCGACCCGGAGTCACGCATCGCCAGCCACCCCTGCAAGCGTGTAATCGGAGTCCCGATCGTTGCGAGTCAGGTACGCGGACGCACGCGCATCACGAGTCGGGTAGGCGGCGTCGATGTCCATGCGGCGCAACGTCGCAACGACCAACCCAGGTGCCGGCGGACGCGCTTCCGTGCCGGTGAACGTGTACCGCACAGTCTCGCCACCGAACGCGACATCAACATCCAGCTCGTGGAGTTCACTGACCGCGAGGTACAGCGTCCGCGGCACCCGCATCGGCGGCGGTGTGCGGATGCACAACACTGCCGACTGCGACGTCCCATACGCGCCGAACACGGCCTGCATGCGGTCCGCGTCCACCGTCGAATCGACCAGCAGATCCCACGCAACAGCAGACAAGCCGCGCCGCTGCCCACCAACCCACGTCGCCAGCTCCGCGCCCTGCACGTACACCAGATCACCCGGCGTCACACGCACCAGATCAGCAGCAGTGCCCTGCAACCGCAACGCCCGAACCGACAAGCCCGGGTTCAACGGCTGCTGCACCCACGTGTCAGTCACCTCGAGGAACGTCTCCGACGCCGACGTGAACCCCAACGACTGCGTGCCCGCCGCGTCGGAGAACATCTCCGCCCGGTACGTTATCGGCACACCAAACGGGGCTTCCCAGTCGATGACCGTGGTGCCGCCAACCGCGTACTTCCGGATCCCGCCACGAACCAGCGCTGTACGCCCATCCGCGATGCGGTACAGGTCCACCGCTACCGTCTCCGGCAACACGTCAGCAACAGACACCTGCACCGACGGCACCGGAGTCGCATCCGGCACCGGTGTGAGCTCCGGCCCGAACAGGGTGAACGCGTCGCCGCCATCGAGCGTGCCCGTGTAGGTCGACGACGCGTTCCCGCCATCAACGATCGCGACAGCCATGCAGCTTTCCCTTCGTCAACGGCGAGTGCCGGTCTGCAGCCGTGTGGCCCGTTCGCGGCCCGCCACCTGAACGCGTTCGTCAGCGACGTCCGCGACCTTCGCGAGCAGGTACTCCCCGGTGAAGGGGTTCTGCACGTACACCGGAGGCGTGTCTCGAGGACCACCCGTCAGGTTCTCCGTGATGCGCGGTGTGAGCGGCACCACGGCCTCGTCGTACCGGCCTTCACCGACGTTGACGAGCGTGCCGCCAGCACGACGCCCAACAACCGCGCCGGCAGCGAGCTGCGGAACACGGCCGTTGAACTCGAAGTGCCACGGTTCCCGCTGCGAGAACCCCAGCCCCGTGTTCGCCCAGCCGTACTTCGCACCATTCGCACGAAGCCACGCCTGCCCGCCAGCAACGTCAGCAGCGAGACCGAGACCATGCTTCGACGTACCCGGGGCTGCAGCGAGGTTGCCGCCGTTCTTGAACAGCGACCACCGGTACTGCTGCGCCTTCAGGTCGCGGTAACCCTCAGTGAGAGACAGCGCCCCGCCTGACGCGCGGTACGCCGCGTTCCACGCGTTCGCAGCCGCCTTGACAAGCAGACCACCCGTCGCGCCAACACCGGAACCAGGCGCGAACCCGAGAGCCTTCCCCAGCGCACTCGAGGGAATGTTGCCGTTCGCCCCGTTACCGCCGAACGGGCTCAACCCGCCAAGGTCACCGATGCCCTGCAGCTTCTCGATCGCCCCATCGAGGATCTTCTTACCGATCCCCTTCGCGACGTCGAGCATGCCGCCAGCACCCGGGATGCTCCCGATCAACCCGTTCGCGAGCTTGCCGAGAGTGCCCATCGGGTCGGACACCACAGACGCCGCCGTGCTGGCAGCATCCTTCGTCCAATCCCACGCCTTCCCAGCCTTGCCCGCCAACCAGTCCCACGCACCCGACGCCCCGGTGACGAGCCCGCCCTTCGCGTACCCGTTGCGGGCAATCGCCTCAAGACGCCCCACACCGAGCCGCGCCGTCTGCTCCTTCGTGAACACGTACTCGCCAGCGTGGACAATGCCAGCCGGTTCGTACTTGCCACCATCGCCCGTATAACCGCCGGACGCGAATCCCTTCGGGAGCGCAACGCGCGGCATCTTCTTCGTGCCGAAGAACCCGGCGACCTTGTTGAAGTTCTCGATGATCCCGTCGTTAATGACGGTTTCGACGACGAAACGGATCGGGGCCTTGACGACCGACTTGACGAGATCCCACGCCTTACCGATGCCGTCCTTCATCTGGTTGAACGCCTTCGGGATGGTGTTCCGTGCGATGTCAACGATCTTGTCGAACACCGGCTTGAGCCAGTCGTTCCAGACCGTGCGAACCGCAGTCCCAATGCCGTCGAACACCGGCTTGATGATCGAGTCACGCAACCAGGTGAAGATCGGCCCCAGAGTGTCACGCACGAAACCAACAACAGCGCCGAAAAGCGGGCGAACAATAGTGTTCCACCACACGTCGAACACGAGTCCGATGTAGGTGAACACGGGGTCGATGACAGAGTCTCGCAGCCACGTGAACACCCCGCCGAGCGTGTCCCGAACGAATCCGACAACAGCGCCGAACACGACCTGCACGCCAGCCCACCAGGTGGAGAACAGAGTGCCGATCCATCCGAAAACAGGTGAAATGACCGACTCCCACAACCAAGTGAAAGCCGGACCCACAACCTGCGTGATGATCGCGCCAATGAGCTGGAAGATCGGCTCGATGTAGCTCGAGTAGAGATACGATACGGCGTTGCCGACAGCGGTGAAGACGCCGACCCACACGTTGACGTAGCTCACAAAGATGCCAACGACTACACCGATTGCCGCGGAGATAGCGTCGAACACGGGCTTGAGAACGGTTTCCCACAGCCAGGTAGCCCCGGCCGAGATTCCATCCCATGCGGGCTTGATGGCGTTCTCCCAGAGCCACACGAACGCATCACCAACAGCGGCGACCGCAACCTGGATTGCAGAGAACACCGTTTGGACAATCGACTGCCCAAGCTCCGTCTGGGTGAAGAACCACACCAGGCCGGCGACAAGCGCACCGATCGCAGTGATGATCAACCCGATCGGGTTCGCGCGCAGTGCCCCGTTCAACACGCCCTGCGCCACCGACGCTATACGAGCCGACAGGGCATAAGCCTTGTTCACACCAGTCGCTACGCGCCCCGCAGTCGCCTGCGCATACGTTGCACCCTGAACCCCGTAAGTGCGGGCGATCAGGATCTGCTGCACTGCGCTGACGGCGCTTGTGGCAGCCTTCCACGCCTTGAACGCCACAACCCCGCCAACAACAGCAAGACCAAGCGCGATCACCAAATCGGTGTTCTTACTCATCCACGTTGCGAGTGGGATCAGCTTCGTCGACAGGTCAGCGATCAGCGGCAGCACAGCATTGAACGCAGCGGCGAGACCCGCTCCCACAGCAACCAGCAGCGGCGCGATTGCGGTAACAAGCTCGCCGGCCACCTGCGCGGCAACCACAATGAGCGGGGCAATGCTCGCAATCACAACAGACAGAGTCGTGAACAGTTGAGCAATGACCGGCAGCAGAGGAGCAACCGACGCGCCCAACACGCCCACCAACTGCAGCAGCACCGGGACAACGAACTGGATCGCCGCCGCAAGAGCACTACCGACAGCCCCGATCAGACCGCCGAAAGCGGGAATGATGCCCGCCAGCAGCGGCTTGAACGCCGGACCCACGACTGACCCGAAGTCCTTCACCGACTTCGCGGCACCCGACAGTGCCGCCTGCAACTCAGGGGACGTCGCGACCAGGCCAAGGAACGCCGCTACCACGGCAGCGAAAGGCCCGGAGAGCGCAGCCAGTGGCCCCGCAAACCCGCCGACCACCGGGATCATCCCGATGAGTGGAGCCAAGCCGCCGACCCCAAGGGCCGCGAACGCCGCCCCGAGGGGAGCAATGATGGGCAGCATGTCCTTAAGGCCAGCGGTGAACTTCGAAATGTCCGTCTTGCCAGACAGCAGTGCCGTCAGCTTGTCAATCTCCGGGGAGAGGACTTCGCCAACAGTCTCCCCGACTTTGGAAGCCATATCTTCGACTTTGCCCAGCGACGCAGTAATCGCGCCGAACAGTGGTGCCAGCTTGGGGAACACGCCCTTCTCGACGTTCGCCCCAATGCGGCCAAACGCGGCTGAGACGTTAGCCGCTGCCCCACTGAAGCTGTTACCCATGTCCAGCGCAGCGCCGCCGATATTGTCCTGGATTGCCTTCTGGAACTCCTCCGACGAAATCTTGCCCTCAGAGGCGAGCTCCTTGACTTCGTTCGTCGTCACGCCAAGCTGGTCAGCCAGGTACGAGTAGATCGGGATGCCCTTTTGGGCCAGGATCTGCAACGAGTCGTTGTAGGCGTTTCCGATGGTTGTGACGTTGTTCATCACGTTGCCGATATCAGAGAGAGAAGCGCCCGTGATCGCGGCAGTGTCCGCAGTGAGCTTCAGGTACTTCGTCAGCTCCATACCCGGCTTGATCCCAGCGGCTACAGCCGAAGCAGCAATCGTGGCCGCGTCGCCCATCCCGTAAACGGTGCCCTTCACCGCAGCCAGCGCCGAATCCATGATGGTCTGCACATCAGAAGCCGAGTTACCGAGCCCACGGAGCTTCGCCGTCGCGTCATCGATCGTCTTCAGGCGGGAAAAGCCCTTGACGAGCGCGGCCCCGATCGCAGCAGCACCCGCCGCCACAGCCGTCGTCGCACCTGCCTGGAGCGTCTTGCCAATAGCCTGCGTCAGCCCAGCACCGACACGGTTACCAACCGAGACACCAACCGCGTCCGGGTTGATCTCCTTCTCAATCTGCTTACCAACCCCACGGGCCGAAGCAACAATCGAGACATAAGCAACAGCGGACTCGGTAGGCATACGCTAACCCCTGTTCTTTTGCAGCACCGCCCTCGCCTGCTCGGGAGAGAGGTTGGTCTTACCGGTACGGTTTGCTTTGTCCCAGGGACGCGGGTACGGCTTTGGCTTTCGATTGCCACTATTGGCCTGCAGGAACGCGTCGAGCGCGTCGACCTGCGCGATCCATTCGCGAGTCACCGGGAAGGCCCAGTTGTTCTGCGCGGCAAAAAGCGGTGACGACGGTTCACGAGTCGCGACACGCAGAAGGCGGTCGACCATCTCGTGATCGACCGCCTTACCGCGCGCGTTACGAATTACCCTGTCGTACCCAAACTCGAACCCGAGCTGATGCAGTTCCCACGCGAATTCGTCAGGAAAGGACTCTGCTAGCTCGCAGAGTCCGACTGCCCCCCCAGGCCAACGTGCTCCGCCCATGCGGCAAACAGCTCGTTAGCCGCCTCGAGGTCAACGGCAGAAGCAAGCTCGGCAGGAAGCACAAGCTCAATGAACTTGTTCAGCATCGCAACACCGACCTCGCCGTTGTATGCCTCCTGCGCCTCCTTTGACGGATTGCGCGGGGCCTTGTACTCGGCACGAACGGTGATCAACTCGGCCGGAATCTTCCCCGGCAGCTCGTAAGCAACCTCGTCATACTCAACAGGCAGGGCGGGTCGGTTCTTCGACTTGACGACAACAGCCGTTACGGCGGTCTTCTCAGGCATAGTTTCTCCTAGCTCGGTGGAGTGCTCGGGTAGATGAAGGTGCGCCGGAGCCCGAGCGCTCCGGCGCACCAGTCAGTTACTTCTTTGCAGAAGTGGTCTGCACGGCCGGCTCAACCACCGACTCGTCAACCTCAGGGGCAGTGACCTTCACATCACCAGTCACGCGAACCCAGTAGTTCGGGTCCTGCTTCTCGCGCTGCTCGGCAGTGACCTTCTTGATCTCACCCGTGTGCAGGTGCTTGACAAAAATGTCCTTCGAGTTAGCCATGCTCAGGCCCCCGTCGTGTCGAAAGCGCCAAACCAGGAAATGGCCGAGTAGGACTCGTCGCCAGTCGTAGATGCGTATGCAGTGAGGGTCACCTCGTACCCGATGGGGTCACCAGCCGAATACGTCATGTCCCCGACCTCGGTAACTTCACCGGACGGGATGTAGGTGCGCTTGATGAAGTCGCCATCGATCACGTCGATGACAAAGGACTTTCGTCCACCGGTCTTCGACGGGTCGATCTTGAGTGAACCATCCGCCGCGACCGAAGCGCCGTAATAAAGCTGAACGGTCTCCTTCTTCGTCTCAATGAACGTCATGTTGAACGTCTGCGAAGACTCAGTGATGACCCGGCGGACGAGGGCGCTGTTCTGCCAAGCCCGGATGTCCTGAGGGGACTTGTCAAGCGTCTCGCTGATACCAGCGTCGCTGATATAGCCGAGGTTGATGAACAGCGGATCAAGAGCGCTGTCGTGCTCAGTCGGGGCAGCGGCGGTCGTCGGGGCGACGTAAACTCCGCCCGTCGTTCCCACCATCACGTTGGTTGCGTTGAGGGCCACAAGGGCTCCTTCCATGAGGGGTATCGGGCGCGGTGGCCCCTGGTATCCCCAGCTCGGAGGGGAAGATTTCGGGTACACAAAAGGGGCACCTCACGTGAGGTGCCCCTTCCGGTAGTTGCTAGGTGATAGCAGGCGGCAAAAGCCTAGCCAGCAGCGACGTCGAAGCGACGGATAGCGTATCCGTTACCCGATCGCGTCACTACCGCATTCAGTTCGGTTACTTGATCCAGCCACTTACCCTGCATCTCGGCCACAAGGCCGAACTGTTCGTGTCGCATCGATACAACAGGAGCACGTCGGCCAGCATGCTGGACGTACAGACCAGGCGTGTGCGCGATCCGGCTGGCGAGCTTTACGTGCTTCGGCATGGTGCGCACGAGAAGGGAATTACGTTCGCGTTCAAACGTGACGATCGATAGGGGCATTCTACCCTTTAACGTCTGCATCAGCTTGCCGGGACGATCTGCCGACTGAGTCGCGGCGGCGAAGGCGTGATAGGCATCACTGAGCGCCGCATGATCGGGGTTGTGCTGCGTGTTGAACGGCGGCTGCCTGCGACTTATCTCTTCCCGTTCAGCAGCCAGGGCGCTTACCCGATTGGGGTAATGTTCGACTGCCTGGCGGTCCACGTACTTCCACCACGCTTTGTCCGCGTTGTGCTGAGTGTTGCGAGCCGACCGCTGTCCCGTGATACCGACGTACAGCAGTACGCCATCACGGTCGAAGTACCGGTAAAGGCTGGTTGGGGTAGACTTGTCCATGCGCTGAATCTCCTAAGGATTCGGTGTAGGCCCCGTGGTTGAGTGCTTCCAACACTCCCCGGGGCCGCTTTCATTCTATCAATGCAGGCCGACATTCGGGCTACAAATTGCGCCCGCGGTATTCGATCTCTAGCTGAGCGGTCTGCTTGTAGAACCCATCTGGTGCTGGGTCACTATTCGGCCCGCCATTGATGGATGCGTAAGTGATCGGCCGGCCGTCGACCATCCCGCCGGAACCGCGCGACGTAACCAGTGCGAGGACGAGCTCAATCAGGTCGGCCGTAGTGCCCTGGTCGTCGGTAATGACGTCGACAGTGACGTAGGAGGTGCGAAGCGTGTTGCCTGTGCCGCCGCCGGGGCTTGTCGTGAGGACTACGGCCCGGCGGCTAGCCGCCGACTTCTGATCGGACACCTCAACCCCAGCCGCGTACAGCTCCGGACGGGACTGCAGCAGCCCGTCAAGCCGAACGATCAAGTGAGCGAGGAAATCGCCGTAGACGATGCCGTACACGGTGCCTCCTAACGTTCCGTTGCGTTACTCAGAACCGAACGGATCGCGGCGACAAGGCGAGCGCGCTCATGCCATTCACCCTCCACGCGGAGGCGAACACGGGCACTCGCAGTGCCAACACCGGTGCGGATCGCGGTGATAGTCGCGCCAGGGATTTGGGCAGCGACCTGGTCGGCGTACGGACGCAGCTGCTGCTCGAGCTCCGGGGACGCCATGACAGTGCCGAATCCGCGACGGTTGATGACGACGCGAGACCTAGGCATTCGCGTACTCCTCGGACGACAGGTTCACGACGTTGCCAGGTGCCCACGAGTCGTAGAGGCGTGAAAACCCGACGGGCCGGTCCCAGTCCTGCGAGGCCCCGTCGATCGGGTACGTCTTACCGCGCACGATGAAACGTGCAGTCGGTGCGACCTTCACTGTCGGCGGCAGGTAGAGGGTGAGGCCGCGGGTGTCGATGACCTGCCCCGTTGTCTCATCCACTGACGTCGCTCCCGGTGCGACCGCAACGTCAGTCACTTCAATCGCTACGTCGGCGAAGATCGGCTTGTTGTACCGATCTCGTCCGATTTCCACTCCGGGCGTGACCATAGTGACTGTTTCGCCGCTCACATCAGGCCCGCGTTCACTCGGAACGACCGGAAGCGCTGACGTGAGGCGGGGAACAGTCCGGCAATGTCGGCGGGAGCGATGTAGATCATCCCTGTCGACAGTGCCGTGTCGATCGTCCCTGACTCTGTGAACGGCCCCTTCGTGCGGGACAACTGCCGGTACCCTTCCGGGTTCATCAGCACACGCTTCACCGAATTGACGACCGCGTCACGCATGATTGCGCCGATGAGAGGATCGGACTCTACGAGGGTGTCAGCGTCAGCGCCGCGCTGCCGAGCAATCATGCGCAGCTGGTTTGATGCCTGACCGAGCCACGCCTCTACAAGCGCCTCCTGGTCGCCGGTGAGTTCACCCCACACGGCGGCAACGTCATCGGGTTCTGCGAACGGTGCGAGCGCTGCCGGGTCAGACATGGTGGCTCCTACTCAGTGGGGATGCCCTGCTCCTGCAGTGCTTCGCGGATCTCAGTAGCAGTGGCGTCGCCTTCGACAGCGAAACCCTGCGCTAGCGCGTACGCGGCCCATGCCTTGGCGGAGGACCCGCGGCCTGCCTTGGGAGGAACACGCACCGTGGCGGGAGTCTCCGGCTCGGCCGCGCTGTCCGCGGTGTCACGGTTCCGGGCGACAGCGGCGGATGCGTTGGCCCAGACGTTGGGGTTCGTGATCTTCTTGACCGCCCACGCGGGCGGTTCGTCACCCGCGAGGAACACGTGAGTGACGAAAGTGTCATCGCGGACGATGACCGTGCAGTTCAGGACAGGCATGTTTCCCTCCGTGGGGTACCGACGGGGCCACCTGTGAGGGTGGCCCCGCCGAGCGAGCTACAGAACCTTCGCGGAGAGCGAGAGGTCGGCGTTCGCCAGAACCGGAAGCGCGATGGCATCCGAGATGACCTCGGCGATCATCGGCGGCTTGTCGTTTCGCCAGACTCCCGCGACGATGCCCGGCTGAGTGGCGTCGTCGATCGCGAAGTTCGGGTCGGTCGAGGTGAGGGTCTGGCCCCACCACGTACCACCGAGCTCAGTGCCACCGAAGTCGTCAACACCGACCGGAGCCGGGAGCAGAAGCAGCTTCGACTCGTCCAGCACCTTGCCCGCCGACGTCTGACGGTCGTAGCGGATGATCGGCGGAAGGCCGTTACCCGCGAGGATCGCGTTGACATCAGCATCGGTAGCCGGCCGTGCGCCACCGTTGAGGAGCTGGGTCTGGAACTGCGCACCCGACCCCAGCGCGCGGAGGCCCCGAGTCGACATCACAAGAGCACCAGGAAGCACACCGTTGTCGGCGACGTAGGTGTCAACGAGCGACTGGAGGAACCCGAGACGGTCCGCCGCAGGGTCGGTCCACAGCGTCGGAGCGACCACATCATGCGAGGCGGAACGTCCGAAGCTGTCGTCGGTCTGGAAGTTGTCCTGATCGATCGTTGCCTTGCCCGTGTTGAGCACGGTTCCGCGCAGACGCTCAATCCGGTCGGCGACCGCGCGAACAACCTGCCGCGTGGTGGCAAGAACGGCCTGCAGGACAGCGTCGTCAGAAGCCGCGCGCTGCCGAAGCTGCGCGTACTCGCTGACGGGGATGTTCTGCCCCAGCGCCGGCAGCTCGAGCGTGACACGACGGCCACCCTGCGTCTTGCCGACCTCGGGTGCCGCGTCGTACGCGCGGAACTTCGCCTCCTGCACAAGACCCGAACGGCCCGCGACAAAGCGAACCACCGTGTCAGCAACAGTGCGGTTGGGGAGGAACTGAGCGAGCGTGCCACGCGACTGCTCGTAGTCCTCCAGCGACGCCCGCGCATACCCAGTGAGGGTCGCGGGATCAATGACATCAGTCCAGAGAGCCATCAGGCTGCACCTCCAACGAACACGAAGCCGGCAGCGCCCGTCGTGGGGACGGTGAACGTGCCAGGCAGATTGGCGACGTTGATGATCCCGTGGCGGAGAACCGGCACAGGAGCGACAGCGCCACCGTCGACAGGGGCATCCGTGAGGATGAAGCCGAGCGCTTCACCTTCAGCGCCAGTGAAGGGCACAGTGGCACCTTCATCGGCCGCGTTCACGGCGGTGCCGGACGGGATATAGCCGTCCGGGTAGTGGGTAGCGGCGGTGAAAGCCGTGAGGGTCAGGGTGCTGGTTCGCGCGTTCGCGATTCCATGAGTAGACCCGAGCCACGACTGGTCACCGGAACCAAAAGTCTCCGAGCGGAGCTTAGGCATGAGGTTTCCCTTCTAGGACTTGTTGGACTTGCTGTCCGTGAACAGCGATCGGCCAGCGTTCACACCCTTGCTGGGTGCGTCTGTGCCGCGGTCGCGGCCCTGGCCGAGGTCGACATGCCCCCTGGCGGGACCAGCCGACTCGGTTGAGTGCTCTTCCACCCACGCGGTGATCGCGTCGGTGTTTGCCGTGCCGTCCTTGATGAACTGCGAGCGGTCGAGGTCAAGGAGTGCCGATGCATCCGGGATGCGGCCTGCCAGCGCCTTCTCGAGCGCACTCTTCACACGCTCGGCGGCGAGAACGGCCCGCACTTCGGAACGACCCGCCTCCTTGGCCTCTTCGATGGCCCTCTCCTCAGCGGTCTGGTTCTTCGCCTTCGCGTCGTCCAGCTCCTTCTGCAGGTCAGCGACCTGCTTCGGAGTGAGCCCACCGAACCCCTTGAGCTGATCCTCGAGTCGGCGTGCCTTGTTCTCGTGGAACGCGACCTGCTGTTCCGGCGTCATGTCCTTGACAGGAGTGTTCGCCGGGAACTTCGGCTCAGGATCGGTCTTGGGCTCCCCGCCGGCACCGAGGTCATCATCGACCGGCGCAAAGAACCGGAGTCGGGATGGCGAGGTGGCGACGGCGTACGGGAACGGCTTACGGATGAGCAATGTTGTCTCCCATGTCGGGTGTTGAAATCCCCATGACGGGGCGAACCGCATGAGCGGTGGTCTGGTGTTGTTCCTTGTTTCGCGCTAGACTCGCTCTATGGAGCGACAGCGCGGAAACGGCATTGGCGAAGACGGCGAACGGATCGCAGGGAACATCTCGATGGTGCGGAAGACGCGCGGGATTGACTTGCGATACCTGTCCGCGGCAACCCGTGAAGCGGGCCGCTACATGTCACCATCGGCCCTGAGCAAGCTTGAGAACCTGGACCGAAAGATCGACGTAGACGATCTGTTCGTCCTCGCTGACGCGCTTGCTGTCAGCGTGGACGCGCTCCTGGGGCTCAGCGACCACGAGGTGGCAGTCCGAGTCCCATTGGCTAAGCGCTAGCGCAAGATCGTGTGGTGCTGATCGCGCCACGACAAAACCGGACCAATCTCAGAATGGTTGTACGTGACGAGCAGGTCGGTGTAGTCGCCGCGGTCTTTGCCGCCGTCGATGTACCGAGCGCTGCGGTCCGATGCCCCAAACTCGTTCGTGATCGCGTCATGGATCGACTCGAGCCGTTCGGGGTTGATGATCTGCTCGTCGGGGTCGCCGTTGATCGGTCGAATTTGGCAGTCGCAGCCGGGGTGAATGGGGAGCAAGTTGCCGCGGTGGTACCGCTGCGTTGACGCAATGACACACAGGGAGCAGTTCTCCCGGCCCGTCAGGACCCGTTCGAAGCCGGCAGCGCCAGAACGATCGATCGCCTCACGCGCCGAGTGCGTCTTCGCCAACTGCTGCCCCGTGGCAACGAGAGACAGAAGACGCGCGCCACCAGCCGCGACGGCCGATGAAACCGTCGAACCTTCCGACAGCTTCGTCCGCATCTCCACGAACGGCCGCTGGTACGCGTCCTCAGCAGGGACGCCACGCAACGCTTCCGTTGACACGTCAGCCACCGGGCCCCGAACGATCGGCCCACCCTCAGCGGCAACCCGAGCGATGTACGCATCTGTCAGCTGGGCGATGCGTGCTTGCCCAGCCTCAACACGCGGCACCAACGCAGCGATGAGCCGTTCGGCGTCTTCGTCCCGCCACGAACCGAGCCCAGCCCAGTACCGCCGTGCGTAGTCGGTGACCCGCTTCCGCACGGCCAGCACCTGAGCGTCATAGTTCAAGTCAAGCCGCGTTGCCATCCGGAGCGACCTCCTGAGTCAGCAGCAGCTCGTCGGCGGCTTCCGCCTCAGCCTGATCAATCTCGGTCGGCGTCATCTGGTAGACCTCACGCATCGTCGTGCGCTTCGCCAGTACCGTGACCGCCTGAGATCCAGCAGATGCCTTGTCGGTGATCGAGTACCGCTCGCCGGGATTCCAGCCGACGATGATCCGCGACTTAACTGCCCGGTCCGTCTTCCCCGTGGCGAGGAAAGCCAGGTAGAAGACGTCGACAAGCCCCTGCCCGGCGCGTGTCTGCTTGTCCTCGACCGCGAACGTCAGACCCTCACGGGTGAAGTTCGCGCCCTCCGCGGACTGGTTGTCCGGGGACAGCATCGGCAGTGGCCGCCGTGTCACAGCAGCGAGGTGCGAGATGTCGTCCTTCGTGGCGTTCAGAATGCCCTGAAGGTCCGCCTGGGAGGACTCCCACACCTTCGAGTTGAACGGCAGCTGCAGCCATGAGCCTGGGTCGGACGTCAGCACCTCATCGAGGTTGACCGGCTCGCCCTTGCCGTCGTCAGCTTCGTCTTCGTCGACCTGGATCGCTCGCTGCTTGTACGCCTGGTACAGGGCGATGATCATCCGGGTGTAGACGTCGTGGTTGATGCGGTCGAGGATGTCCAGGTGCGGCTCGAACTCTCCGACGCCCTTCCGGTTGCGGAAACGCACCACCGGCACGAACTCATGCGCGAGCTCTTCGCCGTCCTCCCCGCCGCGTCCCTCATCCCACGAGAACGCCGCGCCGGAGAACACGATGCCAGCACCCAGCGACTTGCGAGCACGCTTCGCCACATAGCGGCGCGCATTGCCACCACCGAGGGCAGCGCCAGACAAGTACAGGTACAGGTAGTCGACCGACTCGTCCGGATCGTGGAACGCCTTGACTGCAGCCCGCACTTCCGCCTGCCGCGCCGGGTTATGGATCGTCACGACCTGGCGCGGGTCCTCGCCCGTGATGACAGCGTTACCCTCTTTGTCCGTACCCACGATCATGTACGCGTCGCCCATGGCAAGCATGTTCTCGAGCACCTCGGAGAACTCGACATCCATGCCGTTTTCGAGCCACATGTCCCACGCCTCAGAGTCCGGCTTCTCACCGGACACTGACGTGCGAATGTCGCGGACGCTGACGCGCTCCCGCAGAGAGCCCACAATCAGCTCGGCCATGTTCGTTCGCGCCTGACGCTGCACCTTACGAAACGCCTCAGTAGCGGCCACATTCGACGTCGGGAGCGGCGGATTCCCGTCGTGGTAGTCCGCCAGCTTCTGCAGGCGAGCCACACGACCCTCACGCTTCCGGCATGCCTTGAGCAGCCACCAGCCAGGAGCTCCTTCGACTGTTACGTCGATCATGCAAGCCTCCCCTACCGAGTTCGTCTATTCGCGCTCTTCTTACAGGCCAAGCAGCGACGCTTCTTGCCTTCGTAACGGACGTTTTCTTCAGAGAACTCATGCCCGCGCACGCAATGCGTTTTGCGGGCATTCTGTGCGGCCACGCCGCTACTTCGGAGCACATTCTCGCGGGGAGAAACAACCTTCAGGTGGCTTGGATTAACGCACGCCCGGTGTAGACAGGGATTACCTGCGCACTGCCGCGGATTATGGCACTGGTGGTCAACCTGCGCACCCGCGGGAATCGAAGTCCCCGTTGCCTGCAGCAAGAACCGATGAGCAAACTTGCTCCGACCGTCAGAGCGAGGGGCTACGCCGTAGATGCCGTATCCGTCAGCAGACACCTGCCCCGACCATGTCCAGCACCCCGTGGCCATAACAACCACCTTGCGCCAAAACAGGTCTCGAATACGTGGGTCGCCATATTCGACCGTAGTGTCGATCGACATTCAGACCCCCTTCAGGCCAGTCGGCGGATGACCGCCCGCTTCTTCCCACGCGGTTTCGCGCCGGACTTACGCGCGTCCAAGCACGCCTTCCACGACAGGACTGCAGCCATAGCCGCGTCGAATTTGAATTCCTGCCGGCCGTCCTGCTTCTGCATGACGTACAACGGCTTGCCCTCGTCGTCCTTGATCCGCAGCTCCTTCGCGCCCGCGTTACCGAGGTGCCGGAGTAGGTCGCCGTGCGGGTCGAACGCAGCGTCAGGCGTAGACGCACCACCGAAGAGGACCGAACCCGAATCGATCGCCTCGACGTACTCACGCAGCGTGTACGCCATGGTCTTCGGCCGAGCCGTCCACCACTCTTCAACCTGGTCAGGCCAACGAGCAGCCCACGAACCGAGCGTTTCCGTCCAGTGCGGCGGGTCTCCGTACAACTTGTAGACGCGGAACCGTTCCATCGCTTCGGCGAGCGTCGCAGTGACGTCAGCCTCGTCCACTTCCCACTCGTCTGCCTCATACGGGCGCTCCCAGCAGCCCAGAAGCTCCTGCAGCCCCGTGTCGATGTCCGTGGCAACAAGTGCCGTCGCATCCCGGAACCTCGCGCCGTCAAAGCCGAGAGCAACAAACGCACCCTTGGGAATCGTCTGACCAGGCACAGCAAGGTTCTTCGCCGCGATCTTCGTCATGTCGAAGAACTGGCTGTCGGACTTCCGCCAACGGTTCAACCACACTCGCTCGAGGTACGCCTTATCCGCCTTCGGGCGATCCCACTGCTTCGCGATCGACTCGAACTGCCCAGGACCGAACTCGCCAACCGGGCCAGTCGCGTCCTGAATTGCTGCGACCCTCTGCTCAACGGTCGTCAGATCCTTGTGCTCGTCGCCAGCCCAACGAGCGAAGAAGAACAGCGCCGGGTCATCGATCTCACCGGCAGCGATCATCTCCGCCTCAGCGCGGACATCCTCTTCGATGGAGTTCTGGCCCGGCTGTCCTGCAGTTGACGTGTACAGCGCCCACGGATCTTCAAGCGGGCGCTTCGTCAGGTTGGCGCTCATCGTCTCGTGCGCGTTCTTCGCGGACGGCAGGAACAGGCGGTGCGGCTCGTCGAAGTGCTGGAACGTCGTCAGTGCGCCATCACGCGAGCCAGGCGAGTTCGACACAGGAACGCAACGTCCGTCTGCAACACCGCGAGCGTCGAGGCGCACGATCCGGTCCAGGGAAGCGTCGAACATGTCGGCGTCTTCGCCGTGCTCTACGACGTACTTCAGGACGCCGTATGCGAGCTCCGACACTTGCTCTTCCGTTACCGCCATCATCGGGATGTACGGGAACGCCACCGGCTTGCCGACAGGGTCCCCGTGAGCGTCCCACCCGTCGTGCCGGACCGGCGCATCGGGGTGGAGCTCCGCGTACGCCACCCACGCAGCGAACTCGGTCTTCGCCATGCCCTTACGCCACTCGATCGCCCCACGCTGGAAACGCCGCCGACCCTCAAGCCGGTGGCCCCGCGGGTAGATCTCATACAGCCGGTACAGCGCTGCACGCTTCTCAGCGTCAAGTTCAGCTGGCTGCCCAGCCAGCGACCCCGGACCGAACACGCAGCTGGCTTCGATGAAGTCTGCGATGGCCGGCCCCAGCGTTGGGAAGTCGAGGTCAAGCGGCGGCACGATCAGCGTCGCCATCAGCGCCTCAATTCACTGCTTGCAGAACCGACCGCGGGTCCTCGCCCCGCTTCGGCTGACGGCTCGCCGAGGACGTGCCACGACGGACCGCCCCACGCTCCTTCGCCTGCTCCGCGGACTCAACAGCCCACTCGAGCGAGCGCCGAGCCATGGGCGAAAGGCCGAGATCCTTGCGCTGCAGCCGTAGCTCAGCCATCGCGTCCTTGCGGTCCTTCGCGGTCTCACCTGTGACGAAGTCGTTGTAAGCGGCCGTGCACATCACCACGTTGTGGTAATCCGACTCAAGCCACTCGGAAGACATCTCCGACGACCACATGTCGTCCCAATAGGAAACGGCTGCGTCTGTCCACTGAACCCAATCGGGGACGGCGGGAATGCCCGCTTCGTTGACCGCCGCGAGAGTACGGGCACCAGCAGTCTTGTTGCGTCGCGCGCGAGTCGACGGGTGCTTTTTAGGTGCGGGCATGCGGGCCTCCCATGGCGGGAAATCGAGACGCCCATGACGGGCAGATGCTAGTGGATAGGCGGCTAAATCCGGTACGATTGACCTATGCGCGAGTGCGGGTACTGCGGAAAGTCGATCGTCTACAAGAACGCTCAAGCGCGTTTCTGCTCCGACAAGTGCCGCAACTACGACCGACGCCGACAACAGCGCAACCCGATCCCCGCCGAGATCACAAAGCGCGACCGGTGGGTGAGGTGGAACGCAGCTAAAGTGCCGCTCACTGCGAGCGGATCCACCGCCTCAAGCACCAACCCGGCAACCTGGACTACCTACGCCGGAGCAACCGCGTCAACCGCCGGCGTCGGGATCGGCTATGTCCTCGGAGACGGCATCGGGTGCATCGACCTCGACCATTGCCTACTCGACGGCAAGCCGAACCAGGAAGCGCTTACGTTCCTTGAGGCATACCCACGCCACTACATTGAGGTTTCCCCGAGTGGCGACGGCCTGCACATCCTCGGAACCGCAGAAGCAGCGGTCGGGCGTCGCTACACCGCAAACGGTCTGCACATTGAGCGCTACAGCACCGGGCGCTACATCACCGTAACCGGGAACGTCTACCAGCATGGGGAACTACTGCCGCTCTAGGCGACGTCGAGGGTGCCGGCTGCGACGATGACGCCGACTGCACCGGTGGAATTGACGATCGCCGTCGTGTCGAAGAGCTCCGTTGCCACCGTGCGGACCGTGTCGCCCTCGTAGTTCGCGATGCGTTCGTGCTCGACCTCGTCGATGACGATCGCGAAGGGGTAGTCGACGTCGTCGCCGGCACCCTTCGATGGAAGGGTGAGAACCTGGATACGTGCCATGTTGATCGCCTCCATTGATCCGATAGGAAGTACCGATTTGCGTGGCACACAGCGATCTAAGGCGCTGGGCCTCACCAGGGTCGCGCGGCGTGGGCACCAGCGCCACAGGGCGGGAGTTAGGCACACAGCCCCTCCCGCGGCCCGAATCTGGGGGAATCGTACGCAACAACTTGTGCAGCATCTCTCCGGTGTCCGAACGGAGGCCCACCCCGGGGGTAAGCCCCGGGGTGGCGTCTTATACTGCTAGCAGTTCGAGTACTCGTGCGCGGCACCGAGAACTGAGCTCTGTGGACAACTGCTGATCCTGTCGAATTGCGTTGCATACGAAGTGTGCGAGCCGAAGATTCTCGTCGCTGTGGTCAGGCTTGACTGCGTGAGACTGCGGCGTGATGTGGTCAAGGCTTCGAGCAAGCAGGTCGAAACCTTGCCACTCACGCCTGACTTCAAAGCCACAAATGTGACAGACGCCAGCATCACGCAAGTAGATGCGACTTCGCTGCTTTGGTGTGGGATTGAACGTTTCGCGGTCAGCAGCTGACCGAGCAAACTTCGCCGACCATTTGCAGTTCGCGGAACAGTACCGTCCACCACGCTGCGCGGTGAATACCTCACCGCAGTACGCACAAGGGCCGCTGACCCAGGTGCGTCCACTCGTCACGGTAGGCACATGGACACGGGGTCGGTACCGCACCGCAAGCTCTGTGCTCCTTGGCTTCGGCGCTCTGGGGGTGGCGTTAAGCATTGCCGCCTGGGCCTTGTTGGCGCAGCGCTTAGTGCAGTACCCCTGGGATGCTTTCCCGATGAACGGGGTGGAGCAGCTGATGCAGACACCGGGGGTTGTGTAGTTCAGCTCACGCCAGTTGCCTCGCGCTCGACGTACTGCGGATGAGCGTGCGACGTTCGCTCGCTTGGCGCAATCTGACGTGCAGTACTTCCGTTTGCGCCCATCGAATTCGTCAGCGCAGTGCGCGCAGGTATACTGAGCCACATCAACTCCTCACCGAGTTGGTCACGACCCCGGACGGTTGCACCCGTCGCGGGGTTCTTCTGTTGAGTTAGTAGTTGCGGGATCGTCCCGCGGCGGCTTCCTCTTGCGTCTTCACCTTGTGGCAGGGGCGGCACATGCCTTGCCTGTTCGCCATGTTGGCGACGTCGCCGCCTGCTGCGATGTTGTGCACGTGATCGTCATCGGTTGATGTTCGTGTGCATCCTCGACTTGTGCATGCTCGGCAGCCTGAGCATCGGCAGGTTGGGTCGCGGAGCAGCACTGCTTGTCGGGTGAGCCGCGACTGTCGCGTGGATCCTGCGTGTCGTGAGCCTTGCCATACCGGTGTGTGTTCGGTGCAGAACCGTCGTCCGATGACGCGTGCCTCGCATCCGTCACGTCCGCATTTCTTGGGCGCTCGCGGCACGCGTGAACCGCCTTCGCTGTCTGGGCTCAGCAGTTATTGCTTGTCTTCTACGGCTTCGTAGATGGCTTCGACTGCGGCTACGAGTGGTGCTGGTGTGGTGAGTTGCCAGGGGTAGAGCGGTGCTCCGTGTCCGTCGTAGCTGACGGGTTTGGGGTGTCGGTTGGTTCTGGTGCGGTGGCAGCTGCATAGCTCACTGTCACTGTGCTGGCACATCGTCTGCTCCGGCGTGGGTGTTGCTGTCTGCGGTTTGGCAGACGAGTTCGCGGATCACTGCGGCTGGTGCGGTGGCGATTGCGGTGTAGCGCACGGTGACGTCGCCGTCGGTGGGGAGTGCGTCGATTTGTACGGTGCCGAGTTGGGCGTTGTTCGGGTTGACGCCGGCTGCTTCGAGTACGCCGCGGTCGAAGTCAGCGCCGAGTGTGATGGGCATCGTTGCTCCCTACGCGGTCGGATCGCGTTTGCTTATTGCCGCTCGTCTCGTTCGCGGCCGTCGAGGCTGTGGTGGATGGCCAGCCATGCGTCTGATCCGTCGGCTGCTACGAGGAGTTCGTACGTGGGCCCGCAGATGCAGTCGCTGTCGTCTTCGACATCGTGTTCGATGGCGTCCCGCAAAGGGCGGGTGTGGGACGTGTTACCGGTTGGCGTTGGCCCGAGTGCTTGCCATGCGCCGCTCATAACGCCTCCTACGTGGTCGGCCGTCCCGTCTGGGTTCCGCATGCCACCGCGGGTTACCTCAGGGGTCTCGGCCAGTAGTGGGCCACTGCAAGGCGCTGGTGGGGTCGCAGCCGTATCAGCTCGGCTCACCAGGACGACGACTGCGGTTAGCGCCGCGTTCGCCAACTTCTATCGACACCATCGCCGGTCACTACGGGGAGCCGAACGTTGACGCCTGTGCAGTGGAGTCAGTGGGTGTTGCTCAGTGCGTCGATGACCGCTTGTGGGTCACGCACGTTGAGGACGTTGAACGTCGAAACGATCTCGATGTCCTCGGTGGGTCGGCTCGTGATTGCGAAGCACCGGATCTCGAGGTCGCCGTTGTCCTCGTCGATGGTGAACTCGATGCCTACCTCGTCCGGCCCGCCTTCGATGCGCACTGCGTTGCCGCTCGGGCCACCCATGCGGACGGCTTCGGCCTCTAGCGCTTCGAGGTCGATGGTTTCGTTAACGCCGTCGATCTCAGTCATGGTGACTCCTGGTGTTCGCGATGAGGGTGTTCCCCGACTCAGCGCCGCATTGTGGGTGCTTGCGTCCGGCGTCTCGCGCACAAGGGCGGGGCGGCGGCGTTGCTGCTGAATGGTTGGCCGGCGGGCCGGGGAAGGCATAGGCCGGGCGGCTTGGTGTTCCAGTGCCGCCCGGCAGTAACAGTCGCGGCTGGTTCCGCTCCGGTTTGATGCGTTCGCTACGGATGTCCGTGCACGATCGCGCGGCTTTTCCGGTGCCGCAGTCGAACCGATGGTTGTTGTCGCAGGCATCGGTGTGCTGCGGGTGGGCCAACCACCATGTTCAGTGCTCATCCTCGTGGTGGATGCTTGCGCCCGATCCGCTCCTCGGGGCACTGTGTTGGGCTGGCTCTTGGCCTGATGCCCAACGAAAAATCCCCATCAGTCACGGATGACGATGGGGAGCAAGTGGCTGCGTGTGGACATGGTCGTCCGACGCAGTGTCAGCATAGCGTGTTTCAGTCGCTATCGGTAGGCGTTTCCTGCTGCGACACGCCGTTGATCGAACGAGCCAGACGGAGCGCCAAGGGCGGGTATGCGCAATCCCCTACGAGCACGGCCTCGTAATCATCCAGCGCCTCGGTGAGGATTGACATTTGAGTGTCGATCGTGCGGTGCAGCGCGACTATAAGCTTGGCTGATTCGAGGCCCATCCAGTTGCCGATGTCCGCCATCTCGCTGCTGTGGACAATGGCTAGTTCCGTGCCGTCCTCGACAGCGTAGTCGTCAGCTTCAATGCCCCATGGCCCCGGGTCGGCCTTCGCTCGGAGTTCTTCAAGGCGAGCGCGGGCAGCTTTCAGTTCTTCGCACGGGGTCATGACTCCTCTTCGCCGTCTCGTCGCGTGTGCCAGCCTGGATTGGGTTGGAGCGCTGGACCCTTTGGAGCGTCCCGTACCTGCTGCACTTGTGCCATTAACTCGCGCTCGATGAGCATCATGCCTGCCCCGTCGTCATGATCATCGTCGAGATGATCATGACCATCCCCGTTGATCGCCCGAGCTAAGGCGAGGCCATCGCCCGAGTACTGACCTCCAAAGCACTCAACCAATGCGATGTCGCCCTCAAGGATGGACAGCTGCACGTCGATCGTGCGGTGGAGGGTAAGGGACAACTCGGACGGTCCCGCGGACCCCGCGCCGTACCCGGTGTCCCCATCGATCATTGGTGCAAGCCGCAGGTCACTTAGACGTGCGTACGCTGCCTGTAGTTCTTCGAGTGGCGTCATGATCGGTCTCCATTGATCGCGCGGGCCAGGGATAGTGCGTTACGGGGCGGCGTGCCAGGGGCATACCGCACAGGCCCCCCTATTGAGCCGCTGACCGCGTACGGTTGTGCGTCTGCGATGGCGTCCTCCAGAATCGCGAGCTGCGCGTCGATGGTGCGGTGCAGGGTGACAATGAGGTCAGCGTGCGACTCGTCGTACACAGCCCCGACTGTGCCGTGAGACCCGATGATCTGCCTACGCATCATCGGCTCATCGTCATCCTCGTTTGACCAACGCCCAGCCGCATGCCGTCGAGATTCGTCACGCAGTTCGCTCAGCTGCTTGTGTGCGGCCTGCAGTTCCTCAAGCGGAGTCATGGTAAAACCATCCCTTCGTGACCGACCGCGCGCAGTGCGCGGTCGGCTTGACCTACCGTCATGGGGCGCAGCCCACGCAGCATTTTGCTGAACTGGGACTGCGAGACGCCAACCGCCTGCGCGATCTCGTCTTGATTCAGCATGTTTCGCGCCATCTCAACCCGCAGCGTTTCCGCGACTTTGAGTTCGATGGCCGTTGGCTCAAACGACGCTTCAGCATTGGCGTCTCGCATCACAAGCTCCCCGCCGAGGGCTGCTTCAACTCGTCGGCGTGCAGCAGCTTGCGGCATTGACCGTCCGAGTTCCCAGTTGCCGATCGTGCGGAGGCTGACTCCGAGTTCGTTTGCCAGTTGCGCCTGCGTCAGGTTTTGTTCTGAGCGGTAGGCGATGAGCGCGTCAGGCAGCGTTGCATCAGTGACCATGCGCTCACCTTACCGGTTCTGCCATTGTTGCGCTAGGCTGCTGCGTCAGTTCTTCGCCAAGTTCTTTCATGGCGTCGAGGTTGTCCCAGCTCTCCCGGCATCGTTGGCAGATGATGCGCTCCTCAGAGATGCGCCCGTCTTCGTCGCATCGGTAGGAGCCGATGAGTCTGGCGGGCTGGCTGTCTCCGTGCTCGTCTACCCATCTGGCTTGCTTGCAGATTGGGCAGAGCTTGCCGGTGTCCCATTGCTTTCGGGTGCGGTCGAGCTTGTTGAGGATGATGCGTTCCCACCGGCGGAGTTCGCGGACGTGCCAGTCGGTGAGTTCGTCGTTGGTGGCGAGGTAGGCGACGTACCAGCGTCGGAGTGATGCGGGTAGGTCGTTGCGGTCGAACGCGGGCAGGTCATGTCGCATCCAGTCGCGGAGTTCGGTCTGGATCTTCGTGAGCTCCCAGAGCGCTTCGGAGTCGACGATGTTCCGTTCCCGTGCGGACGCTGACTTGGATCCGCCGTCGTTGCCGGCGGACGGCACCACAGCATCCGCCAACTGTTGCAACAACGGCGGGTGTTCGACGGGGACGGTGCGAAGGTAGGTGCCGTCGTCGGTGGTCTGCTTGACGTTCTCCACGCTGGGCTTTGTGAGAGCGTCGACGGCATCGAGCAAACGTAGGTGAGTCATGAGAGCGGCCCTTCTTGTGTGCTGTTGTCGTGGGTGAACATTTTTGCCCGGAGGGCACGCACAGCGTCTTCGGCATCTGACATTGACTCGAAGTAGCCCGCCGAGTAGTGCTTGCCGTGGTGCTGTGCGCTGGCATAAAACCGCCCGCGCTCAGGCCGCCAAACGACGCCCCTGACGCCGGTCTTGCTTAATGCCGTCGCGCCCGTCCGGTGCTCAAGGTTCTGCTTCTGAGTGACCAACCTCAGATGCTCTAAACGGATGCACCCACGATTTGCGCAGACGTGATCGATGACCATGCCTTCGGGGATGCGGCCGTTAGCCGCCTCGTAGACGACGCGATGCACGCTTAGGTGCACGCGCTTGAGGCGACCATCGAGGGTGGGGCCGACGAGAGTGGCCCAGATCTTCGCGTAACCACGCGCATGGCCCCCTTGAAACTCGGTGCAAGCGCCGAGTCCCACGACATTCTCGTGCCCCGCAAAGGCACGCTGCTCGACGCGGCTCATGAGCTCGTCAATCACAGTCGCTCACTTTCGATCACGTTCATTCGTCCTCCTCGTAGCCGACGTCGTGTGCCGGCCAGTACGGGTATCGCCATATGGAAGACGGGCTAGAACCAACCGGTTCTAGCCCGTCGATGCCTGACGCCTGGTCAAGCATTGCTTTGCGGATGAGGTCGGCGTCAGTCACCTGTGTCCTCCTGGAATTCGCGCATGCCGCAGGTGTCGCCGCATGTGGGGCAGTTGTCATTCATCGGACGTCTCCTTGATGCGCCGAGCACGCTGGGCTTGAAGCGCCAGGTCGAGTTCGTCAGTCAGCTCACTCGTGAGCCGGTCAACCTTTTGCCATGCAGCCGCAGCCCTACGTGCTCGGTCACGCCAGCGACGAAGCATTGGCACGGTCACTGGCTTGCCGCCAATGAAGTCGTCAATCATCGAGTCGCTGATCGCCTGCATAGCCGCTCGCTGCGCTTCCTTGACGAGTTCGTTGCCGCGCTGCTGCATCTCGTCCCGGGACAAAGGGGCGCGCTCGGCTGCGCCGACTGCATGCAGAGTGCGCTCATTCATCGGCTGCTCCGAGGATGTTCCCGACCGCCCGGGCGAGCTCGTGCAGGTCGTGGGTGGACTGGAACTCGGCGTAGGCGGCACGGACTGCAGCGTTTGTGGCGTGGTCGGCTTCCGCGCGCTCCTGCGCCCACTGCTCTCGCCGGGTCGCACGTTGCCCCGGTGTCGGCTTCGCGTGCGACCAACGGACGCCACCCGCCGACGATCGCTTCGCTGTGACATGACCGGGCACCTCGCAGGTGACTGAGAAGTTGCAGCCTGGTTCGATCGGCTTGCGCTCACCCACGGTCGCCCTCCTCCGGTGTCGCGGGCGGCGGGGTCTGCTGCGAGAGCAGGGCATCTGCGCGCTCCCGAAGCCACGCCCCTGCACCAGACGCCCACACCTCGTATGGTGCTCCGCGAGGGCGGCTCAGAGCGGCGGCGGCATCTCGCAGTGCTTCGGCCGCGATCTGCTCGCGCGTCGGCGGCTGCATGGACGCGTAGTGCGCCTCGATCCGGTTGACGAGCGAGGGCAGGTCGTTGATGTCGAGGTGTGTTCCGCGGGCCTCGTCCGTGTACCAGGCGGTGAGGACCGCCTCGAGGGACGGCTCAGTGCTGTCACTTCCGTCAGTGACGTCAGTGACGTCACTGACGGAAGTGACCGCACTGATGGAGTCTCGCGCCTCCCAGCCGGCGGAGAACGCGACGATCGGCTCGTCGTCCTCTTCGTGGTCACGGTCGGGGGCGTCGCGCCAGGCGACGTAGGCGCGTCCCTTGGCGGTCGGGATGGGGTGCTGCGGGGCGGTCACGTGGTCCTCCTGGTGAGTCGTTCGGCGTGGATGGCGTTCTGCGCCCGCTCGGTCATCAGAACGGGGTTTCGTCGGTGTAGCCGCTGCTCGCCCACGCATCACCCTGTGTGCCTGTGTGCGGCTTCGAGGTGGGTGCGGAGTCCCAGGAGGGCGCGGGATTGCTCTGCGGCTGCTGAGCGCCCCCCTGCGCCGGGATGACTTCGACGCTGGTCGCCTTGCACACCAGGTCGTAGTACTTCTTCCCGTTCGACTCCCGCACCTCAGTGACTTCAGTGCCGGTCACCTTCACTCGGTCGCCCTTCCGGAACTGCGTGAAGTCGATGCGGACGGGCTGGTCGTTCTCGTACCCGCCCTTCACCGTCCGGAACGTGCGCGCCGTCGTCACCCACTGCTCACCGTCCTTCTTGCGATGTGGTTCCGCGGTCTTCATGCCCCACTCGGGGTGCTGCGGGTTGTTCTGCGTCCAGTCCTCGACGAAACCGGTGTACGTGATCTGAGCCATTTGCTGTTCCTGTCTCTCAGTTGGTGAAGCGCACTTCGATGCCGACGTCGAGCTCGTACCGGTCTTCCGGTGACGGCTCTTCGACGTGCCGGCGTGCGATGGTGTGGGCCGCCTCGACGGTGAACCCGGATCGGATAAGCCGCCCCATTTCGATGGCGACGAACCGTTCATCCCCGGACCAATACCGGGGCGAACCGGATCCTGTGGTCGGCGCATTGAGGTAACCAAGCCGTGTCCAGTGATCGAGTTGCCTCAGACTGATCTGCGCATCACTCGCCACTTTGCGTGCTGACGAACGCTCGCTAGGACGGTTACGAAGCAGCTTCTGCAGGTGGTACCGCTGCCATTCGTGCCTCCGCGCTCGAGACGGCAGCACTGCGATGGACTGCTCACCGCACTTGCACTCAGCGCGGAATGTGCCGCCGTCGTGGTAACGCTTCAACGCATGGCCGTCGATTCGAATACCAGGGGTGCCCTTGAACCGGCCGCGGTAGTCGTGCTTCAGGTCGCTCATGTGATCACCGGTTCCCAGGGCCACGTGTCGCCACGTTGCATCTTCTTCGGCCACTTCCGTTCGTCCCGGTCCCCGCGCCATCGGGCGACGTCGACGTAGCCAGGCATGTCCGGGTCGGGTCGGAGCCCGAAGCCGAACTCGGGCCAACCGAGCAGTGCAGCTGACCCACGTGGGCGCAGATCGCGTTCACCGAGCGCGGATGCTGACTTGCCGGCGTGCGCTTCCATGACAAGTGCGATGTCCCGTTCGCGGAGGCTGTCGAGTCCGACGATGAGTGGTGCTGCGTCGTCGTCGTTGTTGATCGCTTTGGGAACGAGCTTGTACAGCGGCCCGATGAACAACACGTCCGGCTTGTGACGGTCGATCAGCCGGTGAATCTCGGACAGGTGCGAGCCGCGAGTGATGTCGATGCGGTTCCCGGCGACGATGTTGACCGCCAACGACGGGTCGACTGTTCCCATGTCTCGTGCGCGTTGGGTCATCCAGCGGACCGCCCGCCGCCATTGACGTTCCGTGTTCTCGGCATCCACCACAACCACCTTCACCGGAGCGATGCGATCGAACGACGTCGGGTGCACGCCCGCTGCTGCCAGAACCGCCAGCTGACGGACGAACGTGGTCTTCCCGGAACCTTCCGGACCGGTGACGATCAGCCGGTCCTTCCGCTCGAGCAGGTCGGGGATGACCCAGTCGTATGCGTCTGACCCGGCCAGGATCTCCGCCAGCGTCTTCGTCTGCAGCAGTCCGGTGCTGTGCCCGTCGACGAGTACCTGCAGTCGGTTGAGCGCTGCGGTGGCGGCGTCCATGGGTGGTGCGCCGGCTGCAAGCTCTTCGTGCATCGTGTTGGCGACGTTCCGTGACTCCCGCCGAACCGAGTCGGCACGAACCGCGGTCGCGTACTCGGGTGCTGCGTAGGCGAGGACGTCGGGGTCGGCCCATGTCCACACTTCCGTGTCGAGTCCGCGGACACCCCAGCCTGCGAGTGCACCGTCGACGATCGCTGCGTCTACTGGTTCGTTGCGGCTGATGCGGTCTTGCACGGCATCGAACACGACACCGAGACGTGCGTCGGAGAAGTCCGTGGAGGACACAAGTCCGTGCACGCGGCCGGCTTGCCGTGTATCACGGATGATCGCGCCGAGCAGGTTCCGTTCCGCTTGCGTGCCCGTCACGGGTTCATCCAGTCGTAGGCAGGAGATGCTGCCGCGGATGGCTTGGCTTTCTTGAGCCAGGTGGTGAACGCTGCGTTCCATCGGGCTGCGTGCCGGTCGTGTGTTTCGGCGTGGAGGCGGAAGTTGTCTGCCTCTGCGACGACGTTCACGTTGCGGCTCTTGGCGAGCTCGATGTGGCTGGCGGTGGGTGCCCAGTCCTTCGGCAATCTTGTCTCCTTGATCCGCCCATCGCCGCTAGGAAGCGAAGCTTCCGTAGTTGTAGATGTAGCTGTAGTTGTGGGAGACCCCCTGTCCGACCCGGTAGTAGAGGGGGTCTCGTAGGGGGTCTTGATGGGGGTGTCAGAGGGGCTGTCAAGCAACGTGCGCAAGTGCGGGGACTGCCACGGATTGATTGGCGGCCCCTTCTCGTCCTTCGCCCGCTTGAACCCATCCGGGTTCTCGTCGCGGAGCCTCCGCACCTCGTGAGCCACGGATGCCATGAGCGTCTTGGACGACACTGCCGTGAAGTCGAGGCCAATCGACTTCCACATGTTCGGGTTCTGCAGGATGCCGTCGTGGCGGAGGAAGGATCGAATCTGAATCTCGTCTGAATCGACATCCGTGACGACAAAGCGGGCGGCTTCGAGCTCTGCACCGAATCGTTCGACGTCTGCTGCGGTGACGCCGGCCACGAGCTTGGAGATGCGCGCTGGTCGCCAGTCGGCGACTCCCACGTAGAGCAGCTTTGGTGAGGTGAGCAGGTACTCGTAGAGCCACTGTGCGCCCAACGAGAGTTCGCGCCAGTCTTGGTCGCCCCAGATGTCGATGCGGAGGTTTGCTCTGTCCCTCGGCATCAGCTGTCCGACAAGATGCGACGCACACCTGCCTCGGTGATGCCGAGTGCGTCACCGATGGCCTGGTTGCTGAGGCCGTACTGACGTGCCAGTTCGACGTACATGGTTCGCAGTCGCTTCGCCTCGGTGAGCTGTGATCGGCACAGCTTGAGGTGGTCGATTGCGATCTGCTGTCTGCTGTCCGTTTCCGCTACTATTGGCATAGCTCGTTCCTTTGTCTAGGTGTTCGGGTTAGGCCCCGGGTTTGTGTTGGCGCACTTCCCGGGGCTGTTCTAATTCTACCGAACACAAGTGCGTTTCCGCAGTTTGTCCTGTGGATAACCATGTGGAGAGCGACCCGACTTATTCACATTGCCTGTGGAATTAGCCGTTTCCTTCGAGATGCACCCACGTGGCGAGCAGGTGACCGCTTCGAGCAGTGCCGTTCCTGCTTGCCGATACGGACCTTCACCTGCTCCTCGCCGGCTTCTGTCCACACGTCGAGCACTTCGAGGAACGCGGCCGGGTTCGTTTTGCTGACCATCCAGTCGCCGGGTTCGACGCTGCTCATGCGGCGGCCTCCTGCCCCGTGATGTGGGCCAGCAGCTGCCGGCCGATGTGTTCGGTGTAGGCAGGCGGAATCGACTGAGCCATCTCGTGGTCGTTCATCCAATCGATGTCGAGCAGTTCGGCTCGCACTGATCGGGCTGGGACGTACCCACCGCGGCGGTCCGGGTTGTCACGATGCTCGGGCTTTCGGTGCCTACTGCCCCCGTAAACTCCCGCCCAGGTTGTGCCGTCGTGAATGCATCCGCCGGCACCCATGAGCCAATCGTTCGACTCGAACAAACGGTGTCTTTTGAGCGCGAGGGGATGCCCGTCCACGTCGCGGGCTCGTAGACCGAACTCCGTGCCGCAGAGTGTCAGCGCTTGCCGTAACGGTGCACCTTCGACGTTCTCGATGACGTACGGCTTGCCTGACGCGACGAGTGCAGTCCTGGTCGGTTCCAGCAGGTCGGGGTGCTGCACGTCGTGCGCGTTCGCGCTGATGCTGTACGCCTGGCACGGCGGACTCGCATGGATCACGTCGAACTCGTGTCCATGCTCTGCGAGGTACTCGAGTGCGTCGCCTTGGTGGAACTCGAACGGGTAGTTGGGTTGCGGTGCGATGTCCACACCGACGACGTCGAACCCGGCGCGGTGGTAGCCCTTCCCTGCACCGCCGGCGCAGCAGAACAGGTCGAGTAGGCGTGGACGCTTCATGCGAGTCCCCAACGGTCGGTGATGCGACGCAGCCACGTGCCGGGACGGAGACGCGGGGTCATGGGATCACCTCGATGAGCAGTTGCATGGATGCGGGTTGTCCTGGCCGGTAGGTGATGACGGGCATGACCTTCTCCATCCAGGTCGGGGTGTCGTCGTCGACTACGCCGGCGTCAACGAGTCCGTCGCACAACGCTTTGAGCGTGGGTACGACGTTGTCGGCATCGCGACGTGTCGTTGTGCGGACGAACCAGGTGACGGTGACGCGCACCCGGTCGCAGATGGGGATGCCGGCGTTCTTCGCGGCGTAGAACGAAGCGGCTCTGACCTGTTTGGTCAGAGCCGCTTTCTTCGCCCAGTGCAGGCGTTGGTTTGCGTTGAGCGGTGGCCGCTCGTAGGGGAGGTCAAGCGTCCATCGCATCGGGTATCACCACCCGCAGGTCCCGCAGTCGGCGGGTGTCGATGCGGTTGCTCATCGTCGATCGCAGATTTGCGCAGGGACGCTCGTGCTTGTCTACGTAGAGGTCTACAACGCGCCAGATCGCGCCAGAGGATGACCATCGTGACGTGACGAGATCGCCGGCCTGTGCCAGCGCCCCGTCTCGGTACTGCGTCTTCATTCGCGCTTCTCCTTTGTCGATCATTCGGGTATCCCGTCTTCCATGCGTCCGGCGATTAGCTTTTCGCAATCGTCGGCTATTTTTCGCAATGCACCACTGTTGAGACGTGGCAGCACGATGAGGACGTCGAGCAGTAGGCCGGGCTTGTTCTCGGTCATGATGCGTTCGCCTTTCCGGGGGTCAGGTGCGTGGAGCTTTCGAGTCGATCGAGACGGCTCCACGTTGACCACATGAACATCAGCAGGAGCACTGCGGTCGATAGCGTCATGACGCGTCCGCCTTCCCGTGTTCTCGCTTCCACCGGCAGGACATGCACTCGCTGAGCGTGTTGTACGGCGGCTTGTAGTAGCCGCTTTGTCCACAGTTCGGGCAGTCGTAGACGGTCCCGTAGGGAGCCTCAAGCTTCACCGCTGTCCTCCAACTCCCGTATAGCCGTTCCCGTAGCCGCGCGTTGCGCTGCTGTCGTCGTCTCCTACATCGGGGTCGGTCACGGTTCGGTACAGCAGCTCCATCTCGACGGTTTCGCTGACTCGGGCAAGCATTGACGCAAAGGCGCTGTCTGGTGTCGGGTGCCGGTGCTGACAGTTTTTGCGGTGACACTCGGGCCATTCGGGCATGACGATCGCGCGGGACACCGTGGTTGCGTAGATGGCCTGCTTGATGCGGCTGAGCAGTTCGGCCGTCACCTGCTCACTCATCACGGCCCTCCTGGGGTGCGAGCATCTTGTCGGCCTTTGCATGTGGGAACGGCAGAGAGTCCGGACGAGCAGGCTCATCCGAGTCCGCAATCCGAGTGCGTCGAGTTTCGCGTCGAGCATGCTCGGCTCCTGGGGTGCGGTGTCGGTGGTGAGGATGGCGTCGAGCTCCCGGTTTGCCAGGTGATAGCCGTCCCGATGGTTCCACCGCTGCACCGCTTCGAGTTGGTCCGCAACGGAACGGAGAGTGGCGGCGGACTCATTGAGCGTCATTGCTACGTGCGGCGCGTCGAAGTCCATTGCTTGCGATTCAGCCATCTGCGACAGTCGTTCCGCCAGCACGCGCATCTGCTCCGGGGTCATCGCTGGACCACTTTGCAGGAGCCGCACTCGCGAATCTCATCCAGGGGCAGTTCAACTCCGGCGAGTAGCTGCCAGCCGTGTCCGCGGCAGTATGTGATGCTTGCTGTCTGCTCCGGGGTGGGGGCGGTCATCGCATCTTCCCTTTCAGTGCGTTTCGAAGTGTGCGGAATCGTTCGTACCGTTCCGGGTCGAACAGGCGATCGGTTTGGATGAGCAACCACACGACGCACCAGACCAGACCGATGAGCGCGTAGGCGGCCGCGATGATGCCGATGACGATGAGCGGCCACCCGGTGATCGTGACGGTCATGCGTTCTGCTCCTTTGCCGCGTTGAGTGCTGCCCGGATCTGCCCGAGTACGTCTTCCCCTGCGCCTGCGTTCTTCGCTGCGTGTCCGAGCGCGTTAAGTGCGGCGGGGTCATTGCCGGCGATTGCGAGCTCGGACAGCCAGTCGGGCTGTGCTGCTGCTGTGGGCAGCGGTTCGACATGCCACAGCTGCTTACGGCCAGCCCCGGACGCTCTGATCGTCACATCGCGGGGGCCGTCGATGTGCGAGAGGTGACTGATGCGGACCCCGCCGCGCTTCTCCTTGCCGAACATGACTTCTGGGTCGTTGTAGACAGTCACCCGGCGGCCCACCCATTCGGTGCCCTTCGTTCCCCAGCACGCGGCGAGGACGTCAAGCATCCCCTTACTGGGACGCCAAACACGATCAAGCTCGACAAGCTGAATCTCAGCCACGATCTTGCCGTCACGTCGGCCGAGACGAGACCCGGCGTCGATCGTGAACGTGCGTGGCTCGACGAGTTCAACAGCGTCGAGTTGGTCGCTGTTGGGCGCGAGGGCCTGAGTGATGTCCATCGTCAGAACTCGATTCCGTGGAGGGGCCCGTACTCGTCCTCGTGTTGGTTGACGAGCCAGTTGGGTGGGCTGATGAGTTGCGGCTCCGTGGGGTAGCCGGGCCAGATGTCGGATGCGGTGCATTCGGCGTAGAGCTCGAGTGCCCGTTGCACCCGTGCTTCTCCCATGCGTGCCCATTCGATGTCGAGCGTGTGTACGCCGACGAGGTGGGGCGCTTCGGATTCGACGACGACGAAGTAGAACGGCATCGACCAGTTGCCGAGGTCGAGGGTGCGCATGTAGTGGGCCTGCTGCACGTCGTATCCGTAGTCGGCGACGGTGCGGGTGAAGCCATCCACGGATGCGCACTTCGCGGTGGTCTTGAGGTCCACCGCGACGGGGTTCTCATCGAGGGCGAGGTAGTCGAACCGTGCCCGCATGTCGACGCCGGTGTCCTCGTCCGTGGTGAACACGGACGTCTCGGGGTGCCCGCCGCGTTCGAACAACGGTCCGGCTACGGGGTGCGCGAGGACCGCCTCAGCCATCCCGTCGATGCGTGCAGCCTGTGCTGGTGCGACCGGAGTGAGCCCGATGGCACGCTGCTCCTCAGCCCATGCGATAGTCGTCGCCTTCGTGGACACCGCTCCGGATGCCGTGACGTGCTCATCCGGGTAGGCGACCGTCCCAGCGCCGATGCCGAGCACCTTCGTGTGGACAGCGGTGCCGACATCGAACGATTGCTTGCCGGCCTGCTGGTGGGTGCGCCAGTAGTCGAACCTGGCGGGTGATTCGAGGAGGCGTCGTGCGCCGGTGGAGGACAGCGCCGGGTGTGCGTGGTAGTCGCGTTCCGGCATGTCGAGGATGATGCGCGGGCTCATCGTCCGTCTCCGAGGTGGCTGTCTTCGCAGTCTTCGGCGGCGCTGTACGAGCTGTACGGCACCCCGCATCTGTCGCAGATGTACTCGTGGATTTCGGTTGGCATGTGCTGCCTCCTGGGCATGATGGTTGACGCCCTCAGTGGGGCGTGGATGGGGTGCGGTGGTTAGTCGCGGTCGGGGACGTCGACCCACTCAGCGGCGCGGGCGATCTGCTTGCCCACGTAGTCGTCGTCGAGGTCGGTGAGCGTCCAGCAGACGGGGCAGCCGCAGAGGGGGCCGTGGGGTCTCATTCAAATGTGCCCCGCCGGTCGCCCGGCTTGCGTCCACTGCAGATGCGTGTGGTCCCGGCCCAGCGAACAGGAGCAACGGGCCGAGTCGCAATCACAACTCAGGTACCCGCTGCGGCATCGGTGGTTACCGTCAGGCGTCATCGTCGTGCCTTTCGTTCGTCGTGTCGGATGCAGATGGTGGTGATGCCCCACAACACGCAAACAGCGGCGAGGAGTGTGGCCCCGTTGACGGCAGCGGGGAGGAACAGTTGCGTGATGAACACGGCTGCTGCGAACGTGAGGAGGAGGAGTGGGGCTCTCATGACGCGTCCGCCTTCCAGCAGGTGCAGGCGATGTGCGGCCTGCACTTTTCGCGGTGCGGTGCGTTCTCGATCACGGCGCGCAGCCTGTTGACGTCATCGATCAGGGAGTCGCGGGCAGCCTTGAAGTGCGCGCGCTCGGCCTTCGACTCAGTGAGGTCCGCCCGCAGCCGGCCCACCTCGTCAGCGGCAGCGTCCAACTCACCCCGTGCTCGGATGACAGCAAGATTGTTGCCTCGCACATGAACGCCAGCAAGCCGCCTGCTGGCATCCCGCAGCGCGTCCGTGTCCACCGGGTCAGTCACCGGGCCACCCCCTGATCGTCGAGGTCGCGAACGACTGCTTCGTGACCAGGGCCGTGCACGATCACATGCGCCAGCGCGTGCGTAGGGGTAGGAATCTTCATCCGGCATGCGTCGCAAACGAGTTGCTCACTCATCACGGTCCTCCTGGGGTGCGGTGTCGGCGGTGAGTAGTTCGTACGTGTCGCAGGGCCACAACGATCCGCACGACGCGCATTCCGGTAGGCGTTCACCGGTCCTCGTGAATGCGAAATGAAGCGCTCGCACCGCTTCGAGTTGGTCGGCGGCGGTACGGAGAGCGGCAGCCAAGTCGCGGACCAGGACATACACCGGCTCGTTCTTTGGCTGGTACTGGTGCGGCGTGGCGTAATCGTCGGCGCGAGACAGCAGCGCACGCATCTGCTCCGGGGTCATGACCACACCTGCTTCCGGCCCTCAGCGACACGCGACCACAGCTGGCCGGTCCCGCGGCTAGCCAGCTCCGGACCTGCGTGGTCGGCGTCACAGGAGGCAGTGATTTCCTTCTCGCCCATCGAGTAGGGCTGCCGGGAGAACGGGAGGACAATTCGTGCGGTCATGATGCTGTTCCAATCCCGAAAACAACGGTGATGAGTAGGCCGCACATGAGCAGGCCAACAACCCACGCAGCGGCGACAAGAGCGAGCGCGTCGAGACGCTTCATGCGGTCACCTCGAACCCGAGGAGCATCGGCAGCAGGTCCGCGCAACCCCGACTGTCAGCAAGCGCAACCAGGGCGGCGGTCTGCTCAACAGTCGGTTCGAACGTGAGCTCGTACGACTCACCAGGGAACACACGGCTGAACATGTCGCCCGTGTTCGCGTGACGTTCAAAACCAGGCATCAGATCGCCTCGCAGAACCCGTACACGCCGACCGTTTTCCCGTACCACGACACCGTGGTGCCGACCTTCCGGATACGACGGTCACGAGCACGCGCATCAGAACAACGCTTCCGGACCGACTCAGCTGCACAGACCGGCCACGACGGATGCGCGTCCATGTGGTCCAGGTACCGGTCCACGATCGCCTCATCCGACGCCGGACCAAGCGTGTACAACCAGGTCACTGCTTCGAGGACGATGCGGGCCTGCGCTGCATCAAACGCAGCCGACGACTCGGACGGGTCAGAGAGTCTCGCGTGAGCCGACATCAGGCGGCCGCCTTGTGCCGTCCAGCACCCGGCGTCGCCAGACCGGTGAGCACGAAACGCAGGTGCTCGAGGTCCTCGGCCTCGCGGGCCGTCGTGATGAAGCCGCGGTGCCTGCCCGTGGCGGAAGTCATGGTTTCCATGTCCGACTCCTTCGATTGCATGTGGATGTGGTGAAGCGGCCGGCTCAGGCTTCGGGTGAAGCTCCGACCGCTCAGTGCCCCCGCCGCGACTCGAACGCGGACGATCCCGGATGCGACTCGGGGGCTGGTGGTGGTTCAAGCTGCGCGGCGCGCACGCTGCTGCCGGACGCGCTCGCGGTTCCAGGCGGTGCAGGCGTCGCACCTGCAACCGCGGGTCTTGTATCCCGAGTTCGTCCCATGTGTGAGGTCGGGCGGCGGGTTGGTCTTGCGGGCGTGGCAGTCATGGCACAGCACCTGGCACTTGACCAGTTCCGCGTTGCGCCGATGCGCGGACAAGGACCAAACGTCGCGAACGTTCAAGGACTTGCGGGTGGGGTCGACATGATCGACCTCGAGCTGGCTGACGCTTCCGCAGGACGCGCAACAGCCGCCCTGCTCGGCGATCCATGCCTGACGTCGGTTGGCGCGCCACTGCCGGTAGTAGGCGTTGCGTGCTGTTCTGCTTGCGAATGGCATTGGTTCCTCCGTCCCTGCCGCGGGAACGATCCGCGGTACGCCTGCCAGGGCTGGTCGACCTATGAGATCTGCAGTCGGTTGCGCTTTTCGCGCATTATTCGAATGACGTCGCCGCCGACTGGCTTCGCGCGATTGGCGTCACGCTCGATTGCTTCCTCGTCGGGCACGTCGAAATCACGGACGACGAACAACGCTGAGAACCGGTCAGCCATGTCCAACCAAGGACGCAGCGATCGGGGGTGCAGATGTGTCGCGTCCACGACAACTGACTGCCCGGACCTGATTGCGGCGATGACCGCAGCGCGTTCGACCGACGTAACCACGTCTTCGTTCACCCCGTGCCACTTGTTGAACAACATGTGCCGGAGCTCGTCACGGTTGACTCGCACCCGGTGGTCGGGGTCTTCCGCCACCCACTCCTTCGCCCAGGTCGACTTGCCAGAAGCGGGGATGCCCCGCGTGATGATGAGTTGTTTCATGTGCCCCCGCCGCGCCTAACATCACAACGGACGACCGGGTTTGGGTACCGGGTTCGGGGGCTGGTCAGCCCGTCCTCCACGCCAGGCCCGGTAGCCCTTGACTGCGTGGGTGTAGGAGTGCACGTTCGCCGATGGCGACTGTCCGGTTCGTGGCTCCCGTACTGCTGACCGATGTTCTTGGTGTTGCTGCTGCAAGGAGGAATGACGGCCGCGCCCACCACGGCGCCCGCCCGCTCTACTGCCTTGCTTCCCCTGTGTGTTGCTCGAACCCGTTGCCGGCGCTGGGAGTCGGGGCTTGGTAGCCATCCCCAGCGGAGCTATGTCGTCGCCCGTTTCCGGGCACCACAAGCAGCGCCGTCCGTACGGCGCGCTTGCGGAAGATGTGACTAGCTCTGGCGGAGTCGCCGGAGTGAGCTGTCGGAGATGCCCCACGGGTTAGTGGTGGGGAGGGGTTCGACCGTGTTGTTGGTCTTCCAGAGTTCGATTGCGTCTCGGGGGAAGATGTAGTCGCGGCCGACTCGGATGTGGCCGATCTGCTTCGATCGGGCCATGCGTTTGAGCTTGTCGGGTGTGAGTCGCAGGTATTCGGCGGCTTCGTCGGCGGTGTTCATGTCCTGGAGGTTGCTCATCCCGCCGCCTGTAGGTCGGGGATGGGGAGCCATTCGGTGTAGTCCTGGTTGAGGGCTTTTCCGATGACGATGAGCTCGAGCATGCGGAATCCGGGTCCGTTGCCGTTGAGTGCGCGGTTGAGGGTGGTTCGGGCGATTCCGGTAGCGTTGGCGAGTTGGCTTCGGTTGATGCCTGCTTGCTCCATCGAGGACGTGACGCGGTTGCCGATCTCTTGGTTGATCCACGTCGCGGTGTCCATACGTTCACTGTAGTGACCGTTTGGTCACCTGGCAACCGGTTCTGTCGGCAATTCGGGGGACAAAACTGCGGACAGAAAGACCCGTCTGTTCACTTGCGCGGCGACCAGAATGGGCCATATAGTGTCCGACGTGACCAACGAGACCCCTGCTGAGATCGACCCGTACACCGCCGCGTTCGCTGCCGAGCTGCGCGCCGAGCGGGGACGCAAGCAGATCGGGTTCGACGAGATCGCCGCGAAGACTGGCATCAACAAGCGCACCCTGTTCCGTCTCTTCGACGGTGAGCGGGACCTGCGCGCGAAGCACCTGATCCTTATCGCGGACGCGCTCGGTGTTGACGCGCAGGAGATCATCACCCGCGTCGAGGCGACGGTCGGCGAATAGCGCCCCCCCCAATAACGAAGGAAGCCCCCCGGCCGGTTAGGCCGGGGGGCTTCTTCGTACGTTCAGCAGCTGACTGCGGTGTCCGCTGTGTCGAACAGGGTGCACATGCTGACTCCGAGTCGTCGTGCTTCCCATGCGAGTTCCGTGACGCTCGGGTTGTCGCGGTCGCTCAGTGTCATGCCGGCGCGTTCGGCGGCGATGCCGATGATGACGCCTTGGTCGTGCGCTTGGTCCAGGGTCCCCACTTGCTGATCCTCTCTCGAGTCCTTGTGATGCGTTCGAACATACGTTCGACTACTGACAGTGGCAACCCCCTTCTCGCGGGTGGATAGTCACGACTCGATCTCGGGCAGCGCACCAGCCATCGCCACCTGCGTCGCCTGAGCTGCGAGCGTCAGGTTGTCCGGAGACAGGTGCCCGTACCGGTCCACGGTGGTGGTGATGGACTCGTGCCCTAGCCGCCGTTGGATGACGGGCAGTGGTACGCCGGCGTTGATCAGCCACGACGCGTGGGAGTGCCGGAGATCGTGAATGCGGGGCTCCTTGTGGATCCGCTCCCCCTCCGCTGCCGGTTCCGCGTGCCATTCGTAGCCTCCCCTGTTCGGCACCCAGTGCGGCTTGTGGTCCTTCGCGATGTCGAACGCGGGCCGTCCGTTGGCGAGGTTCCGTGCGGGTGCCCACACTTCCTTGTGGAACGTCTGCTGCAGGATCGCGGCCCCGTGCCGGTTGGTAAACACGAGCTCCCCACGCTGCTCCACGAGCGGGCGGAGGAGGGCGATGAGGCCGCTGGGTAGGGAGATGGTGCGCTTCGACCGGCTGGTCTTCGGCGCACCCAGGTAGCGGCCCTTCGCTTGGCTGTCCTTCCATGCTCGGGACACGCGGACAACGCCGGCCTCGAGGTCGAAGTCACCGGGACGCAGCGCTGTTGCCTCAGACCAGCGCATTCCGGTGCCGGCGAGCGTCTGCACGAGCGGCTGCCAGTACGGCGGGATGAACGACAGCAGCCGGGTGTACTCGTCGCCGGACAGGAACGTCATCTCACGCGACTCGGACGACGGCATGTTGCTGCCCTCGCATGGGTTCCGGTCGACGACGCCGCGTTGGACGGCGTGCTGGAACATGGCGTAGAGGAACCCGTGGCGGTTCTTGATCGTCTTCGCACCGAGCGGCTTGGGCAGTTTCCCGTCCACTTCACGTGTCGGTGCGCTTTGTTCGTTGATCCACCCGGCGATCGTCTCCGGCGTCACCATGTTGAGCGGCAGGTGCCCCATCCACGGGCCGATCGAGCGACGCATGAACATGCGGTAGTGGTCGAGCGTCTTCCCCTCCACGCCGGACTTGGAGGCGATGTACGTTTCCGCGTACTCGGCCACGGTCGGCGTCTTCGGTCCAACGTCACGCTTCACCCACGACAGAGCGAACTCCGGGCCGTGCTGACGGACGATGCCGAGGAAGTCGCGTGCCTGCGTCTCGTTGTTCGGGAACGCGAGTGTCTTCTGCGCCCCGTCTAGCCTGTACCGGACGTCGTACGTAATGCCTCGCGCGGTGGGGCGGATGCGGAGGCTAGCGGCGTGCGGCATCAGTAGCGCACCTCATCGTCGTCCCCGTAGCCGGTGCGCCACTCATTGCCCCAGCGCTGCCAGGTGCGCAGCAGCTCGCCGCCTACCCATTCCTGAATCTCGGAGCTCGTGCTGACGTATTCGGCGTTCATTGCCGCATCGCGCGCTTCCGGCCACGTGTCGAACACGCCATAGATTGCGGTGCTGTCGTACGACTCCGGTGCGCACGACAGGTAGTGCACTCGTTCGCTCACAGCGCGTCCGCCTTCCAGCAGGTGCACTGCGCTCCGTTCCACGTGCCATCAACGATCTCGACAGCTGTTGGGTAGACCCGGTTGGTGTGGCAAGAGTTGGTGTGCGGTGCGTTCTCGATCACGGCACGCAGGCGGTTGCTCTCACCACGAGATTCCATGCACTTGTGGAACCAGTTCTCTCCCGCAAGCCGTCGGTCTAGTTCGTCAGGTGCGACACGCAAAGCCGCCTCAGCTTCGTCGATCCATCCGTTCGCGATGGTGTCGTACCCGGTTGCGGACTGTTCCGCCCGGGCCGCCAGCGCGCGCATCTGCTCCGGGGTGCCCGCGCTCACCGCTGCCACCGCCCGGGGATCAGGTTGGCTGCCTGTTCCAACCGGTCTAGACGGTTCCAGGTACTCAGAACGAAGAAGAACAGGAGGACTGCTGTCGTTGCGGTCATGTGGCAAGAATAAGCCCAAACGGTCACTTACGCGACCATTGGCTGCCACGCTGCCACAGCACTGATCCGCGCCGTTGTGGCAGAGAACGGTGGCATCCACTGTGGTTGATCCCACTAACTACGGCCTGACCTGGGGTTCTTTGGCGGAGGGGGTGGGATTCGAACCCACGAGACATCTCTGCCCACCTGTTTTCAAGACAGGCTCCATCGGCCACTCGGACAACCCTCCGTGACGCGACCACGTGGCGAGACGTGACCGCGTCCCGTGCAGTCTACCGGGCCTCCAGTCCGCCCGCGGAGCGCCCGGAAGCGCCTCAGCGCGGCAGGGTGTCGAGCGCCGCCGCCAGGCCGTCGTCCGTGACGCCGCCCGTCATCTCGTTCCCGGCGTCGACGACGTCGTCCGGCGCCTGCCCCATCACGACACCGCGACCCGAGGTGGAGGCCCACCGCAGCATGTCGATGTCGTTGCGGCCGTCACCGGCGGCGAAGACGCGGGAGCGCGGGATGTCCAGCCACTCTCGGACGCGCTCCATGGCGGTCGCCTTCGTGACACCCTCGGGCGCGATGTCGAGCCACGCGGTCCAGCCGACGGTGTACGAGACCTTGTGCAGGCCCATCCGGTCGACGATCTGCAGGAACTCCTCGAGCCCGTGCTCCGGCGAGATGACGACGACGCGGGTGGCGCGGACGTTCAGCAGCTGTGCGAAGTCGACGTGGTCGCCGGAGGCGGTCATGGTGTCGTCGGGGAAGTCGCCGGACAGCAGGTAGTGGCCGGTCTCGTCCTCGACGCCGTACGCCCCGTTCTGCAGGGCACCGCGGATGGTCTGCAGCACCTCCGTCGGGTCGAAGGTCTCGACGTGGACGCGCTCGTAGGCACCGTCCGCCGTGCGCTTGAGCGTGAGCGCACCGTTCGCGCAGACGAGGTACTGCGGCTGGATGCCGAGCTGTTCGAGCAGCGGGACGGTCATGCCCTCGCTGCGGCCGGTGGAGAGCATGACCTCGTGCCCGGCGGCCTCGGCGTCGCGGACGGCCTGCATGACGGTGTCGGTGATGACGCCGTCCTCGCGCATGGTCGTCCCGTCGATGTCGAGCGCGACGAGCCAGCGCTTCACGCGCGCGGGTGCGGGGGCGTCCCGACCCGATGCCGCGTCGGACCCGTCCACGAAGCCGCGTGAGGAGCTCATCGGGGCTCGATCACCTCGACGCCGCCCAGGTACGGACGGAGCACCTCGGGGACGACGACGGAGCCGTCCTCCTGCTGGTGCGTCTCGAGGATCGCGACGAGCCAGCGCGTGGTCGCGAGCGTGCCGTTCAGGGTCGCGACGGGAGCGGTCTTCCCGCTCTCCGTGCGGTACCGGATGTCCAGACGGCGGGCCTGGAACGTGGTGCAGTTCGACGTCGAGGTCAGCTCGCGGAAGGTGCCCTGCGTCGGGACCCACGCCTCGAGGTCGTACTTGCGCGCCGCACTCGTGCCGAGGTCCCCGGCCGCGGTCTCGATCACGCGGTAGTGCAGCCCGAGGTCCTGCAACATCGACTCCTGGTACGACACGAGCCGCTGATGCTCGGCGTCGGCCCGGTCGGGGTGGACGTAGGCGAACATCTCGAGCTTGTTGAACTGGTGCACGCGGAGGATGCCGCGGTTGTCCTTGCCCGCCGACCCGGCCTCGCGCCGGTAGCAGGTCGACCAGCCGGCGTAGCGGAGGGCCTGGTCGTCCTCGGACGGGAACTGCAGGATCTCGTCGGCGTGGTAGCCGGCCAGGGCGACCTCGCTCGTGCCGGTCAGGTACAGGTCGTCGGCCTCGAGCCGGTAGACCTCGGCAGCGTGCTCGCCGAGGAAGCCGGTGCCGGCCATCGTCTCGGGGCGCACGAGCGTCGGGGTGATCAGGGGCTCGAACCCGTGCGCGACGGCGCGGTCGAGGCCGAGTGACATGAGCGCGATCTCGAGCCGGGCCCCCATCCCCTTGAGGAAGTAGAACCGCGATCCGGACACCTTGACGCCGCGGGCGATGTCGATGATGCCGAGGGACTCGCCGAGGTCCGCGTGGTCCTTCGGCTCGAAGGTGAACTCCGGCTTCGCGCCGACGGTGCGGAGGGTGACGAAGTCGTCCTCGCCACCGGCGGGCACGTCCGGCAGCACGACGTTGGGGATGGCACGGACGACGGAGTTGAAGGTGTCCTCGGCGGCGGTGACCGAGGCCTGCGCCTCCTTCACCTTCGCGGCGAGCGCCTGCGCCTGCTGCACGAGCGCGGCCTTCTCGTCCTTCGGGGCCTTCGCCACGGTCTTGCCGAACGCGTTCTGCTCGGCGCGGAGCGCTTCGAACGAGGTGATGGCACTGCGTCGGGCGGAGTCGGCGGCGACGGCCTGGTCGACGACGTCGACGGAGGCGCCGCGCGCCGCCTGCGAGGCCTTGATGAGGTCCGGGTCGTCGCGCAACAGCTGGGGGTCGATCACCGGCCCAGCTTAGCGAGCCGGGCATGGCCGACCGGTGAACGGCCCGACGGGAGGCCCGTGGTGCGTCCGGTCGCGCCGGTCGCCGTCGACGCGGCCGGCCCGCCGCTGCCGCCTCGGTCCGGACCCTGCGGTGTGGAGTCACACCGCACTTGGTTGTTCCGGACCGCGCAGCCGGTGCCCGGTAGCGTTGTGTCCATGTCGACGCCCTCGGATGCCACCCCTGTGCCGGAGGACGCCCTCGCCACCGAGCAGCGCACCGCCGCAGTCATCTACAACCCCGTCAAGGTCCACCTGCCGACCCTGAAGCGCACCGTGAACCGGTACCAGCGCGAGGCCGGCTGGGCGGAGACGAAGTGGTACGCCACGAGCGAGGAGGACCCGGGCGGCGGCATGGCGCGCGAGGCCCTGGAAGCCGGTGCCGACGTCATCGCCGCGGCCGGTGGTGACGGCACCGTCCGCGCGGTCGCCGAGGTCGTGCACGGCTCGGACGCCGCGCTCGCCCTGCTGCCGAGCGGCACAGGCAACCTGCTCGCGCGCAACATCCCCGCGCCGATCGACGACCTCGGGGCGAGCGCGCACACGATCTTCCACGGCGAGGACCGCAAGATCGACATCGGCACGGTGCACGTCGAGCGTCCGGACGGCTCCCGTGAGCAGTTCGGCTTCCTCGTGATGGCCGGTCTCGGGCTCGACGCCCGCATGCTCGTGAACACGAACGACGACCTGAAGAAGAAGGTGGGTTGGCTCGCCTACGTCGACTCGCTGGTCCGGTCGCTGCGGGACGCCGACGCCTTCGAGTTCCGCTACCGCCTGGACGGCCAGAGCACGCGGTCCGTCCGCGCCCACTCCCTCATCGTCGGCAACTGCGGCATGCTCCAGGCCGGCGCGACCCTGCTGCCGGACGCCGAGATCGACGACGGGTACTTCGACGTCGTCGTGATGCGTCCGCACGGGTTCTTCGGGTGGGTCCGGATCGGGGCCCGCGTGTTCTGGGAGAACGCGATCCTCCGTCGTTTCCGACGCTCCGCGCTCGGCAAGACCGAGATCGGCAGGACCATCGTCACGAAGACCCGCGACGAACGTCCCCTGCGCTACCTGCGCGGCGAGGAGTTCACCGCGCGTCTCGAGCGTCCGGACGAGTTCGAGATCGACGGCGACCCGGTGGGCGAGGTCCGGGCCTTCCGGGCGAAGATCGACGCGGGCGGCCTGACGGTCCGTGTGGCCGGTCCGGAGGACCAGACGCGGGCGACCCGCCGCCGCTGACCACGGGCGGGGGTGCCGGACGGGAGGCTCAGCCCGCGTCCGGCTCCCCGCTCACGATCGCGCGCAGCCAGTCGCGCGCCTCGACGAACGCCTGGTCGGAGTAGCGGGGTGACACCTCGGAGCGCAGGCCGTCCGCCCGCGGGTACGAGCCGAGGAACGTCACGCGCGGGCTGAACCGGCGGAGACCGAGCAGGGCGTCCGCGACGCGTTCGTCACGCACGTGGCCGTCCAGGTCGATGACGAACCGGTAGCGACCGAGCTCGTCCCCGATCGGCCGCGAGGACAGCAGCCCCATGTTGATGCCCCGGGTGGCGAACTGCTCGAGCATGTCGACGAGGGCGCCGGGGTGGTCCGCGGGCAGTTCGACGATGACGCTCGTCTTGTCGGACCCGGTCCGCGGCGGGATCGCCAGGGTCTTCGAGACGAGCACGAACCGCGTGACGGCGCTCGCGTTGTCGCCGATCGAGTCCGCGAGCACGGCGAGGTCGTAGTGGTCCGTGATGCCGGGCGGGGCGACGGCGGCGTCCGCGGTCGGGTGGTCGTCGAGGAGCACGGCCGCCGCGGCGACGTTCGAGGAGGCCGGGATGTGCCCGTGTCCCGGCAGGTTCGCCTCGAGCCAGTGGTGCGTCTGGGCGTAGGCGACGGGGTGCGCGTTCACGGTGCGGACGTCCGCCAGCGACGTGCCGGGTCGGGCGACGAGCACGAAGTCGACGGGGACGAGGTACTCCCCCACGATCCGCACGCCGGGGATCCGGGCGAGGGCGTCCTGCGTGGCGCTGACCCCGCCGTCGACGCTGTTCTCGATCGCGATCACGGCACCGACCGAGCGGCCGGTCACGACGTCGTCGAGCGCCTCGCCGACGTTGTTGACGCTGCGCCAGGGCTTGCCGACGGCGGCCTCGACGAGCTTGAGCGCCGCCTCGGTGAAGGTCCCGGCCGGTCCGAGGTAGCTGTAGGTCTCGGACGGGGGGTCGGCGGCCTGGCTCATACCGGCGAGCCTATCGGCGCGCGGTGCCCGGTCCACCGCTCAGAGGACGAGCTGCATGGTGTCCGAGTCGCCGTTCCGTCCGACGGTCCGGAACCCCGCTCGTTCGTAGAGGATGCGCGCGCCGGTGTTGCCGTCCTCGACGCTCAGGCTCATCCCGGGCCACCCGGCGTCCCGTGCTGCGGCGACGAGCCGGGTGAGCAGCGCCGAGCCGATCCCGCGGCCGCGTGCCCGGGCATCGAGGGCGAGGGTGAGTTCGGGCACGTCCTCGCCGACGAACCCGTACCCGGCGTCCTCGGCGGGCAGGTGCACCGCCCACGCGACGCCGACCGGTCCCTGGTCGTCGGTCGCCACGACTCCGAGGTCGGGGCCGTCGGGCCGGTCGGGGTCGAACACGTCGAAGTAGTGGGCGAACTCGGGCCGGTCGAGGTCGGCGTCGGCGAACCGCTCCCCCGACCAGTTCATCGCGTCGAGGGTCGCTCGCCGGAGCAGGGGCACGTCGTCGGCGGTGGCCGCGCGGTACCCGATGCCGTCGACGGTGCCGGGGAAGGAGTCGTCGGCGGTGCCGGTCAACCGTGCCTCGCACATCGCCGTGTCGGAGACCACGTCGTCGCAGGACGGCCCGGTCTCGTCGTCACGGTCACGTCCGGGCATGTTGCTGACGGCAGCGAAACGCCCGTCGGGATCGACGCGGGTCAGGAGCACCCGGGAGATCGTGTCGAGTTCGGCCACCTGCTCGTCGGTGAGCGCGTCGATCACCAGCCGACGGGCGGTCCGGACGTGGTCCGGCGCGGCGGCGACGATGTGGTCGAACCCGGCGTCGGTGAGCCGGACGTCGGTGGCACGGCGGTCCTCGGAGGACGGGCACCGGGCGACGAGTCCGCGCTTCTCGAGGCGGGACACGACGTGCGACAGCCTCGGGAGGGACGCGTTCGTGGCCGAGGCGAGGACCGACATCCGGAGGGTCCGCGACTCCCGCTCGGACAGCATCGCGATGACCATGTAGTCGAAGAGTGTCAGGTCGGCATCCCGCTGGAGCTGCTGGTCGAGTGCCGCGGGCAGCAGCTCCATCACGGCGACGAAGCCCATCCAGGCACGGAGCTGCTCGCGGGAGAGCCAGGGCGTGTCGTCGGTCACGGGTTCATCCTACGGAGAGGTTGTCGCTGCAACCACAGGTCGGTCCGCCCGACGCCGAGCCGTCATCGCCCCGACCACCAGCGCGGCCACCACGACGGCGACGAGCACGCCCTCGACGACGAGCAACCGCGCCGTGTAGTCGAACGGCAGGACCGTCGGGTTCTTCGTCCCCTCGGACTTCGCGACGATCTCCGGCACGACGACCAGGGCGAGGACGCTCCCGAGCACGACCGCGGCCTGGACGACGACGAGCACCCAGACGCGCAGCGCCCGTCCCGCCCGCCGGAGTCCGGCGCCGACGGCCAGCACGAACGGGGACAGGACGGCGTCGTGCAGCACCACCGCGGCGAGCAGCCAGACGACGAGCCCGCCGATGCGGTTCGGCCGCACCGAGGTCAGCAGCACCCACGCGCCGAACGCCATGACGAGCACGCCGAGCACGACGAGCACGACCTGGGTGGTCCGGACGCGCCGGCCGGTGTCGGTGGCGCTCACTGGATGACCTCGATCCGCTCGATCCACTTCGTCTGCAGGACGCCGGGACGTCCGGGGGCGATGATGCGCGCCGGGAACCCGTGCTCCAGGTCGAGCTTCTCGCCGTTGAGTTCGAGGGCCACCAGTGTGGTCGGGTCAGCCGTGTACTCGGGGCCCATCTCCATCACCCGGTAGCTGCCGTTCCGCTCCAGACTCGTCACCCGCACGTGCACGTCCGGTCCGGACTGCACCGCCGCGAGCAGGTCACGCATCCGTACGCCCTTCCACGACGCCATCTGGCTCCATCCCTCCACGCACGAGATCGGCAGGCGGGCCTCGGCCTGGCCGAGGGCGACCAGTTCGGCGCGCGAGAACGTCCGGCTGACGGCCGGGCCGGCGACGGTCAGTGCCCAGTCGGCGGCCGTCGCGGTGGCGAGGACCCCGGCGGCGCGGGCCGTCCGGTTCACCGGCAGCCCGTTCTGGCCGATGTGCCGCTTCCGGGGAGCGAAGACGTTGAACGGCTCGGCGAGCACCGACGACTGGCCGGCCGTGAGGACGACGACCCCGGCGGTCGCGGCCGTGACGCCCGCGATGAACCCCCGTCGGGCGACGCGATGTCGCGCTCCGTCGGCTGCGGCCGCACGGTCGTCGGGTCGCGGCGACCCCGGTCCCGACCCCGACTCCGGACGGGAGGCCCGGTCCGCGTCCGCCCCGTCGGTCCGGACCGGGTCGGCCTCGGTCCCACGGTCCGGCGCAGCCCGGTCGGGCCCGGTGGCGGCGGCCGACGGGGCGCCGTCGATCCAGCGGTGGAGGCGACCGACGAACCCGCGCGGGGCCGAGACGGATTCGGGACGGGCCTCCCGGCCGGGGTCCGGCAGTTCGCTGCCCACCGTCCGGTCCACGACGAAGCGCCCGTGTCCGTCGACCGAGTCCCGCTGCCGCCAGTACCGCGTGATGATGCGGAGCTTCGTGCCGATGTGCACCGCGAGCGACCCGATGATGACGTAGGCGAGGGCGTTGTGGACCTGCCGGAACGGGAACGGCCACGGGTACCACTGGAACGTGTTGAGCAGGCCCGTGACGACCTGGATGAGCGCCGCGGCCACGAACACCGCGATCGAGAGCCGTTCGAGCAGGTGCAGCACGTTCCGGACCGGCGGGGTCTGGACCAGCGCAGGCATGACGACGTTGAGCTTGGCGAGCAGCAGTGGGATCGCGGCGATGCCCGCGGTGACGTGCAGCCCCTGCGTCACCTGGTAGAGCTGCACGGGCCGGGTCGGGAACCGCATCCACCCGAGCGGTTCCTGCAGCAGGTGGCTGTACACACCGGTGACGAAGCACACCAGGAACGCGATCCCGAGCAGCCGCCCGGTGACGACGGCCGACCGCGCCGTGCGGTTCGGCGACGCCATCGCGGCGCGGGCGTCCAGCAGCACGCGCTGCACGCCCGCTAGCCTCGACGGACCATGAGCGAACGACTGCGCCCCGGCCGCCGGCTCCCCCGTACCGCGCTGGTCAGCACCGCGCTCGCCGTCGTCGGCGTGCTGGCGCTCGCGGTCGTCATCGCGGTGGGTGTCACGCATCTCGGCTTCCTCCGGGAGGGTCATCGCTCTCCATTCGTCGCGTGGACGCTCATCGCTTGGACCGTCTTCGCGGGCTCGGTGCTCGCACTCAGGTTCGTGCCGCCGCACCTCGTGACGCGGGTCGTCCTCGGTGGCGCGGTCGTGGTCGGGATCGCGGCCCTCGTCGGACCGCCGAACACGAGCACCGACTCCGCACGCTACGCCTGGGACGGCATCGTGCAGCACGCGGGGGTGTCCCCGTACGCCCACACGCCGCAGTCCGAAGCTTTGGCAGGTCTGCGCCCGGACTGGCTCTTCCCGGACAAGGTCGACGGCACGTGCAAGCCCCTCGAGCCGCGGTACCGCGGCCTCGGCGACGGCGCACTCGGCCACTGCACGGCGCTCAACCGTCCGGACGTGCCGACGATCTACCCGCCGATGGCCGAGCTGTGGTTCGCGCTGGTGCGGGTCTTCGTCCCCGTCACGGCGCAGTACATGCCGTTCCAGGTCGCCGGACTGCTCGTCTCGCTCGGTGTGACCGTCGGTCTGCTCGTCGTCCTGCGCCGCATCGGCCGTCCGACCTGGTGGGCGGCGCTGTGGGCCTGGTCGCCACTCGTCGCCGCCGAGGCCGTGACGAACTCGCACGTCGACGTCGTCGGGGCGGCCCTCGCCACCGCGGGTGCCGTGCTCGTCGCGTTCGGCCGGCCGATCTGGGGTGGCATCGCGCTCGGTGCCGCGACCGCGACGAAACTCATCCCGGCGATCGTCTACCCGGCGCTGCTCGGCCGGTGGCGGAGCTGGTGGGCGATCCCGGTCGGCATCGCCGTGTTCGGGCTGCTCTACGTGCCGTACGTGCTCTCGACCGGGCCGAAGGTGCTCGGGTACCTGCCGGGCTACCTGTCGGAGGAGGGCTACGAGGACGGATCGCGCTTCGCGCTGGTGGCGGAGGTCCTGCCCGGGGACGCGGCGACGATCGCGGTGGGGCTGATCGTCCTCGTCGCCGCGGTCATCGCCTGGCGACTGTCCGACCCCGCGAACCCGTGGTCCGGCCAGGTGTTCATGATCGGCGTGACCTTCCTCGCGGTGACCCCGCGCTACCCCTGGTACGCGCTGCTGCTCATCCCGTTCGTGGTGCTCTCCGGCCGGTGGGAGTGGCTGTCCCTGACGCTCGCGATCGCGCTGCGCGGGGTGTGGCCGTCGGTGGTCGCCTACCGGTGGTGGCTGCTCGCGGCGATCGCCGTCGTGCTCGTCGTGACCCTGGTGCGCACCCGCCGCGAGGACTGGCTGCGGTGGCGGGACCGGCTGCTCGGCCGGAGCCCGGCGACCCGGACCGCCGCCGCCCTGGACCAGCGGCACGGTCCTCGCGACGTATCCTGACGACATGCCGGCTCAGATGCTCCCCTCGACGGGTCTGCTGAGCCGCGTGCGCGCCGGGTCGGTGGACGCGCCGCAGCACCCTCTGGACACCGGACGTCCGGGCATCCCGCCACGGCCCGAGGGTGACCCGGGCCTCGTCGACCGGTTCGGTCGGCACGCCGTCGACCTGCGGGTGTCCCTGACCGAGCGCTGCAACCTCCGCTGCACGTACTGCATGCCGGCCGAGGGGCTCCCCTTCGCGCCCGACGCCGCCCTCATGTCGGCGGACGAGATCGCCCGGCTCGTCGGCCTCGGTGCGCGGGAGCTCGGCATCCGCAAGGTCCGCTTCACCGGCGGTGAACCGCTGCTCCGCAAGGACCTGGTCGACGTGGTCGCCCGGTGCGCGGCCGCCCACCCCGACCTCGAGCTGTCGCTCACCACGAACGCGATCGGACTCGCCGGGCGTGCCGCCGCCCTGCGCGCCGCCGGTCTGCACCGGCTGAACGTCTCGCTCGACACCGTCGACCCGGACGTCTTCGCCGAGGTGACCCGCCGTCCGTTCCTCGACCGCGTCCTCGAGGGCATCGCCGCCGCCGCGGACGCCGGCCTCGGCGTGAAGATCAACGCGGTCCTGCTGCGCGGGGTGAACGACCACCTGGCGACGGACCTGCTCGCGTGGTGCCTGGAACGCGGCCACGAGCTGCGGTTCATCGAGCAGATGCCGCTCGACCCCGGCCACGCCTGGGACGCCACGACGATGATCACTGCCGTGCAGATGCGCGAGCTGCTCGGCGCCGAGTACGTCCTGACGCCCGACGAGGCCCCGCGGAACGGCGCCCCGGCCGAGCGGTACCGGGTGCGGTCGCGGGCGACGGGCGCGGACCTCGGCACGGTCGGCGTCATCGCGAGCATCACCGAGTCGTTCTGCGGTGACTGCACCCGCACCCGGCTCACCGCGGACGGCCACGTCCGGAGCTGCCTGTTCTCGGACGACGAGACCGACCTGCTCGGCCCCCTGCGCGCCGGAGCCGACGACGCCGACGTCCTCGACCGGTGGCGCCGCGCGATGTGGGCGAAGCCCCGTGACCACGGCGACGACACCGACGGCCTCGTGCACCCGACGCGGGGCATGAGCGCGATCGGAGGATGAGGACATGACCACGCTGCGCTTCTTCGCCGCCGCCCGGGCCGCCGTCGGCCTCGACGAGACGACCGTCACGGCGGACTCGCTCGACGACGCCCTGCGACAGGTGACCCCCGCCGACCCGGCGCGTTGGGCGGCGCTGCAGGAGCGGTGCTCGTACCTCGTCGACGGGGTCACCACCCGCGACCGTGCGACGTCGCTCGCCGGGGTCGGCCTCGTCGACGTGATGCCGCCGTTCGCCGGCGGCTGACCGGCACCGGGCTCAGCGCTCCCAGACGGTGAGCTCGGCGGGCGGGACCTGCACGCGCACGGTCGCACCGGCGGTCACCCCGAGTGCCGCGACCGCGGCGAGCGTCAGGTCCGCCGAGACGTCCCCGGCCCGCAGCCGGACCAGACCGTTCCCGGGCTCGAGGGCGCGCACGGTCCGGTACAACCCGCGACCCTCGTCGGCGGCCCCGTCGCGGTCGGCCCCGTCGCAGCCGGCGCCGTCGTCGATCCGCGTCACCACGGCGGCCGTCGGGTGGTAGGCGGCCGAGACCGGACGGCCGGGAGGCACACCGTGCGTCCTAGACACCAACGCGCCCCCGCCGTCACCCGCGTCGAGCACGAGCCCGTCCGCCGTCGCGACGCCGTGCAGCACGACGAGGCCCGAGAACGTCGCCGCGAACGCGCTCCGCGGACGTGCCAGCACGTCGGTGGGGGTGCCGGACTCCACCACCCGGCCGTGCTCGAGCACGACGACCCGGTCGGCGAGGGCCATCACCTCGACCGGGTCGTGCGTCACGAGGACGCTCGGCCGACCGGACACGGCGGTCCGGAGGGCGGCGCGGACGTCCTCGCGCGCCCCGACGTCGAGCGCCGAGGTCGGTTCGTCGAGGAGCACGACGGCCGGGTCGGCGGCCAGTGCCCTGGCGATCGCGACGCGCTGCGCCTGCCCGCCCGAGAGCGTCCCGGGCGCGCGGTCGGCCAGGTCGGCCACCCCGACGGCGGCCAGCGCGCCCTGGGCCGTCAGGCGGGCCTGGCGTCCGGAGCGTCCCGTCGCTCGCGGACCGAAGCCGACGTTCGCGAGGACGGAGAGGTGCGGGAACAGGTCGGGGCGCTGGGCCACGAGGCCCACGCGGCGGCGATGCGCCGGGACGCTGCGGCCGCGGCTGGCGAGGAGGCGGTCACCGGAGCGGACCTCGCCGCCGTCGAGCGGCAGGAGGCCCGCGATCGCGTCGAGGACCGTCGACTTGCCCGCGCCGTTCGCGCCGATGAGGGCGACGCACTCGGCAGGGCCGACGGTGAGGGCGACGTCGACGTCGCGGTCGTGGCGGACGACGTGAGCGACGACGCCGGCGACGGCAGCGCTCACGGGGTCACCGCGCGCGTCCGGACCGAGGCGACGCCGATCACGAGCACCGCGACGACCACGAGCACCAGGGCGAGCGCGACCGCCGTGTCCGGATCGACCTCGCGCTGCAGGTACACCTCGAGCGGGAGGGTGCGGGTGACGCCCTGCAGACTGCCGGCGAAGGTGAGCGTCGCCCCGAACTCGCCGAGCGCCCGGGCGAAGCAGAGCACCAGACCGGACAGGATGCCCGGCAGCACCCGCGGGGTCGTGACGGTGAGGAACGTGCGGGTCGGCCCCGCGCCGAGCGTCGCGGCGACCCGCTCGTACCGGTCCCCCTCGACGCGGAGCGCGCCCTCGACCGCGGACACCAGGAACGGCATCGCGACGAACGTCTGCGCGATGACGACCGCCGCCGTGGTGAACGCGATCCGCAGCCCGTGCTCGTCGAGGAACGCGCCGAGCACGCCGAGCCGCCCGAACGCGGCCAGGAGCGCGAGCCCACCCACGACGGGCGGCAGGACGAGGGGCAACAGCACGACCGCCCGTGCCACGCCGGTCCACCGCGACCGGGACCGGGCGAAGAGCACCGCGAGTGGGTATCCGAGGAGGAACGCCGCTCCGGTCGCCGCCGCCGCGGTGCCCAGGCTGAGACCGAGGGCGGTCCGCGACGCGGGCGACGTGACGAGCGCGAGGAACGACCCCCACTCGACACGGCCGACCATGGCGAGCACCGGGACGACGACGAACAGGCCGCCGAGCACGGCCGGCACCGGCAACCACCAGGGGACGGGAGCGCGGCGGACGCGGACGCTGCGGGGGGTGGTGCTGCCGGGCACGTCGATCAGGGCTCCCCGAAGCCGGCCGCGGCGAGCACGCGCTGACCGGACGTCGACAGCACGTACGCGGTGAACGCCCGCGCGAGCTCCGGGTCGGCGGCATCCCGCAGGACGCTGATCGGGTAGGTGTTCACCGCGTCGTCGGCGGCCGCGAACGGGACGCCCTCGACGGCACCGTCCGCCCCCTGCACGTCCGTCCGGTACACGATGCCGGCGTCGGCCTGGCCCGAGGTCACCTTGCCGAGGACGTCCGTCACGGACTGCTCCTCGCTCACCGGGTGCAGGTCGACCCCGCTCGACCGTTCGACCGCGGCGGTCGCGGCACCGCAGGGCACGGGTGGCGCACACGTGACGAGTTGCACGTCCGGTGCCGTCAGGTCCTCGAGATCGGCGACGTCGAGCGGGTTGCCCGTGGCGACGGCGATCTCGAGGGTGTTCGTGGCGAAGTCCCGCGGGGACCCGGCGACGACGTCGGCGCCGAGCTGCTCCGTCGTGGCCCGGTCGGCCGAGGCGAGGACGTCGGCGGGGGCACCGTTCCGGATCTGCGAGACGAGGTCGCTCGAACCCGCGAACGAGAACGTCACCGTCGTGCCCGGGTGCTCCCGCTCGAAGTCGCGCCCCAGGGTCGTGAAGGTCCGCTGGAGCGAGGCGGCGGCGAACACCGCGATCGACCCGGACGCGCCCCGCTCCCCCGTGCCGGAGGTCGACGCCGGCGACGCGGGGTGGCCCGCGCAGCCGGCCGACACCAGCGTGAGCAGGACTGCCGCGGCGAGCGCCGCGCTCGGCCGCGCGGCCCGACGGAGACGTGACGAGCGGTTCGGTGACATCGATCCGACTCCGTCCTGCCGCAGGTGCGGCGTCGGTGGCCGATCCTACCCGCAGGAGCGGATCGTGCTCGTCACTCGAGCGTCAGCGGGAGGCCTTCGCGCCGCCATGCGTCGACCCCGCCGTCGAGGACCGTCACGGGCCTCCCGGCGGTCCGTGCCCACGCGTCGGCGCGTGGCCCTCGGGCACACGTGACCACGACCTCCGCGTCGGCGGGCACCGCGTCCGGGTGCACCGAGCCGGCGATGACGCCCGTCGCCCACTCCGCCGGGCTGCGGACGTCCACGACGGTCACGGGGTCACCGGGGTCGGCGAGGCGTGCGGCGAGCGCCGCCGGGGCGATCCGCGGGGCACGGGGCGCGGTCGCGTCGGCTCCTGCCACCGCCAGGCCCGTGGGTCGCCGCGACGCCGGCCCGCGTCGGATCGGGCTCTCGGTCCACCGCCACCGCCGGGCGTCGACCGTGAGGAGGCGACCGAGCAGCGGCTCGCCGAGCCCGGCGACGAGGGCGGTCACCTGCGCGGCCATGACCGAGCCGACCGCGCCGCACAGCGCCGGGAGGACCCCGTCGACCGCGCAGGACCCCTCGTCCGGCAGGACCTCCGGGTGCAGGTCGTGGAAGTCGACCCCGTCCGCGCCGGCGTCCCGGAACACCGACACCTGTCCGTCGTAGGACAGCACGGTGCCCCAGACGAACGGGATGCCGAGCGGGGCACAGGCGTCGGAGACCGCGCGGGTGACGTCGACGGCGTCCGCGGCGTCCACCACGACGTCGTGGCCGGCGACGTGCTCGGGACGGAAGCGCTCGACGAGCGCGACGACCTCGAGCTCGGGGTCGACGGCGCGGGCACGGACAGCGGCGACCTCGGCCTTCGCGGTGCCGACGTCGTCGCCGGTGAAGAGGGTCTGCCGGGCCAGGTTCGAGCCGTCCACGACGTCGTCGTCCACGATCGTCAGGCGGCCGAGCCCACTGCCGGCCAGGTAGGCGATGACGGGCGCACCGAGCCCGCCGGCTCCCACGACGAGCACCCGGGCCCGGCCGAGTCGCCCCAGGACGTCCGGCCCGGCTCCGGCGAGCGCCGCCGTCCGGGATCCGAGGCGACGCCGTGCGGTGCTGACGGAACTGCTCGTGTCCGGTGTCGTGCTCATGCGTCGGTCTCCGCTCCCGGCGTCTCGACCGTCACCATCGTGGCCTTGACCGACGCGACCGCGACGGACCCGACCTCGAGACCCAGCTCGCGGACCGCTTCGGCGCTCATCAGCGACACGACCCGGTGCGGCCCGCACTGCAGCTCGACCTGGGCCATCACGGTGTCGACGACGAGGTCCGTGACGATGCCGACGAACCGGTTGCGGGCCGAGCTCCGGACCCCGGACGGGTCGGCGAGCTGGTCGCCACGCGACGAGGCGTACTCGGCGAGTTCCCGCCCGTCGACCACCGCCCGGCCGGTCGGGTCCGTCCCGCGGCTGAAGGTGCCACCCTCGACGAGCCGGCGCACGGTGTCGTCGCTGACGCCCAGGTAGGTCGCGGCGTCACGGATGCGGAGCTGCGTCATGACGACGACCCTAACCGGGCAGCGGCAGACCACGGCATGTGGACACTCACCGCCTGCGGTGTCGGACACCGGGTTCCCGCCCAGCGGCGCTCGGTACCGTGCTGGGCGTGAGTTCCCCCCGTACCGGCAGCATCGGCGTCCCGCACGCGGTCCGCCGGGCACCGGTCCGCGCCGGTGTGCGCGGTACCGTGGTGGCCGCCGTGGCCGCGGCCGTGCGGACCCCGGAACTCACCATCGGCGCGCTCGGCGTCGTCGTCGCGGCGGCCTTCTCGTGGGTCCCGTCCCTCTGGTACGACGAGGCGGCGACCGTCACCAGCGCGCAACGGTCCTGGCCGCAGCTCTGGGCGGAGCTGCACACCGTCGACGCCGTGCACGGCCTGTACTACGCCCTGATGCACGCCTGGTTCTGGCTCGTCGGGTACACGCCCTTCACCCTCCGGCTGCCGAGTGCCCTCGCCGTCGGGGTCGCCGCGGGTCTCGTCGTCGCCCTCGGTCGGCGCCTGGGCGGACGACGCCTCGGCATCACCGCGGGCATCGTGTTCCTGCTTCTGCCCCGCGTGCAGTGGGCGGGAACCGAGGGACGTCCCTACGCCACGATCACCACCCTGTCGGTCTGCCTGACGCTCGTCGGCATGACGGCCCTGCGACGGACCCGGACGGGTTCCGCCACGGGATGGTGGACCGCCTACGGGGTCCTCGCCGTCGTCGCCGTGGTGTTCAACGTCTACCTCGCGCTCGCGGTCGTCGCCCACGCGGTCGCGCTCGCCTGGACCCTCCTGGCCGAGCGGCACGCGCTACGGACGGCGACCGTGACCCGCGCCGGACGGACGCCCGGGCCGGTGCTCGTGAGCTCTCGGGTGCTCGTGCGCTGGACCGTCGCCGCGGGCGCCGCAGCGGTCGTCGTCGCCCCGTTCGTGCTCGTCGTGTCGTCCCAGGCGAAACAGGTCGGTTGGATCAAGGACATCAGCCGTGAGACCTTCGGGCAGGTCTTCTCGACCGCGTGGTTCGGCGCCTCGGACCCGTACGCCGCGGTCATCTGGGCGCTCATGGCCGCCGGTGTCGGCGTCGCCCTCGTCCGGGTGCGTCAGCGGGTCCCGTCCGTGCGGGCACTGTTCCGGGCGCAGACGGTCCGGGTCGCGCTGCCGCTCGTCGTCGTCCCGACCGCGGCGCTCCTCGTCGCGACGGCGCTCGGCGAACGCCTGTACTCGCCGAAGTACGCCACCCTCAGCCTGCCGTTCGTCGCGGTCCTCGTGGCCCTCGCCCTCACCACGATCCGGCCGAAGGCGCTGCTCGCTGCCGCGGTCGCGGTGCTGGTGGTCCTGTCGGTGCCCACCGCCGTCACCGTGAAGGGCCCCGAGGCGAAGCAGGCGTCGACGTGGGCGCACGCCGCCTCGATCATCAGCGCGGAACGTGCCGCACGACCGAGCGCGAACGAAGGTGTCGTGTTCGGCAGCGTCTACCGCCACCCGACCACGACCGCCGAGATCATCCGGGTGTCGTACCCGGACGCGTTCGCCGGACTGACCGACCTCGCCGTCGGCACGGACGGAGCCGACGAGGGTGTCCTCTGGAACACGAACGGTGACCTGGCGACGACGATCCCGTCCCGGCTCGGCGACATCGACACGGTCTGGTACGTCGGCGGCACCTCGCGCACCATCCGGCCCGAGGTCAAGGCGGTGCTCGAGGAGCAGGGGTTCGAGGCCGTGCAGAACTGGCAGACCGGCAAGGTCATCATGACCGAGTTCGTCCGCTCCTGACGCTCGGACCGGCGTCGGCACCGGCCGCGCCGACGTCGTACCCGGTCAAGTCAGGTCAGGTCGTCAAGTCAGGTCAGGTCAGGTCAGCTCAGTGCAGGACGCGGGCGCCGTGCACCGGACCGGTCGCCCGGAGCGCCACGAGCCCGGACGCGCTGAGCGCCACCTGCACCTCGAGCGCTGCGTCACGGTCCGGCACCAGGAAGGCCACCGTGGGTCCGCTGCCGGACACGAGACCGGCCAGGGCGCCGGAGCGCTCCCCGAGCTCGAGCGTGTCGGCGAGCCCGGGCTGCAGCCGCATCGCCGGTGCCTGCAGGTCGTTGTGCAGGTTCTCGGCCAGGAGTCCGGCGTCCCCCGCCCGGAGTGCCTGGAGCACGTGCGCCTCGACCACCGGGGTGCGCGGCGCCGGGGAGATGTCGGCCCGGTAGCGCTCCCGGTGCTCGTCGAGCGCGCGGTAGACCGCAGGTGTGGAGAGTCCGGTCTCGCTCAGCGCGAGCACCCAGTGGAACTCCCCCTTCGCGAGCGCCGGACTGAGTTCGTCGCCTCGTCCGGTCCCGACCGCGGTCCCGCCCGCGAAGGCGAACGGCACGTCGGCCCCGAGTTCGGCGGCGAGCCGGAGCAGTTCGTCCCGGCCGAGACCGGTCCCCCACAGGGTGTCCACCGCGAGCAGCGTCGCGGCGGCGTCCGCCGAGCCGCCGCCCATCCCGCCGGCGACCGGCACCTGCTTGTCGATCGTCAGACGGACGCCACCGCGGTGTCCGGCGGTCTTCGCCACCAGTCGCGCGGCACGGAGCGCGAGGTTCGTGTCGTCCGTCGGCACCGAGGACGTGTCGATCGGACCGGTGAAACGGACCGAGAAGTCATCGGCGCGCTCGGCGGTCACGTCCTCGTACAGGGACACCGCCTGGTACGCGGTCGCGATGTCGTGGTACCCGTCGTCCTGCAGCGCGCCGACCGACAGGTGGACGTTGATCTTGCCCGGCGCGCGGGTCCGCACCCGATCCGGAGCAGGCGTCGACGTCATGTCCCCAACCTATCCCCGTCCCGCCGGTACACCCGCCGCACGTGCGGGACGGGAGGCGCGCACCGGACCGGGCCCGGACCTGGCGTCCGTCCGCTCAGACCGCAGCGGCGAAGCCGCGCTCCAGGTCGGCGATGACGTCGTCGACGTGCTCCAGGCCGATCGACAGCCGGATCAGGCCCTCGCCGACCCCGGCCGCCGCCCGCTCCGACGGCGTCATCTGCACGTGCGTGGTCGACGCCGGGTGCACGACCAGGGACCGGACGTCGCCGATGTTCGACACGTGGTCGAAGAGCTCCAGCGCGGCCACGAACCGCCGCCCGGCCTCGACCCCACCGGCGAGGTCGAACGCGAGCACGCTCGACGGCCCCTTCGGCACGTACCGCTGCTGCAGGTGGTGCCACGGGGAGCTCGGCAGCCCGGCGTAGTGCACGTGCTCGACCTGGTCGTGCGCGTCGAGCCAGGACGCCACCGTCGCCGCGTTCGACACGTGCCGGTCCATCCGGAGCGACAGCGTCTGGATGCCCTGCAGCACCAGGAACGCGTTGAACGGCGCGATCGCCGGACCGAGGTCGGCGGAGAGCTTCGAGCGGGTGCGCTGGATGAACGCCCGGCGGCCGAACTTCTCGGCGAAGTTCGTCCCGGCGAAGCCGGAGTGCTCGGTCGTCGTCAGCTGCGGGTACTGCTCCGGGTGTGCGGCCCAGTCGAAGTTCCCGCTGTCGACGATCAACCCTGCGATCGCGCTGCCGTGCCCGGCCAGGTACTTCGTCGCCGAGTGCACGACGATGTCCGCTCCGTGCTCGATGGGCCGGACCAGGTACGGCGTCGCGATGGTGTTGTCGACGATGAGCGGGACACCGGCCTCGTGCGCGACCCCGGCCACCCCGGCGAAGTCGAGGACGTCCCCGCGCGGGTTCGGGATCGACTCCCCGAAGAAGGCGCGGGTCTCCGGGCGCACGGCCGCTGCCCACTCGGACAGGTCGGTCGGGTCCTGCACGAAGGTGAACGCGACCCCCAGGTCCTTCAGCGTCGACGCGAACAGCGTGTACGTGGCACCGTACAGCGACGCGCTCGACACGACGTGGTCACCGGCGCGGGCGAGTCCGAGCACCGCGAGCGACGTCGCCGCCTGCCCCGACGCCAGGGCCAGCGCCGCGACCCCACCCTCGAGGTCGGCGATCCGCCGCTCCAGCGCCGCGGCCGACGGGTTGTTGACCCGGGAGTACGTGTGCCCTGGCGCGTTCAACAGGAACCGGTCGGCCGCGTCCTCGCCGGACGGGTACACGAAGGCGGCGGTCTGCGCGATCGGCGGCACGTTCCCGCCGAAGCCCGGGTCGGACTTGAACCCGGCGCGGATCTGGCGCGTCTCGAACGCCCAGTCGTCCTCGACGGCCATCAGGACGCCGGTCCGGCAACGGCCGGGTCCGCGGGCACCGACGCCCGGACGAGCGGGATCACCTGCTCACCGAACCGCTCCATCTCCTCGAGCTGCGGCGAGAACTGGAGCAGCAGGGTGTCGACACCGGCGTCCTCGTACTCGCGGATGCGCGCCGCGACCTGTTCGGGCGTCCCGACGAACTGCGGCCGGAGCCCCCGGTTCGACACCGAGTAGTCCTCGAGCGAGGGCACGTGCTCGAGCTGCGACTTCGAGATGAAGTCCTGGTACGACTCGTACGCCTTCCCGTGCTGGACGTCCGTGATGCGGGCCAGCTCGGCCTGCGCCTCCTCCTCGGTCTCGCGGACGATCGCGTACGCGGCCATCCCGAACGCCTCGAACGGCGGCAGACCGGCGTCCTCACGGCGACGGCGCATCTCGGCGATCTTCGTCCGGAGCTCGTCGACGGTCCCACCGTGGGTCACGTAGGCGTCGGCGTAGTGCGTGATGCTCGCCTTGCCGGCCTCGCTCTCACCGCCGGCGTAGATGCGCGGCGTGACCCGGGGCTTCGGTTCGAGGTGCGCGTTCTCGATGTCGTAGTACTCGCCGGAGAAGCTGTACGGCGTCTCGCGCCACAGCCCCTTCATGATCTCGACGAACTCCGCCGTGCGCTTGTACCGGTCGTCGTGCTCCGAGAAGATCCCGCCGTACTGCCGTGCCTCCTCCGCCCACCAGGCGCTCACGACGTTGAAGGTGAACCGGCCCCCGGAGATGTCGTCGATCGTCGCCGCCTGCTTCGCCGTCACGGCGGGCAGGTGGTAGCCCGGGCGCATGGCGGCCATGATCTCGAGCCGTTCGGTGGTCGCCGCGATCCCCGCTGCCAGCGCCCACGCCTCGAGACTCGGGGCCGCGACGCCCTTGATGTCGTTGAGGTTCAGCTCCGGCACGAGGGTCAGGTCGAACCCGATCCGCTCGGCGCGCTGCGCCAGGAGCTTCACGTAGTCGAACGTGACCGGCATCTGCTCGTCGTCGACGTTGCGCAGCCAGCCGCCGAAGAGCGGGGTCCAGTATCCGAATCGCACGGGGTGGGTTCCTTGGGTGGTGAGGAGGGACGGACGGGAGGCTCGGCCCGGGTGGTGAGCCGGACCTGACGTCCGACGGGTGGTCGGGTCGGTGGTCGAGGTGGTCGGTCGGGACCGGAGCCGGTCAGACGTGCGCCGCGGGCGCGGCGGCGTACTCGGCGTCCAGCAGACCGCCGAGGTGGCGGGCGATGGAGCGCCGACCGGAGACCGGGGCGCTCGCCTCGACCGCGGGGTTGTAGTTCGTGTTCGTGTTGATGTCGTACACGACGGTCCGGCCGTCGGTGGTCTCCATGAACTCGACGCCCGCGATCTGGATGCGCTGCTCCGCCAGGAAGCCGCGCAACTGCTGCACGAGCGGGTGCTCGGCGGTGACCTCGGTGCGGACGGTGAAGGTGTCGGCCGCCCCGGGCGCTGCGTCCGTGCCGGGCACCTCGCAGACCGCACCGGCGATGACCTGCGGGACCTCGCACGCGTCGGCCGGGCAGAGCTCGAAGCTGCCCGCGCTCGTGTCCACGCGGACGGCGTAGACGAACTCGCCGCCGACGAACTCGGCGCGCGTGATGAACGGCTCGCGGGCCGTCAGGTACTCCTGCAGCAGCGTGATCCCGTCGACCGGGGCCTCGAACTCGGGGCTGTCCACGTAGGCGTCGAACTCGGCGAGCGAGTCGAAGCGACGGACACCCAGGCCCTTGCCGCCCTGGTTGTGCTTGGTGATGAAGGGCACGTCCTGCCCGCTCGTGAAGGTCGCCGCGGCCTGCTTGAGGGTCGTCGTGCCGAACACGGCGGACGTGCGTGGCACGTCGAAACCGGCCGCCGCGAGCAGGCCGTGCTGAGCGACCTTCGACACCTCGAGTTCGAGGACGTGACTGCCACCGACCACCTGGCGGCCGGCACGCTCGAGCCAGCCGAGCAGCGCCCGGGCGTAGTCCTTGCTGTGCTCGTGCCCACGGGTGTGGGAGCTCGCCGACATGCGGCTCCAGTAGACCCCCGGCGCCGGTTCGGCGGCGAGGTCGATCTGCCCCTCGGTCAGGAGGATCTCCTCCACCGGGACGCCCTCGGCCGCGAAGGCCTCGGCGAACGGCGGGAACCACTCGGGGTTCTCGTGGATGACGTACACGCGCGGAGTGCTCACCGCCCCACCCTAGGCACGGTCGTCGGACACCTGCCAGGTGTGTGACGCGAAGTTGCGTCGGCCGCCGTCCGGGGTCAGGACTCGGTGAGCGCCCCGAAGGTCTGCTGACCGAGGACGCCGAGGAGCTCGAGCTTCTGCGCGTCCTCGCTGCCCGGTGGCGCGGTGAAGAGCAGGAGCGCCTGCGCCTGGTCGTCCGTGTGCAGCACCTGGCAGTCCACGGTGATCCGCCCGAGTTCGGCCTGCATGATCGTCTTGTTGTCCGACCAGCGGACCGCCACCTCGTGCAGGGCCCAGAGCCGGGAGAAGTCGGGGCTGCGCTGCTCCAGCTCCGCGATCAGCTCGGTGGCCCGACGGTCGCCCGGCCCCGCGAGGCCGACCGCCGCCCGGAGCGACGCCACCACGACCCGGGCCAGGCGTTCGTGCTGCTCCGGCGCGTACTTGGCGAGTTCGGTCCCCGTGACGAACCACCGCCACGCCTGGTAGCGCTCGTTGCCGGCGAGCCCGACCGAGGTGCCGAGGAGGGCCGCCGCGAGCGCGTTCTCGACGAGCGTCTCGCCGAGGTGGTTCACGACGATCGCCGGGGTGTCCGTCAACCGGTCGAGGACGCGCAGGATCGCCGGGTCGACGTGGTCCGCGCGGTGCATCCGGACCGGCGCGTTCTGTCCCGCGAGGTGGAAGAGGTGGTCCCGTTCGTCGAGCGAGCACCGGAGCGCACGGGCGATCGCCGCTACCATCTGCTCCGAGGGCTGCGGGCCGCGCTGCTGTTCGAGGCGCGTGTAGTAGTCGACCGACATGCCGACCAGGGCCGCGACCTCCTCCCGACGGAGGCCCGGGGTGCGACGGCGAGCGCCGGCCCCGATCCCGACGTCCTCCGGGCGCAGGAGCTCCCGTCGACGGCGGAGGAAGTCGGCGAGGGCGGCACGGTCCATGCACCCAGTCTGCTGCGCGCCACCGACCGGAGCCAGGGATCGCCGGTCCCCCGATGACCGCGCTCTGGTTCGACCCGCCGGGCCGGCGCATCGTGGTCGTCATGGACACCACGAACAGCACCGTCTTCATCCCCGGCGCGACCTCCGGCATCGGCCTCGCGCTCGCCCTCCGCTTGCAGGCCGCCGGCAGCACCGTCGTCGTCGGAGGGCGCCGTCAGGCCCTCCTCGACTCCCTGTCCGAGGAGCACGGCTTCGACACCGTGCAGGTCAACGTGGCGGACGCCGACTCGATCCGGCAGGCGGCCGACAGCGTCCTCGGCACCCACCCGGAGCTCGACACCCTCGTGACGATGTCCGGCATCATGCGGAACGAGGACCTCCGTGACCCCGGCCACATGCGGGACGCGATCGAGACGATCCAGACGAACCTCGTCGGCACGATCCGGCTCATCGACGCGTTCCTGCCGCACCTGCTCGCCCGCCCGGCAGCGACGATCATGACCGTGACGTCCGGCCTGGCGTTCGTGCCGCTCACCGCCACCCCGACCTACAACGCCACCAAGGCAGGCGTGCACTCGTACACGCAGGCGCTCCGGCAGCAGCTCGTCGGCACCTCGGTCTCGGTCCTCGAACTCGCACCGCCGGCCGTGCAGACCGACCTGATGGGCGGCGAGGACTTCGGCGGGATGCCGCTCGCCGAGTTCGCCGACGAGGTGATGAGCCTCATCGAGTCCGGGGCAGCGCCGGAGATCCTCGTGCAGAACGTCCAGCCGCTCCGGTGGGCCGAGCGCGACGGCACACACCAGCACATCCTCGAGATGATGGCGAACCGCGCGCACTGAGCCCGGTCTGCAGACCGTCAGATCGCGGCGAGCAGGGCCCGGAGTCCGGCCTTCGCCTCGGGCATCCGTTCCGGCCCGGTCAGGCGCTCACGCGTCGCCGACAGCCGCACGGTGCCCGGGCGAGGGCCGTCCTCAGCCGTGAGGAGCACCGACTCGCGGTCGGCGGCGGTCCACCGTGCCGAAGGCCGTTTCCCGCCCCGGCGCTCCGAGGTCGGAGCGTGTCCGAACGAGGCGGACGCGACGACGACCGCCCGGTCGAGCACCGCCTCCCGGTCGCCGTCGACCTGCCGGGAGGCCGAGACGGCGAAGCTGCCGTCGGAACGCTGTCCGGGGACGCGGAGGCCGCGCGACTGTCCGTAGCCGACGGCGACGCTCTGCGCCCACCAAGGATCGACCCCCTGCGCCACCAGCCAGGCGGCGACCGCCGTGTGTCCGATCGTGCGGCCGTCGGCGTCGTCGAGGCGGCGGTACCAGTCGTCCGGGACTGCGCCGGTGGCGGCGAGCACCCTGTCCGCGGGGATGCCCCGCGCGTGGGAGCGGACGACGTCGTCGGTCATGCGACGAGGGTACCGATCGCCCGGACGGCCTGGATGGGTCGGCCCGGCGGACGACCGCAGGCAGTCGGACGCTCCGAGCCCGCGGTCTGCTTCAGTCGCTCGTGCCCGCGGCGGCGAGGACGGTCCGGCCGAGGCGCACGAAGTCGTCGACGCCGAGCTCCTCGCCGCGGGCCGTCGGGGCGACACCGGCGGCCTCGAGGACCTCGGACGCACGAGCGCTCCCGCCCAGCACCCCGGACAGCGCCTGTCGGAGCATCTTCCGCCGCTGCTGGAAGGCCGCGTCGACCAGGGTGAACACCCGCGACCGCAGCTGTTCGTCCCCCGGCGGTTCGTGCCGGTCGAAGCCGACGAGCACACTGTCGACGTTCGGCACGGGCCAGAACACCTGCCGGCTCACCTGCCCGGCGATCCGCCAGGAGCCGTACCAGGCTGCCTTGACGCTCGGTGAACCGTAGACCTTGCTGCCCGGATCGGCGGCGAGGCGGTACCCGACCTCCGCCTGCACCATGACGAGCGACCGGACGAGCGACGGGAAGGTGGCCAGCAGGTGCAGCAGCACCGGCACGGACACGTTGTACGGCAGGTTCGCGACGAGGTGTGTCGGCGCCACCGGGAGGTCGTCCGCCGACACCTGGAGCGCGTCCTGGTGCACGACGGTCAGGCGGGCGTCCGGCTGCAAGGCGGCGACGGTCGTCGGGAGGTGGGCTGCGAGCCGGGCGTCGATCTCGACGGCTGTCACGGGAGCGCCGGTCTCGGTCAGCCCGAGCGTCAGCGACCCGAGCCCCGGCCCGACCTCGAGCACGCGGGACTCCGGGGTCACTCCCGCGACGGCGACGATGCGCCGCACGGTGTTGGCGTCGTGCACGAAGTTCTGACCGAGCTTCTTGGTGGGGGTGACGTCGAGCGTCGCCGCGAGGTTCCGGATCTCCGCCGGGCCGAGGAGGGCACCCACCGCTACTCGACCACCGTGACGGGTTCGGCGTCCCACGAGCCGTAGACGAGCTCGGTGTTGGACGAGATCTGCGCCGCGAGCATCGACGGCTCGGTGCCGAGGGTCTCGGCCATCGACCGCAGGGTCAGCGGGACGAGGTACGGGGCGTTCGGCCGGCCGCGGAACGGCGTCGGCGTGAGGAACGGCGCATCGGTCTCGACCATGATGAGGTGCCGCGGGGCGACGTGCAGCGCCTCCCGCAGGTTCTGCGCGTTCTTGAACGTCACCGTGCCCGCGAAGGACATGTACCAACCACGTTCGGCGCACAGGCGGGCGAGCTCGGGACCGCCCGAGAAGCAGTGGAAGACCGTCCGCTCCGGCGCCCCGACTCGCTCCAGGACCTCGACCACGGCGTGGTGGGCGTCGCGGTCGTGGATGGTCAGCGCGAGGTCGTGCTCCTTCGCGATGCGGATGTGTTCCTCGAACGAGCGGATCTGTGCCGCCCGGCCGTCGTCACCCGTGCGGAAGAAGTCGAGACCGGTCTCGCCGATCGCCCGGACGCGGGGCAGCGCTGCGAGCTGTTCGATGCCCGCGAGGTGCTCGTCCAACAACCCCTGCTCGTCGAGCACGGGTGCTTCGTTCGGGTGCAGCGCGACGGCCGCCAGGACCCGGGGCTCGCGGGCGGCGATCGCGGCGGACCACTGCGAGGTGGCGAGGTCGGTCCCGACCTGGACGACACCGCGGACGCCGACGCTCGACGCACGGTCGAGGTGCTCGCGGTACTCCAGCGGGCCGTCACCACCGTCGCCGACGCCGTCGGCGATCTCCATGTGCGTGTGGTTGTCGTACACCGGGACGGTGAGGGCCTGCGGCAGCGGCGGGTACGTCAGGTCCCGCTTCTGCCCGCCTCCGTCTCCACCCCGGGCGCGGACGTGCGCGTCGGTCACGCGGCGCCCTGCTCCGGCTGCTCGATGCGCGGGAACAGCCCGGCGGCGAGCGGCGTCACCGTCCCGGAACCCTGCCAATCCCACGCGCGGTCGATGCGCTGCTCCGCGATCGAACCGCCGGCACCGATCGAGGCCCAGAGCTTCTCGGTGGCCTTCGGCATCACCGGGGACACGAGCACGGCCACGGTGCCGAGGCCGCGGAGGGCGGTGACGAGGACGGTCGCGAGGCGCTCGCGCTGCGCGTCGTCCTTGGCGAGGGCCCACGGCTCCTGCTCGGTGATGTAGCCGTTGAGGGCGTCGACGAGCTCCCACACGGTGCTGATCGCATCGTGCGGCGCGAAGGACTCGACGGCAGCGTCGGCCCGCTCGGTCACCGACTGGGCGAGTGCGTCGATCGCGGCGTCGGACTCCGTCAGCTCGCCCCGGTCGGGGACGGCACCGTCGAAGTACCGGTTCAGCATCGCGACGATGCGGGAGGCCAGGTTGCCGAACCCGTTGGCGAGCTCCGCCTGGTACCGCGCCGAGATGTCCTCCCAGCTGAAGTTGCCGTCCTGCCCGAAGGTGATGGCACGGAGGAAGTAGTAGCGGAAGGCGTCGGACCCGAAGGTGTCGGTGATCTCGCTGGGGGCGATGCCGGTCAGCTTGGACTTCGACATCTTCTCGCCGCCGACGAGCAGCCAGCCGTGACCGAACACGCGCTTCGGGACGGGCAGCCCCGCAGCCATGAGCATCGCCGGCCAGATGACCGCGTGGAACCGGGCGATGTCCTTGCCCACGATGTGCACGCTCGGCCAGAGGCGCCGGAAGGCCTCGTCGTCCTCGGTGCCGTAGCCGAGGGCGGTGACGTAGTTCAGCAGCGCGTCGAACCACACGTACAGGACGTGGTCGGAGTCCCACGGGATCTGGATGCCCCAGTCGAAGCTCGACCGCGAGATCGACAGGTCGCGCAGGCCCTGCTTGACGAACGACACGATCTCGTTGCGGACGCTCTCCGGCTGGATGAACTCCGGGTTCGACTCGTAGAGGTCGAGCAGACGCTGCTCGAAGTCGGACATGCGGAAGAAGTAGTTGCGCTCGGCCAGGACCTCGACCGGGATGGAGTGGATCGCGCAGACCTGCTGGCCCTCGTACGGTCCGGTCCCGGGGACCAGGTCGCTCGGCTGCTTGTACTCCTCGCAGCCCACGCAGTAGAAGCCCTCGAACTCGCCGGCGTAGATGTAGCCGTCGTCGTACAGCTTCTGCAGGAAGGCCGTCACGCCGCGCTCGTGCCGCTCGTCGGTCGTGCGGATGAAGTCGTCGTTCGCCACGTCGACCGTGTCGAGCAGCGGCTTCCAGGCGTCGGTGACCAGGCGGTCGGCCCACTCCTTGGGGGTGACGTCGTTCGCCGAGGCGGTCCGCAGGATCTTCTGCCCGTGCTCGTCGGTGCCGGTCAGCAGCCACGTGTCGTCGCCGCGCTGCCGGTGCCAGCGCGCGAGGACGTCCGCGGCGACCTCCGTGTACGCGTGCCCGATGTGGGGCACGTCGTTGACGTAGAAGATCGGCGTGGTGATCGAGAACGAGCTGCCGTCGGCCATGCAGACCATCCTAGAGGCGACCGGATCGCGCGCGACGCGCCGTCACCCCGCCTGTTGAAGACGGGACGGGAGGCCCGGAGTGGCGCCGGGACGGGCCTCCGGGCCGACACGTCCGACACGTCCGACCCGGCGGGTCCGCCGTGTCAGCGCGCGGCGAGCGCCCCTTCGTAGAGGTCCCGCTTCGACAGCCCGGTCGCGTCCGCGACCGCCGCCGCGGCCTCCTTCATGCGTGCGCCCGCGGCCACCCGCTCGAGCACGAGGCGGACGCCGTCCTCGATCGTGGCGTCCTCATCCGAGGCCGTGGACCCCGCGACGACGACGCAGATCTCGCCGCGGACCCCGTCGGCCGCCCACTCGGTCAGCTCCGCGAGGGTGCCACGGCGGACCTCCTCGTGCATCTTGGTGAGCTCACGGCAGACCGCCGCGCGGCGGTCGGCGCCGAAGCCGGCGGCCATGTCGCCGAGCGTGTCCGCGATCCGGTGTGGGGACTCGAAGAAGACCATCGTCCGCTGCTCCCCCGCCAGGGCCGCGAACACCCGACGCCGCTCCCCCGCCTTGCGGGTCGGGAACCCCTCGAACGTGAAGCGGTCGGTCGGCAGCCCGGAGAGGGCGAGTGCCGTGAGCACGGCGCTCGGGCCGGGGACCGCGGTCACGGTGACACCGGCGGCCGCGGCGGCCTCGACCAGCGGGAAGCCCGGGTCGCTGATCGCCGGCATGCCCGCGTCCGTGAGCACCACGACGTCGTCCTCCCGGGCGAGTTCGACGACCTCGGCGGCCCGCTCCCGCTCGTTGTGCTCGTGCAGTGCGATGAGCCGCGGACGGTTCTCGATGCCGAGCGCGCGCATGAGGTGGATCGCGGTCCGGGTGTCCTCGGCGGCCACCACGGAGGCGTTCGACAGCGTCTCCACGAGTCGACGAGAGGCATCACCGAGGTTGCCGATGGGAGTTGCTGCGAGGACGATCACCTCCCCATTGTCGTCGCCGCGCCGGCGAGCTGTGGACGACGCAGCCCACGCATGCACGGCGTCCGTAGGATGCTGCGGGTGACCACGGACCTGGCCGACCTGCCGAAGACCGCGCCGGACGTGCCCCGTGGCTCGCGGCTCGACGACTGGTGGGGCCGCGTGGTCGCCGTCGGGTGGCGGGTCGCCGCCTGGCGGTGGGGCGGTCCGATCGCGGTCACCGTGCTCGCGGCGCTGCTCCGGCTGGTCGACCTCGGGCGTCCGCACTCGCTGGTGTTCGACGAGACCTACTACGTCAAGGACAGCTGGTCGCTCGTGCACCTCGGGTACGAGGGCACCTGGCCGGCGAACCCGAGTGACGACGGCGCACCGACGACCGACGACCGGTTCGCGAGCGGGCAGACCGACATCTACTCACGGGCAGCGGAGTTCATCGCGCACCCGCCGCTCGGGAAGTACCTGATCGGCCTGGGGATGCTCCTCTTCGGCCCCGACGATGCCTTCGGCTGGCGCTTCACGGTCGCGGCCCTCGGCATCGCGACCGTGTTCCTCACGGCGGTGATCGCGCGCTCACTGTTCCGTTCGACGCTCATCGGCACGCTCGCCGGCGGGTTCCTGGCGGTGGACGGACAGGCGATCGTGATGTCGCGGGTGTCGTTGCTCGACGGCATCGTCACGTTCTTCGTCGTGCTCGGCTTCGGAGCGCTGCTGCTCGACCGGCGGTGGTCCGCCCGGAGACTCGACCGGTGGATCGACCGGAGGGCCGCGGCCGGGCGGGCGACGCTCTGGGGGCCCGCACTCTGGTGGCGGCCGTGGCTCGTCGCGATGGGCGTCGCGCTCGGACTCGCGTCGGCGACGAAGTGGTCCGGGATGTACTTCCTGGCGTTCTTCGCGGTGTACTCGGTGCTCAGCGACATGATGCTGCGACGACGAGCGGGCGTGGCGTTCTGGTCGTCGAGTGCCGTGCTGCAGCAGGCTCCGGTCACCTTCCTGCTCACCGTCCCCGTCGCCGCGGTCACCTACCTGGCCTCGTGGACCGGGTGGTTCGTGACGAAGGGCGGCTGGGACCGCGACTGGATCGGCAGCGGCGGACAACGCTGGACGGGGGTGCTCGCCTGGGTGCCGGACAGCCTGCAGAACTGGTGGCATTACCAGTCCGAGATCTACACCTTCAACATCGGCCTGCACACCCCGCACTCCTACCAGGCGAACCCGCTGCTCTGGCTCCTCATGCAGCGCCCGACGTCGATGTACTACGAGGGCACGAACGCCGGCCAGGACGGCTGCGCGTTCGACCGGTGCGGAGCGGCCGTCACCGGCATCGCGAACCCGTTCGTCTGGTACGCGTCGGTCATCGCGGCCGTGGTGCTGCTGGTGCTGTTCGTCACGCGGCGGCGCTGGGAGTACGGCCTGGTCCTCATCGGCATCGGCGCCGGGTACCTGCCGTGGCTGATGTACCTGGACCGGACGGTGTTCCAGTTCTACACGATCGCCTTCGAGCCGTTCCTCGTCATGGCGCTGGCGGCGGTGATCGGGCACCTGATCGGGTCACGGGATGTTCCACGGCCACGTCGGACACGTGCGCTGGTGTGGCTCGGCGTGTACCTGCTGGTCGTGGTGCTCGCCTCGGCGTACTGGTACCCGATGTGGACGGCGATGCAGACGTCGTGGGACTTCATCCGGTCGCACTACTGGCTGCCGAGCTGGTTGTAGCGCGCCCGGTCGCCGGACGGGAGGCCCGTGGCGGTGCCGTCGACGGGCCTCCCGTCCGACGGACCCCGGGAGGCGGCGGACGCCGCGTCGACCGGTCGGGTCAGCTCGACGGCTGCATCGCGCGCTCCAGCGCGTCACGGTCGAGCGGCTCGCCGACCATGTGGTCCGGTTCGGGCTGCGGGAGCACCCCGTCGACGAGGACCTGCGCGTACCGCTTCCAGGCGTCCGGGTCGTAGTCGCGCGTGGCGTCGGCCACGGTGCCGACCATCGCGGTGAGGATCGGCAGGTCGCGGTAGTCGAAGCCGGGTCGGACCACCCCGGCGTCCTTGGCCCGGCCGATGATCTGCGAGACCTGCTGCTCGAGTCGGTCGCGCTCCTGCACGATCGACGGCCGGGCCTTGCCGGCTCGCACGATCGCGTCGGCGAGCGCGCGGTCCCTGGCCCGGAACGAGAACACGCCCATCAGGTAGAGCCGGAGCGACTCGCGAGGGTCGATCTCTTCGGCAGCTCGGGCCGCCGCGGCGTTCATCGCCTCGAACTTGGTCGCCAGCAGCGCCTCGATCAGGGAGTCCTTGTCGGCGAACCGTCGGTAGACGGTCCCGACGCCGACCCCGGCTTCGTGCGCGATGTCGTTCAACGTGACGGACAGGCCGCGCTCGGCGAAGCACTTGCGCGCGGTCTGCAGGATCAGTTCGCGGTTGCGCGCTGCGTCGGCGCGCAGGGGCCGATCGAGGTCGGCCGCGGATCCGGTGGTGCTCACAGGACGAACCTAATTGAACTCTCTGGGAACAAGCGGATGCGGGTCGTCCGTTTTGGGCTACAGTGACCACAAGCGGATGCCCGGCATCCGCTTCACTCTCCTCCGGGACGCCCGACGGCGCGCGCCCCTCCTCCCCTTCCATCCTTCGAGAAGGAGACTGTCGTGACGGCAGAACAGACCGCGCCCGCTCCCACAGGGACGACGCCGACGACCGCGGGCACCACCCCGGCCCGCACCGACCACCGGTGGATCGCCCTCGCGGTCATCGCGCTCGCCCAGCTCATGGTCGTCCTCGACGCCACCATCGTGAACATCGCGCTGCCCTCCGCGCAGCAGGACCTCGGGTTCGCCACCGACCAGCGCCAGTGGATCGTGACCGCGTACTCGCTCGCGTTCGGTTCGCTCCTGCTCCTCGGTGGCCGACTCGGTGACCTCTTCGGCCGGAAGAACACCTTCATCATCGGCCTGGTCGGGTTCGCCGTGGCCTCCGTGCTCGGCGGGCTCGCCGACTCGTTCGGGCTGCTCGTCGCCGCTCGCGCGCTGCAGGGTGTCTTCGGCGCGCTGCTCGCCCCGTCCGCCCTCGGCATGCTGACCACGACATTCCGCGACCCCAAGGAGCGCGGGCGCGCGTTCGGCATCTTCGGCTCCATCGCCGGTTCGGGCGCGGCCATCGGCCTCCTGCTCGGCGGTGTCCTCACCGAGTACGCCTCGTGGCGCTGGTGCCTCTACGTCAACGTCGTGTTCGCCGTCCTCGGCGTGATCGGCGCGCTCGTGTTCATGGCGAAGCCGCCGAAGGTCGAGCGTCCGCGCATCGACGTCGCGGGCGTCGTCACCATCACCGCGGGCCTGGTCGGCGTCGTCTACGGCTTCTCCAACGCGGAGACCAACGGCTGGGACGCTCCGCTGACGATCGGCATGCTGGCCGGTGGCGTCCTGCTCATCGCGGCGTTCGTCGTCATCGAGACCCGGGTCGCGCACCCGTTGCTCCCGCTCCGCGTGGTCCTCGACCGTGACCGCGGCGGGTCCTTCATCGCGATCGGCCTCGTCGCGATCGGCATGTTCGGCATCTTCCTGTTCCTGACCTACTACCTCGAGCAGACCCTCGGGTTCTCGGCCCTGCAGACCGGGCTGGCCTTCCTGCCGATGCCGCTGTCGATCATGCTGTCGGCGACGCAGATCGGCGGTCGACTCCTCCCCCGCGTCGGCCCGAAGGTGCTCATCTTCGCCGGGGCGCTCGTCGCCGCGACCGGGCTCCTGCTGCTCCTGCGCACGGACCTCGACAGCTCCTACGCGGGAACCGTCCTGCCGGCGCTCATCGTCATCGGGCTCGGCATGGGCACGATCTTCTCGTCGGCGATGAACACCGCGACGACCGGGGTCGCCCGCGCCGACGCCGGCGTGGCATCGGCGACGGTCAACACCATGCAGCAGATCGGCGGCTCGATCGGCACGGCGCTCCTCTCCACGATCTTCGCGAACGTGGTGGAGAACAGCCTCTCCGGCCTCGCAGCGGCACCGACGGAGCTGCAGCAGGCACAGGCCACGCTCGACGGCTACCACGCGGCCTTCGCCATCTCGGCCGGCGTGCTCCTGCTGGTGGCGATCGCGAGCGGGCTGCTCATCAACCGACAGTCCGTCCGGATCGCCCGCCTGCAGCAGGCCGGGTCCGGCACGACGGGGAGCATCCCGACCGCCGCGCACTGAGCCACGGCGCGGGGTCGCTCCCGCACGGACGACACCACGGAACGGACACGGTACCGCGCATCTGCGCGGTGCCGTGTCCGTTCCGCGGTTCAGCGCTCCGTCGTGCCACATCGCGCAGCAGAAGTCGCCCTGTTGCCGAACCCCTGTCACTCGTCGGACGTCTCGATTACCGTGATCGGCATGGCCCCCGTCCTGACCTCGCCGCTCGTGTCGACGCAGTGGCTCGCCGACCACCTCGGCGCGGACGACCTCCTGGTGCTCGACGCCTCGGTGCACACGGACGGCATCGGACTGGGCATGTCGTGGCACTCCGCGCGGGACGCCCACGAACGACACGGGCACGTGCCGGGCGCCGTCTACGCCGACCTCATCGACGAGTTCTCCTCGCCGGAGACCGGTCTCCCCTTCACCCGCCCCGGCGTCGACCGGTTCGAGGCCGCAGCCCGCGCGCTCGGGGTGAGCCGGGCCTCCACGGTCGTGGTCTACGACGACGGCATCGGCGAGTGGTCGGCGCGGCTCTGGTGGATCTTCCGGTCCTTCGGGTTCCGGACGGTCGCGGTGCTCGACGGCGGCTTCGCGAAGTGGCGCGACGAGGGTCGCCCGGTCCGTGTCGGTGCCCTCTCCCGCGCCCCGCGTCGCGCGGCGGACGGGGACGCCTTCGTCGCGGGCGAGGAACTGCCGCTCTGGGCCGACCGGTCGCGCGTGCTGCGGGCCGTCGACGGGTCGGAGCCGGCGGCACTCGTGCTCGCCGCCGACCGGACCGTCCTCGGCGACGACCACCCGCCCGTCGTCCCCGGCAGCACGACCATCAGCGTCCGGGAACTCCTCGACGAGTCGAACGCGTTCCTGCGACACGCGGAGCTCGAACGAGCGCTCGCACCGGTCCTGACGGCGGACGAGGTCGTGACGTACTGCGGGGTCGGGAGCGCGTCGTGCGTGGACGCCCTCGCCCTGACGATGCTCGGTCACGAGAAGGTGCGCGTGTACGACGGGTCGCTGGCCGAGTGGTGGCAGGAGCCCATCGCCTCCTGACCGGGAGGTCCACACCGTCGGGGCAGCGGCGACGGCCGGGCTAGCGTTGGCCCCATGAGCAGCAGACGCGCCGTCGTCCTCGGTGGCACCGGCGGCATCGGGTCCCAGGTGGCCCGCGAACTCCTCGACGCCTCTGGCCGTGGTGGTGACGACTGGGCCGTCGAGGTCGTGTCGCGACACGGCGGTCCCGTCGCCGACGACCTGGTCGCGGCGGGAGCCATCGCCCGCTCCGGGGACCGACGGGACACCGCCCTGCTGCGCGAGCTCCTCCGGCCCGGCGCCGACCTGCTGGTCGACACCGTCGGGGTGACCCGCGACGACGCCCTCCAGCTCGCACCGTTCCTCGACGACGTCGGGTCGACGGTGTTCGTCTCGTCGAAGGCCGTCTACGTCGACGAGCAGGGACGGCACGCGAACTCCGTCGACAAGCCGGTGTTCGGCGGCGCGGTCACGGAACTCCAGCCCACGATCGCGCCCGGGGACGGGGACCCGACCTCGCGCGACGGGTACGCGGCGGCGAAGGTCGCGGCCGAACAGGTGCTCCTCGACCACGGTGCCCCGGTCACCGTCCTCCGCCCGTCGAAGGTGTACGGCGCGGGCATCGGCCGTCCGCGGGAGTGGTTCGTCGTCCGACGAGTGCTCGACGCGCGCGAGCGGATCCTGCTCGCCGACGAGGGGCGCGGCGTCGACCACACCACCGCCGCGTCGGGCATCGCCTCGCTGGTCCGATTGGTCGCGGACGCCCCCGATCGCCGGATCCTCAACGTCGCCGACGAGACCGCCCCGACCGTGCTGGACATCGTCCGCACCGTCGCGGGACACCTCGGGCACACCTTCGACGAGGTCCTGCTCGGCGAGGACGCGCCGGGCTTCGTCGGCCTCACACCCTGGTCCACCCCCTCCCCGTCCGTGCTCGACACGACCGCGGCGCGCACCCTGGGCTGGGTCCCGCCGCGGTTCGCGGACGCGGTCCTGACGGAGGTCGACTGGCTCGTCGAGACCGCGCACCGCACCCCGGTGGACGGGGACGTGCCGTGGGCGACCGACCCGTTCTGGGACCGGATGTTCGACTACGGGCCGGAGGACGCGGCGCTCGCGCTGCTGTCGCTGGGGCTCGGTTGAGCCGGATCGAGGTCGTCTGCGGCTCCGAGGACCCCTGCTGGACCGGCTGACGGGCGGTCCGCTGTGGAGGGGCGCTCGCTCTCCACAGAACTGCCTGGAGGCTCGCCCACACAGGCCGCGCGGGGCACGCTGGGGTGCATGAACGACAACCGGCTCGGGACCGCCGTCAGCCCCTACCTCCGCCAGCACGCCGCCAACCCGGTGGACTGGCGCGAGTGGGGAGCCGTGGCATTCGCAGAGGCGCGTGAGCGTGACGTGCCCGTCCTCGTGTCGATCGGCTACGCCACCTGCCACTGGTGCCACGTGATGGCGCGCGAGAGCTTCTCGGACCCCGAGGTCGGCGAGCTGCTGCGGCAGGACTTCGTCGCGGTGAAGGTCGACCGTGAAGAGCGCCCCGACGTCGATGCCAGTGCGATGGCCGCGGCAAGCGCCTTCACCGAACAGCTCGGCTGGCCGTTGACGGTGTTCATGACGCCGGACGCGCAGGTGTTCTACGCCGGCACCTACTACCCGCCGCAGCCGGTCGGGCAGCACCCCTCCTTCCGCCAGGTCACGGCCGCGGTGCTCGACGCGTGGCGGAACCGCCGGGACGAGGTCGACGCGAACGCGACTGCCATCGCGCGGGCGATCCGGCAGGGCGCAGAGGCGGACGCGGCCACCGCGCAGGCGGGGCTCCCCCACCAGGCCGGGTCGAGCCTCCCGTCCGTCGACGCGATCCGTGGTGTGGTGAGCGACCTCGAGCGGGCCGAGGACACCGAGTACGGCGGCTTCGGCGGAGCGCCGAAGTTCCCGAACGCCCCGCTGCTGGAGTTCCTCGGAGACGCCGCCGCCGATGGGGTCGACGCGGCCGGCGGTCTCCTCGACCGCGCGCTCGGGGCCATCGCCGGGTCGGAGCTGACCGACGCGGACGGCGGCGTCTTCCGGTACGCCACCCGTCGTGACTGGTCCGTCCCGCACTACGAGCGGATGCTCTACGACAACGCCGGCTTGCTCGCGGTCGCCGACCCGGTCCGCGCCCGCGGCGTCGCTGACTTCCTGCGCGACACGCTCCGACGGGCGGACGGCTCCTTCGTCGCGGCCCAGGACAGCGAGTCGACCATCGACGGGCGCCGGGTCGAGGGCGAGTGGTACCGCCTGCCGCTCGACGAACGCACGCGACTCGAGGCACCGCCGCTCGACGACCAGGTCCTGACCGGGTGGAACGGCCTGGCGATACGCGGGCTGGTGATCGCGGGCGCGCGGGCTGGAGACGACGAGATGATCGGCCTCGCTCGTGCCGCTGCCGACGCGGTCATCGCAGCACACCTCCGGGACGGACACGTCGCCGTCCGCTCGAGCTCGGCTGGCGGGACCTCGACGGCAGCGCCGACGCTGGAGGACCTCGGGCTGTTCGCCGAGGGGCTCCTCGAACTCGCTCTCGGGACGGGCGAGCTGCGGTACGCCGTGATCGCCCGGACGCTGGTCGACGACGGGCTGTCCGGTGCACTCGAGGTCGACCCCGTCCTCGCGGCCGCGGGGACGGCGACCGGCGAGCAGCCGCAGACGGCGCTCCGGTCGGGAACGGTCGCCCTGGCGAGTGCAGCCGCACTCCTCGCCGCCCTGACCGGGGACGACGACGGGCGATCGGCCGCGGAACGACTCGTCGCCGAACGCGCACGGACGGGAGTGGACCGTCCGCTCGGGCACGCCGACGCCCTCGGACTCGCGCTCGCCCTGCAGCGCCCCTCGCGAGAGGTCGTCCTCGTCGCCGACGACCGCGCGGTCCCCGACGTGGCTGCGATGCTGCACGCGGTGCGCTCCGCACGGCGCCCCGGCACGATCACCGCGGTGCTCACCCGGGCGCAAGCGGCGGCGTGGGCGGACGCCGGTTTCTCGCTGTTCGAGGGCCGGGACACCCAGGACGGGGTGACGTACGTCTGCCACGACCGCGTGTGTGCGCTGCCCGCCCGGGACGCCGACGAGCTCGCCGCGCAGCTCGGCTGATGGAGGACGCGCCCGGGCGGTATCCTGGAATGCTCATGTCGAACCTGCCCGTCATCACGTACCCGCCGGAACTGCCGGTCTCGCAGCGGCGCGACGACATCGCCGCCGCCATCCGCGACCACCAGGTCGTCATCGTGGCTGGTGCCACCGGGTCGGGCAAGACGACGCAGCTCCCCAAGATCTGCCTGGAACTCGGGCGCGAGCGCATCGGCCACACGCAGCCCCGACGGATCGCCGCGCGCACGATCGCCGAGCGGGTCGCGGACGAGCTCGGCGGAGAACTGGGCGACCTCGTCGGCTACCAGGTGCGCTTCACCGACAAGGTCAGCGCGAACACCCGGATCAAGCTGATGACGGACGGCATCCTGCTGAACGAGATCCACTTCGACCGGGACCTCAAGCGGTACGACACGATCATCATCGACGAGGCGCACGAGCGGTCCCTCACGATCGACTTCCTGCTCGGGTACCTCAAGCGGCTACTCCCCCGTCGACCGGACCTCAAGGTCATCATCACGAGTGCCACGATCGACCCCGAGTCGTTCTCGCAGCACTTCGGTGGTGCGCCGATCGTCGAGGTGTCCGGGCGCACCTACCCGGTGGAGATCCGGTACCGACCGCTCGTCGCCGACGAGGACGCCGCGGGTGACGAGGACGAGGACGAGTTCGACGAGCGTCCGGCCTGCACCCGTCCGGCGACGTCGAAGGGCAGTGCCCCGGGTCGCACCGGGAGCGCGACGGGCAGCGACGACCGGGACCCCATGCAGGGCATCACGGACGCGCTCGACGAGCTCGCCCGTGAGGACCCGGGCGACGTCCTCGTGTTCCTGTCCGGCGAGAACGAGATCCGTGACGCCCAGGACGCCATCGAGGGCAAGCGGTACCCGGGCACCGAGGTCCTGCCGTTGTACGGCCGGCTGTCCGCAGCCGATCAGCACCGCGTCTTCCAGCGCTCGACGACACCGGCTGTCCGACGTCGCGTGGTGCTCGCGACCAACGTCGCCGAGACGTCCCTGACGGTCCCGGGCATCAAGTACGTCATCGACACCGGGACGGCCCGCATCTCGCGGTACTCCCCCCGTGCGAAGGTGCAGCGCCTCCCGATCGAGGCGATCTCGCAGGCGTCCGCGAACCAGCGCTCCGGTCGCGCCGGCCGGACCAGTGCGGGCATCGCGATCCGGCTGTACTCCGAGGACGACTTCGACCGCCGACCGGAGTACACCGACCCCGAGATCCTCCGCACGAACCTGGCCGCCGTCATCCTGCAGATGATCTCGCTCGGGTTCGGCGACATCGAGTCCTTCCCGTTCCTGCAGCCGCCGGACTCCCGCGGTGTCAAGGACGGCCTCGACCTGCTCCGCGAACTGCGGGCCGTCGACACCACCGGTGCCATCACGAAGACCGGCAAGCAGCTGACGCGCCTGCCGATCGACCCCCGGCTCGGCCGGATGGTGCTCGAGGCGAGCCGGCAGGGCGTGGGTCGTGAGGTCATCGCGATCGTGTCGGCCCTGAGCATCCAGGACCCGCGGGAGCGCCCGCTCGAGAAGCGCGCACAGGCAGACCAGCTGCACGCTCGGTTCGCCGACCCCACGAGTGACTTCTTGACCCTGCTCGGTCTCTGGAACCACCTCGAGGAGAAGCAGGAAGAGCTGTCCTCCAGCGCGTTCCGACGGATGTGCAAGGCCGAGTTCCTCAACCACCTGCGGATCCGCGAGTGGCAGGACCTGTACCGGCAGCTCTCCCGGGCGGCGAAGCAGGTCGGGATCCACGTCGGCAAGGAACGCAAGGACGACCCGGACTCGGTCCACCGTGCCCTGCTCGCCGGGCTCCTCAGCCAGATCGGCCTGCGCGACCGTGAGAAGCGTGACTACCTCGGCTCGCGGAACACCCGCTTCGTGGTGTTCCCGGGCAGCGTGCTGGCGAAGAAACAGCCGGACGCCGTGATGGCCGCCGAGCTCGTCGAGACGAGCCGCCTCTTCGCCAGGACCGTTGCGCGCATCGACCCCGCCTGGGTGGAACCCCTGGCCGGTGACCTCCTCAAGCGTACCTACGGCGAACCCCACTGGGAGAAGAAGCAGGGCGCGGTCGTCGCCTACGAGCGGGTGACCTTGTTCGGCGTCCCGATCGTGCAGCGCCGGCGCGTGCAGTACAACCGGATCGACCCGGTGCATTCCCGCGAGCTGTTCATCCGGCACGCCCTGGTCGAGGGCGAGTGGGACTCGCAGCAGGCGTTCGACCGCGCGAACCGCAAGCTCCGGCGCGAACTCGAACAACTCGAGGAGCGCACCCGGCGTCGGGACATCCTGCTCGACGACGAGACGGTCGTCGAGTTCTACGACGCCCGGATCCCGGCGGAGATCGCGACGACACGCGACTTCGAGGGGTGGTGGCGGCGCACCCGCCGCGACCAGCCGGACCTCCTCACCATGCGTCGCGAGGACCTGCTCGACGAATCCGCGGCATCGGCGGCGGAGGACGACGCCGAGTACCCGACCCAGTGGCAGAGCGGTGACCAGCGCCTCGCGGTCCGGTACCGGTTCGAGCCCGGCGCCGAGGACGACGGCGTGAGCGTCCAGGTGCCGCTCGCCGTCCTGCCCCGGATGCGCGAGGAGGGCTTCGACTGGCAGGTCCGCGGGCTCCGGAAGGAACTCGTCACCGCGCTCATCAAGGCGCTTCCCAAGCAGATCCGCAAGAACGTCGTGCCGGCCGCCGACTGGGCCGAGAAGATCGTCACCGAACTGCCCGACGACGCCCCGACAACTCCGACCGAGAGCTTCCGCGCGACCCTGGCGAAGACGATCCAGCGGCTCGTGCACGTGCCCGTCTCGGAGTCCGACTTCGACATGTCGCGGGTGCCCGCGCACCTGTTGCCGACGTACGCGGTCGTCGACGAACGCGGTCGCCGGGTCGAAGCCAGCAAGGACCTGGCCGCCCTGCAGACCAAGCTGAAGGACCGCACGCAGCAGAGCGTCGCCGCCGCCACGCAGCGGCAGGGCCGACCGGGAGGCTCGTCCCGCGTCGCCGACGCCGGTTCCGGTCGCCGCATCGAACGGTCGGGCCTGACCGGCTGGCCGGACGAGGACCTGCCCGAGGTGCTCGACACGAAACAGGCCGGTGGTGTCATCCGCGCCTACCCGGCGCTCGTCGAGGAGGGCTCCGGGCCGAAGGCCACCGTCGGCGTGCAGCTCCTCGCGACACCGGGTGACCGCGCCGTCCAGATGCCCGCGGGGGTCCGCCGCCTCGTCATGCTCGCGGTGCCCTCACCCGTGTCGTACATCCAGCAGCACCTCACCGCGCAGGAGAAGCTCGCCCTCGCCGCGAGTCCCTACCCGTCCACGTCGGCGCTGTTCGACGACGTCCTGGCTGCCGTGGTGGACGCCGGGATCCGCCGCACCCACCCGGACGGTCTCGTCTTCACCCGGACAGCGTTCGAGCAGGTCCGGGATGCGGTGTCCGCGACGGTCGTCGACACGATGTTCACCGCCGTGTCCGAGGTCGCGGCCGTCCTCACGGCGCAGCGCAACGCGGAACGAGCGCTGAAACAGGCGACGAACATGGCGCTGCTGCCGGCCCTGTCGGACATGCGCCAGCAGATGGAACGGCTGGTGTTCGCCGGGTTCGTCTCGTTCGCCGGACTCGACCGACTCCGGCGCATCCGGGTGTACCTGCAGGGCATCGAAGCCCGCGTGACGAAGCTGCTGCAGAACCCGGGCCGGGACGCCTCGTGGATGCGCGAGGTCACCGGCGCGACCGACCGCTACGTCGAGGCCGGCGGCGCGTTCCCGCCGGCCGTCGGGTCGCACCCGGAGCTCGTGCACGCCCGGTGGATGCTGGAGGAGTTCCGCCTCAGCCTCTTCGCGCAGGAGCTCGGTACCGCCGAGACTGTCTCACTGCAGCGGATCACCAAGGCGCTCACCGCGGCGTCGCGCTGACCGGAGCACGGCTCCTGCCCGCGAGTACTACGGTGACCGCCATGATCGGCTCACTCGACGTCGTCGTCCTCGACTGCCCGGACCCCGCCGCCCTCGCCCACTTCACCGCCGAGCTGCTCGGCGGTGTCGTCGAGGGGGCAGGAACGGTCGGTCCCGACGACGAATGGGTGGAGGTCACCCTGCCGTTCGCCGGGCACCGCCCCCTGCTCGCCTTCCAACGGCTCGACGGCTACCGACCGCCGGTGTGGCCCGGGCAGGACGTCCCACAGCAGATCCACCTGGATGTGAAGGTCGACGACCTCGACACGGGCGAGCGCGGCGTGCTGGCGATCGGAGCCACGGCGACCGGCGAGGGGACGGACACGTTCCGCGTCTACCTCGACCCGGCCGGGCACCCGTTCTGCCTGGTCCGACCGCAGGACTGACCGCGAGCCGTCAGCCGACCTGCTCGGAGTCCGTACCGGTGTCGGCGTCGGCGGCGGCGGGGTCGACCGCGAGGCCCTCGATGACCTCGACGCGGGGCAACGCGGCGAGCACCGCACCCGGCAGGAACAGCTTCGCCCCGCGGACGCCCGCCCCGATGACGACCTCGGGTGCCTCGAGCACCCGCGAGTCGACGTACACCGGCCAGTCGGTGGGCAGCCCGATCGGGGTGATCCCGCCGTACTCCATGCCGGTCCGCTCCACGGCGTCCGCCATCGGCGCGAAGCTGACCTTCCGGGCGCCGAGCAAGCCCTTGACGGTGCGGTTCACGTCGAGCTTGGTGGAGGCGAGCACGACGCAGGCCGCGTACGTCACGGTGTCGCCGCGCTTGCCCGCGACGACGATGCAGTTCGCGCCGCCCGCGACCGGGAAGCCGTACGCCTCGGAGAACGCAGCGGTGTCCGCGAGCTCCGGGTCGATCGGCGCGGCCTCGATGCGCTGGAGGACCTCGAACGGCAGGGCGACCAGGGACTCGGCGACGGGGATGGCGATCGAGCCGGTGGCGAGCAGGACGGGCATGCGGTTCAGCGTGGGCATCCACCCACCCTAGGGACGGACACCACCGCGACGGGTCAGGAGCAGCGCCGTCCGCGGCGAACAGCCCCTGCGCCCACCCGGGACACACGGCCACCCGTGGCCGGTAGCCTCGCGGCATGGGGGAGGAACCACGAGTTCGGCGGCCGGACCGGTGGCGTGTGCTGCGCGACATCCTCATCGCGGTGCCGCCTGCCATCGAGACCGTCGTCGTCATCGTCGGGCTCGTGGCGTCGATCGATGCGCCCTACGAGAGCGAACGAGCTTGGGCTCCGTGGGCATGGCCGGTGCGGGCGACGCTGTGCACCTTGCCGCTCGCCCTCGTCGCGGTGGCCGTCGCAGTCGCTCTCCGTCGGGTCGGCGGCCGGACCGCTGCGGTCTGGCTCGCGGCCGCCTCCGCGGCGCTCGGGGTCCTCCCGTTCGTCCTCGCGGTCCAGATCGCCCTGCGCGCGGTCTGATGATCGGCGCTCCGCACTGAGCGACACCGTTCGTGTACCGCAGCCCGGGGACCGTCGCGGGGCGCGGACCGTGCAGTCGTCACGACGGACGGGAGGCCCGTGACCAGCTGGTCACGGGCCTCCCGTCCGACGACGCCGCGCTCCCGCGGCGGGTCTCCGGCTGGTTCCCCGTCAGCCGCCGACCTCCCACGTGACGAGTCGCGCGTCGCGGGTGGTCACCTCGTGCACGGGCCCCTCGACCGCGACGACCGCGCGCGGCGTGGCGGTCCCGGGCAGGACCCGCACCGCGGTCGCCCGCTCGTTGACGATGACCCCACCGGTGGCGGCGTCCGCGTCCGCCGCGGATGCCGACGCCGAGGCGTGCGACCCGACCCACACCTCCACGTCACCGGGCTCGACGATCCGGACCATGCGCCGGTCGCTGAACGCCAGACGCGTGGTGGGCACGGTGAAGGCGAGCCGGACTGTCTCCCCCGCGTCGAGTTCCACGCGCGCGTAGCCGAGCAGCTGCACGACGGGGCGGGTGACCGAGCCGTGCACGTCGCGCCCGAACAGCTGCACGACGTGACCACCCGCGACCTCGCTGGTGTTCGTGACGGTGACGCTCGTGGTGAAGGCCGCACCCGCCCGGACCGAACCGTCGACGACCAGGTCCGAGTACGCGAAGGACGCGTAGGACAGCCCGAAGCCGAACGGCCGGACCGGCGTGGAGTCGGTCGCGGTGACGTCCGACGGCCCGCCGAGCACCGGGTGCAGGTACGAGTACGGCTGCGCCCCCGCGGACCGCGGCAACGAGATCGGCAGGCGACCCGAGGGGTTGACCCGGCCGCTGATGACGTCGGCGATCGCGAGTCCGCCGCCCTCGCCCGGGAAGAACGCCTGCAGCACGGCGGCGGGCCGGGCCTGGTCCCCGTCGAGCGCCCAGCTGATGGCGTACGGCCGGCCGGTGAGGAGCACCAGGACGACCGGCGTGCCGGTGGCGACCACGGCCTCCACGAGTTCGCGCTGCACGCCGGGCAGGTCGAGCGACTCGGAGTCGTTCCCCTCCCCGACGGTGCCGCGGCCGAACAGGCCGGCCTGGTCGCCGACCACGACGACGGCGAGCTCGGCGTCGGCAGCGGCGGAGACGGCAGCGGCGATGCCGGTCCGGTCCTCCCCCTCGACCGTGCAGCCCTCGACGACACGGACCGATGCGCCGGCGAACGCGTCGGTCAGTGCCTCGGCGACCGTCGGGATCGAGAACCCGAGCGGGAGTCCGGGGTGCGCGGCGAGGACGTGGTTCGCGAACGAGTAGCAGCCCTGCAGGGCCTCGGCGCGGTCGGCGTTCGGGCCGATGACCGCGACGGATCCGGGGGTCTGCCGGACCGGCAGCGTGCCGTCGTTGCTGAGCAGCACGACCGACTCCTCGGCCAGACGCCGAGCGAGTGCCTGGTGCCGGGGCGAGTCGAGGTCGACGCCGGTCGGCGGCTCGTCCTCGTACACGTCGGGGTCGAGCAGGCCCAGCGCCTCCTTCTGCGCGAGCGCACGGAGGACGGCTCGGTCGACGAACGCCTCGTCGAGCTGACCCGACCGCACCCGCTCCACCAGGGGCGCGAGGTACGCGTCGCCGGTGGGCAACTCGACGTCGATGCCGGCCTCGAGTGCGAGGGCTGCCGCCTCACCGCGGTCGGCGGCGACGGCGTGCATGACCTCGAGGAACGCGATCGCGAAGTAGTCCGCGACGACGGTGCCGTCGAAGCCGAGCTGCTCGCGGAGCACGCCGGTGAGGTACTCGGGACTGGCCGCCATCGGCACGCCGTCGGTCTCGGTGTACGAGTTCATGACGGAGCGGGCGTGGCCGTCGAGCAGTGCCATCTCGAACGGCGGCAGGAACACGTCGCGGATCTCCCGCGGTCCGGCGGAGACCGGTCCGTGGTTGCGTCCGCCGCGCGACGACGAGTAGCCGAGGAAGTGCTTCAGCGTCGCGTGCACACCGGCGTCCTGCAGACCCCGCACGTACGCGGTGCCGATGGTGCCGACCAGGTACGGGTCCTCGCCGATGCACTCGTCGACCCGACCCCAGCGGGGGTCACGGATGACGTCGAGCACCGGGGCGAGTCCCTGGTGGATGCCGAGTTCGCGCATCGAGTCGCCGATCACACGGCCGACCTGCTCGACGAGCTCGGGGTCGAACGCTGCGCCCCATGCGAGCGGGGTCGGGAAGGTCGCGGCCTTCCACGCGGCGAGCCCGGTGAGGCACTCCTCGTGCACCAGCGCGGGGATGCCGAGGCGCGTCTCCCGTTTGAGGCGCCGCTGCTCCTGCCAGAGCCAGGCGGCCCGCTCCTCGGCGTCGACGGGACGGGTCCCGTAGACGCGCGTGTAGTGCCCGATGCCCTCGCGGGTGACCTCCGGCAGGGTCGCCTGGGCGTCCTGCGCGGCGGCCATCTCACCCTGCATCGGTGCGACGACGCCGTTCTGGTCGAGCCAGTAGCCGACGATCTGCGCCGCCTTCTCCTCGAGGGTCATCCGGTCGAGCAGGTCGCGGACGCGGTCGCTCACCTCGGGCACGGCCGGGAGGCCCGGAGCCGCGTCCGCCAGGACGGTCCTGGCGGTACCGACGGCGCGGTCCCCCGCCGTGTGCCGGGGCTGGTTCGTGATCGTCATCCCTTGACCGCCCCGGTGAGACCGCCGACGATCCGGCGCTGGAAGATGGTGAAGAACACGAGCGCGGGGATCATCGACATCGAGGTGAAGGCGAGCACCTTGGCCGTGTCGACCGAGTACTGCGACGAGAACGCCTGCACGCCGAGCGGCAGGGTGTAGCTGCCCTCGTTGTTGAGGATGAACAGCGGCAGGATGTAGCTGTTCCAGCTCGCGATGAACGCCAGGATCCCGACGGTGACGACACCGGGCAGGGACAGCGGCACGATCATCCGGAAGAAGAACCCGAGGCGGCTGGCCCCGTCGATCGACGCGGCTTCCTCGAGCTCGTCCGGGATCGCCCGGAGGAACGGCACCAGGATGATGACCGTCGTCGGCAGCGCGAAGGCGATCTGCGGCAGGATCACGCCGGCCAGGCTGTTCGTGAGACCGAGGTCCTTGATCAGCAGGTACAGCGGGGTGATGGCGACGGTGATCGGGAACATCAGGCCGGCGGCGAACAGGGCGTAGAGCACACCTCGTCCGGCGAACCGGTAGCGGGCGAGCACGTAGCTCACCATGAGGCCGAGCACGACGACACCGGCGGTGGTGGCGACGGCGCTGATGGTCGAGTTGCCGAGCTCACGCCAGAAGATCGAGCTGCTCAGCACCGAGCCGTAGTTGCCGAGTTCGAACGGGGCGGGGAGTCCCGCGGGGCTCGTGGTGATCTGCGAGTTCGTCCGGAACCCGCCCAGCACGATGTACAGCACCGGGGCGAGGTTGGCGGCGACGAACAGGATCGCCACGACGTAGGTGAGCGGGTTGGCGCGACCGATGGCCGCACTCGACCGGCGCTCCCGCGTCGCCCGCCGCCCGGGGGCGACGATGCTCGTGGTGGCCATCAGTTCTTCCTCTCGGTGAGCGCACCCGCGGTGTCCCGGCGGAGCACGAAGTGCTGGTAGACGAGCGCGACGGCCAGGGAGATGACGAACATCACCACAGCGACCGCACTGCCGAAGCCGTAGTTCCCGGAGTTCCGCCCGTTGCCGACCATGTAGGTCGCCATCGTCGAGGTGCCCGCGGTGGAGGCGATGTACTGCCCCCAGATGATGTAGACGAGGTCGAACAGCTGGAGCGAGCCGATGATCGACAGGAACGCCCAGATGCGGATCGTCGGGCCGAGCAGCGGCAGCGTGATGCGCCGCTGGATCTGCCAGTAGCCGGCGCCGTCGATCGCGGCGGCCTCGAAGAGCTCCTCGGGGATGCTCTGCAGGCCGGCGAGGAACAGGATCACCGCGAAGCCGATGTACTTCCACGAGATGATCACGAGCAGCGTCCAGATGGCGATGTCCGGGTTGGACAGCCAGTCCGCCCGTAGGCCGCCGAGTCCCATCGACTGGAGCATGTCGTTCACGGCGCCGTTGGACTGCAGCAGCAGGCTCCACCCGGTGCCGACGATGACCTCGGAGATGACGTACGGCACGAAGACGAGCACGCGGACGAGCCCTCGGCCGTGCATCTTCTGGTTGAGCAGCAGCGCGAGCACGATGGCGATCGGGCCCTGCAGGACCAGGGACAGCACGACGATGAACCCGTTGTGCATGAGGACCGAGCGGAAGGCCTGGTCCTGGAAGATGATGAGGTAGTTCTGCAGCCCGACGAAGTCGGTGGGCGGGCCGTAGCCCTGCCACTTGAAGAACCCGTAGTACGCCGCCATGGCGACGGGCAGGATGACGAAGGTCACGAAGACGATCACGGCGGGTCCGGCGAGGACGGCGATCTCCGCGCGCTGCCGCCAGTCCGCGAGCCGCTTGGCGGGCCGACGCCCGGCGGGGCGCGGTGCGCTGGACGCACCGCTCCCCGCCGGCGTGGACCCCGCGGCGCGGTCCGACCCGGTGGCCGGGGTCGTGCCGAGCGAGGTGTTGAGGGTCATGGTCAGCCCTTGGCCGCAGCCTGGTTGGTGGTGGTGACGATGTCCTCGGCGTCACCCTTGCCGGCGAGGACGTCCACGACGCTGGTGTTCAGCGCGTTGCCGACGTTCTGGCCGTACAGGGTGTCGAGGTACTGCGAGACGAACGGGGCTTCCTTGTAGGCGGCGAGGGCCGACTGCAGGTAGGGCTCCGCCACGACGGACTGTGCGTCCTGGTTGACGGGGATCGCCTGGAAGGCCTTGTAGTAACCCTCCTGGTTGTCCTTCTCGACGATGAAGTTGAGGAAGTCGGTGCACGCCTTCTTCGGGGCCTGCGCGGTGCAGGAGTAGCCGTCGACGCCACCCATCATCGACTTCGGGTCACCCTTGCCGCCCTCGACGGCCGGGAACGGGAACCAGCCGAGGTCGGGCAGCGGCTTGGCGTCCGGGGTGAGCGAGGAGATCACGCCCGGGTCCCACGCGCCCATGAGTTCCATGGCGGCCTTGTGGTTCGCGAGGAGACCGGCGGAGCTGCCGGCGCCCTGCTGGGCCGCGGTGGTCAGGAAGCCCTTGTTGAACGGCTTGGTGTCGTTGAAGGCCTCGAGCTGCTCGCCGGCCTCGAGCCAGCACTTGTTGTCGAACTCGAGCGACTCGGCGGCACCGGTGAGGGTCTTCTCGCTGCAGGCGCGGAGGGCGAAGTTGTAGTACCAGTGCGCGGCGGGCCAGGCGTCCTTCGCACCGACGGCGACGGGGTCGACACCGGAGGCCTTGAGCTTGGCGATGTCCTCGTTGAGCTCGTCCATCGTGGTGGGCGTGCCCTCGATGCCGGCCTCGTCAAAGAGGTCCTGGCTGTACCAGATGCCCTCGGGCAGCACGGCGACGGGCATCGCGTACGTGCCGTCCTCCGCGTCGTAGCCCGAGAAGGTCCCGGCGCTGATCGACTTCTTCGCGTCGGCGCTGATCGAGTCCTTGATGTCGAGCAGCTGCCCGGCGTTGATCATCGCGTTGAGCTTGCCGCCACCGCGCTGCAGGAACACGTCGGGGCCGTCGCCGGAGTTGAGCGCGGTCTGGAGCTTGCCGTCCAGGTCCTCGTTCTGGATCGCCTGGATCTTGATCGTCACGTTCGGGTTGTCCGCCTCGAACGCCTTGACGGTGTCCTCCCAGTAGGCCTTGCCGGGGCCGGTGGTGGAGTTGTGCCAGAAGGTCATCGTGACCTTGCCGTCGCCCTCGTCGGCGGCGCCGCCGCTCGAGCAGCCCGTGGCGAGCAGTGCGGTGCCGGCTGCGATGGCGATGGCCGCCGCGAACCTGTTCTTCCTCGTCATTGTGGAGTCCCTCGGTAGTCGTCGTTGACATGCGACCGCGAGGCCGCAGGGAGAGCATGCACGGCGCTCCGACGCCCTGTCAATCGATTTCGATAACGATTTCTGTCCGGTGCGCGGTCCGGACGGCAGGTGGCGCGCTCCACGCCACGGTTCCGGTCGTGGCGCGCGGATCGGCGCCCGCGGACGAGTACGGTGTCGACGTGGATGCCATCGCCCGTCCTGCTCCCCCGACGGGGCGGACCACCATCAGCGATGTCGCGCGGGCCGCCGGCGTCTCGGTCCCGACCGTCTCGAAGGTCATCAACGGCCGCGACGGTGTCGCCGCCGCGACCTCACAGCGCGTCCTCGCCGTGATCGAGTCCCTCGGGTACGAGAGCTCCCTCGTCGCCCGGAGTCTCCGCCGCAGCCGCACCGACGTGATCGGCATCCTGGTCACCGAGTTCGAGCCGTTCTCCACCGAGCTCCTCAAGGGCATCTCGTCGGCCGCCGACGGCACCGGGTACGAGCTGCTCGCCTACGCCGGACTCGTCAGCGGGGAGGCCCGACCCGGCTGGGAGCGTCGCTCACTGTCCCGACTCGCCGGCACCCTGATCGACGGCGCCATCGTCGTCACGCCCACGACGCTCATGGCGAGCACCCCGATTCCCGTCGTCTCGATCGACCCGCACACCGGTCCCGAGGGCCATGCGGCCATCGACTCGGACAACATCGGTGGGGCCCGGGCGGCCACCGAGCACCTCATCGGGCTCGGGCACCGCCGGATCGCGCACATCCGTGGCCGCGCCGACCTGGCCTCGGCCGAACTCCGCGAGATCGGGTACCGCCAGTCCCTCGAGGCCGCGGGCATTGCCTTCGACCCCGACCTCGTGCGCGTCGGCGACTACCAGTCCGCTGCCACTGCCGAGGTCGCCCGCGAACTGCTCTCCCGCCACGACCGGCCGACCGCGGTCTTCGCGGCGAACGACAGCTCGGCGATCGGGGTGCTGCAGGTCGCCGGGGAGCTCGGCCTCCGCGTACCGCAGGACCTGTCCGTGGTCGGGTTCGACGACGTGCCGCAGGCCGCGAACGCCACTCCCCCGCTGACCACCGTCGCCCAGCCGCTGCACGACCTCGGCGCCGAGGCGCTCCGGATGCTGCTCGAACTCCTCGGTGGCCGCGACGTCCCCGCGCACGTGCAGCTGCCGGCGTCGCTCGTGGTGCGAGGGAGCACCGCGCCGCCGCCGCCCGGCTCCTGAGGGGGCGGGCACGACACCGCCATGCTCACGAGACGCCGCCACATCCGGCGGCGTCTCGGCCACTCGGCGGCGTCACCGACAGACGGGGGCGTCTCGCCGGCGCGGCCCGGAGGCGGACGCCCTCACCCGCCCCTCGCGTCCGGCGCCGTGACCTGATAAGTTCCCGCTCACAACAAATACGGGAGGCCGTCGATGGAGACGCACCAGGACACCGCACACCGGACCGGCGAGGCAGTCGTCACCGTCACCGACACCGCCGGCACCCCGCTCGCGGGCATCCACGTCGTCGTCGAGCAGCGCCGACACGCGTTCGGCTTCGGCAACATCGGCTTCGACTTCGTCGGGCTGGCGAACGGCGATCCGGACGTCGGCACCCCGGAGCTCGCGGACCTCTGGCTCGACGTGTTCAACACCGCGACGCTGCCGTTCTACTGGGGCCGCTTCGAGCCGGAGCGCGGCCGGCCGGACACCGAGCGGCTGCAGCGCACCGCCGGCTGGTTCCGTGACCGCGGCGTCGCCACGAAGGGCCACCCGCTGGTCTGGCACACCGTGCAACCCGACTGGCTGCTGGGCCTCGACCTCGACGAGGTCGAGCGCCTGCAGCGGGAGCGGATCCGGCGTGAGGTCCGCGACTTCACCGGGCTCGTCGACACCTGGGACGCGATCAACGAGGTCGTGATCATGCCGCACTTCGCGAACGGGGACAACGCGATCACGCCCCTCGCCCTGGCCCGCGGGCGCCTCGCGATGATCCGGACGGCCGTCGAGGAGGCCCGTGCCACGAACCCGGCCGTCACCCTGCTCCTCAACGACTTCGACCTGTCGGACGCGTACGAGTGCCTGATCGAGGGGGTCCTGGAGGCCGGCATCGGCATCGACGCCATCGGCCTGCAGACCCACATGCACCAGGGCTACTGGGGCGAGGACACCATGCTCGCGATGGTCGACCGCTTCGCCCGGTACGGGGTGCCGCTGCACCTGACCGAGACCTCGCTGGTGTCGGGCGACCTCATGCCCGCGCACATCGTCGACCTCAACGACCACCAGGTGGACTCGTGGCCGTCGACGCCGGAGGGCGAGGCACGCCAGGCGGACGAACTCGAGCGGCACTACCGGAGCCTGGTCGGGCACCCCGCCGTCGAGGCGATCACCTACTGGGGCATCACCGACGAGGGCGCCTGGCTGAACGCACCGATCGGGCTCGTCCGGGCCGACGGTACGCCGAAGCCGTCCTACGACGCCCTCCGTCGGCTGGTGAAGGACGAGTGGTGGACCGGCCCGACGACGCTCGTCACGGACGAGGCCGGGCGGGCCTCGTTCCGCGGGTTCCGGGGCGAGTACGCGGTCCGTGTCGGCGACGCGGAGACCGCGCTGACGATCGACCGCGAGGGGCCGTCCGAGGTGCGGGTCACCCGGGCGGAGTGACCGCCGGACCCCGGGCGCGTGTCGGATCAGGACGCGCCCGGAGTCCGGTGCCGGGTCGCTCCCCGACCTGGCGCCGACGGTGAGCGGGACACACCACCGGCGCGCTACGGTGCTTCCATGCGTGCGACCGTGCGGGACGTGGCCGCCCTCGCCGGGGTCTCGCCGAAGACCGTCTCCAACGTCGTCAACGGCGGTGTCGTCGTGCGCCCCGAGACCCGCGCACGGGTCGAGGCCGCGGTGGCCGAGCTGGCCTACGTGCCGAACCTGTCCGCGCGCGGCCTGCGGAACGGCCGGACCGGCGCCATCGCCCTGACGCTGCCGGAACTCGCGAGCGCGTACTCGGCAGACCTCGCCCGCTGGTTCGTCGAACTCGCGCACGACCGCGGGCTCGTCGTGCAGCTCGAGCAGACCGCCGAGGACCCGGAGCGTGAACGCGAGCTGGTGTCGCGGGCCCGCGCGCACCTGGTGGACGGGCTCGTGCTCAACCCGGTGTCGCTCAGCGCGAGCACCCTCGCGACCACCGAGGGCCTGCCGCCGACGGTCGTCATCGGCGAGGTCGAGCCGGAGCACGTCGACCAGGTGCACGTCGACAGCCGGGCCGCGGCGCGGGAGGTCACGGCGATGCTCCTCGACCGCGGGCACCGCCGCATCGCGATCGTCGGAGCCGAGCGTGGCGACGTCGTCACCGCCACCGCACAGCTGCGCCAGCTCGGGCACGAGGAGGCACTCGCCACGCAGGGACTGACCGTCGACCCCGCGCTCCGGGTGCCGCTCCCCGAGTGGACGACCGCCGCGGCCGCGCACGCCTTCGCCGGATGGCTGGACCGGAACCCGCTGCCGGACGCGGTGTTCGCGTTCACGGACTCGATCGCGTTCGGCGTGCTGCACGTCCTCGCGGCCCGGGGCGTCCGGGTGCCGGACGCCGTGAGCGTCGTCGGGTTCGACGACGTCGACCAGGCGGCGTTCGCGATCCCCGCGCTGACGACGGTGTCGTTCGACCGGCGGGCCTTCGCGGTGTCCGCGCTCGACCTGTTGGAGCGTCGGATCGCCCACCGGCTGGCACCGGTGCGGACCGTCGTCGTGCCACACCGGATCGTCGAGCGCGCGAGCGTCGCGGCACGCTAGTCGACGGCGTCGCCCCCTCGGCACCCCGGTCTGACGACCGCCCGGCCGCACCGGATCGCTCAGTCGCCGTCCGCCGCCTGCAGCACCGCGACGGCCGTCCGCCGGTCGGCGAGGATCCGGAAGTGCCCACCGACGTCGAGACGGACGTTCTTCGCCCCGGCGAGCTCGCACCCACCAGGGATGAGCGTGTCGTAGACGCCGTACACCGACGTGATCCGGGCATTCGCGTCGAGCTCCCGCGCCAGCCCCGCGAGCACCGGGTCCGCCGCCCGGAACACCCGCAGGTGGCGCACGGGCGCGAGCACCGCGTACTTCGACCCGGCGAACGGCGTCGACACCGAGACCATCCGGTCGATCCGGCCGTGTGGGTCGAGCCGCGTCATGGCGTACTTCCCGATGAGCCCACCCTTGCTGTGCGCGAGGACCAGGACGTGCTGGAGGTCGTGCTCGTCGAGGTACGCCATCACCGATTCGGCCGACACCGGGACGGGCCTGACGTTGTGGCGCAGGTCGGTCAGCACGTGCACGGGGTGGCCCCGGTCGTGCAGGACGTTCATCAGGGGCCGCATGAAGTGCCAGGTCTCGTAGACGCCCGGGATGACGACGACGGCCTGGCGGTCGCCCGTCAGGTAGTCGTCGGCGGTGGTCGGGCCGAGACTGCGGACCTGCCACACCGCCGCGTAGAGCCAATCCAGCAGCGTCCACCGTGCGCGGCGCACGAGGCCGACCCGGACGGGAGGCCCTGCCACCGTCCCGCCCGTCGGTCCACCCTGCTGTGGGGTCGGGTCCGTCACAGCGGGACTCCGTCACGCGCCGCCTCGAGCGTCTGTACCCGACGGAACTCGTCCACCAGGCGGGCGACGGCGACGGGCTGGCGTTCCTGCACGTGGTGCGGCCCGGGCAACTCGACGAGCGCACCGCGCACGGCGGAGTCGGCGAGCCGTACGGCCCAGTCGTGCTTCGCGACGGCGTCGTGCGCACCGCGGATGACGAGCACCGGGACGGTCAGGGCGCGCACGCCGTCGATCATCCGGAAGTCGCGCATCGGGCGCAGCTCGCGCAGGTACTGGGGCATGCTCCGCACGTAGTCGGAGAAGACGATCGCGTTCATCCGCACGCCTTCGAGCAGGACGTCCACGCCGAGCGCGGCGGCGAGCCGGACCAGGGACCGGCGTCTGTCGTCGACGACCGGACCGACGAGGACCACGGAGCTGACGACGTCGGGGTGACGGAGGGCAGCCTCGACGGCGATCTGGGTCCCCATCGACTGTCCCAGCAGGACGACATCGCGGGCACCACGGGCGGTGACTGCGCGGATGACGAGGTCCGCGTACTCGTGCTCCTCGAACCGCCGCCCGGCGTACGGCAACCCCCCGAAACCGGGCAGGTCCACCGACACCGTCCGGTGCGTCCGGGACAGCGCTGCCTGTACCCGGTGGAACGACCGGTGCGACATGCCGATCCCGTGCACGAGCACGACCGTGGGAGCGAACGCGTCGCGGACCCGGCCCGCCGGCGCCGTCGTCCGCAGCCGGACGGGGTGACCGTCGACCCGGACGGTCTCCACCAATGCGCGCATCCCCTGAGCCTATGCCGACCGGCCCGCTGCGCCTGTGAACGATCCGCAGCCGGAGGTCAGCGCCGTCTTCGACTCCTGCAAGGTCCGCACGGTGCACTGCTGCCATGAGCGACACAACCCCCACCGAACGCCGTCCCGACGCCCGCACCGACGACTGGGCGGCAGCCCCCGCGCCCACCCCGACGGCCACCGTGCCTCCGCCTCCACACGGCCACGGGTCCGGGCAGCAGGCGCCCGGCTCGGCGGCCCCGGCCGGCCCCACGGGCTGGTACGGCGCCCCCACGCCGACGCCGAGCGGGACGGGCGGCCCCCGCCCACCGTGGTCCTGGCCGATCGTGGCGGTGGCGGTCGGCCTCGCAGCGCTCCTCGTCGGCGGTGGCGTCGGCTTCGCGGTCGGGCACGCCGTCGCCCAGGTGCAGGCCACGTCCTCGTTCACCGGCCCGCGCCCCGGCGGACAGGACGGCCCCGGCAGCAGCAGCGGCAGCGGCAGCGGCAGCGACAGCGACAGCGACAGCACAGACGGCAGCAGCAGCACGCAGGAGCTCCCCGGCGGTGCCACGGTCCTCCCCCAGCAGAGCAGCTAGACCGCCCCTGGTGCCAGCTGCCCGGCGGCACTAGTCTCCCGCTCATGCGGAAGGTCACGGCAGGACTGTTCACCTCGATCGACGGCGTCGTGCAGGACCCGTACGAGTTCCAGTACGACAGCTTCGACGACGAGCTCGGTGCCGCGATGACCGCGTGGATGGACGCCACCGACACCGTCCTGCTCGGGCGGAACAGCTACCTGGAGTGGTCCGAGTGGTGGCCCGCACACGCCGACGACCCCTTCGGCCAGTGGATCAACCCGATCGAGAAGCACGTCGCCTCCACGACGCTCGGCGACGACCTGGCCTGGGAGAACAGCACCCGCATCACCGGCGACGTCCCGACGTCCGTGCGCGAGCTGCAGTCTCGCGACGGGCGGGACATCGCGGTGTGCGGCAGCGTCACCCTCGTCCGGAGCCTGCTCTTCGCCGGGGTCCTCGACGAACTGCAGCTGATGGTGCACCCGGCCATCGCCGGTCGGGGCCGGAAGCTCTTCGAACCCACCGACCCGCCGACGCGTCTCCGGCTCGTCGCGAACACCGTGACGAGCAAGGGCAACGTGTTGAGCACCTACGGGCGGTACGACGCCTGACGGCTGGGAGCCGCGCCTCCCGGCTGACGTCCGGAGCGTGGACAGCTGGTCTGCGGGATCGGCGTACCCTTCTGGGTGGCCCAGACCGCACGACCCCCGGAGCTCACCATGCCGCAGGACACCCGCCCGCACGTCGTCATCGTCGGTGGTGGATTCGCCGGGATCGCCGCCATGCGCGAGCTCAAGGACGCACCCGTCCGGGTGACCCTGGTCGACCGCCACGTCTACAACATGTTCCAGCCCCTCATGTACCAGGTGGCGACCGGCGGCCTGAACGCCGGCGACGTGACGTACTTCCTCCGGAGCCTCCGCGCACGCCAGGCCAACGCCGACTTCCGGCACGGGCTGCTCACCGGCATCCGGCACGACGAACGCATCGCCGAGATGTCCGACGGCGAGCACCTGCACTACGACTACCTGATCCTCGCCAACGGCGTGAACACGAGCTACTTCGGCACGCCCGGCGCCTACGAGTACGCCTACTCGATGTACTCCCGGTCACAGGCCCTGCGCATCCGCGACGAGCTGTTCACCCGGCTCGAGCAGGCCGCGGCGAAGCAGGGCCCCGACGAGATCCGGGTGGTCATCGTCGGCGGCGGCGCGACCGGCGTGGAGATGGCCGGTGCGCTCGCCGAACTGCGCGACCAGGCGCTCGTCGGCGCCTACCCCGAGATCGAACGGGGCAACATCTCCATCACCCTCGTGCACCGGAGTGGTGAGCTCCTCAAGCCGTTCGCCCCGCGCCTGCGCCGGTACGCGGCGAAGGTCCTCCGCAAGCGCGGTGTCGTGCTGCGCCTGAACGCCGGTGTGGAAGAGGTGCTGCCCGACGGCGTCCGCCTGGCCAGCGGCGAGGTCATCCCCGCCTCGCAGGTGATCTGGGCCACCGGCGTCGCCGCCCACAAGGAGGTCGGCAACTGGGGCCTCCCGCAGACCCACGGCGGCCGCATCCAGGTGAACGACGACCTCAGCGTGAAGGGCGTCGACCGGGTCTTCTCGGCCGGTGACATCGCCGCCCAGGACGACGCGCTCGCGCAGCTCGCCCAGCCGGCGCTGCAGGGCGGCAAGCACGTCGCCGAGCAGATCAAGCGGCTCGTCGCCGGCAAGTCGACCGAGCGCTTCAAGTACTTCGACAAGGGCACGATGGCGACGATCGGCACGAACGCCGCCGTCGCCCAGTTGCGCGGCGGCATCACGATGGTCGGTCCGGTCGCGTGGGCCGCGTGGGTGTTCGTGCACATCACGAGCCTGCTCGGCAACGGCAACCGGATGTCGACGCTGACGCACTTCTTCGTCCGCTACGTCTGGTTCATGCGCAAGCGGTCGATCCCGATCGTCGGCGACGTCCGCCCGGTGCGCCCGAACGGCGACCGCGAGCCGGAGCCGTGGCAGCTGCAGAAGGCGGAGTAGCGCCCGGCGCGACCACGGACCGGACGGGAGGTCCGTCACCAGCGGGTGACGGGCCTCCCGTCCGCCGTCCGGCACGTCCGTGAGGTCAGGGAACCTCTCGCTCAGCCCCGTGCGGCCGTGTAAGCGCCGGCCGCGATGTCCTCGAGCAGGGTCGGACCGGTCGGCTCCCAACCGAGGAGCTCCCGAGTGGCCGTCGATGTCGCGGCCATCTCCATGGCGTAGAACCGTCCGACGAACCCGAAGTGGTCGACCGCGTCGGCCGGGTCGATCGTCATCACCGGCACGCCCAGGGCCTCGCCGATCGCTCGCGCGATGTCCCGGGTCGGCACGGCGTCCTCTGCGGTGACGTGCATCCGCGTGCCCGCGGGTGCGCCCTCGAGCCCGAGTCGGACCAAGCGCGCGGCGTCCGTGCGGTGGACCGCAGCCCAACCGTTCGCCCCCTCGCCGATGACCGCGGCGGCCCCGTGGCGGCGGGCGGCCTCGGTGATGAGCGAAACGAAGCCAGCGTCACCGGAGCCGTGCACGGTCGGGGCGAAGCGGGCGATCACGGTCCGGACGCCCTGGTCGACGAAGTCGAGCGCACGGTTCTCACCACCGCCGCGCATGGAGTGCGGACCGACGGCTGGGTTCGGATCCGCCTCGGTCGCGGCCCGGTCGCCCGCCAGCCGGGCCACGCCGGACGCGACCACGAAGGGTCGGTCGCTGCCCACGAGCACTTCGCCGAGGGTCTCGACGGCAGCGCGCTCGGCAGCGTCGCTGACTTCGGGGCGCGCGAAGTCGTGCTTGTTGGCGAGGTGGACGACGCCGTCGGCGGCTTCGGCTCCGCGGCGGAGTGCGTCGAGGTCGTCGAGGTCGCCGCGGAGTACCTCGGCGCCCTTCGCCCGGACGGCCGCGGCGGAGGTGTCGGACCTGACGAGCCCGGTGACGCGGTGGCCGGCAGTGAGGAGCTCGTCGAGGGTGGCGGAGCCGATCCAGCCGGAGGCTCCGGTGACGAACACGTGCATGATGATGCCCTTCTCGATGATGTCAGTGGCTGACATCGAGAACGGTACACCCGATGTCAGACGCTGTCATCACCCCGGTCCCATCAGTACACTCGAGGGATGGCGAGATGGCAGCCGGGCACGCGGGAGCGTCTCCAGTCGACGGCGCTGGAACTGTTCCTCGACCGGGGCTTCGAGGCCACGACGGTGGCTAACATCGCCCGTGCCGCCGACGTCACCGAGCGGACCTTCTTCCGGCACTTCGCTGACAAGCGTGAAGTCCTGTTCGCGAGCCAGGACGCCTTCCTCGGGCTGTTCATCGGACCCGTCCAGGACTCCCCGGCCGACACTCCGCCGATCGAGCTCATCGCACGGGCGCTCGACGGTGCCGGCTCGTTCTTCCCCGAGGACCGCCGCGAGTGGTCCCGCCGCCGACAGACCGTGATCGACGCCGAACCCGCTCTCGGTGAGCGCGAACTCGCGAAGCTCTCCGGTCTCGGACTCAGGCTCGCCGAGGTCCTCCGCGGGCGGGGCGTCCCCGAGCCGGCCGCGACCCTGCTGGCGCAGTCCGGCGTGACGGTGTTCTACCTGGCCTTCGCGCAGTGGATCACCCCGGGCGAGACCCGCACCCTGCAGGAACTCGCGACCGAGCGGCTCGACGCGCTGGCCGCGTCGATGGTCCGCCAGCACGCCTGACAGGCCGGAGCCGGTTCATGGACGCCGGGAGCACACTGGGACGATGAGTCGGATCGCACCCCCGACGGGCACCGTGCCCGTCGCCGAGCCGTCCGTGCCCGCCACAGCCGCGCCCGTGGCGGCCCCGCCAGCTCCGGCGTCGCCGCCGGGTCGCGCCCTCGCGCTGGACGGCCTCCGCACCGTCGCGATCGTCATGGTGGTGCTGTACCACCTGCACGTCCCGCAGTTCGAGGGCGGGTGGATCGGCGTCACGGTCTTCTTCGTGCTCTCCGGGTACCTCATCAGCACCCTGCTGCTCCGCGAACACCGGCGGACCGGCACGATCCGGCTCGGGTCGTTCTGGTGGAAGCGCCTGCTCCGGCTCTACCCGGCACTCGTCGCCCTCGTCGTCGCCGGAATGCTGCTCTGGAACTGGGTCGGCGACTACAAGGGTGCGTCGCTCTCGGCAGGCTCGGCGGCCTTCATCGCCCTGACCTACACCGGGAACCTGTTCCGCTCGTTCTGGGACACCACGCAGGGGGTCTTCGCGCACACGTGGAGCCTGTCGATGGAGGAGCAGTTCTACCTGCTCTGGCCACCGGTGCTGCTGCTCCTGCTGTCGCTCGGCCGTCGCCGGCGGACGCTCCTCCTCGGCCTGTCCGCCGTCGTCGTGGCGGCGTCGGCAGCGTCGTGGCTCAGCTACCGGAGTCCCTCGGGCGGCTCGACCCCGGACGTGTACTTCTCCCCCGTGCTCGGCGTCGTGCCGCTCGCCACCGGCTGTGTGCTCGCGCTGCTCCTCGACGACGAGCGGTGCCGTTCGTTCGCCGCCGGCCTCGCCGGACACGTGGGGACCTGGGCGGGTGCCGCGGCGGTGGTCGGCGTGCAGTTCTGGATCGATGACGACTGGACCGGCCACGCGTGGACGTTCGGCCTGCTCATGCCTGCCACCGGACTCGCAGCGGCGGTCCTCATCGGCGGGCTGGTCTCCGTGCGGACGCCGGTGTCCGTGGCCCTGTCCTGGTCTCCAGTCGCCTGGTTCGGGCGTCGGGTCTCGTACTCCGCGTACCTCTGGCACCCGCTCGTGATCGCGCTGCTCGGCACGTTCGCGATCGGTTGGGTCGGCGACGTCTGGCTGTTCGCGGCGGCCGTGCTGGTGTCGGTCGGCGCGGCCTACGCGGTCGAGGTGCCGGTCGAGAAGCTCCGGGCGCGTGCCCGAGAGGCCCGTCGCCTCGTCACCGCGGACCGCGCTGCGCGCAGCGCGACCACGAGGTAGCTCCTCGACTGACGTCCCCCGGACGGACGGGAGGCCCGGTGCCAGCTGGCACCGGGCCTCCCGGTCGTGCGGAGTGCGACTCAGCGGCGGGTGGTGCCGTCCTCGTCGAGCTCGATCTCCTCGTGCGCGACGTCCTCGGACACCTGCTGCTGCTCGGTGACGGTCTCGGTACCGAGGCGCACGCGCTCGACCGGGACGGTCTCCTTGTCGACCACGACGCGCTCCTCGTTGAGGGTCACCTCGTGCTCTTCGTCGGACAGTGCCGGACCGTCGGTCGCGGCGCCGACGTTGCCGTCCGTGATCGGCTCGGTCTCGAGGCGGACCTCCTCGTGCTGCACCGGCACGGTGACGGTCTGCTGCTCGGTGACGACGTGCTTGCGGAGGCGGGCACGACCGGTCTGGACGTTCTGGGTGCCGACGTTCAGGCGCTCCTCCGACCGCGTCATCGCGTCGTCGGTGTTCGCACCCGAGGTGTCGTGGCCAGCGCTGCGGTCCACGTCGGTGACGCCGGCCGTGGTGTCGCGCCCGGTGACGGTGTCGCTGTCGGCGACGCCGGCCGCGTCCGCGGTCGTGTCGTAGCCCGCGGCGCCGGCCGTGCGGTCGTCCGTCGCGGTCGTCGTGCCGCCGACCGATGCGGGGTCGCTCGGGGTCAGGTCCGGGTCGGTGCCGACGATGCCGTCGTTCGTGTCGGTGCCGGTGGTCGTGCCCGTGGAGCTGCCGCTGCCAAGGCCGTAGTGGTCGAAGATGCGGTCCTGCTCGTCGTCGCTGAGGTCGCCGTCGGCGTCGATCCGCGGCGCGTCCTTGATGCGGTCCTTGTCGTAGGCGACGCGGAGCTCGTCACCGGTGAGGTCGGCACCCTCGAGGGGGACGAACGACTCGGACGTGCCGAACAGGCCCGTCGAGACGCTGGCGAACAGGGGATGCCCGTCGGTGTTGTCGACGTACACCTGCTTGACGGTGCCGACCTTCTGGCCGTCCGGGTCGATGACCTTCGCGTCGAAGACGCTGTTGATGTTGTTCGTGTCGATCATGGTCGTTCCCTTCATCGTGCAGTTGTTCTTCGGGTCGGTGGTGGAGGAGTACGCGGGGCGCCCCGCCCGGTCCGGTGGGAGCGGGTCAGCGCCCGAGGCCGACGCGGTCGACCTTGCGGTGGTACCGCATGCCGGCCAGGCCGCCGAGGACGGCTCCGACGAGGCTGATGACGGCGACGAGGACGACCGTGATGATGCCGGTGACGGTCAACGTCCCCTCGTCGACGGGGATGCGCGGGAAGCTGTTGAGGTTGCCGAGCACGTTGAACTGGCTGCCGGCGATCGCGGTGACGATCGCCACCACGATCGCGATGACGACGGCCCAGATCCAGACGGCGATGCCCTGCTTCGCGCCGGAGAAACGCGCCATGCGGCCGGCGACGTACCCACCGGCGTAGTAGGCGACGAACAGGATCACGGCGAGGGCGATCGCGCCGACGATGCCGACGACGTCACCGTTCCTGGTGGCGTCCTGCGCAGCCTCGTCGACGTCGCCGCCGTTCTGGCCGAGGCCGACGCCCGCGCCGACGGCGGTGAGGATCGCCGTGAGGATGACCGCGGTGCCGGTCGCGGTGAGCCACCCGAAGAACGCCGAACCCCACTTGAAGCCGGCGAACTCCTCCTTCTCGCGCTGGAGGACGCTCTCGCGCTGGGTGGCACCGCGTTCGGCGCGGGCAGCGCCAGCGGCGGTGCCGCCGACCGCGGTGCTGCCGGTCGCGGTGTCGTCGTGCGTTCCGTCACGCCCGTCCCGGTCGTGGTGTCGGTCGTGATCGGCCGCCTGGTCCCGCAGCGGCCGGGTCTCGTCGTCGGGTGTGCTCATGGCTGCCTCCTGGCGGTGGTGCTCGTGCTGGTGGTCGGTCCGACGGAGACGGAACTCGGGTGCCGGTGGGAGCGCGGGCAGGTGCGGGCGCGTCGTGCGGTTCGCGGACAGTGGCCGGCCGCGCCGTAGGCTCGGCGCGTGACCACGGACACCACGGACGTCCTCGTCGTCGGCGGCGGACCGGTCGGCCTGTTCCTCGGCGTGCTCCTGGCGGCCAGGGGTACCGACGTGCAGGTGTGGGAGCGCCGGACCACCGACCCGGTCGGTTCCCGCGCGATCGGCATCCACCCGCCCTCACTCGACGCGTTCGCCGAGGTCGGCCTGGCCGAGGCGGTGCTCGCCGAGGCGGTGCTCGTGCGCACCGGGGTCGCCCGGAGCCGCGGACGGGTCCTCGGCACCCTGTCGTTCGACCGCGCCTCCGACTCGCACCCGTACGTGGCGACGCTCGACCAGCACCGGACGGAGACCCTGCTCCGCGAGCGCCTCGGAGCCGGGGCCCCGGGCGCGCTCCGGACCGGCACGTCGCTCGTCGGGCTCACCCGGCACCGCGACCACGTCGGCGCGTCCGGCATCGACCGCGACGGCCGCCCGATCACGCTCCGTGCGTCCTTCGTCGTCGGCGCGGACGGCGCCCGGAGCGTCGTCCGCGACCTGCTCGGCATCGGGACGACCGGCCGTGACCACCAGGACCGGTACGTCATGGGTGACTTCGCCGACCCGGAGGACCCGGGCGCGCGCTCGGCCGCACTCGTCGATGTCGGACCCGACGGCGTCGTCGAGTCGTTCCCCCTGCCCGGCGGCCGTCGCCGCTACGTCGCGCTCCTGTCCGGTGACGACGCGCTCATGGACCCCGCCGCCTCTGCGACCGCGGTGGACGCACCGGAGACGGAACGGGCCTCCCGGCTGGCCGAGATCGTCCGTGCGCGGACCGGGGTCGCTCCGGACGCGACGACCTGCTCGATGCTCAGCGCCTTCGGAGTCCGTCGCCGCACCGCGGACCGCGTCGGCGTCGGTCGGGTGGTCCTGGTCGGGGACGCGGCCCACGAGATCAGCCCGATCGGCGGGCAGGGCATGAACCTCGGGTGGCTCGACGCGGCCGAGCTGGCGCCGCTCCTGGCGGACGCGGTCCGGACCGGTGCGGCGGGGCCGTGGCCCGCGTACGCCCGACGGCGGCAGGCCGCCGCACGGCGCGCTGGACGGCAGGCGGAGGCGAACATGGCGCTCGGCCGTGCGGTCCCAGACGTGGTCGGCATCGGCCGGGAGGCGCTGCTCCGGTCCGTCCTGGCGCTCCCGACCGCGCGCGCCCTGGCCCGGCTCTACGCGATGGCCTGGGCGTAGCGCCGGTCCGCCCGTGCGGTCGGACCGGGGCTCAGGCCACCAGGGCCGCGCCCGCGAAGCCGAGCTCCACGACGAGCACGAGCGACGACGCGATCACCAGGCGGAACAGCGTGCGGGTCGGCGGTCCGGTGAGCACGAGCCGCACGCCGACCGCTGCCAGGACGACCACGACGACCGCCCCGAGCACCGCGAGCACCGCGCCGACCCCGCGGACCGGGTCGTCACCACCGAGCTGACCGACGAGCACCAGGACGGCCGCGACGACGAGCGAGCCGAACGCGACGACCCCGGACGCGTGCAGGCCGAGCCGGTGCGGGAAGCCGCGCACCCCGGTCGCCTCGTCGTCGACGAGGTCGGGCAGGACGTTCGTGCAGTGGATCGCGACGCCGAAGACCGCACCGGTCGCGATCGCCCACGCGGCGGGCCACCTCCCGTCCGGCCCCGCCGCGATCGCGACGACGGGCAGCAGCCCGAAGGCGACGACGAACGGCGCGACCGACCACATCGTGCGCTTCAGTCCCACGTCGTACGCCCACCCGGCCGCGACGAGGACCACGTGTGCGACCGCGGCGACGGGTCCGAGGAACAGCGACAGCACGACCGCGACGCCCGCGGTGACGACGGCGGCGGTGCGGACGGTCCCGACGGCGATGAGCCCCCGCGCCACCGGCTTGTCGCTCCGCCCGACGGCTCGGTCGCGATCGGCGTCGATCCAGTCGTTCGCGAGCCCGATCGAGAGCTGCCCGGAAACCACGGCGAGCGCCACGAGCACGACGGTCCCCACCGGGTGCCCGACCGCGGAAGCGAGGACGGTGGCGAGGACCGTCACCGTCACGGTCGGGCCGGGGTGCGAGGACGCGAACAGCAGGCGGACGGTCGAGGGCCTGCGCGGAGGGGTCACCGTGCCAGCGTACGGAGCGGGCGTGGCCACGGCCGACACGAGCCATGCCACGAGCGGCATGTCGACGGGAGGCACTGTGCCACTCGCTCTCAGTGGGTTCGGCATCCGGCGGACCGTCCGAGGGCCGTACGGGCAGGATGGACCGATGCAGAGGATGAGGAACCTTCCGGAACCGGCGCTGATGGTGGCCCTCGCCGTCCTCTGCGCGGTGTTCACGTTCCTCGCCTCCTTCCTCACCAGACCCGACGCGGTCCTGGCCGAACGGCTCATCAGCACGACGGTGGGTGCCGTGGTCTTCGGAGTCGGCTTCGGCCTCGTCATCAGCTGGATGCGGAAGCGCGGCGGGGGCGCTGTCCTGGACCGGTCGTTCCAGCGGGCGCTGCGGACCGGTGAGGTCCCTCCCGACGTCGACCGGACTGCCTGGCGGCAGGCGCTCGAGCTCCACCAGAAGGTCCACCGCTGGCTCGCGTGGGTCGGGCCGGTCGTGGCTGCTCTCGCCGTCGGACTCGGCATCTGGCTAGCCCAGGCGGACTCGCCAGCTTGGTGGATCGCTGTCGCCCTCTACGCCGCGTTCATGATCATCACCGTCGTCGCGATGCGGCGAGCGCTGCTGCGGATGACCGCCGTGCTCGCCGAGCTCGACCGGCGCGACACGCAACCCGTCGCGCGCTGACGTCGCCGCTACGCGGGCGTGCGGGCCTCAGCGGCCGGCGACCGCCCGTGGCTCGCCGGCCGGTGCCGGAGCAGACCGGCGCCGCGCGCCGAGCGGGCCCGACGCCAGCGCGATGCCCGCGAGCACGACGAGCCCACCCACCGGCTCGTTCCACCGCAGCGGCTCCCCGAGCACGAGGACGCCGAGCGCGACCCCGACGACGGGTGTCAGGTAGGTCACGGTGGAGGCCCGTCCCGCACCCCACGCACCGACCAGGCGGGTGTTCCACGCGTAGGCCAGCCCCGTACCCACCGCGCCGAGCGCGACCATCGCGGCCACGATCCTCCAGTCCAGCTGCACCGGCCCGGCCGCGATGACGGGCGCGACCAGGAGCATGAGCACCGCGGCGAGCGTCAGCTGCACGGTCGCGACCGTGGTCGGGTCGTAGCCGCCGCCGACGCCGAAGCGGCGGAGCCAGGCGAGGCCGATGCCGTAGGACGCGGTCATGCCGAGCAGCGCGACCTGGCCGGGCACGCTCGCCAGGACCTCCGGGTCACCGATCACGTCCCACGGGCCGACGAGGACGAGGACCCCGACGATGCCGAGGACGATCCCGCCGACCTGCCGCCGGTTCAGTCGCTCGTTCGGCACGAGGACGGCCAGCGCGAGCAAGGTCATGATCGGCGTCGTCGCGTTGTAGATGCTCGCCAGGCCCGACGGCACGGTCTGCTCGGCCCATGCCATGAGCGAGGACGGAACCGCGTTGAGGAACACCGCCACGACCAGCAGGTGCCCCCACATCCGCCGCTCGCGCGGCCAGCGACGGCGCGTGACGAGCAGCACGACGACGAGCGTCAGCGCGCCGAGCACCGTGCGGACCGTGGCGACCTGCTGGGGCGCCAGGCCCTCGAGCCCGATCTTCGCGAAGAAGAAGCTCGAGCCCCAGGTGAGGGCGACGAGGACGTAGAGGACGACGTTCATGTGGCCTAGTCTCGGGACACCGCCGGCATGCGGCAAACGCATGTCGTTCATGCCCACATGATGGAAGCGCATGCCGGTCTCGCTCCCCCAACTCCGCGCCTTCGTCGCCACCGTCGGCGCCGGGTCCTCCACCACGAGCGGACCCTGGTGCTGAGCGGGCCGTCCTCGCGGGCGCGCACCCCCTCGCCCGGGCGCTGGTCGACGCCGTCTGAACCCTGAGCCGTCCCCGGTCGGCAGGATGGGGTGATGGCCTCGACGCACACGAAGACCTTCACCGACCCGGACGAGGCCGCCGCGGAGGCAGCCGGGCTCGAGTGGCTCGCCGAGGCCGAGGCGTCCGGCGGTACCCGGACCGCGCGTGTCGTGGGACGCCCGCACCCGACGCTGCTCGAACTGGAGCTCATCGCGGACGGGTCCCCGACCCGGGCGCAGGCGGCGCGCTTCGGTCGTTCGCTCGCGCACACGCACGCTGCTGGCGCGTCGCACTGGGGCGCACCGTCGCCCGGGTTCCCGGCGAACGGTCCGCTGCGGATGGGCCGCTCGCGCACGCCGTTCGTCCCTGCGGCCGAAGCGCCGTCGTCGTGGGGCGCGTTCTTCGCGGAGTACCGGATCCGCGACTTCGTCGAGCGGATCGTCGACGCCGGTGGGTACGACGGTGCCGAGGCCGCCGTGTTCGAACGCGTCTGCGACCGCCTCGAGGACGGCACGCTCGGCTCCGCACAACCGGCACTCGTCGGGGACGGACCGGCCCGGCTGCACGGCGACCTCTGGGCCGGGAACGTGCTCTGGCCCAGGGATGCGGACGCGCCGACCGGGGCCGTGCTCATCGACGCGACCCCGCACGGCGGCCATGCGGAGACGGACCTGGCGCTGCTGGCGCTGTTCGGCCTCCCGGAGCTCGGTACCGTACTCGCCGCGTACGACGACGAGTCGCCGCTCGCGCCCGGGTGGCAGGACCGGGTGGCGCTGCACCAGCTCGCCCCGCTCCTGCTGCACGTGTTCCTGTTCGGCGGCTCGTACACCGACGCAGCACTGCGCGCCGCCCGTCGCTACGCCTGACGGCCCGCGGAACGCGGACGCCAGCAGCACGGCGCGGTGCGATCGCGTCCCGCCCTGTCAGGGGCGTTGCGTGAGGCGGGGCCGGGAGGCCCGGATCCCGTCCGCCCCGGACACGCCGCCGTCCCCCTGCCAGGCTGAGCAGATGACCTCCGTCCCCGAACCCTGGATGCAGCGCCTCCGCGAGGGTGCATTCCCCCCGGTCGGGAAGACCGTCGTCGCCGTCGCGGTCCTCGGCGTGCTCGGGCTCGCCGGCGTCGCGCTCGAGCTCTCCCACGGCGGCGTGGGCGGGTCCGGCGACGGCCGCAGCACGCGCTCGTTCCTCCTTCCCTGGGTCCTCCTCGTCGCAGCGGTCGCGCTCGCGATCGGCACCGCGCGGTACCGCCGCCGCGATCGTGCCGCAGTGGAGCGCGCTCGGGCGTGGCAGGTGCGACCGCGCCTGTTCCTGCCGGCCCATGTGAACCTCCGAGGCGACCTCGCCGCGTTCGGCATCCCTTCCCGGCGTCGCGACCGACCGACGCTCTGGACCGTCGACGAGGTCGGGCTGCATGCGTGGACACCCGCCCGGGCCGAACCCGTCGCCGAGGTCCGGTGGGCGGACCTCCACGACGTCGAGCCAGACGAGCGCAGGACCATCACCGGGCAGAGCGCCTGGTCACTCGCCGTCGTCGCGGAGGCGGGTCGACTCGGCATGATCGCGCGCCCCGCCCTGGGATCACCGCTCGGCGCGAGCGCCCGGAAGCAGGACGACCTCTTGCGGGCGGTCCGCTCCCTGCGGCACGAGCTCCAGCACGCACCCCAGGCCCGCGGTTCGTCCCTCGCCTGACCCTCCTCCGCGGAACGCGACCTCGGCGGCGAGTCGCAACGGTCCTGCGATGCGACTCGCCGTCGACGTTGCGCGCTGAGGGCGTTGACTTTGCTTTTACAGCGCTGTAAAACTGGGCTGGCGCGATGGAGCGCGAAAGGGAGTGACCATGGTCATGGGCAGCACAACGGCACGGACGGCACTCAGTCGGCGTGGGTTCCTCGCCGGCGCGGTCGGCGGGCTCGGTCTCGGCACACTGGCACTCGCCGGATGCTCCGCCCCCTCGGCGAGCAGCGCCGCAGGTGGCACGGCCCTGCGCTTCTACGAGCAGAAGCAGGAGGTCATCGCCTACTTCGACGACCTGCTCCGCCGCTTCGAGCGCGAGAACCGCGGCATGCGCGTCGTGCACGACAGCACCGTCGCCATCGCCCCGCAGTTCGTCCGCGGCGAACCGGCGGACGTCGGCTGCTTCAACGACAACCTCGAACTCGCGCGCTACATCGAGCGCGGCGTGCTCCGGGACCTGAGCGACCTGCCGTCCGCCGGCCGGGTCCGGAAGAGCATCGACGGCCTGACGAACCAGTACGCGAAGTTCGAGGACCGGACGAGCGTGCTGCCGTTCTCGCTCGCGGCCGCCGGCGTCATCTACAACAAGCGGATCTTCGCCGACCAGGGCCTGCCGGTCCCGACCACGTGGGACGAGTTCGTCGACGTGTGCACCGCACTGCAGAAGGCCGACATCACCCCGGTGTACGCGACCGACCGTGACACCTGGACGCTGTGGCAGGGCCTGTTCGACTACTCCGTCGGCAGCCTCGTCGACACCGGGTCGTTCTTCCGGAGGATGAAGGAGCTCGGCACGGACGTCGGGCCGGACTCCGACGTCTCGTTCGAGAAGGACTTCGCCCTGCCGATGGAGCGCGCGAAGACCATCTCGTCGTTCTTCAACCCCGACCACGCCACCCGCTCCTACGCCGACGGCAACCTGGCGTTCGGCAAGGGCGAGGTCGCGATGTACCTGCAGGGCCCGTGGGCGCTCAGCCAGATCGCCCTGGTGGACGACGAGCTGCCGGTCGGGACGTTCGCCCTCCCGGTCTCGAACGACCCGGGCGACCGGAAGGCCCGCGTCAACATCGACCTGGGTCTCTGGATCCCCACCACGACACCGCACCTCGACGAGGCGCAGGAGCTCGTCGAGTTCCTCATGCAGCCAGACGTCATCAACGCCTACAACCTCGACAACCTGGCGTTCTCGACCACCGAGGACGCCACGCCGCAGACCGACGAGCGCATCGCCGGCCTGCAGCAGTACGTCGACGACGGCGCGTTCTACCAGGGCGCCGGCACCTTCATCCCCACCTCGATCCCGCTCGGCAACTACCTGCAGACGGCGATCCGCAGCGGCGACTTCGAGTCGATGCTGCGGCGGCTCGACACCGACTGGCGACGCCTCGCCGGCCGCTCGGCGACGGTCTGACCGGCGCGACCAGGACACGGCGACCAGGACCCCAGGAGCGATCATGACCATGCAGACCCCCCTGACCCCCGAGACCGAGGAACCCCGCCCCGGTCCCGTCACCGCAGCGACCCGCGTCCACCGCCGGGCCGGCTCCCTGCACCGCACCGAGGGCATGTACTACCTGTTCCTCGTCCCCGCCCTCGTGCTGTTCACGGCGTTCGTCGTCGCCCCCGCCTGCGTCGGCATCTTCTACAGCTTCACCGACTACCTCGGCTTCGGGCAGTGGCACTTCCTCGGCATCGAGAACTACCGGGCGCTCGTGTCCGACCCGGCGATCCTCGGGTCGTACGGCTTCACACTCGGCTTCGCGGTGGTGACGGTCATCGTGACGCAGGTCATCGCACTGTCGCTCGCCATCGCCCTGACCAAGCGGGTCCGCTTCGCCGCCGGGCTCCGATCGGTGTTCGTCATCCCGATGGTCGTGTCCGGGATCATCGTCGCCTACGTCTTCAACTACCTGTTCTCGAACACGCTGCCGGCGCTGGCGACCTCGGCCGGGTTCGGCCCGCTCGAGCAGAGCATCCTCGGTGACCCGAACCTGGCCTGGCTCGCCATCGTCATCGTCTCCGCGTGGCAGACGATCCCCGGCGCACTCCTCATCTACACCGCCGGCCTGACCTCGATCCCGTCCGACCTGTACGAGGCGAGCTCCCTCGACGGTGCCGGGTCGTGGAAGCAGCTCCGGGCGATCACCCTGCCGCTCATCGGTGGCTTCATCGTCATCAACACCGTGCTCGGCGTGAAGGGCTACCTCGGCGCGTACGACGTCATCGTCGGCCTCACCAACGGCGGTCCGGGATCCGCGACGAGCAGCGTCGCGATGACGATCTTCACCGGCTTCACCAGCGGCGACTACGCCTACCAGATGGCCAACGCGACCGTCTTCTTCATCATCACCGTCCTCATCTCGGTCCTGCAGCTCGCAGTGACGCGCGGAAGGAACCTCCGACTCGCATGAGCGCCATCGACACCCGGTCCCCGGCCACGGCCGCTGCCCGCACCGCTCCCGAACAACCCCGCCGTCGCCGCCTCGACCGCGTCAACTGGCCGCTGACGATCGTCCTGGCCGTCGCGTCCCTGACCGTGCTCATCCCGCTGTACGTCACGGTGGCGATGGCCTTCAAGACGAGTGCCCAGGCGGTGGACGGCAACGCCCTGTCCCTGCCGACACCGTTCAACCCCGCGAGCTTCGCCGAGGCGTGGGAACTCACCCGCTTCCCGGTGTCGTTCACGGTGTCGCTCGGCGTGGCCGCGCTCACCGTCATCGCGACGCTGCTGCTCAGCTCGTTCGCCTCGTACGCCATCGTCCGGAACTGGCACCGCCGGTTCTTCCGCTGGTCGTTCGTGTACCTGCTCGCCGCGATGTTCCTGCCGTTCCCCGTCGTGGCGCTCCCCCAGATCAAGCTCACCGCGATGATCTCGCTCGACAACCCGATCGGCGTGGCGATCCTGCACGCCATGTTCCAACTGTCCTTCAGCGTGCTGCTCTACTCGGCGTTCCTCCGGTCGATCCCCGTCGAGCTCGAGGAGAGCGCCCGCATCGACGGCGCGTCCACGTGGCAGATCTTCTGGCGCATCATCCTGCCGCTGCTCGGACCGATGAACGCGACCGTGGGCATCTTCGCGTTCCTGGCGTCCTGGAACGACTTCATGATGCCGTCGCTCATCACCGCGGACCCCGGGCTGCAGACGCTGCCCGTCGTGCAGAACATCTTCCAGAGCCAGTTCGGCACCAACTACAACGTGGCGTTCGCCTCGTACCTCATGGCCATGGCACCGACCGTCATCGTCTACCTGTTCGCACAGCGCTGGGTGATCAGCGGTGTGACGCAGGGTGCCGTCAAGAGCTGACCCGAGCCTCCAGACCGACAGCGGCCGGAACGGCCGAGACAGGACCACCAGCGTGACCACCCCCAGCACCGGCCCCCTGCCCACCATCCGCCCCTTCCCCGGGTCCGACCCCGTCGCGTCACCGGAGGCCGTCGTGACCGGCGACCACTGGCGCGTCACCGTCCTGCAGGACGGCCTGTTCCGGATCGAGTGGAGCGACGACGGCGGCTTCGAGGACCGGGCGTCCACCTTCGCCGTCCGCCGGCGCCTCGACGTGCCCGAGTACACCGTCCTCCGGCGCGGTGACGGCGTCGAGGTGACGACCGACCGCGCCACCCTGCGGTACGACGGTCGGCCGTTCTCGGCCACCGGCCTCGTCGTCGAGACCTCCGGGCCCGACGCGAACCGCTGGCGGTACGGCCAGGAGGCCCGTGACCTCGGTGGCACCGGACGCACCCTCGACGACGTGGACGGGCGGATGCCCCTCGAGACGGGGCTCCTGGCACGGGACGGCATCGTCATGCTCGACGACAGCGAGTCCTTCCTGTTCGAGGACGACGGGTGGGTGGGCAGCCGGGTGCCCGGGCGGCGGGACGTCAGCGTGTTCGCCTACGGGCGCGACTACGCCGAGGCGCTCCGGGCGTTCCACGCGGTGTCCGGGCCGCCGACGCTCATGCCCCGCTGGGCACTCGGGAACTGGTGGAGCCGGTACCACCCGTACTCGGACGACTCCTACCTGGCACTGCTCGACCGGTTCGACGAGGAGCGCCTGCCGTTCTCCGTCGCCGTGATCGACATGGACTGGCACCGGGTCGACTCCGTGCCGTCCCGCTTCGGCAACGGCTGGACCGGGTACTCGTGGGAGCCGTCGCTCTTCCCGGACCCGCCGGCGTTCCTGGCGGAACTCCACCGCCGCGGGATGCGCACGACGCTGAACCTGCACCCCGCCGACGGCGTCCGGGCGTTCGAGGACGCCTACCCCGCGATGGCCGCGGCGATGGGCGTCGATCCCGACACCGAGCAGACGATCGGCTTCGACCCCACGAACCCGGACTTCCTGCGCGCCTACTTCGAGGTCCTGCACCGCCCGCTCGAGGAGCAGGGCGTCGACTTCTGGTGGATCGACTGGCAGCAGGGCCGGACCACGAGCATCCCGGGCGTCGATCCGCTGTGGATGCTCAACCACTTCCACCTGCTCGACTCGGCGCGCGACGGCGGGGCCGGCATGACGTTCTCCCGCTACGCCGGACCGGGCAGCCACCGGTACGCCGTCGGCTTCTCGGGCGACGCCGTCGTCTCGTGGGCGTCCCTGGCGTTCCAGCCGGAGTTCACCGCGACCGCGGCGAACATCGGGTACCCCTGGTGGAGCCACGACATCGGCGGCCACACCCGCGGCGTGCGCGACGACGAGCTCGCGACCCGGTGGGTGCAGTTCGGGGTGTTCTCACCGATCATGCGCCTGCACTCGGCGAACAACCCGTTCATCCGCAAGGAGCCGTGGGTGTTCCCGGCCGGACCGCGGGCGGCGATGGGCGACGCCCTGCGCTTCCGCCACCGCCTCGTGCCGTACCTGCACACGATGAACCACCTCGCCGCCGCCGGCACGGCGCTCGTGCGACCGATGTACCACCTCGAGCCGCACCGGGACGAGGCGTACCGCGTCCCGAACGAGTACGCCTTCGGCACCGAGCTCGTCGTCGCTCCGATCGTCGAGCCGTGCGACCCGGTCACCCTGCGGGGCAGCGCCCGGGCCTGGCTGCCCTCGGGCACCTGGACGGACGTCTTCACCGGCACCACCTACGCCGGCGACCGTTTCGTCGACCTGCACCGGACCCTCGACACGATCCCCGTGCTGCTGCGGGCCGGCGGGATCCTGCCGCTCGCCGCACCGGAGGAGGTCGACGCGACGGTGAACCCGGCAGCGCTCGAGGTGCTCGTCGCACCGGGCGATTCCGGGTCCTTCACGCTCGTCGAGGACCGCGAAGGTCCGGAGGCGGCCTCCGGACCGGACGGCGGTGTCTGCCGGACGACGCTCACCTGGGACCGGAGCACCGTCTCCTTCCGGATCGACCCGGCGGAGGGCGACGTCGACAGCGTGCCCGTTCGCCGGCGGTGGCGCATCACGTTCCTCGGAGCACCGGCGAGCGGGCAGGAGGCGACGGTGGTCGAGGCGGACCGGTTCTCGGTGGACCTCGAGGTCGCGACCGACGACGGCGCGGTCCTGACGCTGGCCGGCCTGCCGACCGTCGGCGTCGACGCCCGCGACGCGGCACGTCAGCTGCTGGAGAGCGCCCAGGCGGGGAACCCCGAGAAGCTCACCGCGTGGGAGGTCGTCGACCGCGACGTCCCGCGCGCGGACCGGATCGTCGAGCTGGAGACGGTCGGGCTGCCCGACCCGCTCCGGCGCGCCCTGGTCGAACTGCTGGGGAGCGTGCACCCGGACGGGCGGTGACGCTCAGTCCACCGACCCGTCCGGGTAGGGCGCGCTCTCCCCGACCAGGATCCGGTGCCCGACCGTCACGGCCTGTCCGTCACCCGGCCGACCGGCGATGCGCTCCTGCAACCGGTCGAGCGCCGCCTCGGCGAGCGCGACGGTGTCCGGCGCGACCGAGGTCAGACTCGGCACCAGGCTCGCGGCGAGACCGATGGCGTCCCACCCGACGACCGCGACGTCACGGGGCGCTTCGAGGCCGCGCAGGCGCATCGCACGGAGCGCCCCGACCGCGGCCAGGTCGTCACGGCAGAGCAGCCCGTCGATCGAGAGGCCGGCGTCGAGGGCCTGGCCGAAGGCCTGTTCGGCGCCGCGGGCGTCGCCGACCTCGCGCGGCACGCAGAGCGACGGGTCGAACGACAGCCCGGCGGTGGCCAGACCGTCGCGGTAGCCCTCCATGCGGAAGGCGGAGGTGCGGGACTGCTCGCCCACCTCGTGCCCGAGGAAGCCGATGCGGCGTCGTCCGAGGGCGGCGAGGTGTGCGACGGCCTCGGCCGCGGCACGCACGTTGTCGATCGCGACGAGGTCACCGCCGGGTGGTCGGACGTCCTCGCCGAGGAACACGACGGCGGTGTCCCCACGGGCGCGGTCGATCTCGGCCGGCGTGAGGACCTGGGGGTGGATGACCACCCCGTCGACGACACCCGCCTCACGGCCACGGACGGCGGAGAGCTCGCCCGCCGGGGCCCCCGCGGTCTCCTCGAGCAGGAGCTGGTACCCGCGCTCGGCACAGACCCGTGAGAACACGTGTGCGAGCTCGGCGAAGTACGGGCGGCGGAGGTCGGGGAACGCGAACGCGAGCATGTTGGTGCGCCCGGTGGCGAGGCTCCGCCCGGAGACGTTGGGGCGGTAGCCGAGGGCGTCGATCGACTCCTGCACGCGGGTCCGCATCGCGTCGCTGACGTGGCGGTAGCCGCGCACGACGTTGGACACGGTCTTCATCGAGACGCCCGCGTGCTCCGCGACGTCCTGCAGCGTGACCTGGCCCACGGGCTCACCGTACCGTTGACGCACGCTTTACAGCGCTGTAAATTGCGGGACCATGAGCACCGTCGCTTCCCCGGCCCCCGTCGCCGTCACCGACGTCCCCCTCGCGAGTCGTCAGGACGGCCGGTACCCCCGGCCGCAGATGCTCCGGCGCGACTGGGCCGACCTCAGCGGCACCTGGTCGTTCCGGCACGACGACGAAGACACCGGAGCGGACTCGGGATGGACCACGGGCCTCCCGGCTCCCCGCGAGATCACGGTGCCGTTCCCGCCGGAGTCGGCCGCGTCGGGCATCGGCGATCCCGGGTTCCACCCGGTCGTCTGGTACGCCCGCACGATCGGCCGCGCCGAACTCGAGGCAGCCGGCCACGGCACCGCGCGCCCCCGCCTGGTGCTGCACTTCGGCGCCGTCGACCACCGCGCCCAGGTGTGGATCGACGGCCGGTTCGTCGGCGAGCACGAGGGCGGACACACGCCGTTCTCGTTCGACGTCACCGCACTGCTGACCGACACCGCCGACGGGGCGACCGGACACCTGCTCGTCGTCCGTGCCGAGGACGACCCGGACGACGTCACGCAGCCCCGCGGCAAGCAGGACTGGCACGAGGACGCACACGCCATCTGGTACCGCCGCACCACCGGCATCTGGCAGCCGGTCTGGCTCGAGGCCGTGCCCGCCACCGCGATCAGCAGCCTCCGGTGGTCCCCGGCCGGGCCGACGGCCGTCGACCTCACCGTCCGGTTCCGCGGACGCGTCCCCGCCGGCGCCCGACTCCGGGTCGCCCTGCGGTTCGACGAGCGGGACGAGGACCTCGGCACCACCGACTGGGACGCGACCGCGAGTCGGCCGACCCTCGACGTGACCGTGCCGATCGCGCGGCAGCGCAACGGCCAGGCCGAGGACGAACTGACCTGGTCCCCCGAGCACCCGCGCCTCGTCGACGCCGTGCTGACCCTGGTGGACGCCGGCGGTCGGGTGCTGGACGCGGTGTCGAGCTACCTCGGCATGCGCAGCGTCGGTGTCGGCGGTGGGCGGTTCCTGCTCAACCGCGCGCCGTACCCGGTGCGGAGCGTCCTCGACCAGGCGTTCTGGCCGGAGTCGCACCTGGCCGCACCGCACCCGCTCGCCCACCGGCAGGAGGTCGAGCTCATCAAGGCACTCGGGTTCAACGCCGCCCGGATGCACCAGAAGATCGAGGACCCGCGGTTCCTGCACTGGGCCGACCGGCTCGGCCTGATGGTCTGGGGCGAGGCCCCGGCGGCGTACGAGTTCTCCCCCACCGCGGTCCGTCGGCTCACCGCCGAGTGGACCGCCGCCGTGGAACGGGACGCCTCACACCCCTCGATCGTCACCTGGGTCCCCTTCAACGAGTCGTGGGGCATCCAGCACGTCGTCTCCGACCCGGCACAGCAGGCGTACGCCCGCGCCCTCGTCGACCTGACCCGTGCGCTCGACCCCTCGCGCCCGGTGATCGGGAACGACGGCTGGGAGCAGCAGGAGACCGACATCGTGACGATCCACGACTACGAGGGTGACGGCGTGGTGCTGGCACGCACGTACGCGGACGACGCCGCCCGAGCCCGCGCCCTCGAGGGACTCGCCCCCTCCGGTCACCCGCAGTTCGTCGGCGGGGCCGTCGACCAGGGACAACCGGTGATGCTCACCGAGTTCGGCGGGGTCCGCCACCAGTCGGGCGGGCACCGCGAGGAGGGCTGGGGCTACACGACGGCCACCGACGGCGACGACTGGGTCGAGCGCATCACCGCGCTCCACGACGCCGTCCGCGCCAGCACGTTCCTGGCGGGGTCCTGCTGGACGCAGCTCACCGACACGATGCAGGAGACGAACGGCCTGCTCAACGCCGACCGGTCGCCGAAGGTCCCCATCGAGCAGATCCGGCGGGCCGTCACGGGGCAGTGACCCGGCGGTGGCCACCGGACCGGCCGAAAAGGCCCGCCCCGACCTGCGTCCGGTCAGCCGATCCCGGTGACGAACAGCACCGCGATCCGCTCGCGCCCACGGGCACCGGCACTGGCGAAGGGCGCTCCGCGGACCACCTGCGTCTGGACGACGTCGACGGTGTTGCAGGCGGGGTCGCGGAACGGCGGCCACCACTGCTGCTCGCGGTGGTTCCGTGTCGTCGCCGGCGCGAGGCCGGGGTGCGTCTCGTGCCGGGTCACGGCGCTGCCTCGACCCGCGGTGTTGCGTGTGCGTCCATGACGCCTCCCTGGTCCTCGCGGCACCGCTTCCTGACACGGCTCTGCTCGTGACGGGAACGCTACGTCGGACGTGGCGCACTCGCCACCGCGGGCGGGACACGACCCCGATCGGCCACGCCGGGACCGCGCAGGACGGATCGTCGCAGCGCAGACCGGATCACCACGCCCGGCTGCGCGCACCCGGCGGTCGTCGGCCCGCCGTCGACCGTGTGGCCCCCGTCAGCCTTCGAGGTCCTTCGACAGCATGAGCTCGGCGGAACGCACGTGCGCGGTCTCCGCGGGGGTGAGCTCCCGACCCTGGACCTCGGCGTCACGGATCGCGATGAGCAAGTCGTAGGTCCGCACCTGCAGGCCGCCCCGCCGACGGCGTGCGTGCAGGTCGTGACGCGCGGCGATGCGGGCGAGACGGACACGGTGACCCCGGAGGCGGGCCTCCCGGCCCCACCGGCGGACGGTCATCGACGCCATCGCGGCGACCATGAGCACGATCCCGAGGTAGAAGGGTGGATCGAACGCGGTGCGGAGGACGTCGCGGAGCAGTGCCGACCCGAGCACGAAGTGGTCGGCGGTCAGCGAGACGATCTCCTCGACGCTCGCGATCGCCACGAGGGACAGTCCGATCCGGAACACGACGAGCGCCCCACGGCTGCCGAGCACACCGCGCGCGACCGTGGTGACGGTGATCGCCGCCACGCACACCATGTAGACGGACGCGTAGAGCCAGGTGGCGGTCTGGTCGATCTCGTCCACGATGAACGTGAACACCGTGACCCCGCGGTCCTGGATGCACAGGAACGGCACCGTGAAGGACGCGAGCATCACGACCAGGGCGAGCGGGTGCGCCAACGCCGGCCGCCGGTCGACGTCGCGCACGCTGCCGCGGAACAGCAACCAGAAGGCGGTGGTGGCGCACAGGTTCTGCACGAGGTTGATCAGGTTCGTGCCACCCAGCAGCGCGTCGAGCTCCCGCTGCGGGACGACGGCTCCCAGCGTCAGCAGCCCGAGCGCGCCGACCCCCGTGGCCGCCCAGCTGGCCCGACCGTGCGGGTTCCGGCGGACGGACGGCGCGCGGATCGCGAAGCTCGCCGCGGCGCACCAGAAGGCCAGGGCGTGCAGGACCCCCACTAGCCGTAGGTCCGCTCGTCCACCCCGACGGTGCCGGACAGGAGGACCGTGGCCAGTTCGTACGCGAACGTCTCGGCGAACTCCTCGTCGTCGCCGTGCAACGCGCCGTCGACCGGTCCGGCGGACGGGACCGGGGTGTCGTCCAGCGAGCGGTGGCAGACGTTGCCGCCGGCGGACCACGCCGCGAAGGCGAGCTGGGTCCGTGGGACCGGGGCTCCGGTGTCACCGCGGACGAGGTGACCGAGTTCGTGCAGGACGCAGTGCATCCGGTAGAGCGGCGTCGACCCGGGTGGCAGCAGCACGAGGGCCACGTCCGGCAGCTGGGAGACGAGCGCCGTCAGTGCGCCCCACCCCGGTCCGTCGACGTCCACGACGCGCACGGGCTTGCCGATCCGAGCGGCGACGGCGTCGACCACGTGGCCGAGTCGTGGCGCGTTCGGGAGCACCGCGACGACGTCGCGGATCGCCCCGGCACCGACAGCGTCCACTCTCCAAGCGTAGGGCGTCGCTGCGGACCGGAGCCGGGGGGCACGACCCCTGTCCGAGGGCCGATCGCCCTCGGCGTCCGATCGGGTCCACCGCCGGCACGTCCGGCCGGCGGCGCCGGTCAGGCGCCGGTCGCCTCGTAGTGCCGGGCGCCACCGGTGACCCCTGCGAACCGGAAGGGGGCGGCGGTGACCCGCGGACGCTCGACGTCCTCGCTCGTCGCGGCGCCGGCGGCGTGCAGCTCCCGGTACGCCTCGACGGACAGCGGAACCCGCGCCGCGAGCAGCTCGGCGACCCGTCCGGTGCGGCGGTGCTCGCGGTACTCCGGCCGGACGACCCCGGTCATGAGTTCCCCGACGCTGCCGGACCCGTAGCTGAACATCCCGATGCGGGCACCGGCCAGGTCGTCGTCGAGGTCGAGCAGCGCGCCGAGCGCGATCCAGAGCGAGGCGGTGTACGTGTTGCCGGTCTGCCGGTTGTACGTGAACCCGACCGCGAGTTCGGTCTCCTCGAACGGGACGTCGACGTGCTGGGCGAGCTTCCGGTGCGCCTTGATCGCCATCTTCGTGAACGGCTGGTGGTGCACGAACCGGTCGATCGCCTCGATGCCGGGGCCGCCGCGCGCAGCGAGGTCGTCCCAGGCGCCGATGAACGCGTCGACGTACGCCGTGACCGACAGACGACCGTCGACGAGCGCGGTGGAGCGGTCGTTCGGCCGCCAGAAGTCGTCTACGTCCGCGGTGAACAGGCCGGACTGCGGCTCGAGTTCGACGAGGTCCGGCTCGGCGGCGATGAGCATCGCGACCGCGCCGGCGCCCTGCGTGGGCTCCGCGGCCGTCTCGACGTCGTACCGGGCGACGTCGGCTGCGATGACGAGCACGCGCTCGCCCGGGTCCCGCGCGATGATGCCGAGCGCCATCTGCACCGCGGCGGTCCCGCCGTAGCAGGCCTGCTTCAGCTCGACCACGCGGACGTTCGTCGGCAGGCCGAGCAGTCTGTGCACGAAGACGCCGGCGGCCTTCGACTGGTCGATGCCGGACTCGGTGGCGAACAGCACCGTGCGGATGCCCTCGACACCGTGACGGTCGATGACCTCCTTCGCGGCGGCGGCGCCCATCGTGACGATGTCCTCGTCGGGGGCCGGCACGCTGAAGGCGTCCTGACCGATGCCGACGTGGTACTTCGCCGGGTCCACGCCGGTCGTCGCGGCGAGGTCGTCGAGGTCGAGCACGTGGTGCCCGGTCGCGATCGCGAGGTCGTGGATGCCGATGACCGTCATGCCGACGCTCCTTCCGGTCGGTGGCCGCGTCGTTCCATCGCGACGTGCGCCGCCATGAGTTCGCCCGGGTTCGTCTGGGCGGCGAGCAACGAGAGTTCGCCGCAGAGGACGGTGGCGGCGCAGAGTGCGGCCAGGCGACGTGCGTTGGCACCGGGTTCACGGTCCTCCCGGCAGCCGAGGCGGACGAGGGCGTCCTCCACCACGGGCAGGTCGCCACCCTTGCCGTTGCCGACCGTGCCGACGATGAGGTGCGGCAGGGAGCACGAGAAGTACAGGTCGTCGCCGCGGGCCTGGGCGAGCGTGATGCCCTGGGAGCCCTCGACGATGTTGGCGGCGTCCTGCCCGGTGGCCAGGTAGAAGCCGAGGAGCATGTTCGCGTAGTGCGCGTTCGCGGAGCGGAGGGCCCCGGCGATGGTGGAGCCGACCAGGTTCTTCGCCGTGTTCAGCTCGACGATCCGCTCGGTGGACGAGCGCAGCCGTTTCTCGACCACCTCACCCGGGATGACGATCTCGGCGATGGTGTTCCGCCCGCGTCCGCGGATGCCGTTGACGGCCGTGGCCTTCTTGTCGGAGCAGAAGTTGCCGGAGATCGACACGTACCGCAGCTCCGGCTCCCACGCGAGGATCGCCGGCAGCAGGGTGTCCGCCGCCTGCGTCACCATGTTGTGCCCGGACGCGTCGCCCGTGGTGAACGCGAAGCGCAGGAACAGCAGGTCCCCGACGATCTCCGGGTGCACCTCGATGAGCTTCGCGAACCGGCTCTGCCCGGCGACGATGATCTTGAGCTCGGCCTGCCGCGCGAGGATCCGGCCGGCGGAGAGGTGCGCGGCGGCGGCGCTGCTGGCCCGCACGACGACCGAACGGGTCATCCGCTCGTCGACGACGGTCGAGACGATGCCGCCCTCGACCATCCGCGAGATCCGGGCGCCACGGCCGACGGACGGCCAGAGCGGCGACTCGTAGGTCGCGAGCGGCACCTCGTGCTCGCCCTCGACGGCGTTGCCGCTGACGCGGATCGGTCCGACCCACTTCGTGGGGATCGGGGTCATCAGGTCGCTCATCGCGTGGTCCCTTCCTCCGGTTGCACCGCGACGCTGAGGTGCCTGATGTCGTGCGCCTCCCAGGCGCGGAAGATCGCTGCGCTGTCGCTGTCGGCCGGGACGAGCGCGATCCCGCAGTCCCCGCCGCCGGCCCCCGACGGCTTCGCCGCGCCACCGGCCGACTCGACGACGTCGCAGAGCGTGGCGAGTCGCTCGGTCTCGATCTGCGATCCGACCGAGGTCCCGAGGTCCTGGAGCAACCCCCTGGCGCGACGGAGTGCGCCGAGCGTCCGCGCCGCGTCCCCGGTCCGGAGGCCCGCCGTCAGGTCGTCGACGCAGGCGCGGCTGGCGTCGAGGAACGCCGCGTAGTCGCCGTCGCGGTGCCGCCGGACGACGCCGACGAGCTTCGTCGTGGACGCCGGCGAGCCGGTCCACCCGACGAGGAGCCTGAGGTCGGCGGGTGCCGGCAGGTGTTCGACGTCGAAGCCGGCCCAGGCGTCGTCGTCGTCGAGGATCGCGGACACCGGGCGCTCGTCGAGCAGGCCGGCCAGGACCTCGCGATCCGGGGCACTGTAGCGGAGCCAGCCGCCGAAGGTGCTCGCGGCGAGGTCCCCGCCGGAGGCCCGCGGCGCGACCCGGATCGTCGCGAGCAGCGCCACCATGAAGCGTCGGCGCTGCGACAGGCCGAGTCCGTAGAAGCGGTCGAGGGCGCCGACGGTCGCGACCGTCACCGCCGCCGACGAGCCGAGGCCGAACTTCCGACCGCTGGCGTCGTCGAGCTGGCTCTCGATGCGCAGGTCGTGGAACCGCGGGGCGATGCCGAGCTCGGCGCGGAGCTTCTCGACGAGGTCGATCGTCGCCATCACGTAGTCGTAGGGGTGGTGCTCACGGTCCAGCGCCAGACCGTCCTCGGCCCGGGTCCACGTCAACGGGAGGTTGCCGTACTCCTCGGAGTGCACGCTGCCGGCGCCGTGACCCTCGGTGACGCGCGCCGTGATGGCACGGTCGAGGGCGATCAGCACCGACGGCTGACCCGGCTCGACGACGGCGTACTCGCCGGCGACGAACAGCTTGCCGTGGGCTCGGAACTCGATCACGCGGTGGTCTCCTCTGCCTCGGGGTTCTCCCCCGAGCGTTCGGAGCCGACGAGGCGGGCGGCTGGTCCGGTGCCCGACTCGATGACCGCGCCGTACCCGTCGAGCGCGGCGGCCACGCGCGAGCGGTCCTCGGGACGGCAGAGCACGACGACGTTCGGGCCCGCGTCCGCCGTGGCGTAGGCCTCGAGCCCGTCGGCGCGCATCGCGGCGACGGCGTCGAACACGGCGACGCTCCGGCTGTTCAGGTAGCGGATCGGCGGGAACGCGCCCTCGATCGTGGCGTGCATGCGGAGTGCGTTGCTCTCGGTCAGCTCGCCGATGCGGGTGAAGTCCCCCGCAGCGCAGGCCTCGAGCATGTCGTCGACGGTCTCGGTCGTCGAGGTCACCCAGGCCGGGTAGAACGGCGAGGTCGCGATCGTGCGGCGCATCGCCTCGCGCGAACCGATCGCCTTCGGGCCGTCGTCGATCGTCACGACGACCATCGCCATCGGCGGTGCGGGGATCGTCTCGGCGAACGACGCCGCGTCGTCACCCGCGTGCCAGACGGCCACCCCACCGGGGATCGACCGCGTCGCGGAGCCCGACCCGCGGCGGGCGAGCCGTGACAGGTCCCGCGGCGACAGGTCGAGGCCGTACGCGCTCGCGGCGGCCACGGCGAGGGCGGCGAAACCCGAGGCGCTCGAGGCCAGGCCGGCACCCGTGGGCACGGTGTTCTCCGAGACCACGGCGGCGCGGGCGTCGGAACCGGACAGGGCGCGGACGAGGTCGAGGAAACGCTCGACCCGCACCAGTGCGCCGTCGTCGACGACGCGACCGTTCAGGGTCAGGGTGTCACGCGCGTCCCCGCCGGATGCGGCCTGCAGCGTGACGGAGGTCGTGGTGGGGAAGACGTCGAGCCCCATCGAGACGCTGCCCGTCGCGGGCAGGGCGAGGTCGGCGTCCGCCTTGCCCCAGTACTTCACGAGCGCGATGTTGGGGTGCGCGACGGCGGTTGCGGTCATCAGACGCGGGCTCCGATCGAGGTGGTCCAGGTTGCGGTGGCCCCCGCGCCGCGCAGTGCGTCCGCGATGCGGGTGGCGTGCTCGTCGTCGGCCGCGAGGGCCAGGACGCACCCGCCCCGACCGCCTCCGGTGAGCTTCGCGCCGAGGGCGTCCGCGTGGCGTGCGGCGCCGACGAGCCGATCGAGGTCGCCGCTCGACACGTCGAGGGTGGTGAGCAGTTCGTGCGCGGCGTCCATGGTGACACCGAGGGCCTGTACGTCGCCGTCGACGAGCGTCCCCCGGGCTGTGCGGGCGAGCTCCCCGATCCGCTGGACGACCGTGTCGACCATCGCGGGGGCGCGGTCGTGGCGGGCGCGGACGGCGGCGACGGCTTCGCGGGTGTGTCCGGGGACGCCGGTGTCCGCGACGACGAAGACGAAGCGGCCGGAGAGCTGGACCGGCTCGATGACGTCGGCCTCGAACCAGACGGGCTCGTCGGCCACGACCCCGCGGGCGTCCAGCCCGGACGGTCGGCCGTGCGCGACACGCTCGCACACCTGGATGAGGTCGTGGTGGGTGGCACCGTCGAGCGCGACCCCGAAGGCGTCGGCGACCGCAGCGGTCACGGCGGCGGCGACGGCGGCGCTCGACCCCATCCCGCGGGCCGTGGGCACCTGGCTGTCGACGCGGACGTGGAACCCCGTGTCGACGGCGTGCGGGTGTCCGCGGTCTGCCAGGTGCCGCAGGGTCGCGGTGACGGCCGTGACGGTGGGCAGCACCGCGGCGGGTGCGAGCCCGAACGGTCCGGTGTGCACCGTCGACTCGAGGGTGTGCTCGGCGCCCGATGAGAGCGGTGTCGCGGTCGCCGTCACCCGGACGTCGGTCACCGGGAGCACGAGTGCGGGTGCGCCGTAGACCACGGCGTGTTCGCCGATCAGGATCGTCTTGCCGTGGGACGCCGAGGAGCCGACTCGCGGGATCGCTGTGGTCGTCGTCGGTGCTGTGGCGGGGTGGTTGCTGGTCATCGTCGGTCCGGCCAGCCTAACCGGACCGGAGGACACCCGTCCGTCCGTGCGCTCAGCGTCCGTCCGACGCTCGCGCCCGAGCGGCACCTGGGCATCCGGCGGATCAAGTTGTGTACAACCCGATGGAGTGCAACAGTGTCTTCATGCCGGTGACCGACGAGATGGTGTGCTTCTCCCTCTACGCAGCGACGCGGGCGACGACCCAGGCGTACCGCAGCCTGCTCGAGCCGTGGGGCCTGACCTACCCGCAGTACCTCGTCCTCGTGACGCTGTGGGTCGAGGGCGACCAGACCGTGTCGAGCCTCGGCGACCACCTGCAGCTCGACTCCGGCACCCTGTCGCCACTCCTCAAGCGCATGGAGCAGTCGGACCTCGTCCGCCGCGAACGCCGCAGCACCGACGAACGCGTCGTCACCGTGACGACCGGTGAGCGCGGGCGATCCCTCCGCGCCGAGCTCGCGCACGTCCCCGGACGTGTCGCCGCCGGCACCGGCCTGCCGGACGAGCAGTCGGCCGCAGACCTCATCGCGACACTGCAGCGCCTCACCGAGACGATGCACCGCGCGGCCGCCACCGCGGCCCCGGTCACCCGCTGACCAGACAGACCCCACGAAGGAAGGAAGGACACCACATGGACGTCCTCTACACCGCAGAAGCCCTGTCCACCGGCGGAGGCCGCAACGGCAAGGTCCAGACCAGCGACGGCTCGTTCGAGCTGGACATGGCCATCCCGAAGGAGATGGGTGGCTCCGGCGCCGGCACCAACCCCGAGCAGCTCTTCGCCGCCGGGTACGCCGCGTGCTTTCACTCCGCACTGCAGGGCGTCGCCCGCGCGCAGAAGGTCACGGTCACGGACTCCTCCGTCGGCGGCCGCGTCCAGATCGGCCCGAACGGCCAGGGCGGCTACCAGCTCGCCGTCGTGCTCGAGGTCGTCATCCCGGACATGGACCACGACCAGGCCCAGGCCCTCGCCGACGCCGCCCACCAGGTGTGCCCGTACTCGAACGCGACGCGCGGCAACATCGACGTCACCATCACCGTCTCGGAGGACTGAACCATGGCAGACCAGACCACGATGCGTGCCGTCGTCCACCCGGAGTTCGGTGAGCCCGCCGACGTCCTCACCGTCGAGCAGCGCCCCGTCCCGACCCCGGGCGCCGGCCAGGTGCTCGTCCGGACCGTGCTCTCCCCGATCCACAACCACGACCTGTGGACGATCCGCGGCACGTACGGCTTCAAGCCGGAGCTGCCCGCGCAGTCCGGCACCGAGGCGCTCGGCGTCGTCGAGTCCCTCGGCGAGGGCGTCACCCACCTCTCCGTCGGCCAGCGCGTCGCCGGCGGCACCTTCGGCGTCTGGGCCGAGTACTCCGTCGCCGACGCGGCCGGGCTCATCCCCGTGCCGGACGCGATGCCCGACGAGTCCGCCGCCCAGCTCGTCTCGATGCCGTTCAGCGCCATCAGCCTGCTGCACTCGCTCGACCTGCACGAGGGTGACTGGCTCATCCAGAACGCCGCCAACGGGGCCGTCGGCCGCATGGTCGCCCAGCTCGGTGCCGCCCGCGGCATCAACGTGATCGGCCTCGTCCGCCGTGCCGAAGGCGTCGAGGAGCTCCGCGCCCAGGGCATCGAGCGCATCGTCGCCACCGACACCGAGGGCTGGCAGGACCAGGTCACGGCCATCACCGGCGGCGCCCCGATCCGCGCCGGCGTCGAGTCGGTCGGCGGGAAGGCCGCGGGCGACATCGCGTCCGTGCTCGGCGACGAGGCGACCCTCGTCGTCTTCGGCGCCATGGCCTCCCCCACGCTCGAGATCCCGTCCGGCAAGGTCATCTTCGGCCAGCTCACCGTGAAGGGTTTCTGGGGCAGCGTCGTCAGCCGGACCATGCCGTCCGAGACGAAGCAGCAGCTGTTCGGTGAACTCATCAGCCGCGTGCTCGACGGGTCGCTGACGCTCCCGGTGTCCGAGACGTTCGCGTTCGAGGACGCCCGCGACGCGGTCCGCGCGAGCGACACCGCCGGTCGCGTCGGCAAGGTGCTCCTGCGCCCGTAGCCGACCTCGGACACGGGAGGCCCGTCACCAGCTGGTGACGGGCCTCCCGTGCGTCAGCGGGTCGTCGTCAGCGATGTCCCACCGCGTCGGCGGTGAAGAGGCTGCCCGAGGCGACGCCCTCCTCGACCTGCTCGAGGGTGCGGCCGCGCGTCTCGGGCACGAACCGCCAGATGAACAGCAGTGCGAGGATGCCGACGACCCCGAAGCCGAAGAACGTCCCGGTGATGCCCGTCGCGGCGACGACGGACGGGAACCACAGCCCGACGAGCGCGGTCGCGATCCAGAGGCAGAACACCGCGATCCCCATGCCGAGCGCCCGGATCTGGGTCGGGAAGACCTCGGACAGCACGACCCACACCGCGATGTTGAGGAAGGTCTGCATCGAGCCGACGAACGCGACGACGAGGACCAGGATCACCCACGGTCGCACCGGGTTGCCCGCCGGCAGGGCGACCGAGGCGATGCCGATGAGGAAGTGGCACACCGTCGTCAGGGAGAACCCCAGCAGGAGCGTCGTCCTGCGGTCGATCCGCTCCATGTTCGCGATCGCGATCACACCGCCGACCACCGCGATGACCCCCGGCGCGATGTTCGCGATGAGGGCGGCCGAGGCCTCGAACCCGGACTCGATGAGGACCGACTGGCCGTAGTACATGATCGAGTTGATGCCGGTCAGCTGCTGGGCGATCCCGAGTCCGGCGCCGACGAGCACGATCCGGACGAGCCACTTGTTCCCCAGCAGGGCGCTCCACCCGCTCTCCCGCTGCTTCCGTGCCTCGTGCTCGTGCGCGTGCGCGCGGCGGATGTCCGCGAGTTCCGCCTCGGCGCGGTCCGCCGGCCGGACCTGGCGCAGGACGGCGAGGGCCGCATCGTCGCGCCCGTGTGCCGCGAGCCACCGCGGCGACTCCGGCACGCGGAGCATCCCGACGAACAGGGCGACGGCGGGCAGCGCGCAGACGGCGAGCATGACCCGCCACACCCCGCCACCCTCTCCCCAGAGCCCGGCGATGACGGCGTTCACGACGAACGCGGCGAGCTGCCCGATGACGATCATGAGCTCGTTGCGCCCGGACAGCGAGCCGCGGATCTCGTACGGCGCGAGCTCGGCGAGGAACACCGGCACGACCGTCGACGCACCACCCACCGCCAGGCCGAGCAGCACACGCCCGACGACGATCACACCGAACGACGGTGCTGCCACGCACACGAGCGTCCCGACGAAGAACAGCACCGCCAGCAGGATGATGGTCCGCCGTCGCCCCCACGCGTCGGCGATCCGTCCGCCGGACACCGCGCCGACCGCCGCCCCGAAGGCCAGCGAGCTCGTGACGACGCCCACCGTGACGTCCGTCAGGCCGAGCTCCTGCCGCATCGGCAGCAGTGCGCCGTTCACCACCCCGGTGTCGTACCCGAACAGCAGGCCGCCGAAGGTCGCGACGAGTGCCAGCATCCCGAGGCGGCGGCGGTGCGGCCCGGTCCCCACCGGGGGGAGTCCGGCGTCGTGTGCTGCGGGTCGGGTGTCGGCCATCTGGTGTGTCCTTCGTCCGTGATCGCGAGGGGAGGTCCCTGGGCAGGAACGGCACGGTCCACGATCCCGGGACGGCTCCCGGCGGACCACCAGTGATCATCCCACCACCGCGCTCGACCGACGTGCAGTACCCGCGTTCGTGTGCCCGGGGGCGACGATGGTGCCGGTAGGCTCCCGGCGTGAGGGGGACGAGGGAGACCATGCACCAGGGGGACGCCGGACGAGGACGACCGGATCGACCGCGACGGGCTCGACCGCGACCGGGCCGGGTGCTCGGGGCGGTCGTGCTCGCGACGGTCGTGGTTACGACCGCAGCGGGGTGTGCCTTCCTCCGCGGACCCGACGAGCTGCCCGCACCGAGCCGCAGTGCCACCGCCGACCGGTCGGGTCCGGCACCCGACCCGAGCGTCAGTGCCGAAGCCCGCCGCATCGCGGAGTCCGCGTCACCGCGGACCCCGACGGCGGTGCCCACCGAGGCCGCCGCGCCGGACCCGACGGTCTCACCGATCCCGGTCGGCACCGTCATCAGCGAGGCGGACGTCGTGACGCCGAAGGGCAGCGTCCGGTTCCACTACCGCGTGGTCGTCGCCGACGACGGGTACCCCACCGTGCAGTGGTCCGGGTTCTCCTCGACGCTGCCGGTCCCCGTCGGCACCACCTTCCTCGAGACCCCGCCCTCGGTCGGCGACGGGCTGACCTGGCACGGCGTCGGCGACACCGTGCTCGGGGGCGGCTCCCCCGCGGCCCCCACCCCGGCCACGACCGACATGGACCCCGGACGGGTGGACCCGTCGTGGCTCGGCACGCTCGTCGTCTACTCGGCGGCCGAGTCGGCGGGCCCCGACCTGCCGGTCGAACTCGGGCCGGACAAGGTGCTCGCGGTCGCACCGGTCCGCTGGTCGGTGCCGGCGCGGACGACGAACGTGCACCCCGTCGACGGCGGGGCCCGTCCGAACGCCACCGGCACGACGAGCAGCGAGGGGTCGACCGACGGGTCGCCGACCGCGTACCGGATCGCGTCGGAGGACCTCATCGCCGCCGTCGCCGACCGGCTCGGGCTCACCGTGAAGGACCTGGTCTGGCTGAACCCGGACGTCACCGTGTACGGCGACCAGCAGTACCTGTACGAGGACACCGTGCTGAACCTGGACCCGTTCCGGCGGTAGACCGGTCGACGCGTCCGGACCGGACGGACCCGGACCGCTCCGGGTCGGATCAGGCGCGCTCGGCCCCGCCGTCGTCGTCCCGTGCGACCGGGCCGGCGTCGAGCACGTCCCCGAGCGCGGACATCCCCGCCCCGTGGTCGGTGTAGCGGCGGACGGTCCGTCGGGCGGCGGCTCGCGCGGCCCCCGCGAGCCGCTCGTTGCGACGCGCGGCGTCCGCCACCCGGCCCGCGTGCCCGGCGGTCGAGAGCAACACGTTCGCGAACGCCCGGGCGTCACCCTGCTCGGGGACGCCCGTCACCGTCCAGGCGCTCCGGACCTGCGCGTCCGGCGTCACGCCGCGGCGGGTGCCCATCCGGCGCCAGTCCGACAGCGCGCCCTCGGTCCGGTCGGCAGCACGGTCCGACTCGGCGGCCCGTTCGGCGTCCGCGGAGCGGCGACGCTCGGGCGCCGGCGCGGCCGATGCCGCCTCGGCCCGCTCGCGGGCGCCACGGTCGTCACCGCCGGCAGCGGCGATGCGCGCGGCGTGGGCCGCTGCTGCGGCCGCGAGGATCTCGGAACGGTCCATGCGACGACGGTACCCTGCACGACCGACGCGCAACGGGCCTCCCGGACCGGATCCGGTCACCGGTCGGCCGACGGACCGACCGCGGACGGTGCGCCCACCGGGTGACGGGCGCACCGTCACCGGGTCACGTCGTGCGACCGCCGGCCGTGGCGAACCAGACCGCAGCGTCGGCCGCGAGGAGACCGTCCGTGAACGCGCCCGGCACCGACTCGACGAGGACGTCGCCGCCTTGCGCGCCCTCCGCTGCCGGCAGCCGGACCGGCTCCGGTCCGAGGTTGCCGACGACGGTGACCCCACCGTTCGACCACGCCAGCACGCTGCGGGAACCGGTGTCGTGCCAGCGCAGGGTCCCGCCGCCGAGGTCGGCCCGCCGTCGGACGGCGAGCGCCAGTCGGTACATCGCCAGGGTCGAGGTCTCGTCCTCCTCCTGCGCGGCGACGGCGAACGCGCCGAAGTCAGCCGGTTGCGGCAGCCACGTGTCCGCCGCGGACGAGAAGCCGAAGGACGGCCCGTCGGGCGTCCACGGGATCGGGACCCGGCACCCGTCGCGGCCCCGGATCCGGTGGCCGGAGCGCTCCCACACCGGGTCCTGGCGCACGGTGTCGGGCAACGTGGTGACCTCGGGCAGACCGAGTTCCTCGCCCTGGTACAGGTAGGCGGAACCGGGCAACCCGAGCATGAGGAGCGTCGCGGCCCGGGCACGGCGGAGACCGGTGGCACGGTCCGGCTGCGGGTCGTCGACGCCCACGCCGGCCTCGAGCTCGACCGGGCCGTCGTAGCCGAACCGGCTCGCGTGCCGCATGACGTCGTGGTTCGAGAGCACCCAGGTGGTCGGGGCGCCCACGGCGTCGTTCGCCGCGATGCTCGTGTCGACGTTCGCCCGGATCGCGGCCGCGTCCCACGGGAGCGACAGGTAGGCGAAGTTGAAGGCCTGGTGCATCTCGTCCGACCGGACGATCCGGGCCGCGCGCTCCGGTGGGAGCCACGCCTCGGCGCACAGGATGCGCGGGCCCTCGTACTCGTCGAGGATCCGCCGCCACTCGCGGAAGACCTCGTGGATGCCCTCCTGGTCCCACATCGGCGGCATCACGCCGTCGACGGGTTCCACGACGCCGTGCGTCGCGTGCGGCCAGTCCGGGAGGCCCGGGGCCTTGACGATCGCGTCGCACACGTCGACGCGGAACCCGTCCACTCCGCGGTCGAGCCAGAAGCGCAGCGTCGTCTCGAACTCCCGGTGCACCCGGGGGTCGTCCCAGTTCCAGTCGGGCTGCTCGGGCGCGAAGAGGTGCAGGTACCACTGGCCGGGGGTGCCGTCCGACTCGGTGACGCGGGTCCACGCCGGGCCCTCGAACATCGACTGCCAGTCGTTCGGCGGGAGTTCGCCGTGTTCGCCGCGCCCGTCGCGGAAGTGGAACATGCCACGTTCGGGACTGCCCGGGTCGGCGGCCAGCGCGGCACGGAAGAGCACGTGCTGGTCCGAGCAGTGGTTCGGGACGAGGTCGGCGATGACCCGCAGCCCGAGCTCGTGGGCTCGCGCGAGCAGGGCGTCTGCGTCGGGGAGGGTGCCGTACACGGGGTCGACGTCCCGGTAGTCGGCCACGTCGTAGCCGCCGTCGGCCTGCGGGGACGGGTAGAACGGCGACAGCCAGACCGCGTCGGCGCCGAGCGCGGCGACGTGGTCCAGCCGCGCCGTGATCCCGGCGAGGTCACCGGTCCCGTCACCGTCGAGGTCGGCGAACGACCGCGGGTAGACCTGGTAGATGACGGCGGTGCGCCACCAGTCGGTTCCGTCGGGGGTCGTCATGCGGTCGGCACCTTCCGTGCGTAGAGCTCGGGGCGGCGGTCCCCGATCCAGTCGTTGTGCGGGCTCGTCGACTTGTCGCGTGCGAGGGCCGGGAAGACGTCGACCGTGATCGCGGTCGCGCCCGCGCCGGCCTCGGTCTCGGCGGCGACCCAGCCGAACTGGTCGACGATGACGCTCGCCTCGTTCCAGTCCTGCCCGCGCTCGGTGCCGGCCCGGTCACAGCACGCGATGAACACGCCGTTGGTCCGGGCTGCGGCCTGCGCGGCGATCACCTCGGCCACACGGTCGCGGTCCGGGTGGTCGCCGACCGGCCAGTTCGTCGGCACGGCGATGAGGTCGGCGCCGGCGAGCGCGAGCATCCGCGGCATCTCCGGGAACTCCATGTCGTAGCAGACGAGGACGCCGATCCGCCCGTGCGCGGTCTCGACGACGGGAGGCGCGGCGTCGCCCGGCGTGAAGACGAGCGTCTCTCGGTCCCACAGGTGCGTCTTCCGGTAGACGGTCCGGACCCCCGTGCGGTCCACCACCGCGACGCTGTTGCGCAGCACCCGTCCGTCCCGTTCGCAGAAGCCCACGACGACGACGGTCTCCGTCCCCCCGAGGAGTCCCGCGATCCTGGTGAACAGCGGGTCCGCCGGCGTGACGGCGACCGCCGCCGCCTCGTCGGCGTCGCGGAACACGTACCCGCTCGTCGCCAGCTCCGGCAGGACGAGCAGGTCGACACCGTCGACGACCGCCCGCTCGACCGCGTCGAGGACCGCCCTGCTGTTGCCGTCGAGGTCGCCGAGCACCGGGGCGAGCTGGTCGCACCGGATGCGGGCCACGCCGGTCCCCCCGGCCGTCACTTGACCGCGCCTTCCGTCAGCCCGGTGATGAGTCGGCGCTGGAGCAGGACGTAGGCGACGACGATCGGCAGGGCGACGAGCACCGCGGCGGCGGCGGTGACGTCGGGCTGCGCGCCGTGCTGGGCTCCGGAGAAGAAGGACAGCGACAGCGGTGCCGTCTGGACGGCCTCGTTCTGCGGCACCAGCACGAGCGCGAGCAGGAACTCGTTCCACGTGAACAGGAACAGGATCGTCGCGAGCGTCGCCACGGCCGGCAGCGCGACCGGTGTCAGCACGCTCCGGAGGATCCGGAAGCGGGAGGCACCGTCGATCCGAGCGGCCTCGAGCAGCTCCCCCGGCACCGACGCGAAGAACGAGCGCATCCAGAAGACCCCGAGCGGCACCGACAACCCGATCTGCGGGAGGATGAGCGCCCAGTACGTGTCGACCAGGCCCCAGCCCGCGAGCATCTGGTACAGCGGCAGCACGGTGACCTCGTACGGCAGGACGAGCCCGACGAGCAGCAGACCGAGCAGCAGCCGGCCACCGGGCACCCGCATGTGCGCCAGGGCGTACCCGGCCAGGCAGGCGACCGCGGCGGTGACGGCGACCACGGTGACGGCGACGATCGCGCTGGAGACGAGCGCGGATGCGAAGCCGCCCTGCGTCCACGCGTCGGCGTAGTTGTCGAAGCCGATCCCGCCGTCGTCCCCGCTCAGCGAGGTGACGATCACCGACGCGAGCGGGAACACCGCGACGAGCGCGGCGACGACGAGCACGGCGTGGGTGACGAGGGTCTCACTGCGGGCGACCTTCACGACGCCGCTCCCTTCCGCTCGCGGAGGGCGAGCTGCACGATGCCGACGACCACCAGGATGAGCACCGTCAGCACCACGGCGAGCGCGGAGGCCTGCCCGAGCGCACGGTCCTGGAACGCGTCCTGGTACACGAACACGCTCGGCACCGTGGTCGAGGTCCCGGGACCGCCGCGCGTGGTGTTCCAGATGAGGTCGAAGTTCCGGAGTGCGAACGTGATGGTCAGGATGAGCGCGATGGAGATCTGCGGGCGCAGGGCGGGCAGCGTGATCGACGTGAACTCCCGGATCGCTCCGGCACCGTCGAGCCGGGCCGCCTCGTAGAGGGACCGGTCGATCGTGGCGATGCCGGCCAGGAAGAGCACCATGCACAGCCCGTACTCGACCCAGGTCCCGATGAGGCCGATTGACGGCAGCGCCGTGCCGAAGTCACCGAGCCAGCTGCGCGCGAGACCGCCGAGGCCGACGGCGCGGAGTGCGTCGTTGACGGGCCCGTCCTCGGCCAGGAGCCCGCGCCAGGCCACGGCGACGACGACGCTCGAGAGGATCTGCGGCAGGAACAGCACCGCGCGGAAGACCGTCAGTCCGTGGATGCGGATGCGCGACATCGCCCCGGCGAGCAGCAGCCCGACCAGGACGGGCAGCGCGGCGTAGAAGACCAGCAGCACGGCCGAGTGACCGAGGGCCTGGCGGAGGTCGGCGTCCGCGAACACCTCGGCGTAGTTCGACAGGCCGGCGGGGGTCGCGACGCTGATGCCGTCCCAGTCGTAGAACGAGATCCGGACCGACTGGACGATCGGCACCACGACGAACACGACGAAGAACGCCAGCGCCGGGGCGACGTACAGGAGGGAACTCCAGCTGACACGGGTGGCGGCCGGGCGACGTCGACGCGACGTCGCCCGGCCGGTCCCGCGCTCGGCGAGCGTGGTGGCCATGTCAGCCGTGCGCCTTCGCCCAGGTGCGCTGGACCGTCTCGGTGAAGTCGGCCGGGGTCGTCCGACCGGCCATCACCTCCTGCAGCGCGCCGCCCATCTCCGTGAGCATGTCCGTGGTGCTCCAGTCGTAGTAGCCGACCTGGGTGCCCGCGGCGATCGTGTCCTTCAGCGCGGTCAGGGTCTGCTCCTGGAGCGGGTCCTGGGAGCTGACGCCGTCGGTGACGACGGGCAGCCGACCGGTGTCGAGGATCCACTGGCCGACCTCGGGGGTGTGCATCATCCCGAGGAACGCGATGGCGGCCTCCTGGTGCTGGGACTTGCTGCTGATGTGCCACGGAGACGCGGTGGCACCGACGCCGCCGGACGTCAGCGGGGCGAATCCGAAGGAGTCCGAGTCGAGCGAGGCACCGTTCCACGAGCCGCCGACGAAGAACACGCCGGTGCCGTCGGCGTAGCGGGCGATGGCGTCCTCGTTGCTCAGCCCGTCGTAGCCGGACCCGAAGTAGCCCTTCTCGGCCCAGTCGTGCATGGTCTGGGCGGCTTCCTCGTTGCCCTCGGTCGCGAAGGTCGAGCCCGACTTCCCACCGATCCAGGCGGCGATCGACGACGGGTCCTGCTTCGTCGCGGCGATGTCCGAGAAGACGTGGGTGGCGGCGTACTGGTCGGAGTTGCCGAGCATGATCGGCTGCTCGCCCGCTGCCTCCGCCGTCGCGAGGTCCTGCTCGAGGTCGTCGATCGACGTCGGCGGTTCGAGCCCGAGGTCGTCGAGCTTCTGCTTGTCGTAGTAGATGCCCTGCACCTCGCTGATCACGGACATGCCGTACAGCGTGCCCGAGCCGAACGCGGTGCCGTCGTCGTTCCAGCGCGCGGGCCCGAGGGTCGACGCCCCGGTGCCGTTCGACCAGCCGTACACCTCGGCGACGTCGTCGAGCGGTCGGACGAGGTCGCCCTTGACGAGCGCGCCGTTCACGGCGTATCCGATGTTGCCCTGGAAGAGGTCCGGGGCGTTCGCCGAGTTCGCGGCGTTCACCACGGTGGCGATGAGGTCGTCGAAGCTCTTGTACGTGATCTCGACGTCGACGTCGGGGTAGGCCTTCTCGTAGGCCGGGACGAGCTTCTCCATGAGCGGCTTCTCGGCGACGTCGGCCCACATCGTCAGGGTCGTGTCACCGTCGACGTCCGACGCGGCGATCTTCTTCGTGATCTCGGGCTGGTCGACCTGCCCGACGGGCCCGCCGGAGCCGGGCGCCGAGCACCCGGTGAGGGCGACGACGAGGCCGATGACGGGCACCGTGGCGAGGAGGCCTCGACGGCGTGCGGCTGGTGTGGTCATGGTCACTTCCGGGTCGTGAGTGCAGGGTCGGGGGAGGTGGAGCGGGTGAGCCGTGCGGTCCGCAGGGTGGCGGTGGCGCGGTGGGCGGACATGCCCTCGCTGGCCGAGATCACGTCGACGGCGTCCGCGAGTTCGGGGGTGGCCTCGCGGGCGATGTGCTGGAAGGTGAGCGGCTTGAGGAACCGGGACACCGACAGACCGGCGCTGTGCTTGGCGCCACCGGCGGTCGGGAGGGTGTGGTTCGTGCCCGCCATGCCCTTGTCCGAGTAGGCGACCGTGCTCCACGTGCCGATGAACAGTGAACCGTAGTTCGTGAGGTGGTCGTGGTACCAGGCGTCCTCGGCGGTCTGCACCTCGAGGTGTTCCGGTGCGAACTCGTCCATGACGGCAGCGGCGGACTCGCGGTCCTCGACGAGCACGACCGAGCCGTGGTCGCGCCAGGCGGGTCCGCAGATCTCGTTCGTGGACAGGGTCGGCAGCTGGCGCTCCACCTCGGCGATGACGGCCTCGCCCAGCGCCCGCGACGTGGTGACGAGCGCGGCCGGCGAGTTCGGTCCGTGCTCGGCCTGACCGAGCAGGTCGGCGGCCACGAGTTCCGGGTCGGCGGTCTCGTCCGCGATCACGGCGACCTCGGACGGCCCGGCCAGCAGGTCGATGGCGACGGCACCGAAGAGTTGGCGCTTCGCCTCGGCGACGAAGGCGTTGCCGGCCCCGACGATCATGTCGACCGGAGCGGCACCGAGCAGGCCGAACGCCATCGCGGCGAGCGCCTGGACGCCACCGACGACGAACAGCCGGTCGACGCCGGAGACGTACGCCGCGTACGCCACTGCGGCGTTGACCCCGCCGTCGGGCTGCGGCGGGGTGCAGGCCACGACGGTCGGGACGCCGGCGGCCTTCGCGACGCCGACGCTCATGAAGGCGCTGGCGGTGAGGGGGAAGCGCCCGGCCGGCAGGTACGCGCCGACACTGCCGACCGGGACGTAGCGCTGTCCCACGGTGAGCCCGGGGACGAGTTCTGCGGAGAAGTCGACGAGGTGCTCGCGCTGCAGCCGCGCGAACTGCTGCGTCCGTGCGGCACCGAGTTCGATGGCCGCGCGGAGCTCCGGGGTGAGCCGGTCGCCGGTCGCGGCGAGTTCCTCGGCGCTGAGCTCGACGACGTCGGCGTGGTCGAGTTCGCGGGCGTACCGGCGGACCGCCTCGAGTCCGTCGCGCTCGATCTCGGCGAGCATCGCGGCGACCCGCTCGGCGACGGCGGGGTCGCGCTGGGCTTCGGGGGCGTCCACGGCCGGGGCCTTGAGGAACGAGAACCGGTCGGCGTTGTCCGCCACGAAACGAGGGCTGAGCTTCATGCAGACGACCCTGCCCGGGCTGCTCCACAAGGACAAGGCCAGATGATCCACGATCAGCCATAGGGTTTCCCTGTGACCCTGACCCAGTTGCGGGCCTTCCTCGTCATCACGACGGCCGGCTCGTTCTCCGCTGCCGCCGCCCAGCTCGGCATGGCGCAGCCGTCCGTGTCCGAGCTCGTCCGTCGTCTGGAAGAGTCGTACGGCGTCCGGTTGTTCACCCGCGCCAGCCGACGCCTCGTGCTCACGAGCGCCGGCGAAGCCCTCCTCCCGCACGCCCGGCGAGCGGTCGAGGCGGCAGACGACGCGGACCGGACCCTGCGGGACCTCACGAGCCTCCAGGGCGGTGTCGCCACGTTCGGGCTCCTGCGCAACGCGAACTACTACTTCCTCTCCCGCCTGCTCGAGCGGTTCCACTCCCGCTACCCCGACGTCCGGCTCCGCGTCATCGGGCTCAACTCCGTCGAGGTCGCCGATGCCGTCACCGCCGGGGACCTCGAGGCCGGCCTCGTCGTCCTGCCGATCGACGCCGACGGCCTGGAGGTCACGCCGCTCCGCCGCGACGACGTGCTGTACGCCTCCGCCGATCCGGCCCGGACCGCACGCCCGGTGACCATCGAGGACCTCGCCGCAGCGGACCTCATCCTCTACGACGCCCACTACGGCTGGCGGGACCCGACCCGACGGCAGCTCGCCGAACGCGCACAGTTCGCCGGGGTCGCGCTCACCGCCCGGATCGAGGTCGAGCACGTCGACTCGGCGCTCGACCTCGTCGCCCGGGGTGCCGGAGACACGATCGTCTCGCGCGCGGTCGCGGAGGCCCCGACCTTCCCGGCCGGCATCCACACGGTGCCGTTCGCCGAGCCGCTGTACGACACGATCGCCCTCGTCCGACGCCGGGACGTCCCGCTCTCCCCCGCGACCCGCGAGATCGCCCGGCTCGCGCGTCGGATGCTCCTCGAGCGCTGACCCCTGCGGGCGCGGGTCAGCGGGCGGCGGCCAACGCGCGGAGGCCCTCGTCGATCGACACGGCCGGTTCCCACCGCAGGTCCCGTCGCGTCCGGCGCTGGTCGAACCAGTGCGCGGTCGACAGCTGCTCCGCGAGGAAGCGCGTCATCGGCGGCTCGTCGACGCCCGGTCGGACGTGCCACACGGCCTCGACCGCGGATCCGGCGACGCGGGCGATCCCGGCGGGCACGTGCTGCCGCGGGACCGGCACGCCCGAGGCGGCACAGATGCCCGCCAGCAGCTCCCCGACCGGTCGTGGTTCGCCGTTCGTGACGACGTACGCGTTGCCGTGCACGGCCGCGGCGCGCTCCAGGGCGGCGACCATCGCGCTCGCGGCGTTGTCGACGTAGCAGGTGTCGATGAGGGCGGCACCGGAGTCGAGCACCGGCAACCGACCGCGGCGTGCCCGGTCGACGATCCGGCCGACGAGCTGTTCGTCGCCGGGCCCCCAGACCAGGTGCGGACGGACGGCGACGACCGCGAACCCCGGGGCGTCGGCGGCGAGGGCGAGCAGTTCGGCGGCGGCCTTCGTCCGGGCGTAGTCCCCGCGGGCGGACCCCGGCGAGGCGGGGGTGGCGTCGTCCCCGGCGATGGACTCCCCGGTGTGGGCGACCGAGGGTGACGAGACGAACACGAAGCGGGCGACCCCGGCGTCGCGGGCGGCTGCGAGCAGGTCGCGCGTCCCGTCGACGTTCACCCGCACGAAGTCCGCCGGGTCCCCCGCCAGCGACACCTTGGCGGCGAGGTGCACCACGGCGTCGACCCCGGCGACCGCGGTCCGGACCGCTGCCGGGTCGGTCATCGTGCCGAGGACGTCCTGGACGCCGTCGACGCCCGAGGGTCGGCGTTGGAACGTGCGCACCGCGTGCCCGGCGTCGCGGACGGCGGCGGCGACGGCGCGCCCGAGGAACCCGCTGGCTCCGGTGACCAGGACCGTCACGGTCGGGTCATCCGTCCACCGGCCAGCACGGAGGCCGCCCAGCGGGCCAGTCGCGCCCGGTCGACCTTCGAGTTGTGCCGGACGTCGGTCGGGAGCACGGGCACGACGAGCACCGCGGCGACCGGCAGGTCGACCGCTGCCCGGACGGCGTCGGCGAGCGACGGGTCGGCGAGCCCGGCACGACGGGCGGCGGGCACGGTCTCCACGACGGCGACGACCTGCTGCCTGCCGGAGGGCCCCACGCCGACGACGCCCGCTCGCCCGACGCCGTCCACGCCTTCGACGCGCTGCTCGGGGCCGACCGGGGTGACGACCCCCGACGGGGCCGTGATGACGTGCTGCATGCGGCCCTCGACCCAGAGCTGCCCGGATGCGTCCAGGTGCCCGACGTCCCCGGTGCGGTGTCCGCGGGGGTCGTCGACGCCGAGGCGTGCGGCCCGGTCGGTGCGCCACAGCCGGTCGTAGTGGTCCCGCACGTGCGGCGCCGCGACGACGATCTCGCCGGTGACGTCGGGGGTCTCGGTGAGGGCTCCGGTCGCACGGCCGTCGGCGTCGAGCGGGGCGATGCGCACCCGCACGGACGCTGCCGGTCGTCCCACGCAGATGCCGGACGACGAGACCGAGCCGGCGGCGCGGACCCCGTCCAGGTCGACGTCGGTCATGAGGAGACCCTCGGTCATGCCGTAGGGGGTGTGCGCGCTCGCGTTCGGCATGAGCTCGGTCGCGGCGGTCAGCAGCGCGGCCGACACGGGAGCCCCGGCCGACAGGAACAGTCGCACGCGACCGAGGGCCCGACGGTCGTCGTCGGTGAGCGTGTCCGCCGTGGCGACGACGTTGGCGAGCGCGGCCGGCGAGAGGAACACGACGGTGGCGTCCGCCGCGACCACGGCGTCCGCGACCGCCCGGGCCGTCAGGGTCCGGGGCGCGGTGACGTCCATGTCGGGTGCGACGGATCGGGTCCCGAGTGCGGGGCCGAGCAGCGCGAAGGGTGCGAAGCCGGCGACGAGTCCGGTGCCGACGCCGACGCCGTACTGGCCGGCGAGGGCGTCCCGCACGGCGCCGAGTTGTCCGTGCGTGTAGACGACGCCCTTGGCGGGCCCGGTCGAGCCGGAGGTGAACAGCACCGCCGCGGGGGCGTCGGAGGCCGGGGCCGCCGGCAGGGCGGTCCCGGCGGCGAGGCGCGCGGCACCACGACGGGCGACCGCGGCGAGGGTCTGCTCGACCCGCAGCGCGGCACGCACCGGCGCGGGCAGTGCGAGGGTGGCGATCCGGCGGCCGGGCCAGCCGAGCGCCCGCGCGGCGGCGAGGCCGGGGAGCGCACCGATGATCCAGTCCGGGCGGGCACCGCGGACCGCCCGGGTCAACCCGCCGAGGCCGAGTCCCGCGTCCGCGACGACGACGACCGCGCCGACGCGGACGCAGGCGTACAGGGCGGCGGTCAGGTCGGCGCCGGGGGTCACCAGCAGGGAGACGCGGTCACCCGGACGGACGCCGAGGTCGACGAGTCCCGCGGCGACCTCCTCGATCCGCCGGGAGAGCAGCCGCCAGCTGATCGTTCGGGTCCCGCCGGGGGCGGCCATCTCGACCAGGGCGGGCTCGTCGCTCTCGCGCAGGTCCTCCAGGTGCGCCCAGAGCGGCCGCGCTGCGTCGGCTCCGGCGTGCTCCTCCGGTCCGGCCGGGAGGCTGGCCTCGCCCTGGGTCGGCACCGCGCCGTCCGGCAGGTGGTCGCCGAGCCAGTCGAACACCGTGCCGGCCACGTCGGCGTCGTCGGGCAGCAGGTGGCCGGCGCCCTCGAACCGGTGCACGTCGGCCTGCGGCAGGCGCTCGGCGAGGTCGTCGAGGTACCGCTCGAGGAACACCGGGTCCCGCGGCCCCCACATGAGCAGCGCGGGCACGTCGAGCGCGGCGACGCCGGCTGCGATGCGGTCGAGTTCGGCGGCGCTCGGGTGCTGCGCGTCGACGGGGATGTCCGCGACGAACCCGCCGACCGCCCCCCGTCGGGCAGCGCCGCGGTACGGGGCGCGGTAGGCGTCGGCGGTCGCCCGGTCGAGCCGCGGGTGCGCGATCGCGAGGGTGGTCTCGATGAACGCCGGCGTGACGACCGTGGCCCGGCCGAGCAGGTGCGGGCGGAGTGCGAGGCGCAGGGGTGCCGGGATCGGGGCGTCGTCGGGCTGGTGGACCGCGGTGTTGCAGGTCGTCACCGCGACGACGAGGTCGGGGTGGTCGACGGCCCAGCCGAGCGAGACGACACCACCCCAGTCGTGACCGAGCGTGACGACCGGTCCGGTCAGGCCGAGCTCGTCGGTCAGCGCGCCGAGGTCCGCGACCCGGTCGGCCAGGCGGTGGTCCTCGCCGATGCGCTCCGAGAAGCCCATCCCGAGCTGGTCGACGGCGACCACGCGCCACGCCGGACCACCGGCTGCCGCGACCTCGAGCGAGTGCGCGAGCACCGAGCGCCACAGGTAGGACCAGGTCGGGTTGCCGTGCACGCAGAGCAGGGTGCCGACGGGCTGCAGGCCGAGCTCGTCGAGCTCCGCGGCCGTGTCGAGGACGTGCCAGGTGCGCTCGGGGCGGACTGTGCCTTCCGTCGGACCGGCGGACGCGGGGACGGTGACCAGGCGGGACCACGCCGGGTCGAGTCCGGGCAGGGGCGGCGGGAGCGTCGCCGGAGCCGTGCTCGCTGCGGCGCGGGGCAACCGCGGTGTCACCAGTGCAGTTCCATCATCGCCGTGTTGATGCCGGAGCCGACACCACCGAGGAACACGCGGTCACCGGGACGGATCGATCCGCGCGCGACCTCGTCCGCGAGGGTGATCGGGATGGACGCCGGGCCGACGTTGCCGAAGCGCTCGTACGTGGTGGGGACCTTGTCGCGCTCGACGCCGATCGCCTGGACGAAGGCGTTCGTGTGCACGTCGGAGACCTGGTGCAGCACGTAGCGGTCCATGTCGGTCCAGTCGAAGTGGTCGCGGGCCTCGTTCCAGGCGGCGACGACGAGCTCCATGCCGCCCTTGAGCAGCATCTTCGCGTCCGTGAACATGCCGTCGACGCTGCCGACGCACAGGTCGTACCACTGGGTGGCCGCACGGGTGACCCCGCCGACGATGCGGTGACCGGCCGGGTGCAGGTCGGCCGGGCCGAGCACGGCGGCGGCAGCGCCGGAGCCGAGCGTCAGGCTGGCGAACTCGCTCATGAAGTCCTTGCGGTTCCGGCCGCCCTGGTTGAGGCGGTCGATCGTGTTGAGCTGCACCTGGTCGGCGTCCTCGCCGTCCACGATGAGCGCGTACTTGATCTGCCCGGAGTCGATCATGCCCGCGGCGACGCTCATGGCGTTGACGAAGCCGAGGCACGCGTTCGCGATGTCGAAGTTGATCGCCGACGTCGGCAGGCCGAGACCGTGGTGCAGCCGCACGGCCACCGAGGGCTCGAGGTGCGGACGGGTCACCGACGTGTTGATGAGCAGGCCGACGTCCTCCGGCTGGATGCCCGCGGCGGCCATGGCCCGACGACCGGCGTCGATCGCGGCGGTCTGGAAGGACTGGTCCTCGCCCCAGTTCCGGCGCTCCCGCACCCCGGCCACGCGTTCGAGCAGCCCCATCGGCAGGCGGAGTCGGCGGAGCACCCCGCGGAGCTTCTCCTCGATGTCCGCGGACGTGGTCACGCGCTCGGCGACGGTGGTCTCCACGGCGAGGATCGCGGCGTTCTGGAAACGGACGGTCGCGTTGCCGGGTCGCTCCGTCTCGGCGCTCGGGGTGTCCTGCTGAGGCCGCTCGGTCATGATCGTCACTTGCACATACTTCCGTATCGAGGCTGGGTCTCCGTTGCGACTGCGTCGAACGGACCCCGAGGATGTCGTCCCCGTTGCCGATCCGGCAATCGTACTGGCCCTGGATGAGCGCCGGTGGGATGCTGCGCGCATGACTGCGCACCCCGCTCCCCGATCCGATGCCGAGACGTTCTGGACGGCCCGCTACGGGGACTCGCCGATCTGGTCGGGACGGCCGAACGCCTCCCTGGTCGACGTGCTCGAGTCGCTCGTGCCCGGGCCGGAGCGCGCCGACGCCGGCGCCACCGCCACCGCGCTCGACCTCGGGTCCGGCGAGGGCGGCGACGCCCTGTGGCTGGCCGCACAGGGGTGGCGGGTGACCGCGGTCGACATCGCTCCGAACGCCCTCGACCGCGGACGGGCCGAGGCGGAGCGCGTCGGACTCGACGACCGGGTGCGGTGGGTGCAGGCCGACCTCGCCACCTGGGACACGGTGGAGCGCTTCGACCTGGTCGCCGCGTCGTTCCTGCACTCGTCGGTGTCGTTCCCGAGGGCCGCGGTGCTGCGCCGCGCGACGACGTTCGTCGCCCCCGGTGGGCACCTCGTCGTCATCGGGCACGCCGGGTCGCCCTCGTGGGCGTCGCACGGCGAGCACGAACACGCCGAGCCCCTGGTCGGGCCCGAGGAGCAGGTCGAGCAGCTCGCGCTGGGCGACGGGTGGACGGTCGAGGTCGGCGAGTTGCGCACCCGGCACATCCCCGCCCCGGACGGCCGCCAGGCGACGCTCGACGACACCGTGGTGCTCGCCCGACGCTCCTGACGGAGCCGGCGACTCGGTGGACTCCCGTCGGGCCACGACGCCCCGGCGGGCTGTCCGACCCACCCGGACGACGGGAGGCCCGGAGCCCGCCGGACAGGGACGTCACCCTGCCAGCGCGCACCGGGCCTCCCGGCCGGGCGGCGTCAGCCGCGCAGCTCGAGGTACTTCGCGATGAGCGCCTTCGTCGACGAGTCCTGCGCGTCGAGCGCTTCCTGGTCGCCGTCGACCGCCGGGGCGATCTGCAGCGCGAGCTGCTTGCCGAGCTCGACGCCCCACTGGTCGAACGAGTCGATGCCCCAGATGGTGCCCTCGGTGAACACGATGTGCTCGTAGAGGGCGATCAGCTGGCCGAGGACGCTCGGGGTGAGCTCCGGCGCGAGGATCGACGTCGACGGCTTGTTGCCGGTGAAGGTGCGAGCGGCGACGATCATCTCGTCCGTCGTGCCCTCGGCGCGGACCTCGTCGGCGGTCTTGCCGAACGCGAGCGCCTTCGACTGCGCGAAGAAGTTCGCGAGGAACAGGGCGTGCACGTCCTGGCCCGGCTGCACGGCCTTCCCGTCACCGGTCCGGTCGGCCAGCGCGTGCGCGGGCTTCGCGACCGTGATGAAGTCGGCCGGGATCAGGCGCGTGCCCTGGTGGATGAGCTGGTAGAACGCGTGCTGGCCGTTCGTGCCGGGCTCGCCCCAGAAGACCTCGCCGGTGTCGGTGACGACGTCCGAGCCGTCCCAGCGGACGCGCTTGCCGTTCGACTCCATGGTGAGCTGCTGCAGGTAGGCCGGGAACCGGTGCAGGTACTGCGTGTACGGCAGGACCGCGTGGCTCTGGGCGCCGAGGAAGTTCGTGTACCAGACGTTGAGCAGGCCCATCAGGACGGGGACGTTCTGCTCGAGCGGGGTCGTGCGCATGTGCTCGTCGATGGCGTGGAAACCGGCGAGGAACTGCTCCCAGTTCTCCTTGCCGATCGCGATGACGACGCTGGTGCCGATGGCCGAGTCGACCGAGTAGCGGCCGCCGACCCAGTCCCAGAAGCCGAAGGCGTTCTCCGGGTCGATGCCGAACGCGGCGACCTTGTCGAGCGCGGTCGAGACGGCGACGAAGTGCTTCGCGACCGCGTCCTTCTTCTCGTCGTCACCGGCGTCGGACAGACCCAGCCCCTGCCACAGCCACTGGCGCGCCAGCCGGGCGTTCGTCAGGGTCTCGAGGGTGCCGAAGGTCTTCGACGCGACGATGAAGAGCGTGGTCTCGGGGTCGAGGTCCGCGGTCTTCTCGTGGATGTCGGCCGGGTCGATGTTCGAGACGAACCGCGCCTCGAGCCCCTGCTGCACGTACGGCTTGAGGGCTTCGTAGACCATGACCGGGCCGAGGTCGGAGCCGCCGATGCCGATGTTGACGACCGTCTCGATGCGCTTGCCGGTGACGCCCGTCCAGGCGCCGGAGCGGACCTGCTCGGCGAAGCCGTACACCTTGTCGAGCGTGGCGTGCACGTCGGCGTCGACGTCCTGCCCGTCGACGGTGAGCGGCGCGGCGGGGACGAGGCCCTCGGTGGCCTTCGGGCGGCGGAGCGCGGTGTGCAGGACGGCGCGGTCCTCGGTGACGTTGATGCGCTCACCGGAGATCATCGCCTGGTACCGCTCGGCGACGCCGGTGTCCTTCGCGACCTGCAGCAGTGCCTGCAGGATCTCCTCGGTCACGAGGCCCTTGGACAGGTCGACGGTCAGGTCGGCTGCCTGGAAGGTGTACTTCTCGGCGCGACCGGGGTCGGCGTCGAACCACCCTCGGAGGTCCGGGGAGAACCCGGCGGCGATGCCGTCGAGCTGCTTCCATCCTGCGGTCGATGTGGGGTCGACGGGTGCGGATTCGGTCACTTCGGTCCTCCTGAACGCCAGAGCTGGACGGCCCGCAGACCTGGCGCAGCATCGCGTCGCGGGCCGCGTCCGAGCGTAGTGCCGTTCCACCCACCTCGCGCACAGGACCGCGTCCCTGTGGACGGAACCGACGTCTGTGTCAGGATCGCGCCGCCGCCGACATTGCTGGAGTGGAGGGAGCACCGTGGAGACAGACAACGACACCGACGCGGACGTCAGCCTGACGCGACGGCTCGCCGGCGGCGACAAGGCGGCGTTGGCGGACGCGTTCGACCGGTTCGCGCCGACGCTGACCCGCTACGCCTGGGCGCTGGCGGGGAGCCGGCAGGACGTCGAGGAACTCGTGCAGGACACGTTCCTCACGCTGTGGCAGAAGGCCGACACCCTGCAACTGTCCACGCGGGCGCTCCTGCCGTGGTTGCTCGTGGTGTGCCGGAACCACGCGAGGAACCAGGCCCGTGCCGTCGCCAAGCAGGCGAGCGACGAACTGCCGGCCGAGCTGGCCTCCCCACCCGGGGCCGAGGAGGCCCGCGAGCGCCTCCGGTGGGTCCGTGACGAGATCGACTCACTCGCACCACTCGACCGCCGGATCTGCGAGCTGTGCCTCATCGAGGGCCATTCGTACACCGAAGCCGCGGAGATGCTCGGGCTGAGCGTCGGTGCCCTCACCCAGCGGGTCTCCCGCTCCCGAGCACGACTGAAGAAGGCGGTGACGCACGATGAACACTGAGCCCCCCACCGGAGACGACCTGCAGCGGATGCTCGTCTCGATGAAGCACAACGTCCTGGCCGACGCGGACGACCGGCGCCCGAAGCGTCGTGGACACCGCTCCGGGATCGTGGTCGCCGCCGTCGCCCTGCTCGCGCTCGGCACGGCGAGCGGCGCGGTCGCGCTGGCCGTCGTCCCGCAGATGCAGCAGGCCGCCCCGGCACCGAGTGCCACGGCGGCACCGTCAGCACCCGAGAGCACACCAGCCGCAGCGCCGGTCGTCGAGACGCCGGAACCGGCGCCGACGCCTCCCCAGACCGGACCGGTCCGCCGCCCGTACGACCTCGCCGACCCGGGGACGTGGACGATCACCGGCACCGAGGTGGGTCCGATCGCCTTCGGGGGTCCGGCCTCCGGCGAGCTCGACGACGTGGACCGGGGCTACGCACGGCTGCCGAACAGCGAACCGTGCCGACCCGACGACATCACGGACTTCGACCGGCCGGGGCTCGGCTCACTCAGCGTGCTCCACCGCGACGGCGCGGTGTCCGCGGTCTCGGTGCACAGCCCGACCGGCGACGACCCCGTTCCCGCCGGTGCCGTGGACGACAACCCGAGCACCCCGGAGGGGATGGGCATCGGCAGTACCCTGGACGAGCTCCGACAGACCTACCCCGACATCGCCGTCTCGGGCAGCTACTCGACGGACGGCTCGACGGACGGTCCGTACTCGTTCTGGACGATCGAGCAGGACGGCCGCTTCATCACCTTCCAGCTGGACGCCGCCGGCGAGCAGGTGAACATGATCTGGGTGGCCTCGACGAAGGTGCCGCCGATGGAGCTCTGCTGAGTCCTGGGCGGCCAGTACGGCGACAGTCGTACTGTGGACGGGCCTCCCGGCGGCACCGCGTCCGTCGGCCGGTCCCTTGTACGACCAACGGAAGGACCCGCGTGACCCACGCACTCTTCGACCCCATCACCCTCCGCGGCCTCGAGATCCGGAACCGCGTGTGGATCCCGCCGATGTGCCAGTACATGGTCGAGGCGCAGGACGGCGTCCCCACCCCGTGGCACCTCGTGCACCTCGGGGCCCTCGCCCGTGGTGGTGCCGGCGCCGTGGTCGTCGAGGCCACCGGTGTCGTCCCCGAGGGCCGCATCAGCCCGCAGGACCTCGGCCTGTGGGACGACGAGCAGCGCGACGCCTTCCGACCGATCACCGACTTCATCCACAGCCAGGGCGCCGTCGCCGGCATCCAGCTCGCCCACGCCGGACGCAAGGCCTCGACCAGCCGCGAGTGGGGCCCGACCGCGGGCGGCGGCAACGTCGCGCCGGAACAGGGCGGCTGGCAGCCGGTGGGCCCGTCCCCGATCGCGTTCCCCGGCCTGCACGTCCCGACGGAGCTGACGACCGAGGGCATCGCCGACGTCGTCGCCGCGTTCGCCGCCGCGGCCCGTCGTGCCGTGGACGCCGGCTTCGACCTCCTCGAGCTGCACGGCGCCCACGGGTACCTGCTGCACGAGTTCCTGTCGCCGCTGTCGAACGAGCGCACCGACCAGTACGGCGGCTCGCTCGAGAACCGCGCGCGTGCGCTCCTCGAGACCGTCGACGCCGTCCGCGCCGAGGTCGGCGAGGCCGTCCCGCTCGTCGTGCGTCTGTCGGCGACCGACTGGGTCGAGGGCGGCTGGGACCTCGCCGAGACCGAACAGGTGTCGGCGTGGCTCGGCGAGCACGGGGTCGACCTGGTGTCGGTCTCCACCGGTGGCAACGTCGCGGACGCGCCGATCCCGGTCGGGCCCGGCTACCAGCTGCCGTTCGCGACCTCGATCCGGCAGGCCACGGGCCTCCCGGTCGCCGCCGTCGGCATGATCGACGACCCGTTCCAGGCCGAGCAGATCGTCGCCCTCGGCCAGGCCGACGTCGTCCTCGTCGGCCGCGGGGCGCTGCGCGACCCGAACTTCCCGATCCGCGCCGCCCAGACGCTCCGCGTCGACCTGCCGTACAAGCCCGCCCCCTACGAGCGCGCCTACCGCTGACGACACGGCGCTGACGGACGGGAGGCCCGCACTCCGGCCTCCCGTCCGTCACCCTCCACGGCCGCTCCGGTGCCGACCGCGCTCTCCACAGGTGCCCCGCTGCCCGCCTGCGTGCCGGACCGAGCCGCTACCGTGGTCCCATGACGGGCACGGGGGCGACCGCCGGGGGCGGTCCGACGCAGGACGACGGGTGGTCGCGGCTGCCCGTGGGGCGGCGCGAACACCGGCAGGACGCGGTCCTGGCGTTGGTGCTCGCCGGGGCGCTCGTGATCTCGATCACGCTCTACGGGGCCGTGGGCCTGTACGACGACCCAGCGCCGTGGTGGGTCTCGGCGTTGATGGTCGTCGCGAACGCCGGCCCCCTGGCGTTCCGCCGCCGGTTCCCGATGACGGTGGCGGTCGTCGCCGCGCTCGCGTTCGCCGCGACGCAGCTGCTGCACGTGCCGGAGGGGCTCTTCACCAACTTCACGCTGTTCATCGCGCTGTACACCGTGGGGGCCTGGTGCTCCGACCGGGTCCGGGCCGAAGCGGTCCGCTGGGTCGTCATCGCCGGGATGTTCGCGTGGGTGTTCCTGGCGATCGTCTTCCGGTGGTCGGTGCCGAGCGCGTTGCCGGACGACGGTGACTCCGTCATCCCGCCGTTCATCGCGAACTCGCTGCTGACGATCGTCATCAACCTCGTGTACTTCGGCGCGGCCTGGTACTCGGGGAACCGGGCGTGGACGGCGGCCGTCGCCAAGCACGAACTCGGCGAGCGCACGGCGGAGCTCGCCGCCGAACGTGAACGCTCGGCAGCACAGGCGGTCGCCCTGGAACGAGTGCGGATCGCCCGCGAACTCCACGACGTCGTCGCGCACCACGTCTCGCTCATGGGCGTGCAGGCCGGAGCCGCCCGGCGCGTGCTCGACCGCGACCCGGCGCAGGCCGCCGCCTCCCTCGGCGTGGTGGAGGACAGTGCCCGCACCGCGGTGGAGGAACTCCGCCGGATGCTCGGCACGCTGCGTGAGCCCGGGGCCGACGTACAGACGACACCCGCCGACGCCCCGAGCACCGAGGGGCTCTCGCGCCTGCCGGAACTCGCCCGGGCCGCGACGAACGCCGGGCACGACACGGGCTTCAGCGTCGTCGGGAACGAGCGACCGGTCCCGCCGACGGTCGCCGCGGTGACGTACCGCATCGCGCAGGAAGCCGTGACGAACGTGCTCAAGCACGCCGGTCCGGATGCCCGGGCCGACCTGCGGCTCCGGTACCTGCCGGACGCCGTGGAACTCGAGGTGACCGACACGGGCGCGGGAGCACGGGCCTCCCGGTTCTCGCCCGGTGGCGGCCTCGGGCACGTCGGCATGCGCGAGCGCGTGGCGGCGGTCGGCGGACGGATCGAGATCGGGCCGCGCGCCCGCGGCGGCTACCTGGTGCGGGCATGGTTGCCGACGACGTGATCCGGGTGGTGCTCGCGGACGACCAGGACCTCGTCCGGGCCGGGTTCCGGGTCATCCTCGAGTCGGAGCCGGGCGTGCAGGTCGTCGCCGAGGCCGCCGACGGTGCCGCCGCAGTGGCCGCCGTCGCCGCACACCGACCGGACGTGATCTGCCTCGACGTCCAGATGCCCGGGGTCGACGGGCTCGAAGCGGCGCGCCGGATCACCGCGGGCGACCATCCACCGGCGGTGCTCGTGCTCACGACGTTCGACACCGACGAGTACCTCTTCGACGCCCTCGCCGCGGGAGCGAGTGGCTTCCTGCTCAAGAACGCGTCGCCGGAGAAGCTCATCGAGGCCGTCCGCACGGTCGCCGGGGGCGATGCCCTCCTCGCACCAGACGTCACCCGCCGCGTGATCAGTCGCGCGACCACCGCCACGAGCCCGGGCGTCAGCGGGCCCGCCCCGGCACAGGTCGGGGCCCTGTCGGGGCTGACCGAGCGGGAGACCGAGGTCCTGCGGCTGCTCGGGCGGGGCCTCAGCAACGCCGAGATCGCCGGCACGCTCTTCGTCGGTGAGGCCACCGTGAAGACGCACGTGTCGAACGTCCTGCAGAAGCTTGGGGTGCGCGACCGGATCCAGGCCGTCGTCTGGGCGTACGAGCACGGGGTCGTGCGTTCGGGCGAGTGACCTCGCCGCCGGTCGCCCCCGCCGCCCTCCCCCGCGCGGCGGAGACGACGGCGCCTGTGATCCCCGTCTCGAGCCGGAGGCGGGCGCCGTCCCGGTCGCAATAGCGTCGGAGGCGCAGCGACGGCCGCTGCGGAAGGGGATCCCATGCTCAGCATCCAGGGAGTGACGAAGCACTTCGGCGACCGCCGCGTGCTCGACGACGTCGGCTTCACCGTCGGCCGCGGACGACTGACCGGGTTCGTCGGCGGCAACGGAGCCGGCAAGACGACCACCATGCGCATCATGCTCGGCGTGCTCGACGCCGACAGCGGCACCGTCGCCCTCGACGGCTCGCCCATCGGACCCGCCGACCGTCGCCGGTTCGGCTACATGCCCGAGGAGCGCGGCCTGTACCCGAAGATGCCGGTCGCCGAGCAGATCACCTACCTGGCCCGCCTGCACGGTGTCGACCGACGGACCGCGACGGCACGGACGTCGGAACTGCTCGAGCGCCTCGAGCTCACCGCGCACACCGGTGACGCCGTCGAGAAGCTCTCGCTCGGCAACCAGCAGCGCGTCCAGGTCGCCGCCGCGCTCGCCCACCGTCCCGAGGTCCTGGTGCTCGACGAGCCGTTCTCGGGGCTCGACCCGATGGCGGTCGACACCGTGCTCGGGGTGCTGCGCGAGACCGCGGCCGACGGTGTCCCGGTGCTGTTCTCCAGCCACCAGCTCGACGTCGTCGAACGGCTCTGCGACGACGTGGTCGTGATCGCCCGCGGTCGGATCCGAGCTGCCGGCCCGCAGGAGGAACTGCGGCGGGCCGCTGGTCCCGCGGCCTGGGAGCTCCTCGTCGCGGACGACGTGGCCTGGCTCCGCGACGAACCCGGCGTCCTCGTCCGCGCGTTCGACGGCGGGTACGCCCTGTTCGAGGCCGAGGAGTCCGTCGCGCAGGCGGTCCTGCAGCGGGCCGTGGCGCGGGGCACGGTCGCGTCGTTCGGTCCGCGGGTCCCCCGGCTCAGCGAGGTCTTCACGGAGGTCGTCCGATGAGCATCCTCGACAGCAGCACGGTCGACGCCGTCCGGCTCGTCACGGTCCGGGAGATCCAGGCCCGGCTCCGGAGCAAGGCCTTCGTCATCTCGGCGGCGATCCTGCTCGTCATGGTCGTCGTCGGCATCGTCGTCGGCGGGATCGTCGGCAAGTCGGCGGCCGACGCCACGACACCCGTCGCCGTGGTGGCCGGTGTGACGCTGCCCAGCACGGACGGGCTCGACGTCACCGAGACGCCCGACCGGGACGCGGCGGAGCGTCTGGTCCGTGACGGCGAGGTCGACGCCGCGGTCGTCCCCGACGGCGGAGCGCTCGGCTTCCGGGTCGTCGGCCTCGACAGCGCACCGACCGAGGTGGTGTCGGCGCTGAGCGTGTCCCCACAGGTCGACCTGCTCGACCCGGGTGCGCTGCCGCCCGGCCTCACCTCACTCGTCGGCATCGCCTTCGGCGTGGTGTTCTTCGCCTCGGCGGTGACGTTCGGTCAGTCCATCGCGCAGAGCGTCGTGGAGGAGAAGTCCACCCGCGTCGTGGAGATCCTGATGGCGGCGATCCCGGCACGGGCGCTGCTGGCCGGCAAGGTGATCGGCAACAGCGTGATGGCCCTCGGGCAGATCGTCGCGATCGCCATCGCCGCCGCCGTCGCCCTGGCGGTGACCGGCCAGGACAACCTGTTCACCCTGCTCGGACCGAGTGCACTGTGGTTCGTTGGGTTCTTCGCGATCGGCTTCGTCCTCATCGCGGCACTGTTCGCGGCGTCGGCAGCACTCGTCTCCCGGCAGGAGGACGTCGGCAGCGTGACGACCCCGGTGATGATGCTGCTGATGATCCCGTACTTCCTCATCGTGTTCGCCGCGGACGACCCGACGATCCTCGGCATCATGTCCTACGTGCCGTTCAGCGCTCCGATCGGGATGCCGGTGCGGATCTTCCTCGGGAGCGCCGCGTGGTGGGAGCCGGTGCTCTCCCTGGTGATCGTCGCCGTGTCGGCCCTCGTGGTGGTGCTCCTCGGCGCCCGCGTCTACGAGAACGCCCTGCTGCGCACCGGCGGCCGGGTGAAGCTCACCGAGGCGATCCGCGGCTGAGGAAGCCGTCCTCGTTGCACACGACGGCACCTGCGTCGCGGTTCCCGGACACCGGGCGCGACGCGGGTGCCGTCGCGTGCGATGCTCTGCGTGATGCCGATCGACGACGCGATGCCGGTGCGCCTCGAGGTGGCAGGGACGGACCTCGGGGACGCCGCGACGTTCATCGCGGACCTGTACGGCGCGGACCTGCAGGTCGAGGACGCGGCGGTGCCGTTCGAGTTCCGGTACGCGGCCCTCGGCGACGCCACCATGTCGCTGCACACCGCCCGGTTCGCCGGACACCTGGCCGGGGCCCTCCCGCCCTCCGACGCGGTCATCGTCCAGTGGCTGCAGTCCGGGTCATCCCGGCTCGACACCGGCGGTGACGTCCTCACGATGGAGCCCGGGGTGCCGGTCCCGCTCATGCCGGACCGGACCTTCTCGTTCGAGATGGACGACTACGAGCAGCGTCTCGTGCACCTGTCGCGCACCGTCGTCGAGCGGGTCGCAGCCGAACAGGGCGCGGACGTCAGCGCGGGCCTCCGCTTCGACCACTCGGTCCCGCCGTCCGAGCAGTCGGTGCGGACCTGGCACAACACGGTGTCGCTCATCTCCCACACGCTCCGCGACGGCTCCCCGGGGCGGCTGCTCCACGCGGAGATGGCCCGGCTCGCCGCGGCGTCGCTGCTCGAGATGTACCCGCAGCAGCGCCCGGCTCCGGTCGAGGCGGTGCACGCTGCGCGGTCGGCGCACGTGCGCGCAGCCGTCGAGTACGTGCACGAGAACGCGCGGACGCCGATCACGACCAGCTCGCTGGCGCGGCACCTCGACATCAGCCTGCGGGCGCTGCAGGAAGCGTTCCAGCGGGACCTGCGGTCGACGCCGAACGCGTTCATCCGGCAGGTGCGTCTGGACCGGGTGCGTCAGGAGCTGCTGGCGTCGGAGCCCGCCGCCACGACCGTGCGCGAGGTCGCGGCTGGGTGGGGCTTCGCGCACCTGGGACGGTTCGCGCAGCAGTACCAGGTGGCGTTCGGCGAGGGGCCGAAGGTGACCCTGGACCGCACGACGCGGGCTCCCGGCGGCGGCTGAGCCGCGCGTCGGATCACCGGGAGGCCGACGTTCGAGCGTCAGATGAAGTCGGTGCCCGGGGTCGTCGCGTAGGCACCCATGAGCGTCGCGGCGGCCAGCCGCGCGGAACGGGCGGGCTGCGTGGTCCGGTGGATCGCGGCCTCGACCTTGGCACCGGCGACCAGCAGGGAGAGCGCGTCCGCCACGGCGGTGGGGAGACCCGCCCGTCGGGCGAGCGCGTGCAGGTGTGCCTCGATGCCCCGCAGGTGTTCGTGGGCGAGCGCGGCGACGCGCGGCTCGGTCCGCCCGAGTTCCCCGTACCCGTTGATGAACGCGCACCCGGTCCACGTCTCGTCCCGGAACGTGGTCTCGAGGTGCGCGAAGACGGACAGGATCTCGTCACGGGCATCAGCGGTACCGACGGCTGCTCGGGTGAGCTCGGTGGCCCACTGCTCGTGGCGGTGTCGGAGCACGGCCACGACGATGTCGATCCGCTCGGGGAACAGCGCCCGGACGGTCGACACGTCGGCGTCGCCCGCGATGGCGACGACGTCGGCGTCGAGCCCGGTCGCGCCCTCCGCCGTGAACACCCGCTCGGCGGCGTCGACGATGCGCGCTCGCTCCTGCGGTCCGTGCTCGGCGGCGGTCCCCACGTCAGATGGTCGTCGCGGTGGGCCGTGCGGTGCCGCCTGCGATCGGCTGCGCGCAGAGGGCCTCGAAGCGTCCGAGCCGTGCCCACACCACACGGTGGTCGGTCGTCAACCCGGTGGTGCTCGCCGTCACCCGGACGGTCGCGGCCTCGGGGCCGGTCACGCGGCGGCCAGGAAGAAGTCGGCGTAAGTCGGTTCGGCAGCGGTGCCGAGGCCCAGGCGGCTCATGACGATCCGGTCGATCTCGACGGGCGAGGTCAGGCCGCGTCGGTGCCACTCGAGCGGGTCGGCCCGCAGTTCGTGCATCGCGGTGGGTTCACGCACGGATGTCCTCCTGCTCGCGGATCAGGGCGGTCATGTCGATCGGCTCGGTGAGGGCGACCGTGTCGTACGGCAGTGGTGCGGCGGCGATCACGCGGCGACCCCCAAGCTGATGACGGCGATGGTGGAGGAGGTGACGGCGGCGAGCCCGACGACCAGCGCGCTGGCGGCCAGCAGGCGGCGTCGAGCCGTCTCGCGCACCTCGGAGAAGCCGTCCGGCCGGGACGGACGGCGGCCAGCGGTGCGCGCCGGGGTCGTGTCGGGTCCGCCGACGGGCGCGGTGGCGATCGGAGCGGGGGTGATGGTGGTTGCGGTGACGGTGACGGTGGCGGACATTGCGTCGCCTCCTTCCCAGAGGCCTCGGACGGCCTCGACGTGGACCAGGGCGTCCGGCGTCGCCCGGCCCTCGCAGATCGCGGGGAATGTCGGGTGCACGGCGGGATGCGGTGCGTCCTGGTGCACCCGACGCTACGACAGCGGTCCGGGCCGGCACGAACCCCGGAGCCGATCCGCGAATCGCGGACACGGCCGGTCCGCGCATCCCGACCGGGGGCGACTACGTACGCGCGGACCTTCCGGACGACGACTCAGCGCAACGCCCGCCGGTAGCGCCACCGGACCACGACCTGGGCGGCCACCAGGAGCGGGAACACGAGCGCCCAGCCCCGGGTCGTCGAGGGACGGGTGAGCGAGCGGAGGGTCAGGGAGACCGTCTCGCCCTCGCGGGTGACGACGAACGCCTCCTCGCCGTCGACCGGGTGGCCCGGCGCCGTCCGGTAGGCGAACCCGACCCGGTCCTCGGTCCGCACGACCTCGACGACCTCGACGGGTTCGCGGACGACGACGGGCCCGATCCGCAGGCGCACCTCGAGCCGCTGCCCGACGCGCACCTCGGTCTCGTCAGCGCCCGGCACGGCGAACCCGCTCCGGGTCTTCACGCCCCACCGCAGGACCGCTCGGGAGGCCCGTTCCCAGTCCGCCTCGCCGCTGCCGACCGCGCTCCGCCGCTCGTACCGGCGGTGGGACGGCGGGGTGGGTCCCCACTCGGCCGCGCCGGGCTCGGTCCTCGACGAGCCCGGCCCGGATCCGGACGCCGACCCCGGCCCCGACCCCGCGTGCGTCGCGCCTCCACCACCCCTGCCACCACCCATGCCGCCATCCTGCCGGGCCCACCCCTCCTGCCCGCCGCGCACCGCCCGAGCGGCCCCGCTCCGCCACCCAGGTGGTCAGGCCGCCGGCGTACCGTCGGGCGCATGAGCAACGTCATCATCCTCGGCGGTCACGGCCGCGTCGCCCTCCTCACCGCGCAGCTCCTCACCGCGCGCGGCGACACCGTCTCGTCGGTCGTCCGGAAGGCCGAGCAGCAGGACGACGTCCGCGCCACCGGTGCGGAGCCCGTCGTCGCCGACATCGAGCAGCTCGACATCGCGGGTCTCACCGACCTGTTCCGCGGGCACGACGCCGTCGTCTGGTCGGCCGGTGCGGGTGGCGGGTCCGCCGAGCGCACCTGGGCCGTCGACCGCGACGCCGCCATCCGGACCATGCACGCCGCACTGGAGGCCGACGTGCACCGCTACGTGCTCGTCTCCTGGTCCGACGCGGGCCTCGGCCACGGCGTGCCCGAGGACGACGACTTCTTCGCCTACGCCGAGGCGAAGACCGTCGCCGACGCCGTCCTCCGCGACTCCGCGCTCGACTGGACCGTCGTCGCGCCGAGCACCCTGACGGACGACGAGCCGACCGGGTCGGTCGAGGCGGCCGACCCGTCCTCGAGCATCGCCCGTGGGGACGTCGCCGCCCTGGTCGCCGCCGCGCTGCACGACGACGCCTCGATCGGCAGGACCTTCCGCGTCAACACCGGGTCGACGCCGATCGAGCAGTTCGTCCGCGACTGAGCCTTGTCGGGGGGGTCCGGCCCCCGCTGTGCGGCGGACCACCGGTACCGACACCAGGCCCGGACCGGGTGAGCAGACCGCTCACCCGGTCCGGGCCTGGTGTCGTCTCGTCAGCCGTCCCGGAGGAGCGCCGCGGCGACCGCGCGCGCGGTCGTGGTGTCGCCGCCGCCGCCACGGAGGCGCATCGCGAGCGATCCGGACACGACCAGGAGCAACTGGTCGGCGAGGACGTCGGCGCGGTCACCGACGAAGGGCACCGCCCGGTCCCGCAGACGGTCGCGCAGCGTCGTCGTCTCACCGTGCAGGACCGCGGCGATCTCGGCCGGAGCATCGGCGTACTCGGACGCGGTGCCGAGGAACGCGCACCACCGTGACCCGGTCGGCGTCGAGCGGAACACGTCCAGCGCGTCGAACACCGCGAACAGCCGGCCTCGGTCGTCGTCCGCCCGCGCGACGGCGTCGTCCCAGACCCGGATCCACTCGTCGTGTCGACGCTGCAGCGCTGCGGCGACGAGCGCCTCCTTGCTGGCGTAGCCGCGGTAGAGCGTCGCGGCGGAGACCCCGGCACGGTCGAGGACGGCATCGATCGGGGTGGCGGCGATGCCCCGCGTGAAGAAGAGCTCCTCGGCGGCGTCGAGGAGCTTCCGCTCCGTGCCTGGACGCATCGTCATGGCAGCACCCTAGAGTGTGGAAAGTGAAACGACCGTTTTCGTTCTTGGTACATCCGGCCGCACTCGTCGGCAGCGGTACGGCGCTCATCGCCGCGACCTACGGGCTGGTCCGGCTGGCGTACGGGCTGTTCCTGCCGGACGTCCAGCAGTCCCTGTCCCTCGCTGACGGCCCGGCGGGGTGGATCGCGTCGGGATCGTCGCTCGTGTACTGCCTCGGTGCGCTCGTCGGGTTCGTGCTCGCGCCGGCCCGACCTCGCGCGACCGTGGTGCTCGCGACCCTGACCGCCGGGTGCGGCGTCGGCGTGACGGCGGTCAGCACGGGACCCGTCGTCTTCGGCGTCAGCGCGGTCCTCGCCTCCGCCGGGGCGGGGCTCGCCTCCCCCGCGCTCGTGCGGCTCCTCCAGCGGGACCTGCCCGCCGATCGTGTGGACCAGGCACAGGCCGTGGTGAACTCCGGCACGGGACCGGGGCTGGTCGCCGCGGGCCTGGTCGCCCTCGTGCTCCTGCCCGACTGGCGGACCGCGTGGACTGCGGCGGCGGTCGTCACCCTCCTGGCCGGCGCGGCGGTGCTCGTCACGGACGGGCGTCCGCGCCACCGGCACGGTGCGACGGTCGAGCCGTCGCGGCCCGTCGGCCTGCCACCGCGGACCTGGTTCGTCGCCCACCGCCGCCTCGTGGTCGTCGCGCTGCTGCTCGGCGCGGGGTCGGCCGCGGTGTGGACGTACGGGCGGTCGCTGCTCGTGGATGCGGGCACCTCCGCCACCGTCTCGATCCTGGCGTGGATCGCCGTGGGTGCCGGGGGCGCGGCGGTCGCCCTGACCGCCCGGCGCCTCGGCGAACTGCGGGCCCGAAGCGCGTGGACCGTCACGTGCGCGGCGGTCGCCATCGCCACGCTCGGTCTCGGCCTGGCGCCGTCGATGCCCCCGACGGCACTGGTCGTCGTCGCCCTCGTCTGCTGCGCGCTGTTCGGCTGGGGTTACACCGCGGCGACGGGCGCCCTGATCGCCTGGACGACGGAACTGGACGCACAGCGGGCGGCGGCCGGGACGTCCGTGCTCTTCGTCGTGCTCGTGCTCGGCCAGGCACTCGGCGCGGGTCTGGCGGGGTCGGCGGTCCGCGCGGCCGGGACCGGGCCGGTGTTCCTCGTCGCCGCGGTGGTCGTGGGGCTCGGGGCGCTGCTGACCCTCAGGACCCCTGCAGGTCCTGCAGGTCGGAGTACTCGTCGAGGTCCGGCACGTCGGTCATCTCCTGGTTCCACGCGGGCCGGGCTGGCTCGAGACGCAGGGTCTCCCGCTCCAGGTACGCGATGACGTCCTCGTCGAACGGCTCGTCCGGGCTGTCGGGTACGGGCGTCGAGTAGATCTCGCTCGCCGGCCCGATGAGCAGGTGCGCGTAGGCTCTGCTCCCACCCTCCGTGACCACCGGGATCTGGACGACGTCGGACCGGTTCGCGACGGCGAGGGCACGGGCGTACCGGAGGAGGGCCTTGCAGGTGCGGTCCCCGGTCAGGACGTAGCTGTTCACGTAGTGGATGCGGCGCATGTCGGCCAGGTTGTCCGGTGCCTCCTGGGGGACGCCTAGGCTTCAGCCGAAGCCGGACAGTCGGCGCGGAAGGACACCACCATGGGCAAACTCGTCTACGACTCGACGTTCACCGCGGAGTTCGACGACCGCCTGCTCACCCACCTGCAGATCGTGATCGGCATGAAGCTGCGCCGGGGCGAGTCGTTCATGTTCTCGTGGAAGGACGACGTCGAGCTCGGTGACGGACGGACCGCGATCTGGCTCGACCGCTCGATGCCCCTCGTCTTCCGGTACTCCGGCAGCCGCGTGCCTGCTGTGAACCGCGCCTGGGTCGAAGCGCTCGGTCTGACCGCCGGGTCGTCCGCGGGCCTCCGCATCGTCCCCGAACCGACCGACACCGGAGAGACCCTGTGAAGCGCACCATCGTCACGTACGGCGGCACCCAGTACACGATCGCCAACGAAGACACCGAGACCGTGCGAGCACGCATCGACGAGGGCCTCCGGTCACAGCCGTTCATGTGGCTGCAGGTGAACTACGGGGACGGCCGAGCGACGCCCGCCCTGCTCCTCGTCTCGCCGGCGACCCCTGTGGCGATCGTCACCGAGCGGGACGTCGACGAGCAGGACGAGGACTCATCCGTCGCCCGGTACCTCCTGCCGGACCAGCAGCGTCCCGCGTCGGTCGAGCTCGGCCCCGCCGACTCCTGACGCCGGGTCGTCCGGTCAGGACGCCTGGCCGCCGAGCAGGGCCCGGAGCGCCTCCTCGAGCGGCACGGCGACCGCCTCCACGTCGGCCGACGCCAGGGGTTCGACCCGCGTCGACGTCCGCATCATCGTCATGCCGAGCACGACGGACAGGGCGATCTCGGCACGGACGAGCAGGTCGTCGTCGACCAGCGTGGTGCGGCCGGCACGGACCGCTCCCGCAAGGCGCTCGGCGTAGCCGCGGAGGGTCTCCCGACGGATCGCGTCGACGGCCTCGTCCCCGGAGCTCCGGAGCAGCAGCAGCAGCTGCATCGAGTCCTCGTCCGTCGGCGAGCGGATGATGTGGCGGATGAGACCGCCGACCGCACGGTCGAGATCCGGAGCGCCGAGGTCACGGTCGGGCACGGCTCGGTCGAGACACGCACGGAACAACCCCACCTTCGACACGAAGTACCGGTTGATGAGGGCCACGTTGACCCCCGCGTCGGCGGCGATGTCCCGGACGGTCGTCGCACGGTAGCCGTCGAAGGCGAAGCGCCGACGAGCCGCCTGCACGAGCGCCAGGCGGGTGGCGGCGGCGTCCTTGCTCATGTGCCGAGGGTAGCGCGCCGCGCCCTCGTGTAAGCACGTGTTGACATCGTGCCGGAACTGCGTACCCTCGTCGAGTCAGCAGTTGTTGACTTCGACAGCGTCGTCGGCCCGACACCATCACGACCGGACGGAGCACGATGTCCACCGCCACCGAGAGCCCACGAACGGGCTCCACGCCGACCACCGCACGCGAGCGCCGCCCGAACAGCACGGCGATCATCGTGTACCTGTCCCTCGGCGGCCTGTCGTTCGCCGTGCTGCAGTCCCTCGTCGCCCCGGCCCTCTCCACCATCGGCCAGGACCTCGGCGCCTCGACCAGCGCCGCCAGCTGGGTCCTCACCGCGTACCTGCTCTCTGCGTCCGTGCTCACGCCGATCCTCGGTCGCCTGGGCGACATGGTCGGCAAGCGCAAGGTGCTCATCTGGGTCCTCACGATCCTCCTGGCCGGCGCGGTCCTCGCAGCGCTCGCCCCGAACCTCGGCGTCCTCATCGTCGCCCGCGCCCTGCAGGGCGCCGCCGGCGCGGTGATGCCACTGTCCATCGGCATCGTCCGTGACGAGCTGCCGAAGGAGAAGGTGAGCGTCACGATCGGCCTGCTCTCCGCGATCTTCGGCATCGGCGCCGGTGTCGGCATCGTCGCCGCCGGTCCGATCGTCGAGCACCTGTCCTGGCACTGGCTGTTCTGGCTGCCCGCCGTCCTCGTGGTGATCGCCCTGCTCGGGGCCGTCTTCGGCATGCCGGAGTCCCCCGTCCGGAAGCCCGGCCGCCTCGACGTGGCCGGCACCGCCGTCCTCGCCGTCTCGCTCGTCGCGATCCTGCTCGCCGTCAGCGAGGGACAGACGTGGGGCTGGGGCGACGTGAAGACCGTCGGTCTGCTGGTCCTCGGCGCGGTCGCGCTCGTGGTCTTCGTGTTCGTCGAGCTCCGCGTGGCCGAGCCGCTCATCGACGTGCGCCTGTTCGCCGTCCGCGGGGTCTGGACCGCCCACGTCGTCGCCCTCGTCTTCGGGTTCGCGATGTTCGGCACGTTCGTCCTCGTCCCGACGCTCCTCCAGCTCCCGACCGCGCTCGGCTACGGGTTCGGCAAGGACGTCACCGAGGCCGGGCTCTTCCTCCTGCCGACCGTGGTCATGATGGTCATCGCCGGACCGATCGCGGGCATCCTGGTCCGCCGGGTCGGCCCGAAGCCGCCGATGCTCCTCGGCGGGATCGCCATCGTCGCCGCCTTCGCGATCCCCGCCGTCTCGCACGCCGACATCGCCGAGGTCGTCGTCTCCGGCGTCCTCACCGGCATCGGGATCGGCCTCGCCCTCGCGGCCTGCTCGAACGCCATCATCGAGAGCGTGCCCGCAAACCAGACCGGCGAGGCGATCAGCGCCAACACCGTCGTCCGGACGATCGGGTCGAGCGTCGGCACCGCCGTCATCGCGGCGCTCATCACCTCGCACAGCACCCCGCAGGGTCTGCCCACCGACGACGCCTTCACGATCGGCTTCTGGGCCTGCGCGGGCGTCGCGGTCCTCGCGGTCCTCGGCGCTCTCGCCGCACCGTCGATGCGCGCACGCCGGGCGGCCGCCGTCGCGTCGGGCGTCACGGACTTCGACGAGGTCACGCGCTGACGCGTCGAGCGGCAGTCGTCGGCGGGACGCCGCGCAACACGCGAGCACCGGACGGGAGGCCCGGACCAGGTGAGCAGACCGCTCACGTGGTCCGGGCCTCCCGTCCGTCACGGCACCGTGCGAGGGGGCGTCGGCTGCTCACGAGTGGTGCGGGCCACTGCCGGACCGACCGCGGTCAGGCCCGGTTCTTCACACGTCCGAGGACGGCGGCGAGCCGTTCGACCACGGCCATCCGGAACCGGACGCCGGCCGGTGGCGCCGTCGGGACCGTCCGGATCGGTGCCGTGAAGGCCAGGTCGTGCAGGTTGTTCCGCTTCGACCCGTCCCAGTTCGCGAACAGGTACGGCGTGCCGAGCGCCATCAGGCTGCGCACCGGCGCAGGGCGGCTGCCCGCGGCCGCGACGGCGTACCCGGAGTGCCCGGCGGAGATGTTGCGGATCACGGTGTCCGCGTCGATGACACCGTTGGCGGTGACGACGGTGGTGATGCCCGTGCGGTCGCGGGCGACGAATTCGATGATGTGTTCAGTCACGAGGAGCTCAGGGTGGCGAGTGACGTCTCGGCGGGGGTGAGGCGCTCGAGGCTTGGCCGGAACCGACGTTGCTTCCGTCCCAGAGGATACGTCCCGGCTCCGGTGCGGGCTCACGGACGATCCCGAATGCGTACCGCGGCGGTCAGGGGACCCAGACGACGATGCCGCTGAAGCCGTTCAGCGCCGCAGCGACCCCGGCGCGGAGCGCACGTCCAGCGCGCTCGTCAGTGAAGGTCGACGGGTCGTGGTGGCTCGAGACGCCGAGCCCCTCCCCGCGGAAGCCCGCTCCGGTCCAGTCCGCGGCCGTGACGTTCGAGGTCGGCTCGGCGATCTCGGCACCGAGCACCAGGAACTGCTGGTGCAGGGCCGAGGGTGAGATCGCGGCGATCGGGTCGACCATATCGTCGCCGACGCTGATGACGAGGTCCGAGCGCTTCCCGATCGCCGTCGCGACGGACGGCAAGCGGTCGTCGACGGTGTCCGCGACGACCGGGACCACCGTGACGTCCTCGGCCTCGGCCCAGGACTCGACGGCGTCCACGAGTGTCTCGGTCTCGGCATCGGGGTCGCCGGGCGAGAGCAGCACGACGCGGTAGTCCGCCGGGGGCGCGACGTCGTCCCACGACCCCGGGGCCGGGTTGATCGTGGCCTCCGGCGCAGGCGGGTTCTCGTGGTCGGCGAAGTCCTCGCCCAGGGTGCCGGTGCCGCGGACCGGGGTGGGGGCAACCGACTGGGCGGTGCCGTTCTGGCTGGTGGCGCGGTCTCCGCTCGCCGTGCCGCCTGACGGGCCACTCGTCGCCGCCGAACACCCGGCCGCGAGGACCGTGCCGGCCAGCACCACCGCAGCGGCGGTGAGGAGGACGGCGGGGCGGGGAGCGTTGCGGGTCACGAGAGGCCATGCAAGCACACCGGCACCCCGTGGCGAACCCCCTCGAGCCGCTGTCCAGAGCCCGTCCCACTGCTGGTTGCCGAGTGTTTCCCTGCTGGTCACCCTCGGCCGCGATGGTCGGCCGGTGAAGCACCGAAGCACCCGCCCCGCTCCCACCGGGCTCCCCCTCCTCCCCTCGTTCATCGCCCGGATCGTCGCCGCCGTGGTCCTGGTCGGCACGGTGGCCGTGAGCCTCCTGGTCGGCGCGTCCGCGGCGAGCGCCCACGGGTTCAGCTCCGTCGTCTACGCGGACGTGACCGGCCAGGGGGCCGAGACCGTCCGGGCCGGACTCGGGCTCGAGTACGACCTCATGCTCGTGTCCGTCGGGACGAGCGAGGATGACGACGCGCTCTACCGTCAGGGGCAGGCGGCCTGGGACGACGGCGACTTCCCGGGCATGGTGCGCGCCGCCGAGACGCACCTCGACTCCATCGGCCGGTACGTGTTCGACCGCTTCGCGGTGACCTCCGGCGGTCGGGAGTGCACCGGCGCGCTCGACGACTCGGTCCGCGTGGACCTGCAGGACGAGGTGCCGTACGCACACGTCACGGCGGAGTTCACGTGCCCGGAGGCCGGGCACACCGCGTCCGGGCACGTCGTCCGGTCCGGGTTGTTCCCGGACAGCGAGACGTTCGTGAAGGACACCAAGACGATCGTCACCTACGACGTCGACGACCAGGAGGGCACGGCGACGCTCGACGCCGGGCAGCCGTCGTTCTCGACCGAGCAGTCCGCGGGAGCCCGGTTCTGGGAGTTCTTCACGCTCGGCGCGGAGCACCTGCTCACCGGCATCGACCACATCCTGTTCCTCATCGCGCTCATCGCCGGTTCCCGTCGCCTGCGCGAGGTCGTGTACACGGCGTCGGCGTTCACGATCGCGCACTCGATCACGTTCATCCTCGCCGCGCTCGGCGTCGTGAGCCCGCCGTCGATCGTCGTCGAGCCGCTCATCGCGCTCTCGATCGCCGCGGTCGCCGGGTGGTACCTGTGGCGGCTCGTGCAGCGTCGGTCGCGCGCGGACGAGCTGGTCGTCGCCGACCACGGTCGGTTCGCCCTGGACCGGTCCGGGTGGTCCCGCCTGGCCGTCGTGTTCGCGTTCGGACTCATCCACGGACTCGGTTTCGCGGGCGCGCTCGGCATCCAGGAGGCGTTCTCGTGGCAGCTGCTCGTGTCGCTCCTCATCTTCAACGTCGGCATCGAGGCGGTGCAGCTCGCGATCATCGTCATCGTCTTCCCGCCGCTGTCCCTGCTGCGTCGCAAGGCCCACGTCGTGTCGCTCTGGGTGACGGGGGCCGTGACGGCGGGCGTGTTCGTGATGGGGATGATCTGGTTCGTCCAGCGGCTCGTCGAGGGCTGATCCCCTACCGCCTCGGCGCTGTGAGCCGGATGGTCACACAGCGTTTACTCACGATCTACCAGGGCGATGCAGAGTCTCTCTGCTGCACCATCCCTCTCCTTGAGAACGGAACGACATGAGTCTCCTGTCCGGCGCCCCTTCCCGGCGCAGAACCACCACCCTCCGCTTCGGCGGGGCCGTCATCGGAGCGGCCCTCATCGCCGGTGCGTGCCTCGTCGGCACCAACCCCGCGACCGCGGCGACCAACACCCCCACGAGCAACGTCTCGAACGGTGGCCCGATCCACATCCTGCTCGGCGTCGGTGCCACCGAGAGCCAGCGCATCGCCTCGTGGTACTTCCCCGCCAACGTCGCCCAGTCGCTCGAGATCCAGAAGACCGACAGCATGACCGGCGGTGTCTTCACCGACGCGAAGCAGACGATCGCCGCGTCGAAGGCCGCCAACACGGCTGCCGACACGAGCACGACCGACTCGTCGACGCGCTCCATCCCGGGCATCACCGCCGCGTCCGGCTACATCAACGCGCACGCGACGATCAAGGACCTCGAGCCGAACACCACGTACACCTACCACGTGGGTGCCGCGGACGGTTCCGCCTGGTCGACCCCGTACACGTTCACCACGAAGAGCTTCAGCGGCGACTTCGACTTCCTGTTCTTCGGTGACCCGCAGATCGGTTCGTCGGGCTTCACCGACGACGACGGCGCCGGCTGGGCCGACACCCTGAAGTACGCCACCACGAAGGAGAAGGACGCCGAGCTCCTCGTCTCCGGTGGCGACCAGGTCGAGAACGCCAACAACGAGTACCAGTGGGGTGCGTTCGCCGACAGCAGCGACGTCCTCAAGCGCTACCCGTGGGCCTCGACCATCGGCAACCACGACGTGGGCGGCAAGGCCTACGAGCAGCACAACCAGCTGCCGAACTCCCTCCGCGTGCCGGACTTCTACCCGGGCGGCAACAGCACCGCGAACTCGGGTGGCGACTACTGGTACATGTACAAGGGCGTCCTGTTCATCGACATCAACTCGAACGCCTACTCGGGCGGTTCCGACGCGGCGCACGTGAACTACGTCCGCGACATCATCACCCGTCACGGCGACGACGCGAAGTGGACCGCGCTGGTCTACCACCACGCGATCTACTCGCCGGCTGCGCACGCGAACGACCGCGACAACCAGCAGCGCCGCTTCGACTTCACCCGCGCGTTCTCGGACATGGGTGTCGACGTCGTCCTGCAGGGCCACGACCACGCGTACACCCGCAGCTACGCGATCAAGAACGGCAAGAAGGCCAACCCCGCCGAGCAGCCGGGCGCCGAGGACGTCTTCGCCGGTCCCGGTGGCGTCATCTACGTCACCGCCAACTCCGCGTCGGGTTCGAAGTACTACGACCTGACCGCCCCCGACGCCTCCCAGGGCGGCTACGGTCCCGACCCGCTCGACCCGACCGGCCAGCGCCACTTCGCCAACTCGGTGGAGAACCAGGAGCACGTCCGCACCTACGTCAAGATCGGCGTCACGGACGACAACCTCGCCGTCACGAACGTCCGGGCGAGCGACTGCACCACGCTCAACTCGGCCGTCCAGCACGGTCGTGTCGACAGCTGCGGTGTGACCCTCAAGCCGACCGAGTCGGCCGACCCGGCACCGATCGGTTCGAACGTCGACCAGTTCTCGCTGCACGCCACGCTGCCGGCGACCACCACCACGCTCACGGCCTCGGCCGCGAAGCAGGCCTACGGCACGACCAAGCCGGTCACGGTCACCGCGACCATCGGCGGCGGCATCGGCGCCAAGACCGGCACGGTGACCTTCTCCGAGGGCGGCAAGCAGCTCGGCACGGCGACGGTGGCGGACAGCAAGGCGACCTTCACGCTGCCGAAGACCCTCACGGTCGGCAAGCACAGCATCACGGCGTCCTTCGTCAGCGACTCGGCCTACTCCGGCACGAACTCCTCGACGACCCGGGCGATCGCGGTCACGGTGGAGAAGGCCTCGTCGTCGACGAGCATGACCTACTCCAAGGGGAAGGCGGTCGTGAAGGTGACCTCGCCCGGCAACGTGGTGAACGGTGAAGCGCGCATCTACGACGGCAAGAAGCACATCAAGACCGTCAAGATCGTCGACAACTCGGCCGCGACGCGGTTCGCACTGAAGAAGGGCACGCACAAGCTGCACACCGTCTTCAGCGGCACCACCACGATCGCGGGCAGCACGAGCCCGACGCTCTCGGTCCGGGTGCGCTGACCCGCATCCAGGACGAGTGAGGGCCCCGCGGCTTCGGCTGCGGGGCCCTCACCCGTTCTGCGGACCGGCAGCCGACGCCGAGCCTCCGTCCCACGGGAGGCGGCGCGCCTCTGGCGATGTCGCGACGCCGTCGGTCAGGCGTTCTGCCAGACCCGGATCCAGTCCACGAGCATCTGCTGCGGGAACCGGGTGGTGGCGTCCGGCGAGCCCGGCCACCCACCGCCGACCGCGACGTTGAGGATCACGAAGAAGGGCTTGTCGAACACCCACGGGTCGCCGTTCGTGTCCGTCGGCGTGATCGTGCGGTAGGTCGCGCCGTCCACGGACCAGCTGATCGACCCCGGCCGCCAGTCCACCGCGTAGACGTGGAAGTCGTCCGCGAACGCGCCCTGCGGCAGCGTCGCACCCCCGCCGATGCCCTCGGCGCCGGAGTACCCCGGGCCGTGCACGGTGCCGTGGACAGTCCCGGGCTCGCGGCCGATGTTCTCCATGACGTCGATCTCGCCGCACGCCGGCCACCCGACCTGCGGCAGGTCGGCGCCGAGCATCCAGAACGCGGGCCAGATGCCCTGCCCGCGCGGGATCCTGATCCGGGCCTCGACGCGCCCGTACTGCACGGAGTACGTGCCCTGCGACGTCAGGCGGGCCGACGTGTACGACCCGTCGGCTTCGCGCCGTGCGGTGATGACGAGGTTCCCGTTGCCGTCGAGCGCCGAGTTCCGCCGCGAGTCCGTGTACACCTCGAGCTCGCCGTTGCCCCAACCGCCACCGCCGAGGTCGTACCGCCAGATGCCCGGGTTCGGCGCGCTGCCGGCCGGCCCGTCGAACTCGTCGGCCGCGAGGAGCGCCGGTGTCGTGGCCGCTCGGGCCGTCTCGGGGCGGAGCGCGGCGACGCCGGTGATCCCGGCCGCGGCGGCCGCGCCCAGGCCGAGCGTGAGCAGGCGGCGGCGGTCGATCGCGCCGTCGGCCTGGTGCGACTGGTCCTCGTTCGTCATGGGTCCTCCGGCACGGGTGCTGTCGTGGGTGAGAGGAACAGTAGACGACACGTTCCGCCCGAACGCCATGCCCCCGTCCGGGTCGGCCGCGCTCAGCGGCCAGACCGGCCAGGGGCACTGGCCACACGGGAGGCCCGTGGCGGGCTCGCCACGAGCCTCCCGTGTGTCAGCTGGTCCGGCGCGATCGGTGCCCGCTCAGGCGTGTCCGGCCGATGCCTCGACCGTCTCCTCCGACACCTCGGACGACGTGTGCGCTGTGCGGGTGCGGACGAACACCGCGGCGAGGACCGCCACGACGACCGCGACCACCCCGGCCACGACGAAGGCGGTGTGCATCCCGCCGAGGAACGCGTCCCGGGCCGTCGCGGCCGCCGCCGATCCGAGCCCGTCGGGCACGATGCCCTGGGCGAGCCCCTGCCGGGCGGCGCTCGAGAGCCCCAGACCGGTCGTACCGGAGAGCACCCCGGCGCTGACCACGGCGGAGAGCACCGACGTGCCGAGTGCGCCGCCGAGCTGGAGCGCCGTCGCCTGGAACCCGCCGGCCACGCCCGCCAGCTGCACGGGGGCGCCGCCGACGACGGCCTCGGCACCCGCGGTCATCGTGAAGCCCGCGCCGAGGGCGAAGACGATGAACGGGATCGCCATCCCGATGTACGCCGAGTCCTGCGTGGTGGTGGTGAGCGCGAACAGGGCGACCCCGACCATGAGCAGGCCGACGGTGAGGGTGCGGCGGATGCCGAGCTTGGCGACGAGGGCAGCACCGATCGGCGAGGCGATGATCGAGACACCGCTCAGCGGGAGCTGCATGAGTCCCGCCTGCAGGCCGGTCACCCCGCGGAGGTTGAGCATGTACAGCGACAGGAAGAACGTCACGCCGAGCATCGCGAAGAAGATCGCGCCGACGGCCAGTCCCCCGATCGAGAGCGACGACGAGCGGAACAGGGACATCGGCAGCAGCGGGTCGGTCACGCGCAGTTCGACGACGACGAACACCACGAGCAGCGCCGCACCACCGAGCAGCACCCCGAGGGTGAGCGGGCTCCCCCAGCCCCAGGACTCCGACTGGACGACGGCGAGGACGATGCCGAACAGGCCGAGCGCGAGCAGCACCACGCCCGCGACGTCGAAGCGTCCGCGGTGCGGAGCCGTGGACTCGCGGAGGACCAGCCCACCGAACACCAGTCCGACGACGGCGATCGGGGCGTTCACGAAGAAGACGGACTCCCACCCGAGGGCCGCGACGAGCACGCCCGCGACGATCGGGCCCGCGGCGATGGCGACCGACGACGCCCCGCCCCAGACGCCGACGGCGACGCCGAACCGCTCCTTCGGGAAGGTCGCGCGCAGGAGCGCCAGGGTCTGCGGCATGAGCAGTGCGGCGCTGAGCCCCTGCACCGCGCGGAAGACGATCACGCCGGTGGCCGTCCCGACCAGGCCGATCGCCACCGACGCCAGCGCGAACGCGACGACCCCAATCAGGTACATGCGGCGACGACCGAAGCGGTCCCCGAGCTTGCCGCCGAGGATGAGGAACACCGCGAGGGCGAGCAGGTACGCGTTCGTGATCCACTGCAGCTGCGTGAAGGTGGTGCCGAGGTCGGCGGCGATGGCGGGGTTCGCGATCGAGACGACCGTGGCGTCGAGCCCGACCATGAACAGGCCGAAGCACACGGCGACGAGGGTGGCGATCGGGTTGCCGCGCAGGGTGCGGCGGGATCCGGGCATGGACGTGCCCATGGGGAGCTCCTTCGGACGACACGGATCGTGCTCCGGCGGAGGGCCGCACGGCGAGGGGCACGAGGGGTCCGAACCGAAGGACGCGCGGGTGGCACCGACTGTGAGCGGTACACGAGCCGTCCGTCGACCTCACGCGACGGGCAGCCCCCTTGGTTCTGAATCCATAACGATACCAGATCGGTCCCCCGGGTGGTCGACCGGGCCGTCAGCGCGCGGGGTGCCGCCACAGGCCTGGGCCCACACCGCGTCGAGTGACAGCCCCAGCACTCCGGCGAGCGCCGCCACGGTCGCGAAGGACGGCGTGGCGATGCGTCCGGTCTCGATCTTCCGGAGCGTCTCGGGGGAGATCCCGGCCGCGAGCGCGACGTCGAGCATCGAGCGCTCCCCCCGCGCGGACCGGAGCACCGCACCGAGGCGCCGCCCGCGTTCGAGGTCGAGGGGGGTGAGCGGCAACCGGACCATGTTCTGATAGTAATACCGTTACAACTATCCCGACGGAAGAAGCGCCCGCATGATCGAGATCCTCACCCCGGCCGAGCTCCCCCGGGCGCGCGCTGCCGGCACCCTCGTCGCCGACATCCTGCACACGCTCCGTGGCCGGACGACGGTCGGCACGAACCTCCTCGACCTCGACCGGTGGGCGGCCGAGATGATCGCCGCTGCCGGGGCCACCTCCTGCTACGTCGACTACGCCCCCTCGTTCGGGCGCGGCCCGTTCGGTCACCACATCTGCACCGCCGTGAACGACGCCGTCCTGCACGGCCTGCCGCACGACCGCCCCCTGGCGGACGGGGACCTGCTGACGCTCGACCTGGCCGTCGTGCACCACGGCTACGCCGCCGACTCCGCCATCAGCTTCGTCGTCGGCACGAGCCGCCCGCCCGAGAGCGTCGCCCTCATCGAGACGACCGAGCGTGCCCTCGCCGCCGGCATCGCGGCTGCCCGCCCGGGTGCCCGGCTCGGCGACCTGTCGCACGCGATCGGGTCCGTGCTCTCGGACGCCGGGTACCCGATCAACCTGGAGTTCGGCGGGCACGGCATCGGCTCGACCATGCACCAGGACCCGCACGTGGCGAACGACGGCCGACCGGGTCGCGGGTACGCCCTGCGACCGGGGCTGCTCCTCGCGCTCGAGCCGTGGGTGATGGTCGACACGGACGAGCTCGTCACGGACCCGGACGGCTGGACGCTCCGCAGCGCCACGGGTTGCCGGACCGCGCACAGCGAGCACACCATCGCGATCACCGAGGACGGGGCAGAGGTCCTCACCCTGCCGTCCCGGGTCTGACGCCGACCGGACCTCGCCCTCGTGACAGCGACGGTGGCGGCCGGTAGGTTGTTGAACAATCCAGACAGGGGGTCCGCGTGCCATCGATCGACCTGAACAGCGACCTCGGTGAGGGCTTCGGCGCCTGGACCGCGGGCGACGACCGGGCGATGCTCGACGTCGTCTCGAGCGTGAACATCGCCTGCGGCGCCCACGCCGGTGACCCGACGATCATGCTCGACACCTGCCGGGCCGCGGCCGAACGAGGCGTGGCCGTCGGCGCACACGTGGCGTACCGCGACCTCGCGGGGTTCGGCCGCCGTCCGGTGCACGTCTCCCCTGACGAGCTGTACGCCGACGTCGTCCACCAGCTCGGCGCCCTGGCCGCCGCGGCCCGGGTCGCGGGTACCCGCGTCACCTACGTCAAGCCGCACGGCGCCCTCTACAACACCGCCTGCGCTGACCCGGTGCAGGCCGAGGCGGTCGTCCGCGCCGTCGCCGACGTCGACGCCTCGCTGGCCGTCCTGGCGCTGCCCGGCTCGGAGCTGCTGCTGGCGGCGGCACGGCACGGACTCCGTGCGGTCAGCGAGTCCTTCGCCGACCGTGCCTACGAACCGGACGGGTCACTCGTCTCCCGCAGCCGCCCGGGGTCGGTGCTGCACGACCCGGACGAGGTCGCCGCCCGCGTCCTGCGGATGGTCACCGAGGGGATCGCCACCGCGGTCGACGGCACCGACATCCCGGTCCGCGCCGACTCGGTGTGTGTGCACGGCGACTCCCCCGACGCGGTCGCGATGGCCCGGGCCGTCCGAACGCTGCTGACGGTGCAGGGCATCGACATCACGTCGTTCTCGACGGCCGCCGCGTCATGACCCCGGACGTCCGCACGGCCGGTGCCTCGGCGGTGCTGGCGACGTTCGACACCCTGACGGAGGTCGTGGCGTTCCGGACGGGCCTCGCCGGCGCGGTCCTGCCCGGCGTGACCGAGGTGGTCTCCGGCGCGCGGACCCTCCTCCTCCGGTTCGACCCCGCCGTCACCGACGCCGGACGGCTCCGCGCCCTGCTCTCCGAGGTCGCACCGGTCGATCCCGCCGGCGACACCGCGGACCGCGAACCCGTCGTCGTCCCGGTGACCTACGACGGCGAGGACGTCCGAGCGGTGACCGGGCTCACCGGCATGACCCGCGACGAGCTCGTCGCCTGGCACACCGGGCAGGTCTGGACGAGCGCCTTCTGCGGGTTCGCTCCGGGGTTCAGCTACCTCACCGGCACCTCCCCCTCGCTCGACCTCCCGCGTCGCGACACCTCGCGCACCGCGGTCCCGAGCGGGGCCGTCGCCCTCGCCGGCGAGTTCAGCGCCGTCTACCCGCGCACCTCGCCCGGCGGATGGCAGCTCATCGGCCGCACCGACGTCCCGATGTGGTCGCTCGAGCGCACGCCACCCGCCCTCGCCCCGGCCGGCACCCGGATCCGGTTCGTCGACGCGGGAGCCGCCGCGTGAGCACGCTCACGGTCGTGCAGGTCGGCTTCGGGGTCACCACCCAGGACCTCGGACGACCGGGCCTCAGCGACATGGGCCTGGGTGCCGCCGGCGCGGCGGACCGCGGCTCGGCAGCGCTCGCGAACCGGATGGTCGGGAACGCTCCGGACGCAGCCGTCCTGGAGGCCCTCCTCGGTTCCGTCGCCCTCCGTTCCGACGCACACGTGCTCGCCGCCGTCACGGGGGCGCCGTGCCCGGTGTCGATCGAACGGGCCGACGGCCGCGTCCACGGCGCGGCCGCCTACGAGGTCCTGTCACTGTCTCCCGGCGACACCGTCCGGATCGGCCTGCCCGAGCACCGTCTGCGCGCCTACGTCGCCGTCCGCGGCGGCGTCGCGGTCGGGCCGGTGCTCGGCAGTCGTTCCTGGGACTCCCTCGCCCAGCTCGGTCCCGCTCCCCTGCGCGTCGGGGACGTCCTGCCCGTGGGCGACCGAGCGGGGGCATGGCCCGTGGTCGACGCCGTCCCACCGCCGCGCACGCCCTGGGCCGACGAGCCCGCCGAGCTCGACGTGCTGCCGGGTCCTCGCGACGACTGGTTCACCCCGGACTGGCGGGGCGTGCTCACCGGTCAGGAGTACACGGTGAGCGCCGACAGCGACCGCGTCGGGGTCCGCACCACCGCCGCTGTGCCGCTCGAGCGTGCCGTCGCGCGGGAGCTCCCGAGCGAGGGCGTCGAGACCGGGGCACTGCAGGTCCCGCCGACCGGGTTCCCGGTGCTGTTCCTCGCCGACCACCCGGTCACCGGCGGCTACCCGGTCGTGGCCGTCCTGACACCGGAGTCCGTCGACCGTGCGGCACAGCTCCGGCCGGGTGATCCGCTGCGCTTCCGTGTCGTCCGCCGACGGGCCCGCCACTGACGACTCAGGCGCTCCGCACCGAGAACACGTCGCCCGGCTGGCAACCGAGCACCTGGCAGATCCGGGTCAGCGTCGAGAACCGGATCGCCCGGGCGCGGTTGTTCTTCAGCACGGACAGGTTGACGACGGTCACGCCGACACGGTCCGCGAGTTCGGTGAGCGTCATGCCGCGCTCGGCCAGCAGATCGTCGATGTGGCACACGACCGCGTGACCGTCCTCGACCTCCGGAGCCATCAGACCAACCCCGACTGGTCGCGGACCATCCGCTGCGACGCGGTGAGGGCGAACCGGAAGCAGATCACCAGGAGCAACCCGAGGTACACCGCCACGTACGGCGGCTCGACGACGGGTGCCGGCAGACGTCCGTCCCAGCCGAGCCCGGACACCACCCAGTTCCAGCCCATCCGTCGGACGAAGGTGGGGACGAAACCGGCGAGCACGGCCGCGCCGGCCAACAGGCCGAGGACGACGGTCGCCGACCGGTCGAAGAGCTTCCCGCGCGAGATCGTCCACGCCACGGCGGCGACGAGGGCGATGAGCACGGCGACGAGCACGACCTCGAGCACGTCACCGACGCGGATGAGCCCGATCGCACCGCCGGGGACGTCGTCGGTGCGGACCTGCAGGGTGAGACGGTCGGCGCGCACCGTCGCACCGCCGGGCGGCTGTGGGACCTCGGTCGTCGGAGCCGTGCGCACCGGGACAGAGACGAGCCCGGACCGCACCGAAGCGACGAGGTCGACCACGTACCGGGCGACGACGACGATGATCCCCACGGCGCAGGCGACCACGTAGGCGAGGTAGGAGTTCGTCCCGCGCGGCGGGTCGTAGACGGGTGTGGTCATCGGTTCATCCCCTTGTCGATCTTCGATGGTATCGATCTTCGATGCAACGGTAATCGATGGGTCGACGAACGACAACCCCCGGTACCGGAACAAGGTCGGAGCCGAGCGGGTTCACCCCCACGGGCCGCGTCACTCGACGGGGCCCGGCAGACGAAAGGTGCACACCATGACGATGACGGTCTTCCTCGAGGTCGAGCTCCGCAGCGACGTGTCGGCCGAGGCGGTCGAGCGCGCGATCCGCGAGACGCTCGCGCAGACCGCCGCCCGGACCGGCAACGAGTCGCTCGAGGTCCTGGTCGACGACGCCGACCCGACGCGTCTGGTCGTCCTGGAACGCTGGGCGACGGCCGCCGACCACGACGCCTACGTCGCCTGGCGCGCGACGCCCGAGGGTGCCGCGGAAGCGCTCGGCGCCGTCCTCGCCGCGCCCCCGGTCACCCGCACCTTCGGTCGGACGATCCCCCTCGCCTGACCCCTCGCACCACGCGACAGGTCAGCGGGCCGCGTGCTCCCGGGCCTCCATCGCGTCCCACGCGAAGCTCGCGAGCCAGTGGGTGGAGTAGTACTCCTCACCGACGCTCGCGGCGAGGCCAGCGGCGAGCAACGAGTCGGCGGCGGCGTCCAGCAGCGCGGCCGTCTCGACACCGTCCGCGCCCGCTGCCCGGAGGGCGTCGGCGATGCGGCGTGCGGACCCGGCGCGGGACAGGTCGAGGCCGAACAGGTGCACCTGCTGCGGGTCGTTCTCGTCGCGCACCACCGTCGGGGTGAGGACCGCGTCGCCCTCCGTGACCTGCACGAGGAACGAGCGGGCCCACGGGGCGAACTCGTCCGCCGGCAGGACCGCGCGCATGAGATCGGCCTCGGCCAGTCCGGCGGACAGGAAGTCGTGCCCGCTCCGCTCCCAGGCGAAGGGCCAGCCGGCGTCGGCACCGAACCACTCGCGGGCAGCGCGCTCCACCGTCGCGACCAGGTCGTGTCGGCCGAGCGAGCGAGCACCCTCGAGCACGAGCAGCAGTCCGAACGCCGAGTTCGAGTGCACCCCGTGCCGGACCGGGTGGGCCGCGCCGTCGACCCAGCGGGTGACGAGGTCCTCGAGCACCTCGACGACGGGTGCGAACCCCGGCGCGAGCGCCCGGACCGCCGGCGCCTCGGAGGCGGACACCTCGGCGGCGAGGCGCATCAGCCACGCCCAGCCGTAGGGGCGCTCGTAGTGCGGGGTCGCGCGGAGGTACGCCGCTTCGGTCGCCAGGTGGGCCTCGGACAGGTGGGCCTGCAGGACGGAGGTGATCCGGGCCTCCAGGTCGGCGGGCACGCCGAAGGCGACCAGGCGGGCGGCGAGCCAGTGCATGTGCACCGAGGAGTGCCAGTCGTAGGACGTGGCGAAGGCGGGGTGCAGCTCGACGGGGAGCGCACGGTCGTCCGGACCGGACGTCGTGTGGTGCGACGCGTACGGGTACTCGCGGGTGATGTTGTCGAGCGCGACGGCGGCGAAGCCGGCCGCCCAGGCGGAACGGCCGAGGTCGGCGGATGCGCCGGTGGGGGCGGGGTCAGAATGCGACAAGGTACATCACTCCCATGTTGACGACGAGCAGGACCCCGGCGGTCGGGAGCTGCGCCTTGATCGGCCCGTACTTGTCCCGCATCTCGAGCAGGGCAGCGGGCACGAGGTTGAAGTTCGCGGCCATCGGGGTGACCAGAGTGCCGCAGAAGCCGGCGAGCATGCCGATGGCGAAGATCGCCGCCGGGTTGCCGTCGAAGCCCTGCACCAGCACCGGCCAGCCGACCGCCGCGGTCATGATCGGGAAGGCCGCGAAGGCGTTGCCCATGATGACGGTGAAGAGCGCCATGCCGAGGCAGTACACGATCACGGCGGCGAACAGCGAGCCGTCCGGCAGCACCGCCTCGATGATCGTGCCGACCGCCGTGCCGACACCGGCCTGCGTGAAGACGATCCCGAGCGTGGAGAGCATCTGCGGCAGGAGTGCCGCCCAGCCGATCGCCTGCAGCAGGCGGGCACCCTCGCGGACCGGGGTGTCGAGCCGCGGCGGACGGAGCACGAACACCGCGACGACCACGGCGAGCACCGAGCCGATGCCGAGCCCGGTGAGGGTCGCGCTGCCTTCGGCGAGCAGCGGCTCCCCGCCGATCGACACGAGCGGGCCGAGGGTCGCGACGAGCACCGCGACGACCGGGATCACCAGCGCGGGGATGAACAGCTTGTTGCCGAACCGCTGCGCGGACGCGGCGCGCTCGTCCGGACTCGTCGTCGCGAGGACGCTCGTGCTGGAGCTCGGTCGGGTGGTGACGGCGGTGGCTTCGGCCGGACCGGTCGCGGAGCCGACCCCGGCGCCCGGGACACTCGCGACCCGCGTGCGGCTCGTCGTGCCGGTGAACCCGAGCCCGGCGAGCGCCACCATCACCAGGACCGCGACGCCGAGTGCCCAGGCCGGGATGGCGCCGGACACGACGAACGTGCCGGCGAAGAACGAGAGTCCGAGGATGCCCCAGAACGCCGCGTTCCCGACCCGCTTGGCGTGGCTGCGGTCCGTGACGATGAACACGGAGACGGCGATGAAGAACGCGCCGATGAGCCAGTAGAGCCATTCGCTGGTGATCACGCCGCGACCTCCTCGGTCTGGCGGACGTCAGCCGCCATCTTGTCGAGCTTCCGGTCGAGCAGGAGCAGGCGGACACCGTGCACGACGAGCGCCGCGATGCCGGTGGGGATCGCCCACAGCGCCAGGTCGATCGGCTCGAGGGCAAGGCCGTACGTGGTGTCGACGAAGGTCGTGATGAGCAGGATCGACCCGACCGCGACGAACACGTCCTCGCCGAAGAACACCCCGACGGTGTCGGACGACGCCGAGAAGCCCTTGATCTTCTCGCGCATCCGCTCGTCGATGCGGCCGTACTTCTTCGTCGCCGCCCCCTCCGCCATCGGGTGCACGAGCGGGCGGACGGTCTGCGCCGGCCCGCCGATGCTCGTCAGACCCACGGCGGCGGTGACCTGCCGGACCGCGAGGTACCCGGCGAGGATGCGGCCGGTGGTCAGCTTGTCGAGCTTCGCGATGAGGCGCTTCGCCTGGTCCTGCAGTCCGTACCGCTCGATGAGGCCGATGACCGGCAGCACGAGTGCGAACGTCGTGACGCTGCGGCTGGACGCGAAACCGTTCCCGAACGCGGTGAGGATGCCGACGGGGTCGATCCCGCCGATGGCTGCCGTGACGATGCCCGCCACGGTGACCACGAGCAGCGCGTTGATGCGCAGCGCGAAGCCGATGATCACGACGGCGACGCCGATGAGGACGAACATGCGGGACAGTCTGGCCTGCATTGTTGAACAATCTCAAGACCCGGCCGGCATCTGTAACACGGCGGTCACACGAGCCCGCGTTCGGCCGGTCCGGACGCTCCCTCTGTCAGGATCAGGCCATGACCCGAACCGTCAGCGGCGCTGAGTCGACCGCGGCCCGACTTCGGTCCTCGATCGCGGACGGTGCCTTCATGCCAGGGGCGCGCTTGTCCGAGGAGCGGCTGAGCGACCAGCTCGGCGTCTCACGGAACACGCTGCGCGAGGCCTTCCGGCTGCTCGCCCGCGACCGGCTCGTCGAGCACGTCTTCAACCGCGGGGTGTTCGTCCGGCGCCTGTCGGCCGACGACGTGACGGACCTCTACGCGGCCCGTCGGGTCCTCGAGGAGGCGGGCATCCGCGCCTGCGCCCCGGAGTCCCCCGCCCTGGCCGCCGCGGCCGCCGCCGTCGCGGACGCCCGCGCTGCCGCCGTCGCCGGGGACTGGCGCGCGGTCGGCACCGCGGACATCCGCTTCCACTCGGAACTCGTCCGGGCCGTGCCCAGTGAACGGCTGCACGTGCTCATGGACTCGCTGCTCGCCGAGATGCGGCTCGCGTTCCTCACCACCGACGACCCGGCCGCGTTCCACGCGGACTTCGTCGACCGGAACGAGGCGATCGTCGCAGCGCTGCGCACCGGCGACCGGGACGGCGCGGCGTCGCTGCTCGCCGACTACCTCGACGACGCGGAAGCGACGCTGCGGTCCGCCGCCGCCTCGCGCTGACGACCGGGAGGCCCGGATCGCGGCTCAGGGCTTCGCCGGCTCCGCCGGGGCTCCGGGCTCCTCGTCGCCCTCGGTCAGGTCCGACCGGGTGTCGGCGTGGATCACGGTGTCGTGCCCGAACGTGCGGGCAGCGGCGCGCAACCGGGCGACGAACTCGTCGTTCTCGAGCTCGAGCTCGTCCTCTTCGGCGTCCGAGACGACGACCTCGCTCGACGGTCCGATGAGGATCTTCGTCGTCGTCATCGTGCCGTCCTCGGCGACGCTCGGCACGGCCACGGTGTCGGCCCGGTCGCCTCCGGAGAGCGCTGCGGCGTACTCGATCACGGCGTCGGCGACGTCGTCACTGGTGAGGATCGCGGTGCTGTCGTAGTGGATGGTCTTCATCGGGAGCCCCTTTCGCCAGACCATCAAAGACCCGTTGCCCGGGAACACCCCGGTCGTGCCGCACACGGGCGCGTGCAGCGGACAACGTCGGCCGGCCCGGGACCGGTCAGCGCAGGGACTTCACCAGCTCCAGCTCCTCGCCGTGTGGCGGCAGGGGGTAGGGCACGCGGCGGCCGGTCGGGACGAACCCGCGGCGACGGTAGAAGGCGATGGCGCGCGGGTTCTCCTCGTGCACGTCCAGCAGGAAACGGTCACCGTGGCCCCGTGCCCAGTCCTCCACTGCGTCGAGGAGGGCGTCCGTCACGCCCGACTCCCGGCCACGATGGTGCGGGTCGACGAACACACTGACCAGGAGCGGGTGCCCGCCGTCGAGGCGACCGCCCATGATGCCGGCCCAGGCACCGGTCGTCACGTCCTCGGCGACGAAACAGGGCGTGTCGTCGTCGGCACCGCTGCCGGCACGCCGACGCCACTCGTCCTCGTCGAGCTGTCGTGCGTGCGCCAGGGTCTCGAGGAACGCGAGCGGGGTGTCCGCGAGCATCCGCAGGCGCAGGTCGCGGAACGCGGCCCAGTCGTCGCGGCCGGTGCGGCGGATCACGATGTGGTCGGGCAGTGGCATCCGGTGGTCCTCCCGGTCCGGTGTCGTCAGGGTCCCGCTGGCGTCAGGCGCCGCCGCCCCGCAGCCAGGCGAGGACGGCGAGCACCCGCCGGTGCGCGTCGGGTGTCGGTTCGAGGTCGAGCTTGGTGAAGATCGAGCTGATGTGCTTCTCGACGGAGGCGACCGCGATGCGCAGCCGGTGCGCGACCGCCTGGTTGGTCTGCCCCTCGGCGATGAGCCGGAGGACGTCGCGTTCCCGTGGCGTGAGGCGCTCGACCGGGTCGGTCCGGCGGGCGATGAGCCGCTGCACGATCTGCGGATCGAGGACCAGACCGCCGCGGGCGACCCGGGCGACGTCGTCCCGGAGGTCGTCGATCGACGAGATCCGGTCCTTCAACAGGTACCCGACGTGGTGTTCGCCGGTCGCCAGGAGTTCCCGGGCGTAGTCGAGTTCGGCGTACTGACTGAGGAGCAGCACCGCCACCTCGGGGTGCTCGGTCCGGATCCGGATCGCCGCGCGGAGGCCCTCGTCCCGGAACGTGGGCGGCATCCGCACGTCGAGCACGGCGACGTCCGGTCGCACGGTGGCGAGTTCCGCGAGCAGGGCGCCGGCGTCACCGTACGACCCGCCGATCGTGAACCCGGCCTCCTCGAACAGGCGGATCGTGCCCTCCCGGAGCAGGACCGAGTCCTCGGCGAGGACGATGCGCAACGCGGGGACTGCACCTGCTCCGAGGGTCACCCGGCCAGGGTACGGCCTCCGGTCGCCGGTGCCTCGACGGGGACCGGGATGCGGACCCGCACCACGGTCGGTCCCCCGGGTGGGCTGGTGACCGTGAACGCGCCCTGGAGGCCCTCCACACGGTCCCGGAGTCCGTCCAGACCATGGCCGGGGTCGAGTCGAGCACCGCCGACCCCGTCGTCGCGGACCTCCAGTTCGAGGTCGCCGCCCGGGGCGGCCACCGCCCGGATCCTCGCGCTGCTCGCGTGGGCGTGCTTCGTCACGTTCGTGAGCAGTTCCGACAGGATCGCGTAGGCACTCCGCTCGACGGCGGCGAGCCCGGCCCCGGCGGCGTCCAGCCGGACGTCCGCCGTCGTCGGCAGGACGCTGTCCTCGGCCAGGGCCTCGACGGCCGCCGCGAGACCGCGGTCCTGGAGGATCGGCGGTGCGAGCCCGCGGGAGAGGTTCCGGATCGTCTCGAGCACGGCCTTCGACCGGTCCAACGACTCCTCGACGAGCCGCTCGGCCGCTGCGGTGTCGTCCGGGAACCGGCGGAGGGCGATGGCCAGGTCGTACTGCAGGCGGAGCAGCTGCTGCTGGGGGCCGTCGTGGATGTCCCGCTCGAGCCGGCGCAGCGACGCGTCCTCGGCGAGGAGGGCGGCCCGACGTCCGGCCTCGGCGCGCTGCGCCCCGCGGAGCAGTCGGACGTCCTGCCGCTCCCCGAGGAGGAGTCCGGCGAGCACCAGGTGCGGCACGATCAGGACGCGTGTGACGATCGGGAACGTCGCGGCGAGGACGAGTCCGGCGAGGACGACGACCAGCGGGCGGAGCACCGTCCCGGTCCACTGCCCGGTCTCCCCGATGCCCGCGGCCACCCGCTCCAGCCAGATGTCGTCGGCCGGGGTGACGGCCCAGGTCCACGCCGGGTACGTGACGGCGCCCAGTGCGAGCGCGCCCCACGTCACCGTGGCCACCCACGTGGCGACCGACACCGGGAAGGTCGCGAGGGCGTGGGCGGTCGCGGCCCAGTTCCTGGTGTCGGCGAGCGGGGCCACCAACCGCACCCCGGGGACGCCGGTCGGGAGGTCAGGACGGACCGTCCAGTCCGGAGCGTCCGGGACCTCGCCGACCCTGCCCGCCCGGCGACGGGCGAACACCCCGAGCAGGCGTCCGATCCGCACGGTCACGGCCAGCACCGGGAGCCCCACCCACACGATCCCCAGCCCGAGTCCCAGACACAGCAGGGTCAGGACGACGACGAAGCCGACGAGGTCCACCGGGAGCGCCGTCAGGAGGTACCAGGTCCGCCCGGTCCAGCCGCGCCACTCGTCGACGTACCGTCGTCGTCTCTCCGTCACGGGCCTATCCTCGCGCTGCCAGGAGCGTCGCGGGGCCCTGACGCGTCGCGACCGCCGCCGCCACGAGCCCGGCCGCCCCCGTCAGGACGAGTCCGCCGCCGCTCGCCACGACGACGAGGAGCCACGGCACGTGCAGCACCGCTGCTCCCGTGGCCTGGGCCGTCCCGGCGAGCACGGCCGCCGCGGTCATCGCGGTCGCGACGAGCGCCAGCCCGACCGCCGAGCCGGCGACGAGGACGGTCTCGAGTGTCGCCGCGGCCAGGACCTGTCCGCGCGTCATCCCGCTCGCGCGGGCCACCGCGAAGGCCCGGCGTCGGCCGGAGGTCGCGATCGCGACGGCGTTGAGGACACCGATCACCGCGTAGAGCGCTCCGACCGCCATCACGACGAGCAGGACGCGGGTGTTCTGGTCGAGGCCGGCTGCCCCGGCGTCCGCCGCCCAGGCGTCGGTCTCCGCCACCGTCCCGATGCGGGCGAGGGCGGCGGTGACGGCCTCGCGGTCCGCGCCCTGGTCGAGGACGACGAACGTGGTCGCGGGGCTGTCGGCCAGGACGTCCGCCGGCACCAGGTCCCGGGGGACGACGATCCCGACCTGCCCGGCGCTCCCGGCCGCGACGGGGAGGCCGAACCGGACCGCCCCGAGGGCACGGTCACCGATGGCCACGGTCCCGGCTCGTCCGAGACCGAGTCCGGTCGCACCGGGGCCGGGGGCCGCGGACCGACCGCCGAGGTCCTGCATCGCGGCGCCCGCACCGGGGTGTGCCGCCGCGAACCCCTCGGGGTCGACCACGAGGGCCTCCGTCGTGACGGCGAGCGGCGTCCCCGCGAGTTCCTCGGACATCCCCGGGACGGCCGGCCCGGACGGCTGGACCCGCACGGGGACGGCCCACTCGGTGGACGCGGCCGCGACCCCGGGCACCGAAGTCGGGTCCGCGGTGAACGCGCCGGTCGTCTGCAGCACGAGGTCCGCGTCCGTGCCCCGCGCGATCTGGGCGGTCGCGGCGTCCGAGAAGGACAGCATCGCGATCGGCTGGCTCAGCACCAGGGCCAGCAGCACGACGAGCGGGGCGGCGGTGGAGGCCGATCGCGTCCGGGCGTCGCGGAGTTCCGCGACGGCCAACGACCCGATCGCCGAACGCGGACGCGGGAGGACGGCCGCCACGAGCGGCACGAGCACCGGGGCGGTCATCGTGATCGCGAGTGCGCCGGTGATGCCGGCGGACATCGCCATCGCCTGCGCGCCGGCGAGCCCACCCACGGGTGCGAGGACGACCAGGGCGACCGTCGCCACGGCGAGCACGAGCCCACCGATCCACCGCGATCGGGTCATCGGTCGTGCCGCGGCGCCGGTCTCCCGCACCGCGTCGAGCGGGTCGACCCGGGCGGCTCGCCGAGCGGCGACCGCGACCCCGGCAGATGCGAGGCCGATCCCGACGGCGAGGGACGCGGGGACGATCCACACGTACCAGACCGGGGAGAAGCCCGACGGCACGAAACCGGCAGTCACGAGCATGCGCGTCTCCACCGCCATCAATGCGATGCCGACCGGGATGCCGAGCGCGGCCCCGACGAGGCCGAGGACGACGGCCTCGCCACGCAGGATCCGTCGTACCTGCCCGACCTCGGCTCCGACGATGCGCAGCAGGGCGAGGTCCCGTCGACGCTCGGTGACGGAGAAGGCGAAGGTCGACGCGATGATGGACACCGCGAGGAAGGCGGCGAACCCGAGGGTGACGGAGACGACGGTGACCGCGACGATCCTGCTGCCGTCGGACCGGGCCTGGGTGAGCGCGCCGGCGTCGGCCGCCGGCTGCATGCCGAGCACGGACAGCAGGAGCAGCAGCGACGCCTGCACGAGCCCGACGCCGAGGGCGACGGTGACGATCGCGCCGACGTACGTCTGCCAGCGCTCCCGGAACCCGCTCAGTGCGATGCGGTTCATCGTCCCGTCTCCAGGCTGACGAGGCGGTTCGCGATCGTGGCGGCGTCGGCGCCGGTGAGTGCGTCGACGAGCTGGCCGTCGCGGAGGAACACGGTGGAGTCGGCGGCGGCCGCGGCAGCCGGGTCGTGGGTGACCATGAGGATGGTCTGCCCGGCGTCGGTCATCTCGCGCATCATCGCCAGGACCACGCGGGCGGCGGTGGAGTCGAGCGCCCCGGTCGGCTCGTCGGCGAACAGGACCTCGGGTGCGGTGATCATCGCGCGGGCGATCGCGACGCGCTGTTGCTGCCCGCCGGAGAGCTCCCGTGGCCGGTGTCCCACCCGGTCGCCCAGGCCGACGCGGCTGAGGGCGTCGCGGATCATCTGTCGGGACGGGTGGCGACCCGCGAGTTCGAGCGGCAGCGCGACGTTCTGCTCCGCGGTCAGCGACGCGATGAGGTTGAATGCCTGGAAGACGAACCCGATGCGGTTGCGGCGCAGCAGCGTGCGCTCGTGGTCCCTGGCGTCGGTGATGTCCGTCCCGCCGAGCACGACGCGGCCGGAGTCGACGTGGTCGAGGCCCGCGGCGATCTGCAGGAGGGTCGACTTCCCGGAGCCGGACGGACCCATGATCGCGGTCCAGGAGCCGGTGGGGAGTTCGAGGGTGACGTCGCGGAGCGCGGTCACGCTCGCGTCACCGGAGCCGTGGGTCCGGGTGACGCCGAGGAGTGCCAACGCCGTGTCGTGGTGGACGAGGGTCTGGGTCGTGGTGGTCGTTGTCATGCCTCGATCACAGCCGTCCCGACGCTCGCGGAACAGCGTGCGGACCCGGCGACGCCCCCCTGGCCAGCCAGGGGGTGCCGTGACCGCCCGGACCCGTCGACGCTCTCCGCACAGCGCGGGCCGGCTCGGACACCGCCCGGTGCCTAGGCTGATCTGATGACCTCGCCCTGCACGTCCTCCGTCTCCGTCGCTCCGAGGGCGCTGTGAGCGCGCGGGGACAGCTCGCGGCGGCCGTCGCACCCGGCACGGCGCCCCTCGTCACCGGGATGCCCGCGGCCCCGTCCCCACGGCGGGCGGCGGTGCTCATGCTGTTCGGCACGCTCGACCGCGTCCCGAGTGCGCGTCCCGCTCGAGCCGATGACGTCTCGCGGGACCTCGACGTGCTCCTGCTCGCCCGTGCCGCCACCCTGCGCTCACACGCCGGCGAGGTGGCGTTCCCGGGCGGCCGGGTCGACCCCGGCGACGTCGACGCCGTCGCTGCCGCCCTCCGGGAGGCCCGTGAGGAAACCGGCCTGGACGTCACGGGCGTCGACGTGCTCGGTGCTGCCGCACCGGTGCCGCTCGCCCACTCGCGGCACCTGGTCACCCCGGTGCTCGGGTGGTGGCGTACGCCGTCGCCGGTCAGGGTCGTGGACGAGGCGGAGTCGGCAGCCGTCTTCCGGGCACCGGTCGCCGATCTGCTCGACCCGGCGAACCGCGGCGTCACGGTGTTCCACCGCGACGGCAGGGAGTGGCGCGGTCCGGCCTTCACGGTCCGCACCGGGTCCGGCTCGCACGTCGTCTGGGGCTTCACCGCGACGCTGCTCGACGGCCTGTTCGACCGGGTCGGGTGGACCGAGCCATGGGACCACGAGCGGGTGGTGGCGATCCCGGGGCGGTGAGCGCGTCGGGCCGTCGACAGCACGACGGACGGGAGGCGCGGTGCCAGCCGGCACCGCGCCTCCCGTCCGTCATCGCCGTCCCCGTCGGGCTGCGGCGCGGACGGCTCGCGTGACCGCGGATCAGTCCGCGTCGCGGAGGAACGCCGCGAGCCAGTGCCCGCTCTGCTTCACGGTCCGCTGCTGCGTCTCGTAGTCCACATGCACGATGCCGAACCGCCGTGAGTAGCCCCAGGCCCACTCCCAGTTGTCCATCAACGACCACGCGAAGTACCCGCGCAACGGCAACCCGGCGTCAACGGCCGCTGCGCACGCTCCGAGGTGTGCGCGGAGGTACGCCGTCCGGTCGGGGTCGACGACCTCCCCCTCCGGCCCGACGTGGTCCGGGTCGGGGTACGCCGACCCGTTCTCCGTGATGTACAGCGGCAGTTCCGGCGCCAGGTCGTGCGCCTGCCGCAGGACGTCGACCATGCCGTCCGGGTGGACCTCCCAGTCCATCCCGGTCACCGCTGCCCCGGTCCGCACGAACCGCACCCGCTCGCTGCCGGGGTAGGCGCTCGGCTCCGTGGTGCCAGCTTCGTCGACGTCGGCCGGCGCCGCCACCGTGTGCCGGCTGTAGTAGTTGATGCCGAGGAAGTCGATCGGCGCGGCGATCCGCTGCAGGTCCTCCGCCGTGGCGTGCTCGGCGAACCACGACGTCTGCCCGAGGTCCTCGAGCACGTCGGCCGGGTAGCTCCCCCGTAACACCGGGTCGAGGAAGAAGCGGTTGCTCAGGCCGTCGATCCGGCGTGCGGCGTCGCGGTCCTCGGCGGAGTCCGACGCCGGACGCACCGAGTACAGGTTCAGCGTCGTGCCGACTCGGGCCTCGGGCCGCGTCGCCCGGACCGCCTCCAGCGCCAGTCCGTGCCCGAGCAGGAGGTGGTGTGCCGCCTGCGCGGACCGGGCTCCCTCGTGCCGCCCCGGTGCGTGCACCCCGCTGGCGTAGCCGAGGAACGACGAACACCAGGGCTCGTTCAGGGTGATCCAGTCGGTGACCACGTCGCCGAGCTGCTCGGTCACGAGCGCTGCGTACTCGGCGAAGCGTGCGGCGGTGTCCCGTTCGAGCCACCCTCCGCGGTCCTCGAGCGCCTGCGGGAGGTCCCAGTGGTACAGCGTCGCCCACGGGGTGATGCCCCGCTCCAGGAGCCCCTCGGCGAGCCGCCGGTAGAAGTCGATGCCGGCGGTGTTCACCGGACCGGTGCCGTCGGCCTGGATGCGCGGCCAGGCGATCGAGAACCGGTACGCGTCGAAGCCGAGGTCGGCGATGAGCGACACGTCCTCCGGCATCCGGCGGTAGTGGTCGTCCGCCGGGTCACCGGTGGACCCGTCGGCGATCGCGCCCGGCACCCGGGCGAAGGTGTCCCAGATGCTCGCGCCGCGGCCGTCCGCCTGCGTCGCCCCCTCGATCTGGTACGAGGCGGTCGCGGCGCCGAGGACGAAGTCGGCGGGCAGGTCGCTGCGACGCATGGTCACTGGACCGCGGACGGGGCGAGCCAGTCGCCGTCGCCGTTCTCGTGGATCGCGATGAGGACGTTGTCGCGCTTGATGCCGAGCGCGGCGAGGCGGTCGACGACGAGGGCGGCGCCGCGCTGCTTCACCTCGGGCGAGTACCCGGTGTAGGCGAGAATCTCGATGAAGACGATGTCGGTCCGGTCCGCCTCGGGGAAGGTGCGGCTGTAGAACAGGTCACCGGGTTCGTGCAGCTGGAAGACCTGGAACAGGTCGTCGGCGGGCATCCCCCAGCCGTCGGCCAGGGCGGAGTTGATCGCCTCGCTCATCTGCGGTCGGAGGTCAGCGAGAGGGGTGTGCATGTCGATGCGGACGAGTGGCATGTGGGCCTCGGTTTCGTTGGGTCGGTGGTGGCCTGGCGGCCGGTCTGGAGGCTCAGCGCGCGTCCGGCGCGTCGAGCCAGTTGTCGGAGGTGGGGACCAGGTCCTCGAGGGACGCCCAGAACGCGTCCGGCAGGTCCAGGTCGGCGGCGTCGAGGGTCGGCCGGATGCGTTCCGGCCTGCTGATCCCGACGATCGTGCTGGCGAAGCGCGGGTCGCGGGTCGAGAAGCGCAGCGCCGCTGCGGCGAGCGTCGTCCCGGCGTCACGGCAGAGTTCTCGCATCGCCGTGATCGCCCGCAGGGTCGCGGGCGGCGCCGGGCGGTACCCGTAGGACGTCGTCCGCCCGGTCTCGTCGGCGAGGATCCCGCCGCCGAGCACGGCGGCGTTGACGACGCCGACGCCGAGTTCCGCGGCCCGGTCGAGGAGCGGTCCGGCGCTCCGGTCCACGACCGTCCAGCGGTTGTGGACGAGCAGGACCTCGAACACCCCGAGGTCGAGCCAGCGGCGCATCTCGTGCACGTTCCCACCGGCGAGACCGACGTGCTCGACCTCGCCCCGCTCCCGTGCGGCCACGAGAGCCTCGAGCGCTCCGCCGGGGCCGGACAGCGCACCGAAGTCGTGGAACTCCGGGTCGTGCAGGTGCACCAGGGGCAGCGGGGTGATCCCGAGGCGCTCGATGCTCTCGGCGATCGACCGGCGGACGCGGTCGCCGCTGTAGTCACCGTCCCGCGCGTCCACCTTCGTGATGACCGTGACGTCGTCGGGGACACCGCCGAACTCGGCGATCGCGCGACCGATGCGGGCTTCGCTCCGGCCGTCCGAGTACCCGTTGGCCGTGTCGATCGTCCGGATGCCGCTGCGGAGCACCGCGCCGACGAGCGCGACCGCGTCCGCCTCGGCGACCTCGTGCCCGAAGTTCTCGGGCATGCTGCCCAGCGGGGCCCCGCCCAGGGTGACCGGACTGACGAGCAGCCCCGTGCTGCCGAGGGGTCGGAGGAGACCGGCGCTCATGCCGAGGCGATGATGAACGGCAGGCCGTCCGGATCCGTGCGGACGTCCTGGCCGAGCAGGGTGCCGACGGCGAGGGCGACGCTGCCGCCGCCTGCTCCTGCCGTGGGGGCCGACTCGGTCCCGGTCGCACCGAAGGCCACGGCGGCGAACCCGAGGGCATCGAGTTGCGGCGTCCGCTCCTGCTTCTCCGCACGGTCGTAGGTGAAGACCTCGAGCGAGCTGTCACCGGCTCGGAGGAAGGTGATCTCGAAGCCCCGGTCGTCACTCGGCTGGTGGATGCCCGCCATGCGGACGTAGCCGAGCTCGGCGAAGAACTCGGTCGTACGGTCGATGTCCGCGACGGTCTCGGCCACGTGGTCGAAACGCGGCCGGTCCGGTTCGCCGAGACCCCAGTCCCGGTCCACGGCCTGCTGGTCGTGGACCTCGTGGTACTGCAACGGACCTTCGACGAGCTCGAGGAGCGTTCCGTCGGGGTCGAAGAAGAACGTGATGCGCACGCCACCTTCGGCGTTGATCGGCTCGAGGTGGAACGGGACGCCGGCGTCGTGCAACGCGCTGACGCGGGCGTCGAGGTCGGCGACCTTGAAGCCCACGTGCCGGAAGCCGCGCTGCAGGTCGTCGCCGATCCACGTGGACTCCGCCGGCGCGTCGACGCGGGTGAGCACGAAGCGCGCTGTGACGAGGTCGAGTTCGGCCGCGTCGGGCGAGGACGAGATGACGGTCGCGCCGAGGTGACGCGTGTAGAACTCCGCGGACTGCGCGACGTCGCGCACGTTGAGGAGGACGGATTCGATGGCCACGGAAGGGTCCTTTCGTCGGTGAAGCGGGTGCCTTCGTGCCAGGCGGGGGCAACGCTAGTGCCGTCATGAACACTGCGCAACTAAGTCGCGGTACCCGACGATGAAGAGCGCGCACTGGCCTCAATGCCGCTCTGCGCGAGTTCGTGACAAATAGGTTCGAACTCTTGCGCGGGCGGAGCGTCGTCCGTAGGCTCGCCGCCGAACGGGCACACAGGTGCACCCCCAGCACAACGACGTGAAGGAAGAACAATGAAGCGAACGCGGATCCTGACCGCCGCGGCCCTCGCCGCGACCGCCGCTCTGCTCATCACCAGCTGCTCCGGGTCCCCCGGGAACGCCGGGGAGGACGTCAAGCCAGCGAAGAAGGGCTCGGTGACGTGGTGGGGGTGGACGCCGGACACCCCCGTGGCCGAGCGGTACATCGAGGCCTTCAACGAGCAGTACCCCGACATCGAGGTCAACTACAAGAACTTCGAGAACGTCGACTACCGGAACACGATCACGCCGGCGCTCGACTCCGGCAAGGGCCCGGACGTCTTCGACCTCTCGCCGGCCGGCGGGTCGCCTGACCTGTGGGGGCCGTACGCGCTCGACCTCAGCTCGCTCGCGAAGAGCACGCTCGGCGCCGGGTGGAAGGACGACATCGGCGGTGACTACGTCGAGCAGCTGACCAGCTCGGACGGACGGTTCGTCTCACTGCCGCTGGGCGGGATGTCAGCCGGGTTCCTCTGGTACAACCAGGACGTCCTCGACGAGGCCGGCGCGGATGTCCCCACCGACTACCCGTCGTGGGTGGACACCTGCGAGAAGGTCACCGCGATCGGCAAGACCTGCTTCACGATGGGCGCCGGCGGCAGCGACACGTTCCCGACGGACATGTACCACGCGATCGCGAACTCGGTCGCCCCCGGGTGGTTCATCAAGGCCGCGACCGGCAAGGCGAAGTGGAACGACGAGAACGGCATCGAGGTCCTCCGGATCATCGAGAAGATGCAGGACGACGGGATCATCCCCGCGGACGCCCTGGACGGCCCGCAGTACCCCCTCGCGAACAACGAGTTCATGAAGGGTGACGCGGCCATGGTCCAGATGGGCTTCTGGTACACGCAGTACGCCGGAGCCGACTCGTGCAAGGCCGCGATGGAGGCCGCCGGCGTCAGCAATCCGAAGTGCTTCGTGCAGCTGCCGACGCCCTTCCCGGACGTCGCCGGGAAGGGCAACGGTTCCGCGTACTTCAGCGAGGCGGACTACGGGATCGCGATCAACTCGGCGTCCGAGCACATCGGGGCCGCGAAGACGTTCGTGTCCTGGATGACCCTCCACGAGCAGGGTCAGCAGAACGTGGCCAACGCGATCGACCTCCTGCCCGCGGTCAAGGGCGTCAGCCCCGACTGGGACTCCATCCAGCTCGTGGACGAGTCCGTCCAGCGTCCGGCGATCGAGAAGCTCATCGAGGACAGCAGCGAGGCGAGCGAATCCCGCCAGTGGCAGGCCACCGAGAAGTCGCTCGACGCGATCGTCGTCGCGACGCAGCAGGTGCTCGACCCGTCGGTGGACAAGTCGATCCAGGACATCGCCGACGACCAGCAAGCGGCGTCGGTCGCCAGCAAGGTCGGCACGAAGTGAGCCGGGTCCACCGCAGCGGGACGGCGCGATCGTGATCGACACCTCCTCGTCCGTCCGGCCCGGCGTCCGCGCCGGTCGGACGCCGGGGGCGGGACGCCCACGGCGCCGACGCCCCCTCGTCCTGCCCGGCGGACTCCGCTGGATCCTGCCCGGCTTCGTCATCTCGGTCGGTCTGATCTACTACAGCATCGTCTACTCGGGCTACCTCTCCTTCTTCGACTGGCCCGGCGGCCGCGCACTGATGACCCCGATCGGCTTCGGCAACTACGTCCAGGCATTGCAGGACCCCGTGCTGTGGGGCGCGTTGCGGAACACGCTCGTCTACTTCATCGTCGTGTTCGCGGTACAGGTCGTCGGCGGGACGCTCTTCGCAGCCGCGATGCACTCGTCGATCCGCTTCGCCAACGTCTACAAGGTGCTCGTGGTCATCCCCGTGGTGGTCGCGCCGGCCACCCTCGCGCCGGCGCAGCTGCAGGTCTGGCAGAGCGACGGCACCGTCAACCACGTCCTCGGATGGCTCGGACTCTCCGGGCTCGAGCAGTCGTGGGTCGGTCAATCGACCACGTCCCTGGTCGTCGTCGTCCTCGTCGGCTGCTGGGGCGCGGTGGGGTACGGCTTCATCCTGCTCTACGCGGGGATGGCGCAGGTCGACCCGGAGCTCGTCGAGGCCGGTCGGCTGGACGGTGCGGGGAACCTCCGCGTCCTCTTCTCGATCGTCATGCCGAGCCTCCGACCCGTGATCGTGTCCCTCGCCATCCTCAACTTCATCACCGCCTTGAAGTTGTTCGACAACCCCTGGCTCATCACGCAGGGCGGACCGGCGCACTCGTCGGAGTTCCTCGGCACGATGATCTACGCCGAGACCGCGAGCAGCGACCGGAACCTCGGGTTCGCCTCCGCCCTGTCGATCCTCGTCCTCGTGATCGCCGTCGCGGTGTCCGTCCTCATGCAGATGCGCGGACGCGAACGCGTCGCGCGACCCACGCGACGTCACAAGGAGACCTCCGGTGTTTGAGACCCGTTCCCGACGATCCAGGATCGTCCTCCAACTCGTCCTGACGCTCGCCGTCGTGCCGTTCGTGGTGCCCCTCATCGCGATGCTGCAGACGAGCTTCGAAGGCGCCGGCTGGCGGAACTACCTCGCCGTCGTGCAGGTCCCCGGCTTCCCGAAGTTCTTCCTCAACACGATCGTCATCGCCGCCGCGTCGATGGTGATCGTCTACCTCGCCACCCTCATGGCGGCGTTCGGCTTCTCGAAGTTGCGGGTCCGTGGCAAGGAGGTCTACTTCTGGCTGATGATGGCGGCGCTCACGCTGCCCGAGGTCGTCCTGATCGCTCCGCTCTACACGACGGCGGTACGGCTCGGGCTGCTGGGCACGTACTGGTCGGTGATCCTGCCGATCGCCGCGCTGCAGATCCCGTTCACCGTGCTCATCGCCCGCGGGTACGTCGACGGGATCCCGGACGCACTGTTCGAGGCGGCGCGGATCGACGGTGCGAGCACCTGGCGCGTGTTCTGGTCCATCCTCGTCCCGCTGTCCCGACCGATGGCGGTGGCGCTGATGATGCTGGTGCTCATCTACGCCTGGAACTCGTACCTGCTGCCGAAGGTCTTCCTCATCGACGACGGGCTGGGGGTGGTCACGCAGCTGCCCGAGTTCTTCCGACGGCAGTACAACGACGACACCCCGAAGATCCTCGCCGCGTCGGTGATCACCGCGATCCCGACGATCGTCGCCTACATCGCGCTCCAGCGGCAGTTCGAACGCGGGATGGCGGCCGGTGCACTCAAGTAGGCGCACCCGCGTGCACCTCGAGCCGCTGCACGATCCGGCAGACTGCTGTCCTGCGGCGCCGTCCCCGGTGCCCACGCATCGGACCGGACGCCGGGAGGGACCCGCATGAGCGACCAGGGAGCCTCCATCGGGCTCGTCATCCGACAGGGTCACGACCGTGACCCGGTGGCCGGAGCGGTCGTCCGCGCCGTCGCCGGCCCGCTCGTCGCCGCCGGCAAGCGCTTCGTGACCCGGTCCGTGGCGGACGAGGACGCCGAGCTGCGGGTCTACCGCCTCTGGGCGCGGGCCGGAGGGGTCGCCGGCGTGATCCTGCTCGAGGTGTCGCGCGACGACCCGAGACCGGCGCTCCTCCGGCAGATCGACATGCCCTTCGTGGCGCTCGCCCCGTCGACGCTCCCGGTGGACTTCCCGGCGGTGGCCGTCGACCGCGGGGCGTCGTCCGCGGCGCTCGCGGCGTACCTCGACGGCTACCCCGCCGAGCGCCGTGTGTCCGTGACGGGGACGGCACCAGCCGAACCGTTCGGGGACGAACTCGGACCGGACGACACCGTCACCGAGGTCGTCCGGACGGACGACGTGGTCGGGACCTGCCTCCGGATCGGGGCAGAGGCCGACGGGAGTGGTCGGACGGTCCTCGTCGTCGACGGCGACCACGACGCGGTCGCGGTGCTCACCGGTCTCCGGGACGCGGGCCTCCGCGTGCCGGAGGACGTCGCGCTCGTCTGCCGGAGCGACTCGCTCGTCTGTCAGAGTGCGAGTCTCCCGATCACCGCGATCGACCGCCGAGGGAGGGAGATCGGGGCCGTGCTCGGTGAGGCAGCCGTGCGGGCCGTCGATCACTCGGTCCTGCCGGCGGTCGCGATGCCCGCTCCGGTCGTCGTGCCCCGGGAGACGACGTGACCGGCCGGCGGCTCGGGCCGTCCTCGGCGGCCACCCGGAGCGCCGTGCTCGACATGGTGCGCTCGGGCCGGACCGTCACACGCGCAGAACTCGCAGCACGGTCCGGCCTGACGCCGACGTCCATCACGCGCATCGTGAAGACCCTCCTGGACGAGGGACTCGTCGTGGAGGTCGGTTTCCTCGACTCGACCGGCGGCAAACGGAGCAGCCTCCTCGAGCTCAACACCACCGGACGGTTCGCCGTCGGGGTGTCCCTCGACGCCGGCCGACTGACCTACGTGGTCACGGACCTGGCCGGTGCGGTCGTCGGACGTCTGGTGTCACCCGGCATCGAGCAGGACGCGCCCGGTGAGGACGTCGTGCGCATCGCCCGCGAACTCGGGCAACTGCTCGTGCAACTGGACATCCCCCTCGAGTCCGTCGTCGGCGTCGGGGTCGCCGGAGCCGGCCTCGACCTCGGTGCCGGAGCGGAACGGCACTCCCTCACCGCGACGGAGTGGGAGTCCTTCGCCTTGCCCGAGGCGCTCGAGCCCCGCATCGGTCTCCCCGTGGTCCGTGACAACGACGCCGCGTGTGCCGCCCTCGGTCAGTACTGGGCCGGGCGGGTTCCGTCCACGCAGGACTTCGCGACGCTCTACATGTCGAACGGCTTCGGTCTCGGCATCATGGTCGGCGGCAGCATCGCGCGGGGAGCGTCGTCGAACGTGGGCGAGATCGGTCACACGATCGTCGACATCGACGGGCCGGAGTGCTGGTGCGGCGCGCACGGGTGCCTCGAGATGCTCGCGGCACCGCGGGCCGTCGTCGCCGCAGCGGACGCTGACCTCGCCGCGCGCCTCGGCCTGTCGGGCGATGCTCAGCGTTTCCGCGTCGACTTCGACCGCATCGCCCAGGCTGCCGCGCAGGGTGACGCCGACTGCCACGCCCTGATCCAGCGGTCAGCGCGCTACCTCGCTGCAGCAGCGCTGTCGGTCGTGAACATCCTCGACCTCGACCGCATCGTGCTCGCTGGCCCCGGCTTCGCGGAGGCCGGCGCGATCTACGCCCGGGAGATCCGACAGCAGGTCGAGCGGTTCGCCCGCACCCGGGGCATCCACGGGGTCCTCGTCGAACTCGCCGACCCCGGACTCGACGCCGCCGCGGGCGGCGCTGCGAGTCTGGCCCTGCAACACGCACTCACACCGCACGCGGTCCGGTCCGGCGGCTGGTAGCCCCGTCGACCGCATGACGGACGGGAGGCGCGGCACCCGCTGGCACCGCGCCTCCCGTCCGGTCGTCAGGCCGTGCCGGTCAGCGACGCCACTTGTCGAGCATGCCGGCCTTCGAGCGCTGCTGCTCGCCCTGCTCCGCACCCATCACGAGCAGCACTCCGGTGAGCACCGGGGTCGCCCACTGCAGGATCTTCTGCTGCCGCTGGGCCGCCTTGAGGGTGTCCGACGCGTCGGCGTTCGGCTCGGTGGTGCCCTCGGCGCCCTCGCGGGCGTGCTCGGCCATCTTCTTGCCGACCGAGGCCGACCAGAAGGTCGTGACGAGGGCCGCACCGGTCAGCACGAGCTTGATGCCCGTGTTCGTGCGGGCGCCCTGCTGCACGCCGAGGCGGTCGCGGTTGGCGACGATGAGGCCGATGCCGCCGATGCCGTGCACCGCGAGCGCGGCGAGCTGCACCGGTGCCCACTTGCCCCAGCCGACGCTCGACAGGGTGAGGCGCTCGACGGGGTCCTTCGCGCCGGCGGCGGCGCCGTTCAGGCCGGTGGCACCCATGAGGTTGCCACCGAACCAGGCGGCGAGGCCGAGGTCGTGCATGCTGCGGATGAAGGTGTTGTTCTGGGACATGGGGGTCGCTTCCTGGTCGCTGGCGCTGGCGCGGTGGTCGGCCGCGCGGGGGCGGGCAGCAGCGCGAGGCCGTACCCGCGGCGGGATCCGGGTGCAGATCGCGTTCCGGGTCGCTCCGTCGTGTGCTCGGGACGTTACGCGTCGGCGGTCCGGTGTCGGCTCAGGTCCGCGGCGTGCGTGGCCGGGTCACGACGGACGGGAGGCACGGTGCCGGTCGGCACAGTGCCTCCCGTCGGGACCGACACGGCCGATCAGACGCCGTGGGCCGCCTCGGCGACGGGCTGCCACTCGCGCCACGTCGCGAGGCGCGACTCGTAGTCCCGCTCCGCGATGCCGAGCGGGGCCTTGCCGAAGAACACCCGGAGCGGGGGCTGCTCGGCGTCGACGACCTTCAGGATCGCGGCCCGCGTGGCCTCCGGCTTGCCCGGGTCGGCCGCCGAGGGGCGCTTCGACGCGGCCTCGCGGACCTCGGCGTAGGCCGGGTTCTCCTCGCTGTGCTTCGAGGACGGGCCGGACCAGTCGGTGGAGAACCCGCCGGGCTCGATGAGGGTGACCGAGATGCCGAAGCCCGCGACCTCCTGGGCGAGCGACTGCGACAGGCCCTCGAGTGCCCACTTCGACGCGTGGTAGGCGCCGACCGTCGGGAACGCGCTGATGCCGCCGATGCTCGACACCTGGATGACGTGCCCGGAGCCCTGCTCGCGCATGATCGGCAGTGCCGCCTGGGTGACCCACACGGCGCCGAACAGGTTGGTCTCGAGCTGGGCGCGGAGCTCGTCCTCGCTGAGCTCCTCGACCATGCCGAAGTGGCCGAAGCCGGCGTTGTTGACGACGACGTCGAGCGACCCGAAGTGCTCCGCGGCACGGGCGACGGCATCGCGGTCGGCGGTCCGGTCGGTCACGTCGAGCCGGAGCGCGAGGAACGTGTCCGGGTACCGGTCGACGAGGTCCTGCACGTCGTCGACGTCGCGGGCCGTGCCGGTGACGGAGTCGCCGCGTTCGAGTGCTGCTTCCGCCCACTCGCGGCCGAAGCCCTTGGATGCTCCGGTGATGAACCAGCTCTTGCTCATGTGTCCTCCAGTCGTGTGACCGGGCCAGTCAACGCCGTGGCCGATCGGTGCGCGTCGATGTCCGGATCCGCGTGCAGTGTGCGCGGCGTCAGACCGACACCTCGGTGCCGTGTCGCTTCCCGACGACCACGTCGACGATCCCGGCGACCAGCGCCACCGCGACGAACCCGAGTGACACCGCGAGGCCGAGCGGCAGGCCCTGCGCGTAGTCGCCGCGCGAATCGGCGAGCGTGGAGTAGAACACGCTGCCCACCGCTGCGATCCCGATCGCCGAGCCGACGCGGGCGCCGACCTGGATCAGCCCGCCCGCCGATCCGCCCTGCTCGACCGGCACCTCGGAGAGCGTGAGGGTCTGGTTCGGCGAGATGGTGAGCCCGGACCCGATGCCGGCGACGAGCAGCGGCAGGACGAGCCACCACCCCAGGTCCGACTCGAAGTGGTTCGCGACCACCCAGACGACCGCACCGAGCCCGATGAGGACGAGGATCGTCCCGATGACGATGAGCTGCCGACCGAAGCGGTGCACGACGCGGCCGCCGACGGTCGAGGCGATGCCCGAACCGATGGCGAACGGGATCGACGCCAGTCCGGCCATCAGCGCGGAGTAGTGCAGGCCGGACTGCAGCGCGAGCGTCAGGACGAAGAACAGCGGGGTGAAGCCGGCGAAGTACACCGTCGCCAGACCGACGCCGAGCGAGAACGACCGGCGGCGGAACAGCCGCAGGTCGACCACGGGCTCCTTCGTCCGCCCGTAGTGCCGCTCCCACAGGACGAACAGCACGCCGAACACGACGGCGACGACGATGAGCCACCACTTCGCGTTCCCCTTCCACTCCTGCGACTGCACGAACGGCAGCAGCAGGGCGACCACGGCGGCGCCGAGGAGCACGATGCCGACGGGGTCGAAGTCGTGCTTCTTCCCCCGCTCGTCCCGTTTCGGTGCGGGCAGGTACCGGAAGGCCAGGAGGATCGTGACGAGTCCGACGGGCAGGTTCACGAAGAAGACGAACCGCCAGCCGTTCTCGGTGCCGAACGCCGTGATGAGCAGACCGCCGATCAGGGGGCCGATCGCGGTCGCGATGCCGACGGTGGCGCCGAAGAGGCCGAACGCGGTGCCGCGCTCCTTGCCGCGGAACAGCTGCTGGATGAGCGCGGTGACCTGCGGCGTGAGCAGGCCGCCGGCCAGGCCCTGCAACAGACGGGCGACGACCAGGACGATGCCGTTCGGTGCGAAGCCGCAGAGGGCGCTCGCCAGGGTGAACAGGCCGACCCCGATGACGAACATCCGACGTCGGCCGGTGGCGTCACCGAGTCGTCCACCGGGCACGAGCAGCAGGCCGAAGGACAGCGCGTACCCGGACAGGATCCACTGGACCGCCTCGGGCGTGGTGCCGGGCAGCCCCGTCGAGATGGACTGCAGCGCGACGTTGACGATCGAGACGTCGAGCAGGACGATGCCCCCGCCGAGCAGGCAGATGACGAGCGCCTTCCAGCGGTTCGGGTCCGGCTGGTCGCCGGAGCTGCGGTCGTCGGTCTGCGCGGGCTTCGACGGATCGGCGGGCGCAGCGTGGTGAGCCGTGTGGTGGGCGACGGACGGAGCCGCATCGGGCTCGGCGGGTCTGCGGTGTTCGGCTGTCATGACGCCCTCACGGTAGGCGCGTCACGGTGCGGGGTCCGCGGCGAGGACGTTTCCTGTCCACACCCCGGCGCTGTCACAGCCGTCCGTGAACGAGCGCTCAGCCCCGCCGGTGTGACGACGGGCGGGAAGCGCCCCCCAATTGCCGCTTCCCGCCCGTCGTCGGTCTCGTGTCGGGTCGACGTCGCCGGACCGCTACCCCCAGATCTGCTGCTGGATCGCCGGGAGCAGGCCGTTGGTGGGGAAGTTCGTCTGCCGGATGAGTACCCAGGTCGACCCCTCGGAGTAATAGGTGAACGTGGTGTCGACGGGGTAGTTCTGGTCCGCCATCGTCATCCGGCACAACCGACCAGCACCGCTGTCCGAGCAGGCGTACCCGCTCCGCACGAGGAGGCTCTCGTAGTCCACGGTCTCCTGGGCAGGGCCCGACCCGAGGTTGACGCCGAGCCCGGTGACGTCCGCTCGCGGATCTCGCCAGATGCACGAGAGGTCGACGGCCGGTCCGTCCCCGTCGCTGCCCGCCTCGCTGCCTGCGGGGTCCGTCAGGGGTGTTGTGCCGAACAGGCGGTCGTACTCCGATGCCGGCACGAGGGCACGGCAGTCCGTCGGCAGCGTGCCCGCCCTCGCCGTCGGTGTCGGCGTGGGTGTCGGTGTCGGGACGGGATCCGGGACCTCCTGAACGGGTGCCGCTGCCGGCGGGCTGGGCATCGCCGGTCTGGTGGGGCTGGGCGACGGCGCGGGGGCCGAGGCCGTGAAGGGCTGCGGGATCATCCCGAGGGCGACAGCGCCGCTCGTGGCGCCGAGGCCGAGCATCGCGATCACGCCGATCGCGATGCCGGCACGTCGGCCGCGACGGCGAGGTGCGGGGCGACGGTCCTCGGCGCGGTCGAGGACGGTCTGCTTCATCGAGACGAGCATCCGCTGCAGGTCGTCTCCGGTGGGGGGCTCAGTGTTCATCGTGCATCACCGCCTTCTTCAGTCGTGCGCGCGAGCGGGAGACCCGCTGGGTGACCGCCCCGACGCTGAGGCCGAGGATCTGCGCGGCCTCGGCGTAGGAGTGGCCCTCGAGCAGGCACAGCTCGCAGATGCGGCGGTCCGTGGGTGCCAGTGCCGCGATCTCGTCCCGCACCCAGCGCAGGCGTTCCCGGGCCTCATCGGCACCCGGACGTGCCGCGAGTTCCTCGGGGAGTTCGTCACCGCGGTTCTTCGCCGAGCGCCGGGCCTGGTTCCGGGCGTGGTTGCGGCACACCACGAGCAACCACGGCAGCAGTGCACTCGTGGCCAGGTCGAGCCCGGCAGCCTTCTGCCAGAGCGTCAGGAACGTGTCCTGCACGAGTTCCTCGACGTCCTGCCGACTGCCGGCCTGTGCCCACGCGTACCGGGTCAGGGTCGGCGCGAACCGGTCGAACGCGTCGGCCAGCGCCGTCCGGTCCCCGCTCGCGAGCCGACGAGTCAGTGCTGCGTCGGCTTCGGTGTCCTCATCCACTCATGTCCCCTCTCACATCAGAAGTGTCCGGGGCGGCGCGATCCTGACGAGCAGTTCCGAGCTCCGGCGTGTCAGTGCCGTCACGCTGGTGCTGCCGAGGTTGCTGTTCGGTCTCGTTTCGACGGACCGCGGCCGATCCGCGAGCGCTGCACCGCAGAGTGAGGTGCATGGACACCTGGGACATCGGCGACACCGTCGGACTCATCGGCCGGAGCTTCCTCTGGATGGCCGCAGTGACCGTCCCTGTCGGCACGGCGGCCGTCCCCGCGATCGTCGCCGTCACCAGTGGCACCGCTCCCGACGCTCTCTCATGGGTGGTGGAGCCTCCTGTTCGTCGTCGTCACCGACGCGCTGGCTCTCCTCGGCGCCGTCCTGTCCGCGCCGTTCACGCACCTGCTCGGCCGGGCACTGCAGCGGGTGCGCTCCCGCGCGGTCCACACGGCAGCACACGCGGCACTGGCCGGTGTGCTCGGCGCGGTGACGTCGTCGCTCGCCATGGCGTGGTGGATGTCGGGCGCCGACCCATCGCTCTCCCTCGGCATCGCGATCGCTGCCGGAGCCGCTGCAGCGATCGCGACGTGGCGTCGGATCGGGCCGTCCCGGGACCGTTCCGTCGACGACGACACCGAGGCCCTCGCCGACGCGCACGCGATGGTGGTCGACCGATGACAACAGGTACGGACACGCATCGGACGCAACTCGACGTCGGCGCGCTGATCGCGATCCTCCTGGTCGTCGCATGGTGTGCCGTGCTCGTCACCACCGGCGCGCTCGGCCCGCAGCGGGACACCCCGCCGTCCCCGTTCGACCACGCCGGCGGACAGCTGTCGACAGCAGCAGCCGGCGCCAGCGCGACCCTGCAGGCCCTCGTGTTGATCAGCTCGCTGCCCGTCTCCGTCGTCGCACTGTGGATCTCGGTGCGGTCGCTGCGGAGGTGGAGGCAGCCGGTGACGGCCGTCGTCGCGACCAGCGTCTCGAGCCTCGCGACCCTGGTCGGCATCGGTCTCGCGTGGATCGGGTTCGGGACGTTCGTCTTCTCCTCGTGACGTCTGCGTCCCGTTCGCGCCCCGCGCCAGCGGCGGCCCTGGCGGCCGCACCCGCGCCTCCCGGCCGCACCCGCGCCTCCGGCCGCGCCGCGCCTCCCGGCAGAGCACCCGTCACACGGTTGCCTGCTCCACCGCCGCTTCCGCACGCTCCTCGCTGCCCGCCGCCAGCCCGCGGTCGATCCGGCCGCGCGACGCCAGCCAGATGCCGACCCCGGCCAGGAAGACCAGGACCTCGGTGAGCGTCAGCGCCCAGATGATCCCCGCGAGCCCGAACCAGAGGTCGCCGAGCAGGACGATCGGGATGAACAGGATCCCCTGCGCCATCGACAGCGCGATCGCCGGGGTGGCGAGCCCCGCAGCCTGGAACAGCGACGTGAACAGCCCGGTGAACCCGTTGACGACGGTCGCGACGAGCTGCGCCACCAGGATCGTCAGGCCGATGGCCAGCACCGAGTGGTCGGACGAGAAGACCGTGAAGACCTGCTCGCGGAACACGAAGACCGTGCCCGAGAACACCAGCACGATCGCACCGACCGTCAGCGCGGAGGCCCGCAACGCCGAGCGCAGGCGCTCCCGGTCCCCCTTGCCGAACGCGTAGGCCAGCAGCGGCAGCACGCCGATCGTGACGCCCATGACGAGGAACTCCGGCACCTGGGCGATCCGGACCGCCACGCCCATCGCAGCGAGGGGGTCGTCGCCGTACTGCGCCGCCAGGTTGTTGAGCACGAGGGTCGTGACGATGAGGAACCCGGCCTGCAGTAACTCGCTGACGCCGATGCCGAACACGGGCTTCAGGACCGCTGGGCGGAGCGTGAACCAGCGGAGCGACAGGCTGACGTTCTCGCTGTGCTTCCCGAGCCACCGCGCCCAGTAGACGATGCTGACCAGGTTCGCCAGACCGACCGCGAGCGCGGCTCCGGCGACGCCCCACGGCAGCACGAGGATGAACAGCACGTCGAAGACGAGGTTCCCGACGGTCGACAGGACCAGGCCGGTCATCGCCTGGCGTGCGGCCCCCTCCGCGCGGACCATCTGCTCCAGGCAGAACGCGGCGGCGAGCACGGGCACGAACGCGAGCATGACGCTGACGTAGGCGCTCGTCGCCGGCACGGCTGCGGCGTCCGCCCCGAGCAGGCCGACGAGCGGCCGGAGGAACAGCAGACCGAGGCCGCCGAGCACGATGCCGGTGACGACCGACCCCCACACCGCGAAGGAGGCGACGTGCTTGATCTCGTCGGCCTTCCCCTGGTCGTGTTCCGAGGCACCCAGCAGGCGTGACATCAGCGAGCTGCCGCCGACGCCGAACACCCCGCCGACGGCCATGACCAGGCCGAGCAGCGGTGTGCCGAGGGTGATCGCGGCCAGGAGCGCCGTGTCGTGCTGCGAGCCGATGAAGCCCGCGTTGATGACGTTGTAGAGGGCGCTGACGACCATCGCGGCGGCCATCGGCACGCAGAGGTGCACGAGGGCTCGGGCGATCGGGGCGGCGGAGAGGTACCAGCGGTTCTTCCCCGCTGCGGTGTCCGTGGGTTGTGTGGTGCTGCTCATGACTGTCCCCTTCCGGGCAGGACGGAGCGCGCGACGGCGGGAGCCGTCACGGCATGGCGGAGCGCGCGACGGCGGGTGCCGTCACGGCATGGCGGAGCGCGCGACGGCGGGTGCCGTCACGGCATGGCGGAGCGCGCGACGGCGGGTGCCGTCACGGCATGGCGGAGCGCGCGACGGCGGGTGCCGTCACGGCATGGCGGAGCGCGCGACGGCGGGTGCCGTCGCGCGGGCAGGCTCGCGCCTCCGGCGGTCGGCCGGGAGGCTCGGGTGCGGTTACCGGGTGGGTTCCGGCAGCTCGGCGGTCACCCTGAGGAGGAGGTCGCGGAGCGTGGCGCGCTCGTCCGGACCGAGCGGGGCGAGCAGGCGGTCGTCGAGGGCGAGCATCGCGTCCTCGAACCCGGCGATCAGGTCGATGCCGGCGGGTGTGGCGTACACGAGCTTCGTCCGGGCGTTGCCGGCGTCAGCGCGTCGTTCGATGAGGCCCCGTTTCTCGAGCCCCTGCAGGAGGCTCGACACGCTGGCCGCACTGGTCCGGGTCATCTCGGCGATGTCGCGCTGGATGGCTCCCGGGTTCTGCTGCAGGTAGCCGAGCACGAAGCTCTGCTCGTGCGTGAGCTCCCGCTCCCGCACCCATTCGTCGGCGGCCTTGCGCTGGGCCCACCCGATCCAGCGCATGAGCTGGAGGGGCGTGTCGAAGTGCGGTGCCTGCATGATCAGAACCCTAAGTGTTCGGGTTCTAACTGTCAACGTCATGTGGCAGCTCGCGAGGAGTCGGTGCCGGAGCGAGCCTCCCGTCTTGTCGTTCCTGGGCTCCGGTCGGGGTCGGCGGGGCAGGATCGGCACCGGCGTGGCAGCGGCTGCGCCGCGATCGCGACCCGACAGGAGCAGCACCATGGACGACGGTTCCACCGCACCCGAGACGCCCGCCGACGGCAGTGACGCGGTCCTCGTCGTCGGAGCAGGTGGTGTCGTCGGCCGGAGCGTCGTGGAGCACTTCGCCCGCAACGGTGTCCGCACCCGCGGTGCCAGTCGCCGTGCTCCGCAGGGCTCCGTGTCCGACTGGGACCACCTGCCCGTCGACCTGTCGGACGCCGAAGCAGCGGTCGACGGACTCCGCCCGGCTGCCGACACGACGCGGCTCGCGTTCGCCGCCTACGTGGAGAAGGCCGAGCTCGCCGAGCAGATCGCGCCGAACGTCGCGCTCCTCGAGAACACGCTCGACGCCCTCGACCGGCTCGACGCTCCCCTCCGCCACGTCACCCTGTACCAGGGGATGAAGTACTACGGCGCGCACCTCGGCCGCTTCAAGACGCCGGCGAAGGAGGACGACCCGCGGCTCATGGTCCCGAACTTCTACTACGACCAGGAGGACCTGCTCCGCGAGCGCGCAGCGTCCCGGGGCTTCGCGCTGACCGTGCTCCGCCCCGAGGCGGTGATCGGGTACGCGCAAGGCACGCCCATGAACCTGCTCATGGCGATCGGGACGTACGTGAGCATGACGAAGGAACTCGGCCTGCCGCTGCGGTTCCCCGGCGCCCGCACCACGTACGACGGCATCTTCTACCAGATGACGGACGCCGAACTCCTCGCTCGCGCGACCGATTGGGCGGGCACGACCCCCGCTGCGGCCGGGGAGGCCTTCAACGTCACGAACGGTGACGTGGTGCGCTGGAGCCACCTGTTCGAGCGCCTGGCTGACCACTACGACCTCGACCTCGCCGAACCCCAGTCGATGGAACTCGCCCAGGTCATGCCCTCCGGCGAGGACCTGTGGCAGCGGATGGTGGAGCGGCACGGACTCGTCGCCACCCCGTACGCCGACCTCGTCGACTGGCGATTCGCGGACATGATCCTGAACTCGACGTGGGACAACGTCTCCTCGCTGATCAAGATCCGCCAGGCCGGCTTCGCGGAGTGCCACGACTCGGCCGACCGGCTCGTGGAGCTCCTCGACGACCTCGGCCGGCGGCGGATCCTGCCGGTGCCGGCCGCATAGTGCGCCCCTCACCTCGGTACAGCTAGGTCGCCGCTGCCGGGCTCGGAGCGTCGATGGCGAGTTTGACACCGATCGTACCGAGGAGCGTCCCCGTGACCCACTTCTGCCACCGCAACCAGACGGGTCTGCGCTGGAGGAACACCGCGATCGAGCCGGCCGCGAGGAGGATCGCACCGTTCACCGCGACACCGACGACGATCTGGAGCGCACCGCGTGCACACGGGCACGGTGATCCGCGTTCGCCACCGCCGCTGATCCGACCCACCGAGTTCGAGTGCCCCACTGCCTACAGGCGTGGGCTGCCGGACGATCTGGGACCCGAGAACTGATCGCGGTGTGATCGGGAAGGACCGCGACGTGATGTGGGCCGCAGGCACCGCCCCCAGGAGCACGGCCAGACGCTGCTCTGAGATCGACACGGAGGCGCGACCCGCCTGACGAAGGCGGATCGCGCCTCCAGGCTGGTCACCGCACACGCGGCCGGCGCGCGCGAGGTCTCCGACTCACCGGAGCGGCTCCACCCCGTAGCTGACGACAACCGCGCGCAGCTCGTCCAGGTACGTCTGCGCCTGGACGGTGAGCGGTACCGAGGCGTGCGCGATCCACCCGATCTCGATGCGCTCGTCGACGTCGAGCGGGATGGCCACGATCTCGGGGTCGAGGTCGTCGCTGATGAGTCCCGTCGAGATCGTGTACCCGCCGAGGCCGATCATGAGGTTGAAGATCGTCGCCCGGTCCGAGACGCGGATCTCCCGCTTGCTCGACATCGTCGACAAGATCTCCTCCGCCAGGTAGAAGGAGTTGTTCGCGCCCTGGTCGAACGTGAGCCGAGGGAGGTCAGCGAGGTCGTCGAGGGTCGCACGCTCCCGTGATGCGAGCGGGTTCCGCCGGGCCACGAAGATGTGCGGCTTCGCGACGAACAGCGGCGTGAACACGACTCCGGCGTCCCGCATGAGCTTCCCGAGCACCTGCCGGTTGAAGTCGTTGCGGTAGAGGATTCCGAGCTCACTCCGCAGCGTCCGGACGTCCTCGATGATGTCCCAGGTGCGGGTCTCGCGCAGCGAGAACTCGTACCCCTCGGCGTCGGCTCCCTCGACCATCCGGACGAAGGCCTCCACGGCGAACGAGTAGTGCTGGGCGGACACCCCGAGCAGACGGCGCGACGGCTGACCCCCGACGTACCGCTGCTCGAGGAGGGAGACCTGCTCGACGACCTGCCGGGCGTACCCGAGGAACTCGACCCCGTCGGCGGTGAGGACGACCCCGCGCGCCGAGCGGGTGAACAACGGGCGGCCGATCCGCGTCTCGAGGTCCTTCATCGCCGCGGAGAGCGTCGGTTGCGAGATGTAGAGCAGGTCGGCGGCGGCGCTGATCGACCCCTCCGACGCAACCTCGATGAAGTAGCGGAGCTGCTGGAGGGTGATGTCGTTCGGGACCCGTGCCATAGGCGCAGGCTATATCGCCCCATAGCGTCTCGGTATTACCTGATGACTGGCGCCTCCCGTCATGATCGAGGGATCCCTTCCCCAGTGCCCCCGGGCCACACAGCGTACGGATGGCAGAACATGGCGAACGAGCCCACCTTCAGCATCACGAGGACCCGGTTCGACGAGGACTACACGCCGTCGGACAGCTCGCGGCTGACCACCAACTTCGCCAACCTCGCCCGCGGGGAGCACCGTCAGCAGAACCTCCGCAACGCGCTCGCCCTGATCGACACGCGGTGCAACGACCTCGCCGGTTCTCCGGAGACCGACCGCTACCGCGTCGAGCTCGACATCGTCTCGGTCACCGTGCACTTCGAGGACGCGGGGGTCGCCGAGTCGTTCCCCCTGATCGAGGTGCTCGACGTCACGATCCTCGACCAGCTCACGGGCGAGCGGCACCAGGGCATCCTCGGCAACAACTTCTCGTCGTACCTCCGCGACTACGACTTCGCGGTGCTGCTGCCGTCCCTCGACACGAGCGCGGGCATCCCGGACGACTTCGGGCAGCTCCACGGAGATCTCTTCCAGCGCTTCCTCGCGTCTTCCGCGTTCACGGATCACTTCACCGCGGAGCCCGTCGTCTGCATCAGCGTCTCCACGAGCCAGACCTACCGACAGACGGAGTACGTCCACCCGGTCCTCGGCGCCGAGTACGCGCACGAGCACTCCTCGCTCACGGATGACTACTTCGGGAAGATGGGCATGCAGGTCCGCTACTTCATGCCTCCGGGCGCGAAGGCACCGCTCGCCTTCTACACGCCCGGCGACCTCACGGGCGACTACACGGACCTCCAGCTCACCGGCACGATCGCCACCATGGAGACGTTCCAGAAGATCTACCGTCCGGAGATCTACAACGCGGACACCGTCGCTCCGAGCACGTTCCGGCCGAGCCTCGACCAGACGGACTGGACCTCGACCGGCATCGCCTACGACCGCGAGGAGCGCAGCCGCCTCGGCGTCACGCAGGGCCGCTACACCGAGGAGCATCTCGTGCAGCCGCACCGCGCGCTCCTCGAGAGCTGGGCTGCCGGCCGTTCCGCCCTCTCCACCCTCTCCCACTGACCGACTGGACCTCCACGCGCATGAGCGACCTCCTCCCCACCTCGATCGTCGGCAGCCTGCCGAAGCCGTCCTGGCTCGCCGAGCCCGAACGGCTCTGGTCCCCCTGGCTGCTCGAGGGTGAGGCGTTGACCGAGGGCAAGCAGGACGCCCTCCGCTCCGCCGTCCACGAGCAGGAGCGCAACCGCATCGACATCGTCAGCGACGGCGAGCAGACCCGCCAGCACTTCGTGACGACCTTCATCGAGCACCTCGACGGCATCGACCAGGAGCGCAAGGAGACCGTCCGGATCCGCGACCGGTACGACGCCGCCGTGCCCACGGTCGTCGGTGCCGTGAGCCGCCCCGCCCCGGTGTTCGTCGAGGACGCGAAGTTCCTCCGAGCCCAGACCGACCGGCCGATCAAGTGGGCGCTCCCCGGCCCGATGACCATGATCGACACGCTCTCCGACCAGCACTACAAGAGCCGCGAGAAGCTGGCGTGGGAGTTCGCCACGATCCTCAACCAGGAGGCTCGGGAGCTGCAGGACGCCGGCGTGGACGTCATCCAGTTCGACGAGCCCGCCTTCACCGTCTTCCACGACGAGGTGCAGGACTGGGGCGTCGCCGCGCTCGAGCGCGCCGCCGAGGGCCTGCACGCCGAGACCGCCGTGCACATCTGCTACGGCTACGGCATCGAGGCGAACAACAAGTGGAAGGAGACCCTCGGCGCCGAGTGGCGGCAGTACGAGCAGTCCTTCCCGCTCCTGCAGCAGTCCTCGATCGACATCGTCTCCCTCGAGTGCATCCACTCCCACGTCCCGCTCGAACTCGTCGAGCTGATCCGCGGCAAGAAGGTCATGCTCGGCGCGATCGACGTCGCCACCGAGACCGTCGAGACCCCGGAGGAGGTCGCCGAGACACTCCGACGCGCCCTCTCCTTCATCGACGCCGACAAGCTCATCCCGAGCTCCAACTGCGGGATGGCACCGCTTGCGCGAGGTGCTGCGCTCTCGAAGCTCGGTGCGCTGTCCGCGGGAGCCGCCATCGTGCGGGCTGAGCTCGTCGGCACCGCAGTCCCGTCGGGACGTTAGCCGCCACGAGCTACAGGGCGGCTCCCCTCCGGAAGGAGGGGAGCCGCCCTGTAGCTAAATCGGCCGGCTGCTTGGCTCTCGATCCCGCCTGGAGGCGCGGCTCCTGTCCGACCGACAGGTCGCGTTGGTATTGGCGTCACCCCTCACCGCACCCGCGAACCCGATCGCCGTCCCAGCGGTTACTGAATCGACGCGAGCAAGCGATGACGATCGTCCCGAAAACTGCAGCGGCGATCCAAGTTCCAACGCCGAGCGGGCCCGCCAGGGCGAGGTCCGGCGGATGTTTCGCAGATGAGAACAGCAGCACCAGACCGCCGGCTGCGTTGAACGCGCCGTGCCCGAAAACGGCAGGCCAGACGGAATTGCTCCAGATCCGGAGCCAGCCAAGGGACGTTCCAACGGCGGTGGCTCCGACGATCATCAGGACGACCCCGGACAGGTCTGGACGATCGAAGTTGTAGCCCAGCAAGATGATCGGGCTGTGCCAGACGCCCCACACGATGCCGGTGATCAGCACAGCGGGCCAGTCGCCGACAGGCCGTAGGGCAGGGAGCAGAAAACCACGCCACCCGATTTCCTCACCGAATGCGAGCACCCCGTTCAGTATCGCGGCGATCGGGATCGACATGACCTGCACGAGGACGAGTACGCCGATCGGCAGAAGGTCCCTCGCTTCCTCGGGAAGTATCGCGGCAAACCCGCTGAACGTCACGAGGTCGAGGCGGACGAGATGCAGGAGCGCGGCGACTGCGATGCCGGCGATGACGACGAGTGGAAGCACGACGATGCCGCCCAGTGAGAAGCGCAGGAGCTTTCCGACCGGTCGGAGCGGGACGATTCCGAGCTGCCGGACAGCCCGCCGCACCGGAACGCGTAGCTGCAGCAGCACAACGATCGCTGCTGCAGCGCAGGGTGTGAACATCGTGATCGGCAGGACCCACAGCGCGTGCGCCGACGCCAAGCCCACCGGATCGATCCACAGCGGCAGGCTGGTGAGCCATCCAAAGCCCCAGGCCAGGACCGTGAAGATCAGGATCGGCTTCCAGCGGACCTCCGCTGCCACTGGCTCGGGAATGACAGGGCCATCAACGCGAAGCATCAGGTGCTTTCCGGACTGCTCGTTGCGCAGCGGCGACGCTCCACAAGCCCCCGGCAAGCAGCACAGCAGCGCAGAGGATCACCGCAGACACGTCGTTCGGCCGCCCCGTCACCGCTGCGGTCATCCCGAGAACGATCACGCCACCGGCAGCAACGCTGGTCGGGAGCACGGCAGCCTGGTGCCCTCGGCGCCAGGCTGCCGCATCTTGCATCGTCGCTCGCGTACGAACACCGACGAATGAGTTCCGGCCGATGACGCCCCCTGCGGGCAACGCGACGAAGACCACGGTCACCACCGCCGCAACCATTTCGACGAAGATCACCTTCTACCCCTTTCCCAGAACGACCGAGCGCGCGCCTGGCCGTTGAACGTTGATGCTGAACACCGCAGCGTTCTGCAAGGCGCGGCAGATGAGGAGCGCTCCGGCCATGGTGATGCCGAAGGACCAGAGCCCCAGAACGATGGCGATGCCGGCGTGGAAGGCGATGCCGGCGCCGAGTAGGAGCCGTGACCACCGCCCGCGCATCCAGATCACTCCGACGAGGCTGAGCTCGAACACGAGGACCGCGTACGTGGCCGTCACCATGATGAGCGGATGTTCGAGAACCGGAGCGAACGCAGCGAACATGTCTGGTGGGAGCCCGAACGTGGGCATCTGCAGCCAGTACCAGAACGCTGTCCCGTCGGACCATTGCGGCACAGCGAACTTCGCGACGGCAGCGATCGCGTAGACGATCGACAGCTGCAACCTGATCAACTCAGCGGCCCCGTACGCGAATGCGTTCTCGCGAAGCAAGTCGAAGTAGGGCGTCTGCGGGGAGTACGCACTCCCCCTCGGCGCACTCAGTAGCCACGGGATCAGAAGCATCGTCATGGCCGCATTGACCTGATCCCCACCCTCGACGAGCACGACGTTCTGCGACACGCTCCACGCCACGTAGAAGTGCGGGACGGCAAGGATTCTGGGGGCGAAGCCGCTGATGACCCCGACAAGCACGAGCACTGCCGCGATCGTCGCCAGAGTCAGGCCGTTGGTAATCACCTCGGAGACGCAGAACAGCCCGAACCGTCCGGCACCGACGCAACCTGATGCAGCCGCGTTCGGCAGGAACGTGAGGAACAACGACCGCTCATCGCTCAGCAACAGGGTCGAAAGACTCCCGAGAGCCAGCACCGACCGCGAAACGCCGATCGGGTTCGCGCGTCGAAGACCAGCGGTCAGGTCATGCAGGGCATTGCGCATCGACGATCACCACCTTGGATGGCATCGCGCTCACGCGCGTCCCGTACGCGAAGGGGATCGGCTCCCTCTTCCGGATGAGGACTGGCTCACAAACCGGCGGGGCAGCGAGCTCGAACTGATGTTGCACTCGTGGCGCCGCAACCGCGCACCGCTGCACATCAGCATTCGCGGCGCACGACGACGAGGCGTCCCCGGCTGCTTGCGAAAGGGCAGCTACTTCAGCATCAATCGCGCGGGCTCGCCTCGACAAACCCATCGCATCGGCGGTAGGGAGCGCGTCGACAACCGGCACCCACCTCCCGCCACGTTCGAGGTAGGCCAGATCAGCTGCCTCCGTAGGGTCCTTCGTGAAGAACGCCCAGCCCTGCGGGGATGACACTGCGACTGCCTTCACAGCTCGTGTCAGCCCGGCCGGGAAGTACCGTGCAGACGGAAGCGAGGAGAGCGCGACCGCGGTCACCAACAGCCCGAACACCGCAGCCGCGCTCTTCCCGTGCTTCATTCGCGACCGAGATCCGCAAGACGCGCCGAGATCAACTGCGCATCAGCATCGTTTTCAACCTGACGAGTGACCACCCACGTCACGAAGGCGACCGTCACCGCGACACCAACGTTGATCGCGACGGCGAGGTTACCGGCCAGCACGAGATTCACCGTCGCGCACAGCGCACCGTTCTCGACGCGCGGCGTTCCCCCGACGTACGTCTCCTGGAACGTGCGCTGGAGGGTCCTGACGGCCTCGTGGACGCGGATCGGATCTCCGGACCGGAACGCAGCAAGCGCGGTGTCGGTCACCTCAGCGCGGTCCGATCGGAATTCACGAACCACCTCCGCGGCAAGCTCGTCAAAGTTCTCCGGCAGCGGCGTCTCGTCGCCAATGTGAACGCCCAGCGCCGAGGCAACAGGACCGGCCCCGAACAACACGGCGGTCAGCACCTGATCATCGGAGTACTTGTACCTGGCCGGGAGCGCCACGGTCACACCCGCGGCCGCGGTCTGCTCGGCTGACGCCGTACCCGCTGGCGTGATCACCCCACTCGTCATGATCAGCGCCCCGCCAGCGAGGAGCGCGGCCGTCTTCATCGTCAACATGGGTCCTCCTCAATCAAGACGCTTGTTGCGCCAACTGATCTTTCACCGGATGGATATTGCATGTCAAGGGTGGCCGGTGCAAGCTACTTCCCATGAAGAGGTGGATCCGCATCCCCGCCGTCGTCGTCGGCGCTGCAGCCACGGCGTACGGGTGCTTGTACCTGAGCCCGCTCCTGACCGGCTGGATCGGAGCAGCCACACTCTGGACGGCGACGACACGCTGGAGCTCCGGCGAGGCGATCGAGCTTCCTGTCGGCACAGAGATCGATCCCGCAGACGTCCGGAGGTACCGCGAAGACCATCCCGGAGTCTCGATCGAGCGAGCAGCCGCTGCCGTCGCCAAAGCGTCAGCGGCTCAACCGAACGGGCACGATGAGACGCATCCTTGAACAGCGAACACCCAGCAGGCCGACGCCCGCGGGGCGTCACGACGATCCGATCAGCATCATCCAGGCACGCAAAGCAACGCCGTCACCGGGAACGTGACCGTCACGACGGTCCAGGTGGCGACGGCTTTGCGCCGCGCAGGCGCGCGAGGAAAACCTCGGGCCGACCCGCCCCTTTGACAGATGTGTCGGCAGCGCAACCCACCCGGAGCAACCAGCTTGAACTTTCTCAGACCTGCGAAAGGGCTGCTGCGAACGGCCACGACGTGGCATCGCGCGGCCGCATCAGCCAGCAGGTGCGCGACGGCCGCTTCACGCAGCGTCGTTGCTGGTCTCGACGCGGAGCTCCTCATCCCGGGCTGTCGCGGCTCACCTTGTCGAAGTCGCCCGTAATGCACTGCGAGCTGCCGTCGATCGTGTACCCCGAGGATCCGCTCGGAAGTCGGAAGAACTCACCGGACCGCCCCTGCCCCGGACTCCGAGGATGGGATACTCACCGCCGGTCTGGTACCGCTCGGTCGTGACCCCGAGCTCCTTCCAGTGGCGCTCCACCGCAACGACATCGGGGTTCGGGTCTTCGCTCGCAGACCGGACCATCGCGTAGACGTACTGGACGCCCCTACCCCAGGGCCGAGGCCGCACTTCCCGAGCCCCGGACTGTCTCGGACCTCCCAGTCGTCACCAACGACGTCGGTGGACCCTTCGACGACCTTGACGACCTTGACGATGGACTGTTCCGTCTGCTCTGGGCTCTTCCCGAGCTCTGCGCTGCAGCCGGTGAGAACGACGACGGCGAACAGCGCCGCTCCTGTCGCCCGGAGGACGATCACGGCCTTCCGCCGATCGGGCTTCATGCCAGAGCTTCTTCCAGACCGCTGCGCTTCAGCAACATCTCTACGATCATCTCGTGAAGCACTCGGGCCCGTCTCACGATCACTGACACAAGCGGGTCAGGCGTGGGGCGTTGACTACGCCCATGATCACCAAGAGCAAGATCCACGAGGTCGAAAACGCGACCGTCCGAGACCGCGACGGCGTATCGGTCGGCAAGGTCGCGCAGGTGTTCCCCTCCGAGGACGGCAACGCTGCGTTCGTCAGCGTCGCTACAGGACTCTTCGGGGGTCACACCGCGCTCGTCCCGGTCGAGGACGCCACGTTCGACGGCACGGACCTGCACGTCGGGTACGCGAAGAGCGCGATCAAGGGTGCACCCTCCCCCGGAGCCGGAAACACCTTGTCCGCCACCGAGGCGAACGCCGTCCGCAAGCACTTTGGGCTGTCCCCCACCGGCAGAGCGACCGGCGACATGGGTGATCCGCACGAGAACCTCGACCAGGCTGGTACTGGTCCAGCAGGCGCAGACGACACCGAGGGCGCGGGCACGACGCCGTCGGCGTGAGCAGCGCCGGCGAGTGACCCGAGCAAGCGCGGCAGCCCGGGGCCGCCAGCGCGGCGAGAACTGACATGTTCCGAGGTAGCGAACGCAACAACGTCAGTGCGATGCCCAGGTGCCTCGGCGAGAAACGCAACTAGCGGAGTGCGTCTCACGGAGCGTTCAAACGAGTGAGAGTCAGACCAGACTCAGAAGTCCCAGTCCTCGTCCTCCGTCACGACGGCCTTGCCGATGACGTACGACGAGCCCGACCCCGAGAAGAAGTCGTGGTTCTCGTCCGCGTTCGGCGACAGCGCCGACAGGATCGCCGGGTTCACGTCCGTCGTCTCCTTGGGGAACATCGGCTCGTAGCCCAGGTTCATCAGCGCCTTGTTGGCGTTGTAGTGCAGGAACTTCTTGACGTCCTCGGTCAGCCCGACACCGTCGTAGAGGTCCTGCGTGTACTGCACCTCGTTCTCGTAGAGCTCGAACAGCAGGTTGAACGTGTAGTCCTTGATCTCCTGCTTGCGCTCCTCGGAAGCGCCCTCGAGTCCCTTCTGGAACTTGTACCCGATGTAGTACCCGTGGACGGCCTCGTCGCGGATGATCAGGCGGATCAGGTCGGCGGTGTTGGTGAGCTTCGCGCGCGAGGACCAGTACATCGGCAGGTAGAAGCCGGAGTAGAACAGGAACGACTCGAGCAGCGTCGAGGCGACCTTGCGCTTCAGGGGGTCGTCACCGGTGTAGTAGTCGAGGACGATCTGGGCCTTCTTCTGCAGGTTCGGGTTCTCCGTGGACCAGCGGAAGGCGTCGTCGATCTCGGGCGTCGAGGCGAGCGTCGAGAAGATCGACGAGTAGCTCTTCGCGTGCACCGACTCCATGAACGCGATGTTCGTGTAGACGGCCTCTTCGTGCGGGGTGATCGCGTCGGGGATCAGGCTGATCGCGCCGACGGTGCCCTGGATGGTGTCGAGCAGCGTCAGGCCGGTGAAGACCCGCATGGTGAGCTGCTGCTCCTCGGGCGTGAGGGTGTTCCACGACTGCACGTCGTTCGACAGCGGCACCTTCTCGGGCAGCCAGAAGTTGTTGACCAGACGGTTCCAGACCTCGACGTCCTTGTCGTCCTGGATGCGGTTCCAGTTGATGGCACTGACCGCGCTGATCAGCGGGATGGACTTGCCCGTGGCGTGGACCGGGTCGGTGAGGGTCATGGCTTTCTTCCGGATGGTGGTGAGCGGAACAGGTGTCGGACTGGAGGTGCGTGGCGGGGTCGCCCCGCGCCTCCAGTCCGAAGGGTGGATCGCGGCAGCGATCAGAGCATGCAGCTGACGCAGCCCTCGACCTCGGTGCCCTCGAGGGCGAGCTGGCGCAGACGGATGTAGTAGATCGTCTTGATGCCCTTGCGCCATGCGTAGATCTGGGCCTTGTTGATGTCGCGCGTGGTGGCGGTGTCCTTGAAGAACAGCGTGAGCGACAGACCCTGGTCGACGTGCTGCGTGGCAGCGGCGTAGGTGTCGATGATCTTCTCGGGGCCGATCTCGTACGCGTCCTGGTAGTAGTCCAGGTTGTCGTTCGTCATGAACGGCGCCGGGTAGTAGACGCGGCCGAGCTTGCCTTCCTTGCGGATCTCGATCTTCGACGCGATCGGGTGGATCGACGACGTCGAGTGGTTGATGTACGAGATCGAACCGGTCGGCGGGACGGCCTGCAGGTTCTGGTTGTAGATGCCGTACTGCTGGATGGACGCCTTCAGCGCCTTCCAGTCGTCCTGCGTCGGGATGGTGATGTTCGCGTTGTCGAACAGCGACGCGACGCGGGGGGTGGCCGGCGTCCAGACCTGGTCGGTGTACTTGTCGAAGAACTCACCCGACGCGTACTTCGAGTCGCGGAAGCCGTCGAAGGTCTCCCCGGTCTCGATCGCGATCTTGTTCGAGGCACGCAGGGCGTGGAACAGCACCGTGTAGAAGTAGATGTTCGTGAAGTCGATGCCCTCTTCGGAGCCGTAGTAGACGCGCTCACGAGCGAGGTAGCCGTGCAGGTTCATCTGGCCGAGACCGATGGCGTGCGACTTGTCGTTGCCGTCCTCGACACTGCGGACCGAGGTGATGTGCGACATCTGCGACACCGAGGTCAGGCCGCGGATCGCGGTCTCGATGGTCTTGCCGAAGTCCGGCGAGTCCATCGTCAGCGCGATGTTCAGCGAGCCGAGGTTGCAGGAGATGTCCTTGCCGATCTCCTTGTAGGACAGGTCCTCGTTGAAGGTGGTCGGGGTGTTGACCTGCAGGATCTCCGAGCACAGGTTGGACATGTTGATCCGACCCTTGATCGGGTTGGCCTTGTTCACCGTGTCCTCGAACACGATGTACGGGTAGCCCGACTCGAACTGGATCTCGGCGATGGTCGTGAAGAAGTCACGCGCCTTGATCTTCGTCTTCTTGATGCGCGAGTCGTCGACCATCGCGCGGTAGTTCTCGGAGATCGGGACGTCGCCGAACGGGACGCCGTAGACCTTCTCGACGTCGTACGGCGAGAACAGGTACATGTCCTCGTTGTTCTTCGCGAGCTCGAACGTGATGTCCGGCACGACGACACCGAGCGACAGCGTCTTGATGCGGATCTTCTCGTCCGCGTTCTCGCGCTTGGTGTCGAGGAACTTCATGATGTCGGGGTGGTGCGCCGACAGGTAGACGGCACCGGCACCCTGACGCGCGCCGAGCTGGTTCGCGTACGAGAAGGAGTCTTCCAGCAGCTTCATCACGGGGATGATGCCCGAGGACTGGTTCTCGATCTGCTTGATCGGGGCGCCGGCCTCACGGATGTTGGAGAGGAGCAGGGCCACGCCGCCACCGCGCTTCGAGAGCTGCAGCGAGGAGTTGATGCCGCGCGAGATCGACTCCATGTTGTCCTCGATGCGGAGGAGGAAGCAGGAGACGAGTTCGCCGCGCTGGGCCTTGGCGGTGTTGAGGAACGTCGGGGTCGCGGGCTGGAAGCGGCCGGCGATGATCTCCTCGACGAGGTCGATCGCGAGCTGCTCGTTGCCCTGCGCCAGGCCGAGCGCGGTCATGACGACGCGGTCCTCGAAGCGCTCGAGGTAGCGCTTGCCGTCGAACGTCTTGAGCGTGTAGCTCGTGTAGTACTTGAACGCACCGAGGAACGTCTGGAACCGGAACTTCTTCGAGTACGCCAGGTCGTTGAGCTGCTGGATGAACTCGAGCGAGTACTGGTCGATCGTCGCCTGCTCGTAGTACTCGTTCTCGACCAGGTAGTCCAGCCGCTCCTTCAGGTTGTGGAAGAAGACGGTGTTCTGGTTGACGTGCTGCAGGAAGAACTGCTTGGCCGCCTCACGATCCTTGTCGAACTGGATGTTCCCGTTCGCGTCGTAGAGGTTGAGCATCGCGTTGAGGGAGTGGTAGTCCATCCCCGTCTGCGGCGACGTCAGATCGACGTCTGCAACTGCTGCGTCCAAAATGCTTCCAATCCTGAGTTGACCGCCGACACGTCGTCAGGGGTCCCGAAGAGTTCGAATCGATAGAGCACGGGCACGTGGCACTTCTGTGCGATCACATCGCCCGCGAGACCGTAGGCCTCGCCGAAGTTCGTGTTGCCGCCGACGATCACGCCCCGGATCAGCGCCCGGTTGTGTTCGTCGTTGAGGAACTTGATGACCTGCTTGGGGACCGCTCCGTGTCCGTTGCCGCCGCCGTAGGTGGGCAGGACGAGGACGTACGGGCCGTCCGCGTGGAGGAACGGTTCGCTCGGCAGGAGCGGGATCCGGTCGGCGTCCTGGCCGAGCTTTTCCACGAACCGGGCGGTGTTGCCCGAGACACTCGAGAAGTAGACGAGGCGGCTCATGGTGCGCTCCTTGCCAGGTGCGGACTGCGGACCGGAGGGGTGTGGCGGGGGCGGGACGAGCCTCCAGGCTGTCTGCCCACCGCCGGGGTGCGCGGGCCGGACCGGCCCGCGCGGATCAGGCCAGTTCGGCGCTGAGGGTGGCGATCTTGTCGGGGCGGAAGCCCGACCAGTGGTCGTCGTCGGTCACGACGACGGGAGCCTGCATGTAGCCGAGGCTCTTGACGTGCTCGAGCGCGGCTTCGTCCGTGGAGACGTCGTGCACCTCGTACTGGATGCCCTTGTTGTCGAGGGCGCGGTACGTCGCAGTGCACTGGACGCAGGACGGCTTGGTGTACACGGTGACGGCCATGATCTCCCCTGGTTCTGGGCCCGGTTGCAGGCCCGACGTTCTGGTGCTGTGTCGTGGACGACGCTACTACATGTAGTGCCCGATGGACGGATGGACCACTAGAGGAAGTGTTACACCCCTGTAGTTCTCCACAACGCCCTCCACAGTCTGTGGATTCCCGGGAGGCCCGGTTTTCCGCCACTCTCGCACCCGCCACCGACACTTCCCACACCCTGTCGGGGGCCCCTCTCCACGGGTGTGGAAACCGGTGGACGGACCTGCCGCTCGGCGTGTCTGAGAACGCTGTGCGGACAGCCTCCGGGCACCCCTCCCCCACACAGGGGTCAGCGCTCTCCACAGTCGCTGCGGCGCGGTCCGTCCGGTCCGTACACTCGACACGTGAGCGCGTACGGGTCCCTGCTGAAGACGCCCGGGGTCGGCCGGGTCATCGCCGCACAACTCACCGCACGGTTCCCGTTCGGCATGCTGTCGCTGGCGTACCTGCTGCACGTCGAGCACATCTTCCACTCGTACGGTGCCGCCGGACTCGTCCTCGCGACCACGAGCATCGGCCAGGCCCTCGCCGGCCCGCTGACCAGCCGGTGGATGGGCAGCTGGGGCATGCGCCCCGTCCTGGTCCTCACGAGCATCGTCGCGTTCGTCACCATGGGCGTCATCGCGTTCTTCGTGATGCCGCTCTGGGCCTACGTGGTCATCGGGTTCGTCGGCGGCCTGGCCGTCCCGCCCGTGCAGCCCGCGGTGCGCACCATCTACCCGAAGATGGTGACGTCGAAGCAGCTCACCCCGTTGTTCTCCCTCGACGCGAGCGCGCAGGAGCTCATCTGGGTCGCCGGCCCGGTCATCACCACGTTCGTCGCGACGCAGATCGGCACGGTCGAGGCCATCGTCGTCGCCATGGTCTTCCTGCTCGTCGGCGGGGCGTGGTTCATCGCCTCCCCCGAACTCGGACGCGTCCGGATCCCCCGCTCCAAGCGTGCGTTCGGCGTCGTGATGAAGCGCCCGGCCGTCGTCGTCGCGACCCTGACCGGCCTGCTGCTCATCGGCGCGTGCGCCGCGGTCGAGGCCAGCGTCACCAGCGTCTTCGGCGAGGGCAGCCCGAACGCCGGCATCGTCCTCGCCGTGTTCGCCGTCGGGTCCCTCGTCGGCGGCCTGGCGCTCGGCCACCGCCCGATCTCGCCGAACACGCTCTGGCTGCGGATGCTGATCGTGTTCGTCGGCCTCGTCCTGGCCGTCGGCAACCCGACGTTCTGGTGGCTCTGCATCGCCCTGGTCATCGCCGGCGCCGGGATCGCTCCCGCGCTCGCGGTGATGTTCGGCTCCGTCTCGGCGACCGTGAAGTTCTCCGACACAGCCGAGGCCTACGGCTGGATGGGCACCGGGCAGCTCATCGGTGCCGCCGGCGGTTCCGCCGTGGCCGGCTTCCTCATCGACAGCAACGGGCCGAGCGGCGGGCTGATGGTCGGTGCCGTCATGGCGGCCGCAGGCGTCGTGCTGCCCCTGGCGATGAAGAGCTGGCTGCCCGACCTCCGTGGGCGGGACGTCAGCCCCATCCCGGACACCGAGCCGGTGCACCTCCCCACCTGATCCGGAACCCCCGGTTCTCCACGGTCCGCCTGGAGGCTCGGCTCACCCCCGTCACGCCGGGCAGGATGGGTGCATGGTCACCACGTTCCCCCTCCGCGACGGTCGGAGCATCCCCGCGATCGGTTTCGGCGTCTACAAGGTCGACGACGCCGAGGCATCGGCGGCCGTCGGGCTGGCGCTCGAGGCCGGGTACCGCCACGTCGACACCGCCGAGATGTACGGGAACGAACGCGGCGTCGGGCAGGCGATCCGGGCCTCCCGGCTCGACCGCGACGACGTCTTCGTGACGACGAAGGTGTGGAACGACCACCAGGGGCGCGACGCGACCCTGCGGGCGTTCGACGCCAGTCTCGACCGCCTGGGCCTCGACGCCGTCGACCTCTACCTCATCCACTGGCCTGCCGCGGCCAACGACCGCTACGTCGAGACCTGGCGCACGCTCGTCGAGCTCCGGGAGTCCGGCCGGGCGCGCAGCATCGGGGTCTCGAACTTCCAGGTGCCGCACCTCGAACGCATCATCGACGAGACGGGCGAGGTCCCGGCGCTCAACCAGGTCGAGCGGCACCCGTGGTTGCCACAGCGCGAGCTCATCGCCTTCCACGCGCAGCACGGCATCGTCACCGGGGCGTGGTCGCCCCTCGGCCGCGGACGCCTCATCGACGAATCGGTCCTCACCGGCATCGCCGCCGCGCACGGGGTGAGCGTCGCCCAGGTGCTCGTGCGGTGGAACGTGCAGCAGGGCGTCGTCGTCCTGCCGAAGTCGGTCACGCCGTCGCGCATCCGGTCGAACCTCGACGTCGACGGGTTCGTGCTGACGGACGACGAGCTCGCCGCGATCGCCGGACTCGAGTCCGGGCAGCGAACGGGCTCCCACCCGGACTCGGTGTCCTGACGGACCGACCCTGGGCCCGCGTCCTGGCGGACAGACCCGCGTCCTGACAGCCCGCCCGGCGATCAGCCCTGGCGGTCCTCCTCGGACTGCCACGGCAGGTTCAGGTCGCCCGGCTCCGGCTCGACGTCACCGGCGTCGTCGGCGCCACCGGTGCCGGGGGCAGCGACGATCCGCGAGGGGTCGATACCGTCCTCGCGCAGGTCCGCGTCGTCCCGCTGCTTCGTCTGGGACGCGTCCATCTCCCGCTCGCTCGAGGGGCTGTACGACGTGTCGGCGGCCCGCTGCTCGCTGCCACTGACACCGTCGACGTCGTCACTGTGTGCGGCCGAGGTCAGGGCGTCCGAGCGGTCCCGGTCGTCCGAGTGCTCGGGGCCTGCGATGTCGTTGCTCATGGTGCTTCCTCCCGTTTTCCAGAACGGTAGGCGGCGGAGGGCGATCGGCTCCCAGGGCACCGGCTCGATCGGGGCACAACGGCGCCGCGCTCGCATCGGTACCGTCGAAGGGTGATCGATCCTCGTGCCCTCGCTTCCGACGAGCTCCGTCCCGGCGAGCGCCTGCTGTGGGTGGGGCAGAGCGACCCAGCCCGCCTGTTCAGCGCGCGTGATGCTTTCCTCGTTCCCTTCAGCCTCCTGTGGGGCGGCTTCGCGATCTTCTGGGAGGTCGGCGTCCTGACCAGCGGAGCGCCGTGGTTCTTCCCGCTCTTCGGCGCCGTGTTCGTCGCGGCCGGTCTGTACCTCATCGCCGGTCGGTTCCTCGTCAAGCGGCACCGCAAGCGCACCGAGGTCTACGCCGTGACCGATCGCCGCGCATTCGTCACGACGGGCTCGAACACCCGCGAGACCGACATCTCCAGGACGGACCGCACCATCAACCGGTCGCGGGGACACGTCTCGGTCGAGTGGCAGGACCGGGGCGGTGCCGGCTCGCTCTTCGGGCGTTCGACCTCGGTCGCCGCGCAGTACGCGAACTCGGGCCTCGACGGCATCGCTGGCCCACGGTTGTTCGGGTTCTACGACGTGCTCGACGGCAAGGCGCTGGTCGAGGCCCTCGATGCCGCATCCGTGCACCGACGACCCGACGATGCCCGGCGCTGACGACCCAGCGCCCGATGGTCCCGCCGTCGGTCACGTCGGGGCCGCGCACGACCTCGTGGACCGGCTGCTCCGTCCGGGCGAGCAGATCCTCTGGGCCGGCCAGAGTGACCCGCGCCGGATGTTCGTCGACGCCGACCGGTACCTGATCCCCTTCAGTGCCTTCTTCACGACCATGGTCACGATCGGCCTCGTGAGTGCCGCACGGTCCCACGCCCACCCAGTGGTGATCGCGCTGTTGTCCGCGTTCGTCCTGGTCGGTCTGCACATGCTCGTCGGCCGTTTCGCCGTGAAGCGCCACCGCGAACGCACCGACGTGTACGCCGTGACGACGGAACGTGTCCTCATCACGAACGGCCGCAGGACCCGCGAGACCGATGCCCGACGCACCGACTGGTACGTCGACCGATCACCGGGGCACGTCACGGTCCAGTGGGACGACGTCAGCGACCTCGACACCCTCTTCTACGGCGGGAGCGCGGCGGCACAGCAGTACGCGAACACCGGGCTCGACGGCGCACCCGGCGCACGCGAGAACTTCGCGCTCTACGACGTCGCCGACGGGGACGCCCTCGTCGCCGCGCTCCGTCAGGTGAGCGGCCGCTGATCCTCGGTCCGGTTGCGCCCCGCCGCGGACGACGCACCGTGTCGCGACAGGATGCGACGAGCCCCGTCGCGACAGGGTGCGACGAGCGCAGCGGGGCGCGACCCCGGCACCGTCCCCCGCCGACGGCCGGGAGGCACGCCCCGCCCGACAGGTCCGTTACGCTCGTCGGGCACTCGCCACCACCAGGAGGTCCCACCGTGACGATCGTCGCCGCCGCAGACGGCTCAGCCCTCGGCAACCCAGGCCCCGCCGGCTGGGCCTGGTACGTGGACGACGACCGGTGGGCAGCCGGCGGATGGCCCCGCGGGACGAACAACCAGGGCGAACTGACCGCGGTCCTGCAGCTCCTCCGTGCGACCAAGGACACCGGCGAACCCCTGCACATCCTCTGCGACAGCCAGTACGCCATCAAGGCCTGCACCGAGTGGCTCGCCGGGTGGAAGCGGAAGGGCTGGCGGAAGGCCGACGGCAAGCCCGTGCTGAACGTCGAGATCATCAAGGAACTCGACGCCGAGCTCCAGGGCCGCAAGGTCACCTTCGAGTGGGTCCGCGGGCACATGGGCCACGAGATGAACGAAGCTGCGGACGTCCGCGCCCGGGCTGCAGCGACCGCGTACCAGAACCGCACCGAGGTGCCGACGGGGCCCGGCTGGCCGGGCGTCGACGTCCCGGAGCCGGAAGCACTGCCCGAGGCCGTCCCACCCGCGACGCTCTTCTGAGCCGAGCACGCGCAGCCAGCCGCTCGCACAGCCGGTCGCGCGGGCAGCAGCCGCACAGCACCCGGACACACGACGAGGGCGGGACCGATCGGTCCCGCCCTCGTCGTTCGCGCTCCTGGTGTCAGTAGGTGCCGTCGCGGCGGTCCTGCCGGGTGATCTGCTCGCCGGAGGCCGGATCGACCCCGCTCCGGGTCGTGGTCGTGGTGCGACGGGCACCGAACCCGACCGCCAGGCTGATGATGAGCAGGATGATCCCGGCTGCGATGAGGATGTAGCCGATGAGCTTCAGGTCGATGCCTGCGATCTGGTAATCGACCGCGAACGCGATGATCGCGCCGATCACGATCAGGGCGATGCTGGAGCCGATGCGCATGAGGGGTTCCTTCCGTCGGGCTGCCGCCGAACCTACCCGTCGCGCTCGACACGCGTTCCGGACCGTCGACCGGTGCGTTCCTCGGAGGCCTCGGCACGCTCAGTCGACGTCGACCTCTGCCCACCCGTCGAAGCGACCGACCTCGGTGACCCGGACGACGGCCTCCCCCGCCTCGTCGGACGCGTCGAGGTCGATCGTCGCCGAGAACCCGAAGTCCTTGTCACCCGCCGGGTCGGCGAAGATCTGCCGCGCGCGCCAGGTCCGCCCCTGCTCGGAGAGCACGAGGTACTGCATGGAGCGGGCTTCGGCGTCGATGCCGATCGTGTCGTGCTCGTCGTAGTACTCCTCGAGCACGTTGTCCCACGCGTGCTGGTCGAACCCGGCGGTGGCGTTGAGTTCGCCGAGGCCCTCGATGTCGTCACGGGCCGCGAGGAGCACCCGCTGGAACAGGGCGTTGCGGACCAGCACCCGGAAGGCCCGGACGTTGCCGGTCAGGCGGGCGGGCTGCGGCGGGGCGATCTCCTCGTGCTCGGCCTCGGCGAGCGCGATGTCCCCGTTCATCAGCGCCTCCCACTCGTCGACGAGCGAGGAGTCGACCTGGCGCACGAGTTCTCCGAGCCACTCGATGAGGTCGTCGAGCTCCGGGGTGCGGTGTTCGTCCGAGATCGTCTGCCGCATGGTCCGGTAGGCGTCGGACAGGTACCGCAACACGAGCCCTTCGGATCGGGTGAGCTGGTAGTACCGGACGTAGTCGCCGAAGGTCATCGCCCGCTCGTACATGTCGCGGACGACGGACTTCGGCGAGAGCGAGAAGTCGAGCACCCAGGGCTGCTCGTCCGCGTAGCTCTCGTAGGCGGCGGTGAGGAGTTCGTCGAGCGGCTTCGGCCAGGTGACCTCCTCGAGGAGCTCCATCCGCTCGTCGTACTCGATGCCCTCCTGCTTCATCCGGGCGACCGCTTCGCCGCGCTCCTTGAACTGCTGCTGCGACAGGATCGCGCGCGGGTCGTCGAGGGTGGCTTCGACGATCGACACCATGTCGAGCGCGAAGGTCGGCGACTCGGGGTCGAGCAGCTCGAAGGCGGCGAGCGCGAACGGTGACAGCGGCTGGTTCAGCGCGAAGTTCGCCTGCAGGTCCACGGTGAGCCGGTAGGTCCCGTCCACCTTCTCGATCACCCGGGCGTTGATCAGGGTCCGGGCGATGGTGAGCGCCCGCCGGGCCATCGCGAGCTGGCGCGCTCGCGGTTCGTGGTTGTCGAAGACGAGCGAGCGGACGTCCTCGAAGGCGTCCCCGCCGCGGGCGACGACGGACAGCACCATCGCGTGCGTGATCCGCATCCGCGACACCATCGGCTCGGGCTCGGCGGCGATGAGGCGCTCGAATGACGCCTGCCCCCAGGAGACGAATCCCTCGGGCGCCTTCTTCCGCTTGATCTTGTTCTTCTTCTTCGGGTCGTCACCGGCCTTCGCGACGGCGCGGGCGTTCTCGATGTCGTGCTCCGGGGCCTCCGCGACGACGTCGCCCTCGGTGTCGTAGCCGGCGCGACCGGCACGGCCGGCGATCTGGTGGAACTCGCGCGCGGAGAGTTGCCGCATCTTCGTGCCGTCGAACTTCGTCAACCCGGTGAAGAGCACCGCTCGGATCGGGACGTTGATGCCGACGCCGAGGGTGTCGGTCCCGCAGATCACGGGCAGGAGCCCGCGCTGCGCGAGCTGCTCGACCAGGCGGCGGTACTTCGGCAGCATGCCGGCGTGGTGCACCCCGATGCCCGCGCGGATCAGGCGGGACAGGGTCTGCCCGAACCCGGCGCTGAAGCGGAAGCCGGCGATGGCTTCGGCGATCTCGTCGCGGCGCTCACGGCTGGCGACCTTGGCGGACATGAGCGACTGCGCCCGCTCGAGCGCCGCCGCCTGGGCGAAGTGCACGATGTACACCGGCGCCTTGCGCTCGTCGAGCAGGCGTTCGACGGTCTCCTGCACCGGCGTCATGACGTACTCGTAGGCGAGCGGGACGGGGCGCGAGACGCCGGTGACCCGGGCGGTGGGCCGGCCGGTGCGTCGCGAGAGGTCGTCGGCGATCGAGGTGACGTCACCGAGGGTGGCGGACATGAGCAGGAACTGCGCGCGGTCGAGCACGAGCAGCGGCACCTGCCACGCCCACCCGCGGTCTGCGTCGCCGTAGAAGTGGAACTCGTCCATCACGACGACGTCCACGTCGGCGTCGGGGCCCTGCCGGAGGGCGAGGTTCGCGAGGATCTCGGCGGTGCAGCAGACGATGGGCGCATCGGCGTTGACGGCCGAGTCGCCCGTGACCATGCCGACGTTCTGCGCGCCGAAGAGGTCGACGAGCTGGAAGAACTTCTCGGAGACGAGCGCCTTGATCGGGGCGGTGTAGTAGCTCCGCTTGCCCTCGGCGAGCGCCGCGAAGTGTGCGCCGGCCGCGACGAGGGACTTGCCGGTGCCGGTCGGCGTGCTCAGGACGACGTTGGCGCCGGAGACGAGTTCGATGAGCGCTTCGTCCTGGGCGGGGTAGAGCGGCCGACCACCGGAGGCGGCCCACTCGGCGAAGGCCAGGTAGACGGCGTCGGGGTCGACGACACCGCCCTCTGCCGCCGGCAGTGCGGCGACGAGCGGAGGGGCGGTGGAGACGTCGGTCATGTCCCCATCCTCCCAGCACCACGCGTCAGCGGTCCCGGGAGGCCCGCATCCGCTGGACAGCCCCCGCACCTTCCGCAGATCTATACGCCCGCATAGACTGCATCCGTGCGCGAACTCGGCTTCCTCTCCTTCGTCCCGAACCACGGTGGCACCCCGGGTGCCGCCAGCGCCCTGGAGGACGGCCTCCGGCTGTTCGAGACCGCCGAGGCGCTCGGCTACGGCACCGGGTGGGTCCGCGGACGCCACTTCGAGCCCTTCCTGACGAGCCCGATGACGTTCTTCGCCGCGGCCGCCCAGCGGACGAGCACGATCGGCTTCGGCACGGCCGTCCTCGGCATGCGGTACGAGGACCCGGTCCGTCTCGCCGAGGACGCCAGCACGGTGGACCTGCTCAGCGGCGGTCGGGTGCAGCTCGGCATCAGCACCGGGATCGCCGGGTACGGCCCCATCCTCGACCCGGTGTTCGGCGCCGCGGAGCGCTCGTTCCGCGACGAGGCCGAGGCCCGCGCTGCCCGACTGCTCGAGGTCCTGCACGGCGACGCGCTGGGCTCCGCCGGGAAGGGCTACGAGTCCATCCCGGCCGGTGCCGAGCTCACCCTGCAGCCGCAGAGCCCCGACCTGCTGGGCCGCGTCTGGTGGGGCGGCGGCAGCATGGGCACTGCGGTGAAGACGGCCGAGAAGGGCCTGCTGCTGCACTGCTCGACGCTGAACACCGAGGACACCGGCGCGCCGTTCGCCGAGGCGCAGGCCGATCAGATCGCCGCCTACCGTGGCCGGTTCGCCGAGTTGCACCCGGACCGCACGCCGAAGGTCGCCGTGGGCCGGATCCTCGTCCCGCTGCTCGACGACGCCGACCGCGCCGCGCACGAGGAGTTCCTCACCGGGTACGCCTCCGGCATGGACGACGAGGGTCGGCCGCTCTCCGGCCCGCCGTTCCGCTTCAGCAGGGTGCTCTCCGGCGAGCCGACCGCGATCGTCGACGCGCTGCTCGCCGACCCGGCCGTGTCGGCGACCGACGAACTCGTCGTGACCCTCCCGGCAAACGGGGACCGGGCCTCTCACGAGCGGATCCTGCGGATCGTCGCCGAGGAGATCGCGCCTGCGGTGCGCACGGCGTGACGGACGTGAGGCCCGGGACCGGCGAGCACTCCGGGCGCTGATCCGGGCATCCAGCGGGACCCACGGTGTGGTGAGTTCCGTGGGCTCCCCCGCCGGACGACCATCCCGTCCCTGATCCACACGGGATGGTCGGACCATCGTTCCACCCAGCGGGTGCGTTGTCACACAGTTCGCAGCGAACGAGGATGCGCCCCCGCACCGGGTGCGGGGGCGCATCTGACCGCATCAGGACCGCCGGGGCGTCATCGGCCGGATCAGGAGGCCGCGGCGCTCACTCGGCAGTCCGTCATCGATGCGGGCGCCGCCGGTAACCAGCCGGCTGACGCATCGACGATCGTACTGGCCCCGATCCGGCCGGTGCGGAAAGTGGACGGATCCACAGGTGTCGACAGTCACTCCAGTTCGAGGGAGGTCCGTCCGGCTTCGTCGACGACGGACGCGCCGATGTGCAGGGTGACGGTGCCGCGTTCGTGGACCCAGCGCCCGTCACGCCCGCCGTCCCAGTACGCGAACGCACGGGCGGGGACCTCGACGGACACCTCGGTCGAGGCTCCCGCGTCGAGACGCACCGGGGCGAACCCGACGAGCCACCGCGCCGGTCGGTCGACGGCCGACTCCGCCCGGGACGCGTACACCTGCACGACGTGCTTGCCGGCGCGGTCGCCGGTGTTCGTCACCGTCGCCGTGACGACCACGGCATCGCCCTCGGTGACGGTCGGCGTCGACGCGAGGCCGTCGATCGTCCACGTGGTGTAACCGAGGCCGTGCCCGAACGGGTAGGCCGGTTCGGTGTCCGCCCGCAGCCAGGCCCGGTAGCCGATGTGGACGCCCTCGTCGTAGGCGACCCGCCCGTCGACGGGGGTGACGTCGAGCACCGGGACGTCCGCCGTCGCGGCCGGCCACGTGGTCGGCAGCCGACCGCCCGGCTCGCGGGCGCCGGTGAGGACGTCGGCGAGCGCGTTGCCGTACTCCTGCCCGCCGAACCAGGTGAGGAGCACCGCGGCGACGTCGTCGCGCCACGGCATCTCGACGGGCGAGCCGGCGTTCACGACGACGACCGTGGCGGGGTTGGCCGCGGCGACCGCACGGACGAGGTCGTCCTGGTGCCCGGGCAGCGCGAGGGACGTCCGGTCGTACCCCTCGGACTCGACCCGGCTGTTCGTGCCGACGACCACGATCGCGACGTCGGCCTGCGACGCGGCGGACACCGCGGCTGCGATGAGGTCGGCCGGGTCGTCGTCCGAGGGCTCGGTGCCGAACTGGTAGGCGAGGACACCGCCGAGCGCCTCGTCCTGCACGATGTCGTGTTCGATGCGGATCGCGACCCGCTGCCCGGCCGTGACGGTGACGGGGACCGAGCGCGCCGGCGGGTTGAGGAACGCGGCGCCGAGCTGGTCGCCCTCGTACGGCACGTCCTCGTCGAGCAGGAGCTCGCCGTCGATCCACATCCGAGAGCGCCCGGCCGCACCGATGCCGATCCGCACGGAGCCGTCCTGCGGGGCCGTCCAGGTCGTGGTGACGTCGAGGCGGTCGGCCTCGCGCGTGGGGGCGTCACCGCCGAACCAGAACAGCGCCGTGGCCCGACGGTCCTCGGTGTACAGCTCGGCGCCCTCGCGCACGAAGGCGATCCGCGCGCCGGGCTCCCCGGTGACCGGGTTCGTGATGGTGTCGAGCGGGAACTCGGCGATGCCCTCCTGGACGACGGCCCCGATCGTGTACTCGACCGACGCCGCCGGGAACCCGGCGCGGATCCCGTCGAGCGGGGACACGACCGACTCCGGCACGACCGTCGCCGAGCCGCCGCCCTGCGTCCGGGCCTGGTCGGCGTTGTGCCCGATCACCGCGATGCGCGACACCGCGGCGGGGTCGAGGGGCAGGACGCCGGTGTTGCGGGCGAGGACCGTGCCCTCCGCCTCGGCCTCGCGCACGAAGGCGACGCCGTCCTCGACCGAGGGAGCGCTGGCACCAGCACCGGCACCGGCAGGTGTCGCGTCGTCCACGCCCGACAGCGCCCCGACCCGGGCCGCGAGCAGGAGGATCCGGCGCACCTTCCGGTCGATCGCGGCCATCGGGACCTGGCCGGACTCCACCGCGGCCAGCAGCGGTCCCTCGCTCCACCACGGGTTCGGCCCGGGCATCGCGAGGTCCTGCGACGCCTTCGCCGCCTCGACGGAGCGCACCCCGGTCCAGTCCGACACGACGACCCCGTCGAAACCCCACTCGGAGTTCAACGGCGTCTCGAGCAGGTCGTTCTCCGACGCGGTGACCCCGTTGACCGCGTTGTACGACGACATCACCGCCCAGGCGTGCGCCTCGGTGACCGTCTTCTCGAACGCGAGCAGGTACAGCTCCCGCAGTGCCCGCTCGGAGACCTCGGTCGAGGCGGTGAAGCGGTCGGTCTCGTAGTCGTTCGCGATGTAGTGCTTCGGCGTCGCCGCGACGCCGTGTTCCTGGACGCCCTCGACGTAGGCGGCGGCCAGCTCGGCGGTGAGCACCGGGTCCTCGCTGAACGCCTCGAAGTGGCGTCCACCGAGCGGTGAGCGGTGCAGGTTGATCGTCGGACCGAGCACGACGTCGACCTCCTTGCGCCGGGCCTCCACGGCGGCCGCCCCGCCGTAGCGCTTCGCGATCGCCCGGTCCCACGACGCGCTCAGCGCGGTCGCGGACGGCAGGTTCAGCGACGGGTCCCGTTCGTCCCAGACCTCGCCGCGCACGCCGGAGGGCCCGTCCGACATGAGGATCCGGCGGAGTCCGATCTCCTCGACCGGCCAGGTCGTCCAGAAGTCACGGCCGGTGAGCAGTTGCACCTTCTGCTCGGTGGTGAGCCGGTCGAGGAGCGCGTCGATGCGTTCCAGGAGCGGGTCGGAGGCTGCGGAGGTGGTGGTCACGGGGGCGTTCCTTCCGTCGGAGACGTACCGCCGAGCGCCGTCGTCGGCAGTGTCCTCACGCTAGCACCAATCCCTACCAGCGCTCGGTTTCTGGTTCCGGCGCGGGGCGGTACTCTCTCGCCATGGCACGACGGGGTTCGTACGCGAAGGGCATCGCCAAGCGCGAGGAGATCCTCTCCGTCGCGTTGGAGCTCGTCGCCACCCAGGGGTTCCGGCGCACCAGCATCAAGGACATCGCCGACGCCGTCGGGCTCACCCAGGCGGGTCTGCTGCACTACTTCGACTCGAAGGACGAGCTCTGGGTCGCGATCCTCCGCCGCCGCGACGACCTGGACAACGCCGCGCAGTGGGACGCCCCGGACCCCGCCGCGCTCCTCGCCGCGGTCGTCCGGCACAACGCCGAGGTCCCGGGCCTCGTGCAGATGTTCGTGAACCTGTCCGCCGCGGCGGCGACCGATCCCGAGCACCCGGCGCACGCCTACTTCCGCGAGCGCTACGAGACCACGCGCAGCCGCATGACGGACGACTTCCGCCGGATGCAGCAGGACGGCCGGCTCCGCGCTGACCTCGACCCCGAGGAACTCGCGAGCGTCCTGCTCGCCACCTCCGACGGCATGCAGATCCAGTGGCTGTACGACCCGACCCGGGACATGGCCGAGCACGTCGAGCTCGTCACACGCCTCGCGATGGCGCAGGTCACGGCCGGCTCCTGACGGCCGGGAGGCCCGCCCCGTCCCCACGACACGGGTACCGCCGGTACCTGGTCGCGTCCACCGCCCGCGGTGCAGGATGGACCGGACCCGACCCGGGGTCTCGACGACGAGGTGGAGTGACGCGATGACGCGTGTAGTGGTGACCGGTGGCAGCGGCAAGCTCGGACGGGCGGTGGTCCGCGACCTGGACGAGCACGGCTACGACGTCGTGCTGATCGACCGGGTGCCCTCGCCGGACAAGCCCGAGCGGGTGCAGTTCGTCCGCACCGACCTCACCGACTACGGCCAGGTCCTCAACACCCTGATCGGGGTCGACGACCGCTACGACTCGGTCGACGCCGTCGTGCACCTCGGCGCGGTGCCGGCGCCGGGCCAGGTGCCGGACGTCGCACTCATCACGAACAACGTGACCGCGTCGATCAACGTCTTCCACGCTGCCCGCGCGGCCCGCATCCGGAACGTGGTGTGGGCCTCCAGTGAGACGCTCCTGGGGATCCCGATGGGCGAGCACCACCCGCCCTACCTGCCCGTCGACGAGGAGTTCGCGGTCCGCCCGCAGTCGTCGTACTCGCTCGGGAAGGCCGTCGAGGAGGAGATGGCCCGCCACTTCACCCACTGGGACCCGCAGTTGAAGATGATCGGTCTGCGCTTCTCGAACGTGATGGACGAGACCGACTACCCGGCGTTCCCGTGGGACGCGACCCCGGAGGCGAAGACCTTCAACCTGTGGTCGTACATCGACTCCCGCGACGGCGCCCAGGCCGTGCGGAAGGCCGTCGAGAGCGAGCTGACCGGGTTCGAGGCGTTCATCATCGCGAGCCCCGACACCGTCATGGACACCCCGACGCTGGAGCTCGTCGAGCAGTACCTGCCGGACGTCGAGCGCCGTGCCGACATCGACGGCGTCAGCTCGCTGCTGTCCTCCGACAAGGCCCGCGAGCTCCTCGGCTACGCCCCCGAGCACACCTGGCGCCGCTGACCCCTCAGGCGGGGAGCAGCAGCCCGTCGAGCACCAGGTCACGCAGGCGCGGCAACAGGTCCGCCGAGAGTGCCACCTCGTCGACGTCGGTGAGCTGGGCGATCGCGCCGACGATCTGGCCGACGGCGAGCTCCCCGTCTGCCGCCCCGACGAACGCGGCGAGCGCGGTGTCGGCGTCGATCCGGCGGCCGAACCCGCCGCCCTGCACGAGCGTCATGACCGTGGGGTCGTCGTTGCCGGGCCAGTAGTGCCGTTCCTCGGTGACGTCGCCGGCGACGCGGAGGTGTGCCGCGGCGAAGGCCCGGTCGTCGTGGGCGGCGAGCCAGCTGACCGCGTCGAACACCCGTGCGATCGTGGCTCCGAGCCCGGCGGGGTTCGAACCGAGCGTCTCCGCGACGCGCTCGAAGCGGCGGAGGCCGGACGGGCCTCCCCGGCGGACCACGACGTAGCCGAAGCCGACACCGGTGACGTGCCGGTCGCGGAAGTCGTCCAACCACGCATCGACGAGCGCGTCGAACTCCGGCGTCCCGGGCTTCGTGCCGCCGTCGCGGATCCAGGTCTCGGCGTAGGCGGGTGGGTCCTCGCGCTCCCGCTCGACCACCCACACGTCGAGGTCGGCGTCGTCGAACCAGGAGCGCACGCGGTCGAGACCGTCGCTCCCCCAGCGGTACTCCCAGTTGCCGAGGAGCTGCGCGGTCCCGCCGGGCTCGAGGTGGTCCTCGAGTCCGCGGAGCACGGTCTCGACGAGGGCGTCGCCGACCATCCCGCCGTCGCGGTACTCGTAGGCGGGGACGCCCTCGCGCCGGGGCGTGATGACGAACGGCGGGTTCGACACGATCCGGTCGAACCGCTCGCCCGCGACCGGCTCGAACAGGGAGCCGAGGCGGAAGTCGATGCCGTCGACGTCGTTGAGCTGCGCGTTGAACCGGGCGATGTCGAGGGCGCGGGCGGAGATGTCGGTCGCGACGACGGTGTCGGCGAAGCGGCGGGCGTGCATGGCCTGGATGCCGCAGCCGGTGCCGAGGTCGAGCACCCGTCGCACGGGCACGGGCAGCTGCAGCCCGCTGAGCGTCGTGGTGGCACCGCCGATGCCGAGGACGTGTTCCTCGCTGATGGCGTGCCCGAGGGCGAGTTCACCCAGGTCGGACGCGATCCACCAGCTGCCGGCGCCGAGGTCGTCGACGAAGGCGTACGGGCGGAGGTCGAGGGCGGGGGCGATGCCGTCCGTGTCCGTCCGCAGCACGCCGGCCGTGACGAGCGCGTCGACGCCGGTGGTCGGGAAGGCCGTCTCGGCGTCGGCGCGCGGCACCGGCAGTCCGAGCACGAACAGCGTGGCGATCGTGGACAGGGGTGTGGTCGGGCGCTCGGCGAGTGCGCGGAGGGCCGCGACCCGGGTGCCGCGGTGCAGCGCTGCCGCCGCCTCGCTCCCCCAGAGCGCGTCGACACCCTCGACCGTGTAGCCGGTGGCGGCGAGGTCCGCGGCGAGCGCCGACGTCACGACGGGGTCGGCGACGACGGTCGGCAGTCGGTGCCGCTGGGTCCCCCCGCTCACGCGACGGCCTCGGCGCGCACGAGTCCCGCCGGCACCTGCCAGTCGAGCACGAGGTCGAGCAGGCCGGGGAAACGCTGCTGGACGTCCTCGGTCCGGACACGGCTGACCCGGGTCAGTCCCTCCAGGTGCTGCTCGAGGAGCCCGGCTTCGCGGAGGACACGGAAGTGGTGCGTCAGCGTCGACTTCGGGCGGTCGATGCCGACCCAGCCGCAGGAGCGTTCCCCGCCGGCGGCGTCGACCAGGTACCGGTGCAGGATCGACAGCCGAATCGGGTCGGACAGGGCGTCCATCACGACGGGCAGGTCCATCTCGGCCGGCGACGGCTGGGGCAGCCGTTCGGGGGCATCGTCGCGCTCGGGCATGGACGGGACGCTACCACCGTTCCTGTCCCAGTACGACTTGCGTCGTACTGCCCGGTACGGTACCAATGCGGTACCACCTGGTACGACTCTGCTCGTACTGGGACACCGCTGGGTCATCACGACGGAAGGGACGCCCATGCAGTCCACACGCTCGGTCGCCGGGTTCTGGATCATCGCCGCCATGCTGCTCGTGGCGTTGGCGTCCTCGGCGGTCCCCGCCCCGATCTACCCCGTCTACGCCGCCGAGTGGCACCTGACGCCGCTCATGCTCACCGCCGTGTTCGCCGTCTACGTCGCCGGCCTCCTCGTGAGCCTGCTCGTCGCCGGCCGTCTGTCCGACCACGTCGGCCGGAAGCCCGTGCTCGTCGCCGGCGGGGTGGGCCTCGCGGTGTCGCTCGGGCTCTTCGCGGTCGCCGACGGCTTCGGTGCCCTCGTCCTCGACCGCGTGGTGCAGGGCGTCGCCGTCGGCCTGCTCATCGGTGCCCTCGGTGCCGCACTCATCGACAACTCCCTCGAACGACACCCCGCACTCGCCGGCGTGCTGAACGGAGCGGTCCCGCCGATCGCCCTCGCCACCGGCGCCCTGTCGAGCGGCGCCCTGGTCGAGTGGGGTCCCGCTCCCGAGCAGTTCGTCTACCTGCTCTTCGGTGCGCTCCTCGTGCTCATGCTCGTCGCGCTCGTCGTCGTCCCCGAGCGGGTCACCCGCCGCCCCGGAGCCCTCCGGTCCCTCCGCCCGACGATCGCCGTGCCGCGGTCCTCCCGCCGGTTGTTCCGCGGCGTCGCCGGGTCCCTCATCGCGAGCTGGGCCCTCGGCGGACTCTTCCTGTCACTCGTCCCCTCGGCGCTCGGCGCCGTCTTCGGCATCGACAACCACTTCGCCGCCGGTGCCCTCATCGCCGTCGTCACCGGGGTCGGTGCCGCGACCGGGATCGCCACCCAGCGGCTCGACCCCCGCATCGGCGTGCTCATCGGGCTCGTCGCACTGGTCCTCGGGCCGGTCGTCACGATCGGCTTCGTGTTCGCCCAGTCCCTGCCGGGCCTGGTCGTCGGCAGTGCGATCGCCGGCGTCGGCTTCGGCGCGGGGTTCCAGGCACCGCTCCGGATGCTCCTCGCCACCGCGGCGCCGACCCACCGCGCCGGACTGCTCTCGACGATCTACGTCGTCAGCTACCTGGCCTTCGGCGTCCCGAGCGTCATCGGCGGGTTCCTCGAGCCGGTGCTCGGGCTCGTCCCGGTGCTCGCCGGGTACGGCGCGTTCATCGTCCTCGCAGCGGTCGTCGCCCTCGCCCTGCAGCTGACGTCGAAGGACGCGGCCGCGGTCGAGGAGGCCGCGGCGGAAGCCGTCGAGCGCACGGCGACGGGCTCGGTCCGCGCCGTCTGACGCGCACCCGCGCGACGTCGGCCGTCGGCCGTCGGACGAGCCGCTAGAGCCCGGGCCGTGCGGTCCGACCGCGGGGGCGCTGCACCCCGACGTTCCGGTGCGCCTCGGCATGGGCCGCGTCGACGTCCGCCTTGCCCTTGTCCGCCGCGTCCCGCATCCGCTTCGACGGCGCGTGGCGCTTGGCCCAGTCCCAGAAGCGGTGCAGCTTCGCGCGGAGCCACGTGATGATCCGGTGGAAGAAGTGGAACTCGCTCGCCAGGACCGTCAGGCCGATGAACACGACCAGCCAGCCGGGACCGGGCAGTGGCACCAGGGCGAGCCCGATCACGACGATGAGACCGCCGACGATCCCGACCAGGACCTTGTAGAAGAGGTGCACGTGCGGACGGGCGTGGATCCACGTCCGGAGGTCGCGGAACCACTGGAAGCGCTGACGGCCGCCGTCGGCCTGGTCGGTGGCGCCGGACGCGTCGGGTCCGGACGCGTCGGGTCCGTCCGCGGCAGCTTCGTTCGCGGCAGGGCCGGCACTCCGGGGAGGCTCAGTCGGGTCGCCGTGCATGCCCGCACGTTAGGGGGCGCGGCTGGGAAACCGCGGCGCGTCGGGTCCGCACCAGGTGGGTGTCCTGAGCCGGTGTCGCGGGCGTCCTTCGGGCCTTCAGGCCGGCCGGGAGGCCCGTCACGCGTGCGCGACGCACGTCGCGGCCCACGGGAGGGCCGTCAGACGCGCCTCCGGGATCGGTTCCCCGCCCACCGCACAACGGCCGTAGGCGCCCTCGCCGAGGCGGCGGAGGGCCGCGTCGACCTGGTCGATCCGGCGTCGGGCGTCGTCCCGCACCGCGCCGAGCGAGCCCCGCTCCCAGGCGAGCGTGGCGCCCTCCGGGTCGTGTTCGTCGTCCGCGTTCGCACCGTCCCGGGCGTCGCTGACGTCCTGCATGCTGCGCTCGACGTCGGCGAGGAGCTTCGTCGCGCGGGCCCGCTCGGCGTCCAGGGCAGCGCGGGGATCGAGGTCCATGGCGACGACGGTAGTCCGGCGGAATGGACCACCGTACGGATGCGTTCGCATGGGCATGACGAAGATCGGGTTCCTGTCCTTCGGGCACTGGCGCGACGTCCCCGGGTCGAAGGTCCGCAGCGGCCGCGAGGCCCTCCTGCAGGCGATCGACCTCGCCGTGGCCGCCGAGGAGGCCGGCGTCGACGGCGCGTACTTCCGCGTGCACCACTTCGCGCAGCAGCAGGCCGCACCCTTCCCGCTGCTGTCCGCGATCGCCGCCCGGACCAGCCGCATCGAGATCGGCACCGGCGTGATCGACATGCGCTACGAGAACCCGCTGTACATGGCCGAGGAAGCCGCGGCGACGGACCTCGTCTCCGGCGGCCGGCTTCAGCTCGGCGTGAGCCGCGGGTCACCCGAGACCGCCCTCGCCGGCTACCGCTCGTTCGGCTACGTCCCCGAGGTCGGTGACGAGAACGGAGCGGACCTCGCGCGCGACCACACCGTGGTGTTCCGGCGTGCGATCGCCGGCGAACCGATGGCGAACGCGAACCCGCAGATGACCGGCTCGGTCGGGTCGCTCGCGATCACCCCGCAGTCCGACACGCTGTCGGAGCGGATCTGGTGGGGGGCCGGCACCCGCGCGACCGCGGAGTGGACGGCCGAGCAGGGCATGAACCTCATGTCGTCGACGCTCCTCACCGAGGACACCGGCGTGCCCTTCGACCAACTGCAGGCGGAGCAGATCGAGCGCTTCCGGTCGACGTGGGAGTCCATGGGCTGGGGCCGTGAACCGCGGGTCTCCGTCTCGCGCAGCATCATCCCGATCATCGACGACGAGTCGCGCCACTACTTCGGCGTCCGCGCGCAGGTCGAGGGGCAGGACCAGGTCGGGCACCTCGACGGCGGGCTCGCCCGGTTCGGCCGGTCGTACATCGGTGAACCCGAGCAACTCGTCGCCGAGCTCGCCGCTGACCGAGCGGTCCGCGAGGCCGACACCGTCCTGGTCACCGTCCCGAACCAGCTCGGGGTGGACTTCAACGCGCGGTTGCTCGCCGCCGTGAAGGACGTCTTCACCGAGGTGGACGCGACGCCGGCAGCAGCCTGACGGGCCGGTCCCCCCTTCTGCCGACACCCGCTCTGGGGCTGCTGTGGGAATCCGTGACGGGTAGCGTCGGAATGCACCGACGACACCCCCACACACCAGGAGTTCCCCGTGACGCTGCCGGCCGCCGGCTGGTTCCCGGACCCCCGCGACACCGCTCGACTGCGGTGGTGGGACGGTCACGCCTGGGGTGAGACCACCCGGGCGCTCCCCCGTGTCGCACCGGAACCCGCGCTGCAGGCCCTCGCGGTGCCGAGCGGTCCGGCGTTCTCGGTCGAGGGCCCCGCCGGTCCGTCCGAGGGGCGGTCCTGGGCCTACGGCAGCACCGACCGGCGCTTCTGCGTGTTCGCGGTCCTCGCCGTGCTCTTCGCCGTCGCGTCGCTCGTGCTGAACCCCTGGGGTGCGTGCAGCTTCCTCGCCATGGTGACGGGGATCGTTGCACTCGTGCGCCCCGGCGCGACCGGAGCGTGGCGGGTCGTGGGGCAGAGCATCGGCACCTCGGCACTCGTGCTCGCCGTCGCGACGGGCGTGGTCGTGGTGAACACCCACCTGCACCTGTTCTGACGGACCGCCGCGCCTCGACGGTCAGTCGTCGGACGGCCGCCGACGGTGCTGCTTCGTCACGGACCGCTGCTGCTTGGTCGCGAGACGCCGGCGCTGTGAGCCGCGTGTCGGCCGGGTCGCACGCCGTGACGGGCCGGGCGGGGCGAGTGCGTCCCGCACGAGTTCGCGGAGTGTCTCCAGGGCGTCCTCGCGGTTGCGGAGTTGGGATCGTCGCTCCGACACCGTCACGGTGATCGCTCCCGCGGTCGTCCGCCGGCCGACCCGCCCGAGGATGCGCGCCCGCTGTTCCTCGCTGAGCGCCGACGACGCCACGACGTCCCAGGTGAGCTGGACACGGCTGTCGGAGGTGTTGACGTGCTGGCCCCCGGGGCCGGACGACCGCGAGAACCGCCAGCGCAGCTCGGACTCGGGGATCGTCAGCCCCGGCCCCACCTCGAGGTCCATGCGCCAAGGGTCGCACGATCCACGCGGCGCTGGCTCGCTCCGCCTACCGCCGCGCCCGCGGGTGCGCCGTCTGGTAGACGTCCCGCAGCATGTCGGCCGTGACGAGCGTGTAGATCTGCGTCGTCGCGACGCTCGCGTGCCCGAGCAGCTCCTGCACGACACGGACGTCCGCCCCGCCCTCGAGCAGGTGCGTCGCGAAGGAGTGCCGGAACGTGTGCGGGGAGACGTGGGCGGCGAGTCCGGCCCGCTCAGCCGCGGCCTGGATGACGAGCCACGCGCTCTGCCGGGACAGCCGAGCCCCGCGCGCCCCGAGGAACAGCGCCGGGGTTCCGGGGCCACGAGCAGCGAACACCGGCCGCGCCCGCACCAGGTAGGCGTCGACCGCCGCTCGTGCGTAGCTGCCGAGCGGCACGATCCGCTGCTTGTTCCCCTTGCCGGTGACCCGTACGACCGAGACGTCGGTTCCGTCGCCGGTGTCGTCCGCAGCGTCGTCGATCCCGGCGAGCGTCGTCACGTCGTCGACGGAGAGCCCGACCGCTTCGGACACGCGGGCTCCGGTCGCGTAGAGCAGTTCCAGGAGGGCACGGTCGCGGAGCTGCGCCGGCTCGTCACCGACCACCGCGCCGAGCAACCGCTCCATGTCGTGCACCGAGATCGCCTTCGGCAGGCGCATGGGTGCCTTCGGCGGTCGGACGGAGGCGCCGGGGTCGAGCGGCAGCCAGCCTTCCGCCGCCGCGAACGCGCTGAACGAGCGCACCGAACTGAGCATCCGGGCGACCGACCGCGGCGCGAGCGGCCCCTCCGGCTTCGTCGCGAGGTGCTGCACGAACCCGGCGAGGTCCGCGCGTGCGAGGCGGCCGACGTCGTCGAGGACCGCGGCACCGCCGGCACGGTCGGCACCGGCGGAGTCGATCACGGGCTGCGTCCCGACCCACTCCCCGAACGTCACGAGGTCGCGCCGGTACGCGGACAGGGTGTGCTGTGACAGCCCCCGCTCGATCGCGATGTGCCGCAGGTAGTCCTGGGTGGCACGCTCGAACGGGATCACCCGTCGAGGCTAGCGGCGCTCGAGCGCCTCGACCGCGAGCGTCGCGACGATGAGCGCCGAGTTGTGCAGCCGACCCGCGAGGATCCCCTCCACGAGCTCGGCGCGCGGCACCCAGCGGATGACGATGTCGGCCTCTTCCGCCTCGCGCTCGAAAGCGGACTCCGTCGCGCGCACGCCGGTGGCGCGGTACACCTCGATGAACTCGTTGCTGCCACCCGACGAGGTGTTGTAGCGCACGAGGTGCTGCCACTCGTCGGCCTCGATGTCGGCCTCCTCCGCGAGCTCGCGCTTCGCGGCGGTGAGGTGGTCCTCGCCCTCCTGGTCGAGCAGCCCGGCGGGCAGCTCCCAGTCACGCAGCTGCACCGGGTGCCGGTACTGCTGGATGACGAGCACACGGCCCTCGTCGTCCTCCGCGTACACGGCGACGGCGCCGGTGTGGTCGACGTACTCACGGACCATGTCGGAGCCGTTGTAGTCGATGTGGTCGCGGGTGATGTCCCAGACCGCACCCTTGAACACCCGCTCGGAGCCGGTGACGTCGTAGGAAGCGGTTTCGTCGGCGATCGGTGCGTCAGTCACCTCGCCATCCTGCCCCACGTCGGTCGGCACCGACCACAGACGGGAGGCCCCGCACCAGCCGGTGCGGGGCCTCCCGTCCGTGACGTGGTCGCGGTGGCGACCTCGTGTCCCTCAGGCGACCGCTTCGGTCTCCGGGTCGAACAGCCGCGTCGACTCGTTGCGCTCGATCGCCGCACCGACGAGCCCCGCGAAGAGCGGGTGCGCGCGGTTCGGACGCGACCGGAGCTCCGGGTGCGCCTGCGTGCCGATGTAGAACGGGTGCTCCGCACGGTCCAGCTCGACGTACTCGACGAGCGTGCCGTCCGGCGAGGTGCCGGAGAAGCGCAGGCCGGCGTCCGCGATCTGCTCGCGGTAGTGGTTGTTCACCTCGTAGCGGTGGCGGTGACGCTCCGAGGCCTCGGTCGCGCCGTACAGCTCGGCGGCCAGGCTGCCGTCGGTGAAGTGCGCCGGGTACATGCCGAGCCGCATCGTGCCGCCCAGGTCGCCGCCGGCGATGATGTCGACCTGCTCCGCCATGGTCGCGATGACCGGCGTCGAGGTCTCCGGGTCGAACTCGGTGCTCGACGCGTCGAGCAGGCCGGCCTCGTGGCGGGCGTACTCGATGACCATGCACTGCAGGCCGAGGCACAGCCCGAGCGTGGGGATGTTCTGCTCGCGGGCGAACTTGAGCGCGCCGAGCTTGCCCTCGATGCCGCGGATGCCGAACCCGCCGGGGATGCAGATGCCGTCCACGTCCCCGAGGTTCTTGGCGGCGCCCTCGGGGGTGATGCACTCGTCGGACGCGACCCACTTCAGCGTGACCTTGGCGGTGTGCGCGAAGCCGCCCGCGCGCAGCGCCTCGGTGACCGACAGGTAGGCGTCCGGCAGGTCGATGTACTTGCCGACCAGGGCGATCGTGACGGCCTTCTTCGGCTCGTGCACCGCGGTCAGCACGCCGTTCCAGCGCGACCAGTCGACGTCGTGCGCCTCGAGGCGGAGGGCGTCGATGATGACCTGGTCGAGGCCCTGGTCGTGCAGCATCGTCGGGATGTCGTAGATCGAGGGGACGTCCACGGCGTTCACCACGGCGTCCTCGTCGACGTCGCACATCAGGGCGATCTTGCGCTTGTTCGCGTCCGACACCGGGCGGTCCGAGCGGAGCACGAGGGCGTCGGGCTGGATGCCGATCGAGCGGAGCTGCGCCACCGAGTGCTGCGTCGGCTTCGTCTTCTGCTCGCCCGAGGCGTTCATGAACGGCACGAGCGAGACGTGCACGAAGAAGACGTTGTTCCGACCGAGCTCGTGCCGCACCTGCCGTGCAGCCTCGATGAACGGCTGCGACTCGATGTCACCGACCGTGCCACCGACCTCGGTGATGATGACGTCGGGCTGCGGGTCGTTCTCCGCCTGCTCGCGCATCCGACGCTTGATCTCGTCGGTGATGTGCGGGATGACCTGGACGGTGTCGCCGAGGTACTCGCCGCGACGCTCCTTGGCGATGACCGTCGAGTAGACCTGCCCGGTCGTGACGTTCGCCGACTGCGCGAGGTCGATGTCGAGGAAGCGCTCGTAGTGCCCGATGTCGAGGTCCGTCTCGGCGCCGTCGTCGGTCACGAAGACCTCGCCGTGCTGGAACGGGTTCATCGTGCCCGGGTCGACGTTGAGGTACGGGTCGAGCTTCTGCATGACGACCTTGAGGCCGCGTGCCGTGAGCAGGTTGCCGAGGCTGGCCGCCGTCAGGCCCTTGCCGAGAGACGAGACGACCCCGCCGGTCACGAAGATCTGCTTCGTCACCTTCGGGGTCGAGGTGTTTGCCTGGGTACCGCTGCTGAGAGTGTCCGCCACGGGATTCCATCGTACGTCAGAAGTGCCGGGAGGCGCGACCCACGTTCGCCGGGCGCGTTGCGACCGGATGGCGGTCGCCGGCGCGAGCCGTGCCTCCCGACCGTCACACGGAGCGGCCGGCGACCTCGAGCAGTTCGCGGGCGTGCTCCATGCCACTGGCGCTGTCGCCGAGACCGGAGAGCAGCCGCGCCATCTCCTGCAGGCGGTCGTCGCCCTCGAGGCGCCGCACGCTCGACGAGGTGACCGCGCCGCTGGCGTCCTTGACGACGTTGAGGTGGTTGTTCGCGAACGCGGCGACCTGCGCGAGGTGGGTGACCACGATGACCTGCGTGCGTTCGGCGAGCGCCGCCAGGCGTCGGCCGATCTCGATCGCAGCCGCTCCGCCCACGCCCGCGTCGACCTCGTCGAACACGAACGTCGGGACCGTGGTGCTCCCGGCCATCACGACCTCGATGGCGAGCATCACGCGGGAGAGCTCTCCACCGGACGCGCCCTTGCCGATCGGACGGGGGTCGGTGCCCGAGTGCGGCTGCAGCAGGATCGCCACCTGGTCGCGGCCGTGGCGTCGGAACTCGCCAGCGTCGGAGACCTCCACCACCAGGGTCGCTCCGGCCATGGCGAGGCTCTTCAGCTCCGCGGTGACCCGCTTGGCGAGGTCCGTCGCCGCCTTCGTCCGCACCTTCGTCAGCGCGGCGGCCGCGGTCTCCAGCGCTGCCCGGTCCGCCTCGACCGCCTGCTGCAGCTCGACGATCCGGTCGTCGTCGCCGTCGAGTTCGAGCAGCCGGTCGGAGGCGTGCTGCCCGTAGGCGATGACGTCCTCGACGGTCTCCCCGTACTTCCGGGTCAAGCCCGCCAGCAGGGCGCGGCGCTCGTTGACGAGTTCGAGGTCGTGCCCCGCTTCGGGCTCGAGCGAACCGATGTAGCTCGACAACGACGCCGACGCCTCGCTCGCCTGGATCCCCAGCTCGGTGAGTTGCTCCAGCACTGGCTGCAGAGCGGGGTCGACGGTCGCGACCCGCTCGATGGCTCGACGGGCGGACTCGACGAGGCCGATGACGTCCGGTCCGTCGAGTTGTTCGGTCGAGACGGCCTCGTGCGCGAGGCCGGCCGACAGACGGAGTTCCTCGAGGTTCCCCAACCGCTCCGCGCGATCGGCGAGCTCGGTGTCCTCCCCCGGCTGCGGGTCTGCGGCCTCGATCTCCTCGGACGCCACGCGGAGGCGTTCGGCTTCGGCGAGGCGTCCGTCCCGGTTCCGGGTCAGTGTCTCGAGGTCGCCGACGTGCTGCTGCCAGGCGTCGTACACGGCGACGTACTTCGCCAGGGCCTTCTCGACCGAGGCCGCGCCGAACCCGTCGAGCGCGGCACGTTGCGCCGAGGCCGAGGTCAGCCGGATCTGATCGGACTGGCCGTGCACCGTCACGAGCTGGTCGGCGAGTTCCCCGAGCACGGCGACCGGGGCACTGCGCCCACCGACCGTCGCCCGGCTGCGGCCCTCCGCGGAGACGGTACGCGTGAGGATGAGTTCGCCGTCCTCCACCGTCCCACCGGCGTCCTCGACGCGTTCCGCCACCGCGGCGTGGTCCGGCAGGTCCCACCGTCCCTCGACGACCGCGCTGGTGGCACCCCGGCGGACGGAGCCAGCGTCCGCCCGGGCCCCGAGGAGCAGACCGAGCGCGGTGACGATCATCGTCTTGCCGGCACCGGTCTCACCCGTCACGACGGTGAAGCCCGGGCCGAGTTCGAGCGTGGCGTCACCGATCACGCCGAGGTCGGAGATGCGGATTTCCTCGATCACTGGATGTGCTCCTGCTGCTGGTTCACGTCGTGGTGCCGGTCGTGCTGGTGCCGGTCGTGCCGGTGCCTGTCGTGCCGGGGTGCGTGCTCGTCGTCGGGATCGGCTGGGTCAGGCGCGGTCGGCTGGGTCAGGCACGGTCGTCGTCGCCGTCGCGGACCCGGTCGCTCGACCGGATCACTCGACGCCCTCGTCGTCGCGCTGCGGGCCGCGCCACCCCGCGACCGGGAGTCGGAACTTGGCCACCAGGCGGTCGGCGAACGGAGCGTCCTTGAGTCGGGCGACCCGAACCGGGTCCGGCGAGCGACGCACCTCGACGCGAGCGCCGGGAGGCAGGTCGTGCGTCCGCCGGCCGTCGCACCAGAGGACGCCCACACCGCTCGTGCGTCGGAGGACCTCCACCGCGAGGACGCGGTCCGGGCCGACGACGATCGGCCGTGAGAACAGGGCGTGCGCGCTCAACGGGACCATGAGGATGGCGTCGACGTCGGGCCACACCACGGGACCGCCGCCCGAGAAGGAGTACGCGGTCGATCCGGTCGGGGTCGAGAACACCACGCCGTCGCACCCGAAGGAGGACAACGGCCGGCCGTCGACCTCGGTCACGACCTCGAGCATGCGCTCCCGCGAGGCCTTCTCGACCGTCGCCTCGTTGAGGGCCCAGCTGGAGTAGACGATCTCGTTGCCGACGACGACGTCGACCTGCAGGGCGACGCGCTCCTCGACCTTGTACTCCCCGGTCAACGCACGCTCGACCGTCTCGGCCAGACCGTCCCGCTCGCTCTCGGCGAGGAAGCCGACGTGGCCGAGGTTCACCCCGACGATCGGCGCCGAGGTGCCGCGGGCCAGCTCGGCGGCGCGGAGGATGGTGCCGTCCCCGCCGAGGACGATCACGATCTCGATCTCGTCCGGCCGGACGTCGACGCCGAGGATGTCGACCTGCCCGACCGATGCTTCGGCACGGCGGACGTCGGCGTACTCGTCGAAGGGCATCACCGGAGTGAGGCCGGCGGCGTGCAGGATGTCGCAGACCTCCACGGCGGCGTCGATCGAGTCGCGCCGCCCGGTGTGCGAGACGAGCAGGATGTGCCGTTCGTCGCTCATGGAGCTCCTTCCGCCAGTTCCGTCGCCCGGACGATCCATTCTGTCGGGTTCTCCCCGGCACCTCGCTGGAGACGCGCGAGGTACTCCTGGTTGCCGTGGGTCCCGACGATCGGAGAGGGCGCCAGGCCCGCCGTCCCGAAGCCCAGGTGCCACGCGGCCCAGAGGACGTTCATCAGCGCGTCCTGCCGCAGTGACGCGTCGCGGACGATGCCCTCACGGATCCCTGTCCGGCCGACCTCGAACTGCGGCTTGACGAGGAGGACGAAGTCGTCGGCGGGCACGGCCTCGACCAGTGCCGGCAGGACCATGCGGAGGCTGATGAAGGACAGGTCCCCGACCACCAGGCTGGTGTCCCCCGCTGCCGGGTCGAGGGCGGAGTAGTCGCTGCTCGTGAGGTTCCGGGCGTTGACCCCCTCCACGACCACCACTCGGTCGTCGAGGGCGATCTCCGGCGCGAGCTGACCGTGTCCCACGTCGAGGGCGACCACGCGGGCCGCACCACGCGACAGCAACACCTGCGTGAACCCGCCCGTGGAGGCGCCGACGTCCAGCACGGTCCGGCCGCGCGGGTCGATGTCGAACGTGTCGAGGGCGGCGACGAGCTTCAGCGCAGCGCGGGACACCCACTCGTCCTCGGCGTCCACGGTGATGTCGGACGCAGCGGTCACGGGCGTCGAGGCCTTCACCACCGGGACCCCGTCGATGGTGACGCGTCCGGCCTGGATGAGCGCAGCGGCCGCCGTGCGGGAGCGTGCCAGGCCTCTGGCCGCCACGGCGGCATCGAGACGCAGTGTGACCGCGCGGTCCCCCGTTCCTGTCGTGTCCCCGGCCTCGGTCGAGCTCCCGGTCCTGGTCGTGTCCCCGGCCTCGGTCGATCTCCCGGTCCTGGTCGTGTCCTCGGCCTCGGCCTCGGTCGATCTCCCGGCCGCTGTCGCGTCTCCGGCCGACGTCGGATCCCCGGCCTCGGCCGGGTTCGCAGACGCTGCCGGGTTCCCGGTCGCTCCCGCGTCCCACGCCCCTCGCGCATCCCCGACCCCTGCCATGGAGCGCTCTTCCCGTCCTCGGGACGACGGAGGTTGCGGGCCGGCGAGGTCCCGAGCTGCTCCGCGGTCAGGCACGCGGCGCCTCGCCCTGCTCGAGGCGCGTGCGGAGGTCGTCGTGCAGAGCAGCGAAGGCGTCTGCGCGCTCGGCGAGTGGCAGGGCTTCCACGGCATCGGTGCGCCGCCGGAGGTCGTGGTCACCGTCGTCAGACCCGCCGGTGATGCTGGCAGCACCCTCCGCTGCACCACGATGATCGTCATCGTCGCGCCCACTGCTCGATGCCGTGTCGGCCGTCCGCGCGCCGGGCGTCCCCGTCACCAGCGCCGCGGCAACTGGTCTGGCCGGAGCAGGCACACCCCGCGGAGGTCCCGGGACCACTCGCGGTGCCGCCGGGAGGACGGACTCGGCAGCGTCGTCCGTCCGGGCCTGTTCCACGCCCGTCACGCTACTCGCCGCCGTACAGCTTCGGGTCCACGTCCAGCCCGTAGATGGCCAGCCCGGAGTCCCAGATCGCCGTCGCGCCGGCGCGCAACAGGTCCAAGTCGTCGGGGCCCACCTGCTCGGCACGGACGACGTGCCCCCGCATGCTCACCGTCGACTCGCCGACGGTGACCCGGCGGGTTCCGTCCCGGTCCTCCTGCCGGATGGTCACCGGATACGGCTCATGCAGACCCCGGAGGTCCCGGAGCACGTACGTCGGCCGCGACCGCTGATCGGCCGCGAGGACCTGCTTGGGCTGGTCGATGCCGGTGAGCACCAGCACGCTCGGGATGCCGGCGTCGTTCGCACCCTTGATGTCGGTGTCCAGCCGGTCGCCGATGAAGAGCGGACTCGTCCCGCCGAAGCGGGCCAGGGCGGCGTCGAAGATCGGGCGCTCGGGCTTGCCCGCGACGACCGGCATCCTGCCGACCGCCTGGTGCACGGCCGCCACCAGCGTGCCGTTCCCGGGCGCGATGCCGCGCTCGACGGGGATAGACCAGTCCATGTTCGTGGCCACCCACGGCACGCCAGCGTCCGCCAGCGCGAAGGACGCCTCCGCGAGCTGCTTCCAGCCGAGCTCCGGAGCGAAGCCCTGGATGACGGCCGCCGGGTTGTCCTCCGCGCTGTCGGTGACCACGAAGCCGGCCTGTTCGACGATCGTCGTCAGGCCGAGTCCACCGATCACGAGCACCGTGGAACCCGCTGGGACCAGCGTCGCGAGGAGCCGCGCGCCGGCCTGGGAGGACGTCACCACGTCATCGGCGGTGACCTGCAGCCCGTACTGCTCGAGGTGTTCCGCGACGTCGCCGGGACGCCGCGAGGCGTTGTTCGTGATGTAGCCGACGCGGGCCGACGCGGCGGCCCGGGTCAGGGCCTCCACGGCGTACGGCACCGCGTTGCGTCCGCGGTAGACGACGCCGTCGAGGTCGGTGAGGACCACGTCGACGCCGTCCACCGGCGTACGCGGGGTCTCAGCCGGCTGCGGAGCCGTCGATGTCCCGCGGGTTGTCCTCGTCGACCTCTCCGAGGTCGTCTCCGGCGACGTCGTCGGACTCGTCATCTCCGAGGGTGCTGACGTACCCGTTGCCGGGCTCGGCGTCCCCGAGTTCTGCGTCGTCGAGCTCGCTGTCGTCGAGTTCGGCGCCGTCGGACTCGTCGCTTCCGGGCCCACTGTCGAGCCCGTCGTCTTCGAGCGCTTCCTCGACCACATCCACTGTCTCCCAAGCATCGTCTTCAGCAGCCTCGGCGAGAGCCTCGGCCGCACGGTCGACACGGGCCCACCATTCGTCGGCCTCGTCCTGGCGGCCGAGCTCCTCGAGCGTGGCCGCGTAAGCACTGTAGAGCGCCGGCGACCAGCTGTAGGCCGTCGACGGGTCGAGCTGTGGAATCTCGAGTTCGCCCAGAGCGGCTGTGGGATTGCCGAGGTCCAGCCGGGCCCCGGACATCGCGATCGCGAGTTCCACCTGCACCGGCGTCTCCAGGGCGGCACGGTCCACCGACCGTCCCAGCTCGAGTGCACGCTCGGGTCGGCCGAGCCCACGCTCGCAGTCGACCATCATCGGCAGCTGGTCGTTGCGGCCGGAGATCCGGCGGTACGTGCGGAGTTCCCGCAGCGCGGTCGCGAAGTCGCCCAGCCGGTACGCCGTGATCGCAGCCGTCTCGCGGACGACGGCGACGCGACCAGCGCGACGAGCAGCACTGAGAGCGTGCTGGTTCGCGAGCTCCGGATCGGTGTCCACGAGCATCGCAGCGGTGACGAGGTGCCGGGCAACCCAGTCGGCGTTGTCCTTGCTCAGTGTCTTCAGCTCGGCACGCGCGGCGGGGTGCAGGTCACGCGCCTGGATCTCCTCGGGGATCTCCGGGTCGTCGTGGCGCGGTCGGATCGACCGGGTGCCGTACGGGTCACGGTCTTCCCAGTCGTCGCGGGCTGCCTCGCCGAACCGTGCGCCGGCCGAGCGCGTGCCGTCGCCGAACCGTTTCCGATCGGCGCCGTCGCGGCCCGGACGGTCATCGTCACGACGCGGTCGTCCCCCATCGCGGAACGGGCGGTCACCGTCCCGTCGCGGACGGTCGTCTCCTCCGCGGAACGGCCGGTCACCGCCGCCGGAACGGTACGGGCGGTCACCGTCCCGTCGCGGACGGTCATCACCACCACGGAACGGACGGTCACCGCCACCGGAACGGTACGGGCGGTCTCCGTCACGGCGCGGACGGTCATCACCACCACGGAACGGACGGTCACCGCCACCGGAGCGGAACGGCCGATCTCCGTCACGACGCGGACGGTCATCACCACCACGGAACGGACGGTCACCGCCACCGGAGCGGAACGGGCGGTCACCGTCAGGACGCAGACGGTCATCACCACCACGGAACGGACGGTCACCGCCACCGGAGCGGAACGGCCGGTCACCGTCACGACGCGGCCGGTCATCACCACCACGGAACGGACGGTCTCCGTCCCGACGCGGACGGTCATCGCCACCACGGAACGGACGGTCTCCGTCCCGACGCGGACGGTCATCGCCACCACGCAATGGACGGTCGCCGTCACGACGTGGCCGGTCGTCGGCTCCGCGGAACGGACGGTCGGAACCGCTGGAACGGGCCGGGCGCTCACCCTCACGACGCGGACGGTCGGAGGAAGGTCGGTCCGATCGCCACGAGGGACGGTCTGATCGCGCTCCGCCTTCACGGAAGTCACGACCGCCCGGACGACGATCTGAAGCGTCGTTGTACGGACGGCTCCCACCACGACGCTCGTCGCCGCGCTGTCCTTCTCGACGCTCGAAGTCGCGGGGCCCGGACGACCAACCACCGCGGTCACCGCTCCGCTGCGGCCCGCCGTCGCGTCGAGGCCGGTCCTGACGGTCGCCGTCGCGCCCGTCTCGTCGCTGTTCGTCGTCGTTCGCCACCGTAGCTCCTCGTTGCGTGCCGGGATCAGGTGTCCCGACGGTCGTCCGCTGTGTCGTTGTGTGTGGGCTGTCCTGCTCGCCCTGCCCCAAGTCCATCACGAACACGGCGCAGAGTCGACCAGCAGGACACCCTGGGAATGAGAAATGGCCACCGACCCTCCCGAGAGCTTTCGCTCTCGATGGAGGGCCGATGGCCACATCTGTTGTGAAAAGGAGTCCGGCGGCGTCCTACTCTCCCACAAGGTCCCCCTTGCAGTACCATCGGCGCTGAGAGGCTTAGCTTCCGGGTTCGGAATGTGACCGGGCGTTTCCCTCTCGCTATGACCACCGGAACACGTTCGACACTTCTACCAGGGAAGGTTCGAAACAGTTCCGCGCATGCGCGGTGTTCAGTTTCAGTTGTTCCCGATCGTCTGTCGGGAACCACAAAGTGGACGCGAGCCCCACACCGAAGTGTGGGAAAAAAGTGTGTGTCAAGTCTTCGGCTTATTAGTACCGGTCAGCTCCACGGGTCGTTAGTCCCCGCTTCCACATCCGGCCTATCAACCCAGTAGTCTGCTGGGAGCCTCTCACACTCAAGGTGCATGGAAATCTCATCTCGAAGACGGCTTCCCGCTTAGATGCTTTCAGCGGTTATCCGGTCCGAACGTAGCTAATCAGCGGTGCCCTTGGCAGAACAACTGACACACCAGAGGTTCGTCCATCCCGGTCCTCTCGTACTAGGGATAGATCTTCTCAAATTTCCAACGCGCGCAGCGGATAGGGACCGAACTGTCTCACGACGTTCTAAACCCAGCTCGCGTACCGCTTTAATGGGCGAACAGCCCAACCCTTGGGACCTACTCCAGCCCCAGGATGCGACGAGCCGACATCGAGGTGCCAAACCATGCCGTCGATATGGACTCTTGGGCAAGATCAGCCTGTTATCCCCGAGGTACCTTTTATCCGTTGAGCGACAGCGCTTCCACAAGCCACTGCCGGATCACTAGTCCCGACTTTCGTCCCTGCTCGACCTGTCAGTCTCACAGTCAAGCTCCCTTGTGCACTTACACTCGCCACCTGATTGCCAACCAGGTTGAGGGAACCTTTGGGCGCCTCCGTTACTCTTTGGGAGGCAACCGCCCCAGTTAAACTACCCATCAGGCACTGTCCATGAACCCGATCAGGGTCCTACGTTAGACATCCAAAGTGACCAGAGTGGTATTTCAACAATGACTCCACGAACACTAGCGTGCCCGCTTCACAGTCTCCCACCTATCCTACACAAGCCACTCCGAACACCAATACCAAACTGTAGTAAAGGTCACGGGGTCTTTCCGTCCTGCTGCGCGTAACGAGCATCTTTACTCGTAGTGCAATTTCGCCGAGTTCGCGGTTGAGACAGCTGGGAAGTCGTTACGCCATTCGTGCAGGTCGGAACTTACCCGACAAGGAATTTCGCTACCTTAGGATGGTTATAGTTACCACCGCCGTTTACTGGGGCTTAAATTCAGAGCTTCGCCGTGAGGCTGACCCTTCCTCTTAACCTTCCAGCACCGGGCAGGCGTCAGTCCGTATACATCGTCTTGCGACTTCGCACGGACCTGTGTTTTTAGTAAACAGTCGCTTCCCACTGGTCTCTGCGGCCTTCAACGCTCACGGAGTGAATCCGGTCACGTGTCCGGCCCCCCTTCTCCCGAAGTTACGGGGGCATTTTGCCGAGTTCCTTAACCACGATTATCTCGATCTCCTTGGTATTCTCTACCTGACCACCTGAGTCGGTTTCGGGTACGGGCGGCTGCAACCTCGCGTCGATGCTTTTCTCGGCAGCATAGGATCACTGATTTCCCCTTACGGGTACGCGTCGGGTCTCAGGCATACAGACGACGGATTTGCCTATCGTCAGCCCTACATCCTTACACCAGGTTCACCTTACGGATACCATCGCCTGGCTCAGCTACCTTCCTGCGTCACACCTGTTCATACGCTAACCGCACCAGCATGGGGTCGAGCGTTAGACCGGCGACCATCACCCCGAAGGGATCCGGTACGTCCGGGTTAGGACTCTTAGCACCACTGGATTAGCTTGGGCGGTTGTTCGCCGGTACGGGAATATCAACCCGTTGTCCATCGACTACGCCTGTCGGCCTCGCCTTAGGTCCCGACTTACCCAGGGCGGATTAACCTGGCCCTGGAACCCTTGGTCTTTCGGAGGACGGGTTTCTCACCCGTCTTTCGCTACTCATGCCTGCATTCTCACTCGTGTGGCGTCCACGGCTGGATCACTCCGCCGCTTCACTCGCCACACGACGCTCTCCTACCACTCCGCACGACTGAACCACGAAGGCTTGTCTAGTGTGCGAAATCTACAACTTCGGCGGTGTGCTTGAGCCCCGTTACATTGTCGGCGCGGAATCACTTGACCAGTGAGCTATTACGCACTCTTTCAAGGGTGGCTGCTTCTAAGCCAACCTCCTGGTTGTCTGTGCAACTCCACATCCTTTCCCACTTAGCACACGCTTAGGGGCCTTAGTTGGTAGTCTGGGTTGTTTCCCTCTCGACGATGAAGCTTATCCCCCACCGTCTCACTGCTGCGCTCTCACTCACCGGCATTCGGAGTTTGGCTGACGTCAGTAACCTGTTGAGGCCCATCGGCCATCCAGTAGCTCTACCTCCGGCGAGAAACACGCAACGCTGCACCTAAATGCATTTCGGAGAGAACCAGCTATCACGAAGTTTGATTGGCCTTTCACCCCTATCCACAGCTCATCCCCTCCATTTTCAACTGAAGTGGGTTCGGTCCTCCACGACGTCTTACCGTCGCTTCAACCTGGCCATGGATAGATCACTTCGCTTCGGGTCTAGGACATGCGACTGAAATCGCCCTATTCAGACTCGCTTTCGCTACGGCTACCCCACACGGGTTAACCTCGCCACATATCGCTAACTCGCAGGCTCATTCTTCAAAAGGCACGCCGTCACCCCTACAAGGAGGCTCCGACGGTTTGTAAGCAAACGGTTTCAGGTACTATTTCACTCCCCTCCCGGGGTACTTTTCACCTTTCCCTCACGGTACTTGTCCGCTATCGGTCATCTGGGAGTATTTAGGCTTATCAGGTGGTCCTGACAGATTCACACGGGATTTCTCGGGCCCCGTGCTACTTGGGATACACATCCGGCCATAACACCATTTCGTCTACGGGGCTGGCACCCACTACGGCCCGGCTTTCAAACCGGTTCGACTATGATGCGCTGTAACCGCCCCAGTCCGGCAGAACTGAGCGACGTGTCCCACAACCCCGACCATGCAACGCCCGCCGGCTATCACACATGATCGGTTTAGCCTCATCCGTTTTCGCTCGCCACTACTCACGGAATCACATGTTGTTTTCTCTTCCTGTGGGTACTGAGATGTTTCACTTCCCCACGTTCCCTCTACCCGCCCTATATATTCAGGCGGGAGTCACCAGGTCGACAAGTCGCCTGGCGGGGTTTCCCCATTCGGAAATCCTCGGATCGAAGCTCGATTATCAGCTCCCCGAGGCTTATCGCAGATTTCTACGTCCTTCTTCGGCTCCAGATGCCAAGGCATCCACCGTTTGCTCTTAGAAACTTGACCACAAAGATTAAAATTGCGATCCAACGCCACACCAACACCACGCCGATCACCACAAAGGCAACCAACCGGTCTCGGATGACGCGAATCTAAAGATGCTCGCGTCCACTGTGTAGTTCTCAACATACGATCGGCACCACACTCCCCCAGACCAACCGGTCTGACATCATGCGGCCCACCGAAGGACCTTCCGGCCCAACCCCCAACCACCGAACCACCCGAAAGTGACCCACCGTGGCCAGGAAGCCTGGTCCCTCAGGACCCAACAACGTGCACCAGCCGACCCGCTCCCACCCGACCCGTTCCAACCCCGCAAGCGGGACGTACTGAGACCGGAAGACGCGCTCCCGACTGCACTGTCAATGTTCCACCCATGAGCTACCCGTCGGACACGTTCGGTCCGAACCGGGCGCCTGGACCAGCAACCAACCCACCACACGGTGAGCAGCGCTGACCAGATGCTCCTTAGAAAGGAGGTGATCCAGCCGCACCTTCCGGTACGGCTACCTTGTTACGACTTAGTCCTAATCACCGATCCCACCTTCGACGGCTCCTTCCACAAGGGTTAGGCCACCGGCTTCGGGTGTTACCGACTTTCATGACTTGACGGGCGGTGTGTACAAGGCCCGGGAACGTATTCACCGCAGCGTTGCTGATCTGCGATTACTAGCGACTCCGACTTCATGAGGTCGAGTTGCAGACCTCAATCCGAACTGAGACCGGCTTTTTGGGATTCGCTCCACCTTACGGTATCGCAGCCCTTTGTACCGGCCATTGTAGCATGCGTGAAGCCCAAGACATAAGGGGCATGATGATTTGACGTCATCCCCACCTTCCTCCGAGTTGACCCCGGCAGTCTCCTATGAGTCCCCGGCATAACCCGCTGGCAACATAGAACGAGGGTTGCGCTCGTTGCGGGACTTAACCCAACATCTCACGACACGAGCTGACGACAACCATGCACCACCTGTACACCGACCACAAGGGGGCGACCATCTCTGGCCGTTTCCGGTGTATGTCAAGCCTTGGTAAGGTTCTTCGCGTTGCATCGAATTAATCCGCATGCTCCGCCGCTTGTGCGGGCCCCCGTCAATTCCTTTGAGTTTTAGCCTTGCGGCCGTACTCCCCAGGCGGGGCGCTTAATGCGTTAGCTACGACACAGAAACCGTGGAAAGGTCCCTACATCTAGCGCCCAACGTTTACGGCATGGACTACCAGGGTATCTAATCCTGTTCGCTCCCCATGCTTTCGCTCCTCAGCGTCAGTTACGGCCCAGAGATCTGCCTTCGCCATCGGTGTTCCTCCTGATATCTGCGCATTCCACCGCTACACCAGGAATTCCAATCTCCCCTACCGCACTCTAGTCTGCCCGTACCCACTGCAAGCCCGAGGTTGAGCCTCGGGATTTCACAGCAGACGCGACAAACCGCCTACGAGCTCTTTACGCCCAATAATTCCGGACAACGCTTGCACCCTACGTATTACCGCGGCTGCTGGCACGTAGTTAGCCGGTGCTTTTTCTGCAGGTACCGTCACTTTCGCTTCTTCCCTACTAAAAGAGGTTTACAACCCGAAGGCCGTCATCCCTCACGCGGCGTTGCTGCATCAGGCTTTCGCCCATTGTGCAATATTCCCCACTGCTGCCTCCCGTAGGAGTCTGGGCCGTGTCTCAGTCCCAGTGTGGCCGGTCACCCTCTCAGGCCGGCTACCCGTCGTCGCCTTGGTGAGCCATTACCTCACCAACAAGCTGATAGGCCGCGAGTCCATCCCCAACCAAAAAATCTTTCCACCACCAGGCCATGCGACCAGTAGTCATATCCAGTATTAGACGTCGTTTCCAACGCTTATCCCAGAGTCAGGGGCAGGTTACTCACGTGTTACTCACCCGTTCGCCACTAATCCGCCCAGCAAGCTGGGCATCATCGTTCGACTTGCATGTGTTAAGCACGCCGCCAGCGTTCGTCCTGAGCCAGGATCAAACTCTCCGTAAAAAATTACAACCAACACCGAAGTGTCAGCGAGTTGATCTTGACTGTTGACTGTCTACTGACAATCTTCAATCCAAAAGGAATTGCTCCACACCCGATCAGCCGAAACCGACCAGGCACGGGGTCAATAAAATTGGCATTGACAATGTGCACGCTGTTGAGTTCTCAAGGACCAGACGCACTCCCCACTCCACACCACCAGGATGCTTCGCCAGAGAGGCTGTCGTTCTCGAACCCACCGATGTCGTCGAACCCGCCAACACGACCCGTGCTGTCAGATCCAGTGGCTCATCCCGTAGGAGAGAACCGGTGGAGTAGTCATCCTAAGCGTCGAAGCGACCCAGCACAAGGCCAGATCTGAACTCCAGTGGAGGATGGTCCCGCTTGAGGGCCGACGTGCTCTGGGCTTTCGCTCCAGCCGCTCCGCCGCACCTTTGGGGTGACGAGGGATTACTTTACGCAGCCCCCACACCCACCACCAACCCACCCCCCATCCCGGGCGTGTCGCACACTGCAACAGGGGCTGCGAACACCGCGGACGACGGAGACGCCCGGCTCTTCGAGGGAACCGGGCGTCTCCGGGGTAACGCGAGGGGTCAGGCGACGGTCACGCCGGCGAGGGTCTTCTTCCCGCGCCGGAGCACGACGACTCCTGCCGGCAACACCACGGAAGACAGGGTCGCGGCGGGGTCGTCGACCCGCTCGTTGTTGACGTACACGCCGCCCTGGGTGATCGCACGCCGGGCCTCACCGAGGGACTTGACCAGCTCGGTCTCCACCAGTGCTCGGGCGAGGTCGGCATCACCGGCCAGGGTGACCGAGCCGGGGACCTCCGCGATCGCCGACCGCAGGGTCTCCGGATCGAGCGCGGCGAGGTCGCCGTTCCCGAACAGCGCCGCCGACGCGTCGATCGCGGCCTGGGTCGCTGCCTCCCCGTGGACCAAGGCGGTGACCTCGAAGGCCAGGGTGCGCTGGGCCTCCCGGCGGAACGGCTCGTCGGCGACGGCACGCTCGAGGCGCTCCACCTCGGCGCGCGACAGGAAGGTGAACTCCCGCAGGCGCGCGACCACGTCGGCGTCCGCCGTGTTGAGCCAGAACTGGTAGAAGGCGTACGGCGAGGTCATCGTGCCGTCGAGCCAGATCGCGTTGCCCTCGCTCTTGCCGAACTTCGTGCCGTCCGAGTTCGTGATGAGCGGTGTCCCCAGCGCGTGCGCGGACACGCCCTCGGTCCGACGGATGAGTTCCGTGCCCGAGGTGAGGTTGCCCCACTGGTCGGAGCCGCCGGTCTGCAGGGTGCACCCGTACTGGCGGTAGAGCTCACGGAAGTCCAGGCCCTGCAGGATCTGGTAGCTGAACTCGGTGTAGCTGATGCCGGCGTCCGAGTTCAGCCGGGCGGCGACCGCGTCCTTCTTGAGCATCGAGTTGACGCGGAAGTACTTGCCGATGTCGCGCAGGAAGTCGATCGCGGACAGCGGCGCGGTCCAGTCCAGGTTGTTCACCAGCCGGACGCCGTTGTCACCGTCGGCGCTGAGGAACCGGGAGACCTGGCTCTGCAGCCGTCCGACCCATTCCTCGACGGTCTCGCGGGTGTTCAGCGTGCGCTCGGCGGTCGGCCGCGGGTCCCCGATGAGCCCGGTCGATCCGCCGACGAGCGCGAGCGGCTTGTGCCCGGCCAGCTGCAGGCGACGCATGGTCAACAGCTGGAGCAGGTTCCCGCAGTGCAGCGACGGCGCGGTCGGGTCGAACCCGCAGTAGTAGGTGACCGGGCCGGCATCGAGGGCCTCTTGCAGTGCGGTCTCGTCGGTGGAGACGTGCACCAGACCACGCCAGCGCAGTTCGTCCCACACCGAGGCGAATGCGGGGTCGTTCTGCTGGCGCGTCAGGACGTCGGGAGCGGTATCACTGGGCACCTCGTCATCGTACCGGCGCGCTCGGCGCCACCTCAGCCGATCGCGCCCTTGTGCCGGCGGTACGCCGACACGGTCGGGTCCCCCGGCAGCCAGAACCGCCACGGGAACGTCGCTCCCCCGGCGACCCCGCCCACGCCGGTCCGCGGACCGCGGGCGACCATGCCGCCGGACAAGAGGTCGTCGACGACCTGCGCCACCGGGACGGAGGCGAGCCGGGCCTCCAGGGCGGGAGCCAAGCGGAGCGTGTACGGGCCGGAACCGTCGAGGACCGAGGTGCCGTCGTCCACGCCGAGGACCGCGCCGAGCGCGACGCCGAGGTTCCCCGGTCCACGTGCCAGCGCGACGTCGGCCACGGTGGGCCCGCGACGCTCGCGGGCGACCTCGGCGCCGACCACCACGGCCGCCCCGCGGAGCAGGGAACCGGACGACAGGCCAGCCGGACCGCTCACGACGTTCACACACGTGTGGATGCCGTACGACCGGTAGGCGTACAGCGTCCCCGGCGGACCGAAGAGGTGCCGGTTGCGCTGCGTCATGCCACGGTGGCCGTGCGAACCCGGGTCGACCTCGCCGGAGTAGGCCTCGACCTCGGTGATCCGCAGCGTCACGCCCTTGCCCGTGATCGTCGCGCCGAGGAGTGCGGGCGCGCACACCGGCGCTGGCTCGCGCAGGAGCGCGAGCAGCGCGTCCGACGGCGCCCCCTCAGCCGACACGGTTCACCGGGTGAAGGGGGTCCCGGCCGCGATCTCCCGGACGGACCGGGTCAGGGCGGCGAGCTGCTCGGCGACGCGCTCGGGTGCCGTGCCACCGACCCCGCGACGGGACGCGACGCTGCCCTCGATCGTCAGGACCCCGCGGACCTCCGGGGTCAGGTGCTCGGAGACCGCGGCGTACTCCGCATCGGTCGGGTCGTCGAGGTCGATGCCGCGTCCCTCGCAGTACCGGACGAGCGCGCCGGACACCTCGTGCGCATCGCGGAACGGCACGCCCTGCCGGACCAGCCACTCGGCGACGTCCGTCGCCAGGGAGAACCCCTGCGGTGCGAGCTCCGCCATCCGGGCGGTGTCGAAGGACAGGGTCGCGATCATGCCGGTGAAGGCGGGGAGCAGGACCTCGAGCGTCGCGACCGAGTCGAAGACGGGCTCCTTGTCCTCCTGCAGGTCGCGGTTGTACGCCAGCGGCAGGCCCTTGAGGGTGGCGAGGAGCCCGGTCAGGTTGCCGATCAGCCGGCCCGACTTGCCGCGCGCGAGCTCGGCGATGTCGGGGTTCTTCTTCTGCGGCATGATGCTCGACCCGGTCGAGAACCCGTCGTGGAGCCGGACGAAGCCGAACTCCTTCGTGTTCCAGAGGATGACCTCCTCCGCCAGGCGGGAGACGTCGATGCCGATCTGGGCGAGGACGAAGGCGAATTCGGCGACGACGTCACGCGCGGCCGTCGCGTCGATCGAGTTGTCGGCAGGACGGTCGAAGCCGAGCTCGTGGGCGATCGCGGTCGGGTCGAGCCCGAGGGAACTGCCCGCCAACGCACCCGCGCCGTAGGGGCTGACGCTCGCACGGCCCGCCCAGTCACGGAGGCGCTCGAGGTCCCGCACGAGCGGCCAGGCGTGGGCGAGCAGGTGGTGCGCGAGGAGGACGGGCTGTGCGTGCTGCAGGTGCGTCCGGCCGGGCATGATGGCGCCCTCGTGCTCGGACGCCTGCTGGCTGATCGCGTCGACGAGGTCGATCACCATCCGGCCGATCCGCCGGCCGTGGTCGAGCATGTGCATGCGGCCGAGCGTCGCGATCTGGTCGTTGCGGCTCCGGCCGGCGCGGAGCTTCCCGCCCAGTTCCGGCCCGAGGTCCGCGATGAGCAGCCGCTCGAGCGCGCCGTGCACGTCCTCGTCGGACTCGTCCGGCTGCAGGGAGCCGTCGGCGTGCGCGTCCTCGAGGCGGTCGAGGCCGGCGAGCATCCGGTCGAGTTCGTCGGCCGTGAGGTACCCCGCCACCTGGAGCGCCCGGGCGTGCGCACGTGAGCCGGCGATGTCGTACGGGGCCAGCTGCCAGTCGAAGTGCGTCGACTTCGACAGGGCGGCGAGTTCCGCGCTCGGACCGTCCGCGAACCGGCCACCCCACAGGGCGCCCGTGTTCGTCGCGTCGGTCTTGCTGCTGGCTTCTTCCGGCCGGGAGGCTCGGGGGGCGTCCGTCATGAGGGTCCTGCGTCGTCTCGGGTCGGGTCGGTCGGGGGTCGGGGGTCGGGGGATCCGGGTTTCCGGGCTACGCGCGCCTGCCGGACCGGCGGCGACGGGACGGGCGCGTGCCGCGCCTCCCGTCCGGCGAGGACGGCGGGACCGACCGGTCCCGCCGTCCTCGGTCGCTCAGTTCGCCAGGTCGCGGCGAGCGGAGATCTTGCTCGGCAACGACCACAGTTCGATGAAACCCTTCGAGAGCGACTGGTCGAACGTGTCGCCGGTGTCGTACGTGGCGAGGTCGAAGTCGTAGAGGCTCTGCTCCGACCGACGACCGGTCACCGTGGCTCGACCGCCGTGCAGCTGCATGCGGATGTCGCCCGACACGTACTCCTGCGTGGAGTCGATGAAGGCGTCGAGGCTGCGCTTCAGGCCACCGAACCAGAGACCGTCGTAGACCAGGTCGGCCCACTCGGACTCGACACCGCGCTTGTAGCGGTTCACGTCGCGCTCGAGCGTCAGGCTCTCGAGCTCCTCGTGCGCGGCGATGAGCGCCATCGCGGCCGGGGCCTCGTAGACCTCGCGCGACTTGATGCCGACCAGGCGGTCCTCGACCACGTCGATGCGGCCGACGCCGTGCTTGCCGGCGAGGGCGTTGAGCTCCTGCACGATGCGCAGGACGCTGAAGCGCTGGCCGTCGATCGCGACCGGGACGCCCTGCTCGAACGTGATCGTGACCTCGTCGGCCTCACGGTCGACGGCGGGGTCCTGCGTGTAGGCGTACAGGTCCTCGATCGGGGCGTTCCAGGGGTCCTCGAGGAACCCGGTCTCCACCGCGCGACCCCAGACGTTCTGGTCGATCGAGTACGGCGACTTCTTGCTCTGCAGGATCGGCAGGTCGTGCTCCTGCGCGTAGACGATCGCCTTGTCGCGGGTCAGCGCGAGGTCACGGACCGGGGCGACGCTCGTCAGGTCGGGGGCGATCGCGGCGACCGCGGCCTCGAAGCGGACCTGGTCGTTGCCCTTGCCGGTGCAGCCGTGCGCGACGCTGTCCGCTCCGAGCTGCTTCGCCGTGGTGGCGAGGTGCTTCGCGATGAGCGGCCGGCTCAGCGCGGAGACCAACGGGTAGCGCTTCTGGTAGAGCGCGTTGGCCTTGAGGGCCGGGACGAGGTAGTCGTCCGCGAACTCGTCCTTCGCGTCGATGACGACCGACTCCACCGCGCCGCAGTCGAGCGCGCGCTGGCGGATGGCGTCCATGTCCTCGCCGCCCTGGCCGACGTCGACGGCCAGTGCCACGACCTCCTTGCCGGTGGCGTCCTTGAGCCAACCGATCCCGACGGAGGTGTCGAGCCCTCCTGAGTACGCCAGTACGACGCGGTCTGCCATGTGATGTCTCCTAGGGGTGTTGGGGGAATCAGTTGTTCGCGGCGAGGAGCCAGGCGAGCAGGGCCTTCTGGGCGTGCAGGCGGTTCTCCGCCTCGTCCCAGATGATGCTGCGCGGTCCGTCGATGACCTCGGCGGTGACCTCGTAGCCGCGGTCGGCGGGCAGGCAGTGCATGAACACGGCGTCGTCCGCGGCGTGCGCGAGCAGCTCGTCGTCGACGCGGTACCCGGCGAAGGTCGCGAGCCGCTGCTGCTTCTCGTCCTCCTTGCCCATCGAGACCCAGGTGTCGGTCACGACGACGTCGGCACCGGCCACCGCGGCCACCGGGTCGGTCACGACGAGCACGGACCCGCCGGTCTCGGCAGCGCGGTGCTCCGCGTCGGTCACGACCTGCGGTGCGGGCGAGAACGCGACCGGCGATGCGACACGCACGTGCATCCCGGCCGTCGCGCAGGCCAGCAGGTACGACTGCGCCATGTTGCTCGCGCCGTCGCCGACGAACGCGATCGTCTGCCCGGCCAACGCGCCGCGGTGCTCGCGGATGGTCAGCAGGTCGGCGAGGAGTTGGCACGGGTGGAAGTCGTCGGACAGTGCGTTCACGACCGGCACCGTGGTGCTCGCCGCCATCTCCTCGAGCCCGGCCTGGCCGTAGGTGCGCCAGACGATCGCCGACACCATGCGCTCGAGCACGCGGGCGGTGTCGGTCGGGGTCTCCTTGCCACCGAGCTGGCTGTTCGCGGTCGAGATGATGAGCGGGCTGCCGCCGAGGTCGCTGATGCCGACGTGGAAGGACACCCGGGTGCGGGTGGACGACTTGTCGAAGATCACGGCGACGCTCTGCGGACCGGCGAGGGGCTTGGCGCCCCACCGGTCGCGCTTCATCTCGACGGCGAGGTCGAGGATCGCGGACTGCTCGGCCTGGGTCAGGTCGTCGTCCCGGAGGAAGTGGCGGGTCATGCGGAGGTCTCCTGGTCGGCGCCCTCGACGGCCGCCATGCTCTGGGCGAGGATCGCGAGGAACGCGTCGATCTCGTCGTCGGACACGATGAGCGGCGGCGCGATGCGCAGGCTTGACTCGTTCGGTGGGTTGATGATGAGGCCGCGCTCGAGCGCGGCGGCCGAGACCGCGGCGGCGACCGGGCGACGGAGGCCGACGCCGATGAGCAGGCCGCTCCCCCGGACCTCCTCCACCAGGTCGGAGCCGAGCGCGGTGATGCCGGCGCGGATGCGCTCGCCCTTGACGACCGCACCGGCCACGAGGTCGGCGCGCTCGATCTCCGCGAGCACCGCGTTCGCGACGCGGGTGCCGAGCGGGTTGCCGCCGAAGGTCGAGCCGTGCTGGCCCGCCGAGAACAGGTCGGATGCCCACCCGAAGGTCACGAGCGCCCCGATCGGGAAGCCGCCGGCGATGCCCTTGGCGACCGTGATCGCGTCCGGGACCACGCCCGTGTTCTGGAAGGCGAACCAGGCTCCGGTGCGGCCGATGCCCGTCTGGATCTCGTCGAGGATGAGCAGGGCGCCGTGCTGTTCGGTCAGGGTCCGGGCGGCCTGCAGGAAGCCCTCGGGCAGGTCGACCACGCCGGCCTCGCCCTTGATCGGCTCGAGGATGAGCGCGGCGACGGTGTCGTCGATCGAGCGCTCGAGTGCCTCGATGGAGGTCTCGATGTGCTCGACGCCCGGGATCATCGGCAGGAAGTCCTGCTGGAGGGCGGGCTTGCCGGTGAGGGCGAGCGCGCCCATGGTCCGCCCGTGGAACGCCTGCTGCAGCGCGATGATGCGCGTCTTGCGACCGTCCTCGCCACGGTTCAGCCGGGCCAACTTGAAGGCCGCCTCGTTCGCCTCCGCCCCGGAGTTGCCGAAGTACACGCGCCCCGCGTCACCCGCGCCGGAGATCCGCTTGAGGCGTTCCGCGAGCTCGAGCTGCGGCGGGGTGGCGAAGTAGTTCGACACGTGCACGAGCTTCGCGGCCTGGTCGCTGACCGCCTCGACGAGCGCCGGGTGGGCGTGGCCGAGCGAGTTCACGGCGATGCCGGCGAGGAAGTCGAGGTACTCGTTGCCGTCGACGTCCCACACCCGGCAGCCCTCACCGCGCTCGAGCATGATCTTCGGCGGGGTCAGGGATCGCATGAGCGACGCCCCGAACCGGTCGTTCCAGGTCTCGGTCTGCGTCTCCGTGCTCACCGTGCTGTGCCCTTCTCGTCGTCGTGCTGGATCGTCTGGTCGTCGCCGCGTCGAGCGACGTGCTGACCACCCGGGGCGTCGTCGTGACCGCTGCCCGGGGCGTGGACCGCCGCGCGTCGGCCGATCTCGGCGTGGGTGTTCTGGTTCTCGGTCCGACGGCTCGGGTCCGGGATGACCTCGGTGCCCGCGCCGCGGAGCGTGAAGACCTCGAGCAGGATCGAGTGCGGGATGCGGCCGTCGATGATGGTCGCGCCACCGACCCCGCCGACCACGGCGTCGAGGCACGCGGTCATCTTCGGGATCATGCCGGACTCGAGCGACGGCAGCAGCTGGCGGAGTTCCTCGACCGCGATCAGGTCGATGATCGAGTCGCGGTCCGGCCAGTTGCGGTACAGCCCGGGCACGTCGGTCAGCATCATCAGCTTCGACGCGTTCAGCGCGATCGCGAGTGCGGCCGCGGCGGCGTCGGCGTTCACGTTGAGCGCCTGGTCCGGGTGGGCGTCGTCGATCGCGATGCTCGACACCACGGGGATCCGGTCGGCGCGGATCGCCGCGAGGACCCCGGACGGGTCGACGTGCGTGATGTCGCCGACGTGGCCGAGGTCGAAGTGCTCGCCGTCCACGACGACGCCCTTCTTCTCGCCCGTGAACAACGACCCGCCGTCACCGAACACCCCGACGCCGAGTCCGTCGCCGTGCTCGTCGATGAGGTCCACGATCTCGCGGTTCACCTCGCCGGCCAGGACGTCGCGGACGACGGTGATCGCCTCGGTCGTGGTGACGCGGTAACCGCCGCGGAACTCGGACTGGATGCCCTGCTCCTTCAGCGCCGCCGAGATCTGCGGACCGCCGCCGTGCACGACGACCGGGTGCAGGCCGGCGTACCGGAGGTAGACCATGTCCTCGGCGAACGCCCGCTTGAGGTCGTCGTTCACCATCGCGTTGCCGCCGAACTTGACGACGACGATCTTGCCCGAGAACCGCTTCAACCACGGCAGGGACTCGATGAGCGTCGCGGCCTTGACGGTCGCGAGCTCGTGCTCTTCTTCCTTCGAGAGGTCCGCGTCGCTCATCAGCTGGAGTACGCGCTGTTCTCGTGGACGTAGTCGTGCGTCAGGTCGTTCGTCAGGATGGTCGCCGAGGACGATCCCACCCCGAGGTCGATGAGCACGTGGGTGTCCCGCGGGGTGAGGTCGACGGCGTCGCTCGGCTGATCGGGAGCTCCGGCGTGGCAGACCCGGACGCCGTTCATCGAGACGTCGACCGCGTACGGGTCGAACTCGGCGTCGGTCGTCCCGATCGCCGCGAGGACGCGGCCCCAGTTCGGGTCGTTGCCGAACACGGCTGCCTTGAACAGGTTGTTGCGGGCGACGCTCCGGCCGACCGTGACGGCGTCGTCCTCGCTCACCGCTCCGACGACCTCGATCGTGATGTCGTGCGCGGCGCCTTCGGCGTCCTGCTGGAGCTGACGCGCCAGGTCCGCGCAGACCGCGGTCAGGGCCTGCTGGAACTCGTCGGTCCCCGGCGTCGTGCCCGACGCTCCGGAGGACATCAGCACGACGGTGTCGTTCGTCGACATGCAGCCGTCGGAGTCGACCCGGTCGAAGGTCACCCGCGTGGCCGCACGCAACGCCCGGTCGAGGTCGTCGGACGGCAGAGCGGCGTCCGTGGTGATGACGACGAGCATCGTCGCGAGGCCCGGTGCGAGCATGCCCGCGCCCTTCGCCATGCCGCCGACGGTCCAGCCGCCTGCCGTCACCACGGACTGCTTCGGCTTGGTGTCGGTCGTCATGATCGCGGTCGCGGCGTCCGCGCCCCCGTCGTCGGTGAGGGCGTCGGCCGCGAGCGAGACCCCGCGCAGGACGTTGTCGCGGAACGTCTGGTCGCCGACGCCGATGAGCCCGGTGGAGCAGACGACGACGTCACCGGCACCCACACCCAGGGCGCCACCGACGGCTTCCGCGGTGAGGTGCGTCGTCTGGAAGCCGAAGGGACCCGTGAAGCAGTTCGCGCCTCCCGAGTTGAGCACGACGGCGCGGGCGACACCGTCACCGACCACCTGCCGGGACCAGATGACCGGGTGCGCCTGGGCGCGGTTCGTGGTGAAGACGGCGGCCACCGCGTCGGACGGACCGTCGTTGACGACGAGCGCGACGTCCGGCCTGCCGCTCGCCTTGAGACCGGCGGTGACACCGGCCGCGCGGAACCCGGCGGCGGCGGTCACGCCCCGCAGCGCGAGAGCCGGGAGGCCCGTGGTCGGCTCGGACTGGTTGCTGGTGTCGGTCACGGGGCGACTCCGTCCACGCTGAGGCCGAGGGTCTCGGGGAACCCGAGCGCGATGTTCGCGGACTGGACGGCGGCACCGCCGGTCCCCTTGGCGAGGTTGTCGAGCGCGGTCACCGCGACCACGCGGCCGGCGGCCTCGTCGACCGCGATGCCGACGAGCGCGGTGTTGGCCCCGATCGTGTCGGCCACACGGGGGAAGACGCCCTCGGGCAGGAGGTGCACGAAGGGCTCGTCGGCGTAGGCCTGCTCCCACGCGAGGCGCACGTCGTGCGCGGTGACCCCCGGAGCGAGGCGAGCCGTCGTGGTGGCGAGGATGCCACGGGCCATCGGCACCAGGACGGGCGTGAACGAGACGCGGACGTCGGAAGCACCGGCCACGCGCAGGTTCTGCTGGATCTCCGGGACGTGCCGGTGCTTCCCGCCGACCGCGTAGGCACTGGCGGAGCCCATGATCTCGGCCGCGAGGTACGTGGGCTCGAGCTTCTTGCCGGCACCACTCGGGCCGACGCTGAGGACCGCGACGACGTCGTCCGACTCGACGAGACCGGCCTGCACGCCGGGCTGGATGCCGAGGGTGATCGCCGTGACGTTGCACCCGGGCACGGCGATCCGCTTCGTGGCGGCGAGCTCGGTGCGCTGCCGTCCCTGCGGCACGATGTCGTCGACGTCCCGCCACTCGTCGGCAGCACCCGGAGCCGGCGGGGCGTGCAGGAGTTCCGGGAGACCGTAGGTCCACGCCCCGTGGTACTCGCCACCGTAGAAGGCGGCCCACGCGTTCTCGTCCGTCAGGCGGTGGTCTGCACCACAGTCCACGACGAGGGTGTCCGCGTCGAGCTCGGCCGTGATCGCGCCCGACTGGCCGTGCGGCAGGGCGAGGAACACCACGTCGTGCCCACGGAGGTTCTCCGGGGTCGTCTCCACGAGGGTCAGGTGCGCGAGCGACCGCAGGTGCGGCTGCGTCGCGATCAGCGGCTGTCCGGCGTTCGAGAACGCCGTCACCGTCCTGACGTCGAACTCGGGATGAGCGGAGAGGATGCGCAGCAACTCGCCACCCGCGTAGCCGCTGGCTCCCGCCACGGCGACGGATACGGACATGGGTTCCACCTTTGGTCGGACTGTTCGTCGAGAGAGTCGGAGGCGGCGACCCCGGGCGGTGATCCGTCGTGGATCAGTCGCGCAGGGTCGCCCCGAATCGCTCGCCGGCACGTCGGACGGCGCCGTCACGGGCCTCGGAGGCCTCGGCAGCGGTCAGCGTGCGGTCCGTGGCACGGAAGCGCAGGGCGAACGTCAGGGACTTCTGTCCCTCGTCCACGCCGGCACCCCGGTAGTCATCCACGAGCCGAGCATACTCCAACAGCTCTCCGGCACCAGAGCGGACCGCGGCCAGTACGTCACCGGCGGGGACCGCCACGTCGACCACGAGGGAGAGGTCCTGCGTCGCCGCGGGGTAGGAGACGATCGCCGCCACGTCCACGACATCGGGGGCCGCGCCGACGAGGGCGTCGAGGTCGAGCTCGACGACCGCCACCACCCGCGGGAGGTCGGCGTCGGCCGCGCGCTCCGGCAGCAGTTCGCCCGCGACACCGACGACGGTCCCGCCGACGAGCAGCGCGGCAGCACGACCGGGGTGCAGCGACGGGTGGCTGGTCTGCGCGACCGACAGCTCGACGCCGACCGCCCAGGCGACGGTCCGCGCGACGTCGAGGGCGTCCGCGATGCCGAACGGCTCCGGCGCGGTGCCCGGCTGCTTGACGACGGCGTTGCCGAGGAGCAGGGCGCTCACGTGGAACGGCTGCGGCGGCAGGGCGGCGTCGAGGGCCGCGAGGGTCTCGACGGACGGCCGTTGCGCTCCCACGGGTACGTCGGTCGTCCCGAGCTGGACGCCCTCCTCGGGCAGGAACACGCGGGACGTCTCGTACACGGCGACGTCGACGAGTCCGCGAGACACGTTGCGCCGTGCGACGTCGACGAGGGCCGGCACGCCGCTGCGACGCAGGTGGTCCTGCGCGCTGTCGAGCGCGTTCGCGAGCACGACGCTCGGACCGCCGGCCGGGTCGATGCCGGGGTAGGCGGCAGCGGTCGTCGCGGAGACGAAGGGCGCGGTGACGACCTCGGTCAGCCCGGCGGCGGCCAGCGCGGCGGACACCCGCCGGCGCGCCTGCTGGTGCCGGGTGAGGCCACGGCCGGGCGGTGCGACGGGCAGGACGCTCGGGATGCGGTCGTAGCCGACGACACGGGCGATCTCCTCGACCAGCGAGACGTCGTCGCCCAGGTCGGGGCGCCACGTCGGCGGGGTGACGGCGAGCACGTCGCCGTCGAGGTCCACCGTGGCACCGATCGCCCGGAGGGTGTCGAGCACCTCGGCGTCGGTGTACTCGACACCGATGAGCTCGGCGGCCCGGGCGAGACGCATCGTCACGGTCGCACGCGGCGTCTCGTCGACCAGGGTCGATCCGAGCGCGTCCGGCGTCCCACCGGCGAGGTCGACGAGGAGTTCGACCGCGCGGTTCGCCGCGGCCTCGGCGACGAGCGGGTCGACGCCACGCTCGAAGCGCCGCGAGGCCTCGCTCGGGAGCTTGTGGCGGCGCGCGGTGCGCGCGATCGAGACCTGGTCGAAGCCGGCGGCCTCGATGAGGACGTCGGCGGTCCCCGCGGTGATCTCGGTGCGGGCACCGCCCATCACGCCCGCCAGCCCGACGGCGCCCGCGTCGTCCGCGATGACGAGGTCCTCGGTGTCGAGCGCCCGCTCGACGTCGTCGAGGGTGGTCAGGCGCTCGCCGGCCGTGGCGCGACGGACCGTCAGCCCGCCCTGCACCGTCGCGAGGTCGTACCCGTGCAACGGCTGGCCCAGTTCGAACATGACGTAGTTCGTGATGTCCACGGGCAGTGAGATGGAGCGCACACCGGCCAGGCTCAGACGTGCGACCATCCAGGCCGGAGTCGGTCGGGACGCGTCGATCCCACGGACGACACGGGTGACGAAGGTGTGCGCGCCGACACGACCGCGGATCGGGGCGGCGTCGTCGATGGTCACCGGGAAGCCCTCGCCCGTGCGCGGCAGGACGCGATCGGCCGGGTCCGAGAAGGTCGCACCGGTGGCGTGCGCGTACTCGCGGGCGACACCGCGCATGCTCATCGCGTAACCGCGGTCGGGCGTCACGTTGATCTCGACCGCGGCGTCGTCGAGACCGAGCAGTGCGATGGCGTTCGCACCGACCTCGGGCTCCATCCCGAGGTCGGCGAAGCGCAGGATGCCGTCGTGCTCGTCGCCGAGCCCGAGTTCACGAGCGGAGGCGATCATGCCGTCCGACACGTGGCCGTAGGTCTTGCGCGCGGCGATCGGGAACGGACCGGGGAGCACGGCGCCGGGGAGCGTCACGACCACGAGGTCGCCGACGTCGAAGTTGTGGGCACCGCAGACGATGCCGCGGGGCTCGGGCTCGCCGACGTCCACCTGGCACCAGTTGATCGTCTTGCCGTTCTTCTGCGGCTCCGGCACGCGCTCGAGCACCCGACCGACCACGACGGGGCCGGTCAGGTCGAAGGTGTGCACGGCTTCCTCCTCGAAGCCGACCGACACCAGTGCGGCGTGGACGTGCTCGAGGGAGACGTCGTCGGGGAGGTCGACGGACTCGCCGAGCCAGCGGAGTGGGACGCGCATCAGACCACCGTTCCGAACTGCTGCGAGAAGCGGATGTCGCCCTCGAGGAAGTCACGCATGTCGTTCAGGCCGTTGCGGAACTGGAGCGTCCGCTCGATGCCCATGCCGAAGGCGAAGCCCTGGTACTCGTCCGGGTCGATGCCGGCCGCACGGAGGACGTTCGGGTTCACCATGCCGCAGCCACCCCATTCGACCCACCGCGCGCCGCCCTTGGCGTTCGGCTGCCAGACGTCCATCTCGGCGCTCGGCTCGGTGAACGGGAAGTAGTTGGGGCGCAGGCGGATCTGCGCTTCGGCGCCGAACACCTGGCGCGCGAAATGCTCGAGCGTGCCACGCAGGTGCGCCATGGTCAGGCCCTTGTCGATGGCGATGCCCTCGACCTGGGTGAAGACCGGCAGGTGCGTGGCGTCGAGTTCGTCGGCACGGTAGACCCGCCCCGGAGCGATCACGTAGAGCGGGAGCTCACGGGACAACAGGGAACGCACCTGCACCGGCGAGGTGTGCGTGCGCATGAGCAGGTGCCGGTCGAGCGGCTCGACGAAGACCGTGTCCGCCATCGCCCGTGCCGGGTGGTCCTGGTCGAAGTTCAGCGCGTCGAAGTTGAACCACTCGTGTTCGAGTTCGGGGCCTTCGGCGACCTCCCACCCCATCCCCACGAAGATGTCGGCGACGGTCTCGTTGAGGAGCGAGAGCGGGTGGCGCGAACCGGGCGTCCGTCGCGACGGCAGGGCCGTGACGTCCACGCGCTCCGACTCGAGCCGCGCGCGCTCTTCGGCCTCGGCCAGCACGGATTCCTGCGCCGCGACGGCCTGGTTCACCCGGCCACGGGCCTGACCGACGAGCTTGCCCGCGGCGGCCTTCTGCTCCGGCGGGACGCTGCGCATCGACGCGTTCATCCGGGCGAGCGTCGACTGCTCACCGGTGTGCTCGGCACGGGCCTGCTTCAGCTCCGCGACGGTGGTCGCGGCGTGGACGGCGGCCAGGGCCGCGTCCACGGCGTCGGCGACCGCCGATTCGCTGATCTCGAGAGGTTCTGACACGAGAGCCAAGCCTACCGGCCGATGGGATACCGCCGTCCTGCACCGATCGGACGGTCCCCACGCGTCGCGGACCCCGCGGAGCGACGTGTCGGCCGAGGCCGCGGGGAGGGACGTGTCGGCCGAGCCGCGAGGAGGGTCGTCGCGCCGTCAGTCCGTGGCCGTGGCGGGACCGGTCCGCTGGGCGAACGCGCTCTCGTACAGGCACACCGAGGCCGCCGTCGCCAGGTTCATCGACTCCGCGCGACCGTAGATCGGGACCTTCACCGCACGGTCGACGAGCGCCAGGTCCTCTGCCGTCAGCCCCCGCGCCTCGTTGCCGAACACCCACACGGTCGGTCCGTCGAGCATGCCGTCGGCCCGCACGTCCGGCAGGTCGTCGCCGGAGACGTCGGCCGCCAGGATCGTGTACCCGAGGCCGCGGGCACGTTCGATCGCGTCCGCCAGGGTCACGCCGACGGAGACCGGCACGTGGAAGAGCGAACCGGTGGTCGAACGGACGACCTTCGGGTTGTACGGGTCGACGCTGCGACCCGTGAGCACCACGGCGTCCGCACCCGCGGAGTCCGCCGCGCGGATGATGGTGCCGGCGTTGCCCGGGTCGCGGACCTCCTCGAGGATCGCGACCAGTCCGGGCAGGGCGTCCGACCCGTCGGCGTCGGCACGGGCGCCCGCGCGGGCGTCCGGGAAGACGTCCTTCACCGACGTCGGGAACTGTTGGCACACCGCGACGACACCCTGCGGGGTCACCGTGTCGGCCATCGCGTCGAGCACCTGTTCCGTCACGAACCAGGTGTCGACCGGCGCGTCGTCCAGACCGTGGCGCGCCGCCGCGGTCGGTGTCACGTACAGCTCGCGGAGCAACTCGGGGCGGTACTCGATCGCCTCGCGCACGGCCTGCGGCCCCTCGAGCAGGAACAGTCCGGTCTCGGCACGGACGTCCTTCTTGGCCAGGGCAGCGACGGCCTTGACGCGGCCGGCACGGGGGTTCTCGAGGAGATCGCTCACGTGCCCAGTCTAGGAACGACGCGACGGCGACCCCGCACCGGTGTGCGGTCGGCCGTGCCCGGGGACGACGGAACCCCCACTCCCGGAGGAGTGGGGGTTCCGGTGCACGGCGACGTGGCTCAGGCGGCCTTCGGCGCCGAGGTGTCGGCCGGCAGGGCCTTCTTGGCGGTCTCGACGAGCGCCGCGAACGTCTCGGCGTTGTTCACAGCGAGGTCCGCGAGGATGCGACGGTCGACCTCGACGCCGGCCAGGTTGAGACCCTGGATGAGGCGGTTGTAGGTCAGGCCGTTCGCACGCGAGGCAGCGTTGATGCGCTGGATCCAGAGGCGACGGAACTCGCCCTTCTTCGCGTGACGGTCGCGGTACGCGTAGACGAGGGAGTGGGTGACCTGCTCCTTCGCCTTGCGGTACAGGCGCGAACGCTGGCCGCGGTAGCCCTCGGCGCGCTCGAGGATGACGCGGCGCTTCTTGGCGGCGTTGACCGCTCTCTTCACTCTTGCCATTGATCTGTTCCTTTACGTTCCGGGACGGCTCAGTGGCCGAGGAGCTTCTTGACGGCCTTGACGTCGGCCTTGGCGAGGACCTGGTCCTCGTTGAGGCGGGCCTTGCGCTTGGCGGACTTGACCTCGAGGTTGTGGCGCATACCGGCCTGCTGCTTCATGATCTTGCCGCTGCCGGTGACCTTGAAGCGCTTCTTCGACCCGGAGTGGGTCTTCTGCTTGGGCATCGTGTGCCTTTCCGTGGGGTGGATGGGGGCCGCGCGAGCGCGGGATCGGTCTGGGGGACCTATTCGGCCGACGAGTCGGCCGGGGCTGCTGCGGCGGTCCCGGACGCGGTCTCGTCCGCCGGCTTGGTCTTCGCGGAGTGCTCGGAGGCCTTGCGCTCGGCCTTCTCGGCGGCGCGCTTGGCGTTCTGTTCGCCCTTGACGTCCGACTTGTTCTTGAGCGGCGCGATGATCATCGTCATGTTGCGGCCGTCCTGGGTCGGACGCGACTCGACGACGCCGAACTCGGCGATCTCCTCCGCGAACTTCTGGAGGAGTCGGACACCCTGCTCCGGGCGCGACTGCTCGCGACCGCGGAAGAGGATCATCGCCTTCACCTTGTCGCCACCGAGGAGGAACCCCTCGGCGCGCTTGCGCTTCGTCTCGTAGTCGTGCACGTCGATCTTCAGGCGGAAGCGGACCTCTTTCAGGTCGGTGTTGACCTGGTTGCGGCGGGCTTCCTTGGCCTTCTGAGCGGCTTCGTACTTGAACTTGCCGTAGTCCATGATCTTGGCGACGGGCGGCTTCGAGTTCGGCGCGACCTCGACCAGATCCAGCTCGGCTTCCTGCGCGAGGCGCAGTGCGACGGCGATGGGGACAACGCCGACCTGCTCGCCCTGGGGGCCGACGAGTCGGACCTCGGGGACGCGGATTCGGTCGTTGGTACGGGGATCGGTGATGCGGAGCTCCTTCAATCAGGTGGTGGCCGTCCGGGGCGTGTGCCCGGGACGACGGCACGAGAGAGGAGATCTGACGCACGGATCGAGACCCGCTCGGCAGCCGCCCGACGCCGACCCTTGCGGTCCGGCCGACCGGTGCGCACTTCGTGAGCGCCGGCGGAGCGGTGGTGACCCGGTAGCCTTGGTGCAGCCACGGGTGGGAGGAACTCCTCTTTCGTGACACTGTCCTGACTTCCGGAGGGATCCGGGCGCGCGGACAGCGTCTGCCGTCGGCGAGTCTAGCAGAGGAGCACCGTGACCGACACCCCGAGCAACCCCGACCCTGATCTCGACCAGAACGGGCTCGACGGTGTGGACGACGCCGCCAGGGACATCTCCGAGGTCCCCGCGGTCGAACTCATCAACACCGTGGCCGTGCACCTGCTCAGCGCCGCCGCCGTGAAGGTGGGCCTGGCCGACGACCCCGAGCAGCAGACCGATCTGGACGAGGCACGCAAGCTCATCACCTCGCTCGCCGGCCTCGTCACCGCCGCGGCCACCGAGATCGGCGACCACCACGCCCGCCCGCTGCGCGACGGACTGCGGTCCGTGCAGCTGGCGTTCCGCGAGGCATCGGCCATCCCGGACGCGCCGGGCAAGGGCCCGGGCGAGAAGTACACCGGGCCGGTCAACTGACCGGGTCCCCCTGGACGGACGGGAGGCCCGTGGCGGTGTCGCCACGGGCCTCCCGTCCGTCGTCCGGGCCGGGTCAGCCGGCCGAGCGCGCGACCAGGCGGTCGACCGCCGCGACCGGGATCCCGACCCAGGTGGGGCGGTTGCGTGCCTCGTACACGACCTCGTACACGGCCTTGTCGAGCTCGAACGCGTCGAGCAGCGCGCGGTGCGCGCGCAGGTCGGAGCCGCTGCCCCGCTCGTACCCGTCGAGGAACGCGCTGCGGGCTTCGTGCGCCCAGTCGCCGGTGTCCACCGGCTGCTCGTCGTGTGCGAGCGCGCCGGCCACGTAGTCGAAGGACCGCAGCATGCCGGCGACGTCCCGCAGCGCGACGTCGGGGCGGGACCGCTCGGGCATCGGACGGAGCGGTTCGCCCTCGAAGTCGAGGAACACCCACCCTCGTGGCTCGGGTGCGGACAGGACCTGTCCCAGGTGCAGGTCGCCGTGGATGCGCTGCATGGTCGGCCACGGCACCGTCGCCGCGCGGTCGTAGACACGGGCGACGGCCTCGGCGTGCTCGGCGACCTGCGGCACCTCGGCCGCTGCGGTCTCGAGGCGACGGCGCATGGTCGCGACGGCCTCGTCGACCTGGTCTGGTCCGGCGGTCGCCGTCGGCATCGCGTCCGCGAGCACCGTGTGGACCTCGGCGAGCGCTGCTCCGAGCCGGTCCGCTGCGCTCGCGAAGGACGCACGACCGCGGGCAGCGGTCAGGGCGACGCGCCAGGCGTCCTCGAGCCCGGGCAGGAACTCCTGGGCGAAGGCCAGGTGACCGTGGGCGGTGCCGCCGGGCTGCGCGTCGTCAGGCCACTCCCCCGCGAGCGCGCCGAACGTCCGCGGCACGCGGTCGGACCCGGCGGCCGACAGGGCACGCTGCGTCACGACGTCGGGGTTGTCGCCGTCGTGCAGCACGCGGAAGACCTTCGTGATGACCTGACCGCTCTGCTCCGTCCCGCAGATGATCGAGGTGTTCGACTGTTCGCCGCTGAGGACGCGGGCGTCGGTGACGGGCCCGATGTGGTCGCCGTCGGCCTCGATGCGGCCGAGCAGCCACCGTGCGTAGGCGACGTCGTGCGGCGCGTCGTAGACGTGGACTCCGTCGACCTCGGCCACGAGGGCGTGCGCGAGTCCGGGTTCGGGCGCCTGCCGGAGCGTGAGCGGCACCTGGTAGAGGACGGCCCCGGTGGGTGCGTCGTCGAGGACGAAGAGGGTGCGGATGCGGGCATCGGCGGTGTCGTCGCTGCGTTCGGCGAGGACGCGGATGCTCGGGGTCCCACTCTTCGCCGCGTACCAGCGTTGCTCGGCCATCCAGCCGGCGACAGCTGTCTCGAGGGGGTCGGCGTGCACGGCGTCGGTCATGTCGGGGACGCTACCCGTCGCGGCTGCACCGGTCCGGGGGTTCGGGTCGCACTGTCCGTCGGCGGCGGTCTGCGACCCGGTCGACGCCGTCCGGGTGGCGCGAGTGCTCCTGCACAGGCGGCACTCGCCGGGTCTGTTGTCCACAGGTCGCGGCTGTCGGACCACTGCCGGGGTACCGCGGACGACACTGACTCGCATGCACGCTCCTGACGAACCCCGGCACGACGGCCTCCCGGCACCGCGTCGGACCTGGCGCATCCCCGACGCTCGTCGGTTGCCGGCACTCGAGCCGTACGCGGACGACGTCCTGCGGGTCCCCGTCGTGTCCGTCCGCGAGACCGTCTGGGACAGCGAGGACGGAGTGCTCGCCGCGGCCGGCGTCGAGGCGCTCCGCGCCGAGGACGGCACGTGGACGATCGACCGGGGTGCGGGACCGCAGGTCGTCGACGGTGGCGGTGCCGGTGCCGGCGCGGACGGGCTCCGGGACCAGGTCGAGGTGTTCCTCCGGGGCCGCCCGCTCGCCGTCGTCCGCGTTCGTGACACGGTGACCACGCTCCTCGTCCTGCACGGCAAGGACGGCCGACGGCGTGCCGAGGTGGCGGACGTCCGCGTCGACGAGGGTTCACCGGACTCGGCCGTGCTGCGGTTCGGGCGATGGTGGGCGCTGACCGACGACGGCAGCACCGGCTCCCTCGTCCGCGGGGTGGAGCGGGCCCTCGACGACGCAGCCTCGGACGCCCCGGCGGATGACCACCCGGCCGGACCGGTCCCGCGACTGGCCCCGGTGCGGCGACCCGGCCGCCCACACCGGCCACGCTCCGGGACGTCGGCGCGGTTCGTCGTCGACGTCCTGGCCGGGCTCCGGGCCGACGTGGTCGAGGCCGACCCGTACGCGCGTGCCGACGCTCCCGAGGCCGTGCATGACCTGCGCAAGGTGTTGCGGCGACTCCGGAGCGTCCTGGCGGCGTACCGCGGAGCGCTCGACCGAGCGGCGACGGAGTCGCTCCGGCAGCGCCTGGCGGTGATCGGTCGCGCTGCGGGGCAGGTGCGGGACGCCGAGGTGCTCGCAGCCGGGCTGACCCCGACCGCGGAGCGTGCGCCGACGGGTCTCGTCGAGGACGGTGCGCTCGGGGCGCTCCGTGACCGGTTCCTCGACGAGCGCCGCGCTCGGCTCGCGGACCTCCAGGACGCGCTGCGATCGCCCGAGTGGTTCGCGGCGCTGGACGCACTCGACGCGCTGATCGCAGCGGCACCGCCGGGACCGCGCGCAGATGACCCCGTCCGCGGCTTCGTCGAACGTCGGCTGCACCGCGAGCGACGCCGGGTCCGGCGAGCCCGAGACCGCGCCGCGAGCCGGGACGACCTGGCGCCGCTGCACGAGGCGCGGAAGGCGGCACGACGACTCCGGTACGCCGTCGAGGCCGCCGGTGGGTTCGCGGCGAGCCACCAGCACCTCGGACGCCTGCGCCGCGTGCAGGAGGTCCTCGGTGCCGGGCTCGACGCAGCCCACGCCGCCGAGGCACTCCGCGACGAGTCCGGGTTCACCGCCGGTGTCCTCGCGACGGTCGACCAGCAGCGGTCCGACCGTCGCGTCCGACGGGGGCGGGAGCTGCTGGCCCGGATCTGACCGACCAGCGGACCGCGTCCGCCTTTACATCGATGTACCCCGCGACCAGCATGGACCCATGAACGCACACCTCGGCAACGACGCCGCCCCCGGACTGCCCCTCGCGACCCGCCAGGACGGCGAGTACCCGCGGCCCCAGATGATGCGGGCCCGGTGGGCCGACCTCGACGGGACCTGGTCGTTCCGGAACACCGGCGACGACCCGTCGTGGCGTGCGGGCTTCCCCGCGCCCCGGGACATCGTCGTCCCCTTCCCGCCGGAGTCGGTCGCATCGGGCATCGACGAGCCCGGCTTCCACCCGGTGGTCTGGTACTCGCGGACCGTCACCGCGGCGGACCTCGAGGCCGCCGGCCACGACGAGGACACCCCACGTCTCCTCCTGCACTTCGGCGCCGTGGACCACCGTGCCCGGGTCTGGATCGACGGGCAGTTCATCGGTGGGCACGAGGGCGGCCACACCCCGTTCACCCTCGACGTCACGGACGCCCTCACGAGCACGGGCACGGGCACGGGCGCCGATGCCGCGCACACCCTCGTGGTCCGGGCCGAGGACGACCCGCACGACCTCACCCAACCCCGCGGCAAACAGGACTGGCACGAGCAACCGCACGACATCTGGTACCGCCGCACCACCGGCATCTGGCAGACCGTCTGGCTCGAGGCCGTGCCGACGACGTCCGTCCGCCACCTCCGGTGGACGAACGTCGACCACGAGACGATGCGGCTCACCGTCCGGCTGACGGGCACCCATCCGGCCGGGACGCGCCTGCGGGTGGAGGTGCACTGGACGGAGCACGACGAGCACCTGGCGACCGTCGAGGTCACCGTCGCCCCGACGGCGCACGAGGTCGACCTCGTCGTGCCGATCGCCCGGCAGGCGAACGGGCAGGCCGAGCAGGAGCTGCAGTGGAGCCCGGACGCACCGCACCTCGTCGACGCGGTCGTGACCCTCGTCGCCGCCGACGGCGCACCCCTCGACGCCGTCAGCTCCTACTTCGGCATCCGCACCACCGCGATCGGGAGCGGCCGGTTCCTGCTCAACGACCGCAGCATCGACGTGCGGAGTGTCCTCAACCAGGGGTACTGGCCGGAGTCGCACCTGACCGCACCGACCCGCCAGGCCCTCCGCCGCGAGGTCGAGCTCATCAAGGAGCTCGGCTTCAACGCTGCTCGGAACCACCAGAAGATCGAGGACCCGCGGTTCCTGTACTGGGCGGACCGTCTCGGCCTCATGGTCTGGGGTGAGGCACCGGCCGCGTACGCGTTCTCCCCCACCGCCGTGCAGCGACTCATGCGCGAGTGGATGGACGCCGTCGAGCGGGACGCCTCGCACCCGTCGGTCGTCACCTGGGTCCCCGCGAACGAGAGCTGGGGCGTACAGCACATCGCCAGCGACCCGGCTCAGCAGGCGTACGCCCGTTCCCTCGCCGACGTGACACGGGCGCTCGACCCCACCCGCCCGGTGATCTCGAACGACGGGTGGGAGCACCCGGACTCGGACATCATCTCGGTGCACGACTACGAGGGGGACGGTGAGCGGCTGGCCCGCACCTACGCGGACGACGCCGCGCGTCGACGACTGCTCGACGGGATCGGTCCGGCCGATCGTCCGATCCTGGTCGGCGGCGCCCAGGACCACGGACAACCGGTGATGCTCACGGAGTTCGGCGGCGTCAACCACCAGCCCGGCGTGCAGCGCGACGACGCCTGGGGGTACACCACCGCGGCCGACGGCGACGACTGGATCGCCAGGATCACCGCCCTGTACGACGCCGTCCGGGCCAGCTCCTTCTTGGCGGGCAGCTGCTGGACGCAGCTCACCGACACGATGCAGGAGACGAACGGCCTGCTCAACGCGGACCGGACACCGAAGGAGCCGATCGACCGGATCCGGCGCGCCGTCCTCGGCGGCTGACGGACAGGGCGCGGCGGACGCAGCTCTCGACGGACGGGAGGCCCGTGACCAGCTGTCACGGGCCTCCCGTCCGTCGGTGCCGGCCCCGGCGGACCGAGCCGCCCTACTTCGCGAGGAAGCGCAGCACCGCCTCGTTCCACTCGTCCCGGTGCGAGGCGAGCACACCGTGGGGCCCGCCCTCGATGACGTGCAGCTCGGCGTTCGGGATCGCCTCGGCGGTGCGCTTGCCCGAGACCTCGAACGGCACGATGCCGTCCGCGTCTCCGTGGATGACGAGCGTCGGGACGTCGATCTCGGTCAGGTCGTCACGGAAGTCGGTGGTCGCGAACGCGACGGTGCAGTCGAGCGTGCCCTTCGGGGACGCGAACTCGGCGATCGCCAGGTCGTAGGCGCGCTGGTCGTCACTGACGAGGGGCTTGTGGGTCAGCGAGACCTTCCCACCCGCCGTGTAGAACATGTCGACGAACTCGTGCAGGAACGCGGGACGGTCTCCGGTGATCCCGTTGGCGAACCAGTCCGCCAGGTCCTGGTCGACCCCGCCGTCGGGGTTGTCGTCCGACTTCCACAGGTACGGCGGCACGGCGCTCGCGAAGACGAGCTTGGCGACCTTGCCGGTGCCGTAGGTGGAGACGTAGCGGGCGAGCTCGCCGCCGCCCATCGAGAACCCGATGAGCGTCACGTTCGTCAGCCCGAGGGAGTTGATCAGGGTGTCCAGATCGGCCGCGAAGGTGTCGTAGTCGTAGCCGTCCCACGGCTGCGAGGACTGGCCGAAGCCCCGACGGTCGTACGCGATGACGCGGTGGCCGGCGGCGACGAGGGCCGGGACCTGGCCCTCCCACGAGCGGCCGGACAACGGCCATCCGTGGATGAGGACAACCGGGTCGCCCGTTCCGAAGTCGTCGTAGTGCAGGTCGATGTCGTGCCCGTTCTCGGCTCCGACGGTGATGAACGGCATGTTTCCTCCGTGGTGGTTCGTTTCCAGGGAACGGAACGTGATGCAACGCCCGGCCACTGAGCGCGGCCTGGCCCGGTGCGGCGATCGGACAGTGCGCCGTCTGCCAGGATCGACCGGGTGACGGACCTGGCGGAGACGACCCGAGCCTCCCGACCGACCCGCCTCCGACGGATGCTGACGGACGGCCTGGCGGCCCGGCACAGCGGGTGGACCACGCCCCTCCTGCTGTGGCTGGCCTCGCGGATCGTCAGCACGGCGCTCCTCGGCTCCGTCTACTGGCTCGCGACCACGAACGGCTGGCACTTCGCCTCGTACCGGCGCGACCCCTCGTTCGCCACCTTCTCGGGGTCGTGGGACGCGTCCTTCTACCGGACCATCGCCGAGGACGGGTACCCACGGGTGCTGCCGACCGACCCGGACGGGCACGTCGTCCCGAACCCGTGGGCGTTCCTGCCGCTGTTCCCGGGCGTCGTGCGTGGGCTGATAGCGACGACGGGGGCGTCCTTCTGGGTCGCGGGTCTCGTCGTCGCGAGCGTGTGCGGCGCCGGCGCCTGCGTGGTGTTGTTCCGTCTCGTCCTCGCCGTGGCCGACGCGCGCCGGGCGCGGTGGACGACGGCGTTCTTCGCCTTCGGCGCGACGGGCTTCCTGCTGCAGGTCGCCTACGCCGAGAGCATGTTCCTGCTCCTGCTGTTCGGCGCCCTGCTCGCGCTCGTCCGGCGACGGTACTGGCTGGTCGCCGTCCTCGGGGTGCTCGCGGCGTTCACCCGCCCGGGGGTGTTGGCGCTCGCCGTCGCCCTCGCCGTGCACCTCGTCGTGCGGTGGGTGGCGGCACGGCGAGCGGTGGACGCCGGACCCCGGGGACGGGAGTCGTTCCCATGGCGGGAGCGGGTGGCGGTCATCGCCGCCGGGCTCGTGGTTGCCGCGGCGGGTCTGGCGTGGCCGGTGGTGGCGACGGCGGTGACCGGCCGCCCCGGTGCGTACCTCGACACGGAGTTGTCCTGGTGGGTCGGGTTCGTCGGGCGCCAGCACTTCGCCCCGCTGACCCCGTGGTTCCTCATGGCGGGACGCTGGTTGGGGCCGGCCGGCATCGTGCTCGTGGTGCTCGTCCTCGCCGCGACGGCGTGGTTCCTCCGTCGGCGCGACCTGCGTGTGCTCGGCCCCGAGGTGCTCGGGTTCGCCGTCGCCTACATCGCGTACCTGGTGGCGGTGTTCCTGCCGCAGCAGAGCCTGCCCCGGCTGCTCATGCCGGTCACGCCGTTGCTCGCGTCCGATGTGTTCACCGGGACGCGCAGACGGGCCACCGGGTGGCTCGTGGTCGGCGTCTGCCTGCAGGCGGTCGCGGTGGTCCTGCTCTGGTTCCTCGGGTTCCCCTGACCGCGGGCGGTGCCCGCGCCGGCGGTGCCCGCCCCGCCGCTGCTAGGCGTCGACCGTGTGGAACCAGGCGGTCCCGCCCGGGTGCTGCACCGTGATCATCTCGTCGAGGTCGCGGTAGGGGCCGTCCTGGTTGTGGCTCGCCGACTTGATGCGGATCGTGCCGTCGGTCTCCGTGAACACCTCGGACACGACGGTCGTGTGGTCCGGCGAGCCGTTCGCGTTCCAGTCGAACATCACGATGTCGCCGACCTTCACGTGCTCGCGCTCGTCCGAGGTCCGGCGGGTGAGGCCGAAGGTCGCCGCGTTCTGGTCGAGCCAGGGGTCCATCGCCGGGCAGTACGTCCAGGTGGCGGAGTGCTCCGCGCCGCCTGCACGGTTGTACCAGTCGTCGCGCTGTTCCCACCCGCGCGCCTGCAGGGTCTGGTTGACGTAGTTCGCGCAGTCCCCGCCGATCGGGTTCATCGTCCCGAACTCGGCGGTGTTGTAGTCCGACCAGTGGCGCATCGCGTACTCGAGCTGTCGGTCGACGGCGGTCTTCGCCGCGTAGGCGATCGTCGTGGTGGCCACCGCGGTGTCCGCGTCCGGGCCGGTCGATGCGGCCGGGGTCGGCGTGGCGGCGGTGTCGTCCTGCGTCGCCCCGACCTGGCCGTCGTTCACCTGGCTGCCGTTGCCGTCGGAGGTCTGGTTCGCCGAGGCGACGGGTTCGACCGGCTCCGTGAACAGGGCCACGTCTGCCGGGCCCGCCGTGTACATCGCCTGGTGCGGCGCGGTGAAGGTGACCCGCTCGGCACGGGCGACGACGTCCCGCGCGGCGACACCACCGACGGTGACGCCCTTGACGGCGGCCAGACCGACCCCGGTGACGGTCACGGTGACCCCGCCGGCGAGGGGCAGCTCGGCGGGTTCGACCGCCGAGGCCGACGGCTGCACGGCCGAGGCGGTGCTGCCCGCGCCGGACGACGCCGCGCCGGACGCACGGCCCGTCGACGGGGAGGTCGCTGCCGGCCCGTCCGAGGAGCAGGCGGCGGCGACGAAGCCGACGCCGGTGATGCCGGCCAGGGACAGGAGGGTGCGGCGCGTGATCGGAGCAGTCATGACCGGTCCAGGCTAAGCGAGATCCCCCGGAGAACGACCGACCGCACCGCCGGGAGCAGTGCGCCTCAGGCCGTGGGAGCGCTGACGTTCACGAGCCAGGTGATCCCGAAGCGGTCGGTGACCATGCCGAACTCGTCGCCCCACGGCGCCTGCGTCAGCGGTTCGAGCACCCGGCCGCCCTCGGCCAGGGCCGCGAAGTACCCGCGGAGGTCCCCGGCGTCGTCGGCGTCACCGGAGAGCGACAGCGAGATGTTGTTCGTCTCGGAGCGCCCCATCGACGCCGGGGTGTCCGACGCCATGAGCACGTAGCCCCGGGTCGTGTCGAGCTGCCCGTGCATGACCTTGTCGGCGTCGGCCGGGTCGCCCTCGGCGCCCATCTCGGCGAACGTGCCGATGCGCAGGTCCCCGCCGAACACCGACTGGTAGAACTCGAGCGCCGGTCGGGCGTCGTCCCGGAAGCCGAGGTAGGGGTTCAGTCGTGAGGTCATGATGGGCTCCTTCGTCCGTCGGCTCATCGTCCCAGCCGATCCGGAGCCCCGCAAGGGCGACTCGGACGAAGAAGGCCCGGATCCGAGGACCCGGGCCGTCACGTGCTTGGTGGAGCTAAGGGGATTCGAACCCCTGACCTTCTCATTGCGAACGAGACGCGCTACCAACTGCGCCATAGCCCCAAGTGCTCGACCACGATAGCACCGGGGCGCAGCGATCCCGAAATCGAGGCGCAGCGGCCGGGCGTGCCGCGCGGATCAGACCGCGCGGCGACGACGCATGATCGCGTCGAGGTCCGTCTGCCCGTAGGCATCGTCACCGATCACGCCCATCCCCGCCCACCGGCTCGGCGCAGCGGGCGCCTCCGGCTCGGCAGGAGCGGCAGCGTCCCCGGCACCCGCGGCGCCGGTCGACCGACCGGCGGTCGGTCCCGCAGGAGCATCGGCGGCGGCGCGGAGCCCGAGCCGTTCGGCCAGGCGTCCCTGGTCGTGCGACGACAGCGCCGCGGCAGCCTCCTCCACGTCCGAACGCATCCGCGACACGCGCGCGAGCGACGGGTCGGACTCGCCGGCGCGGATCGCAGCGGCCTCGGCGTCCGCCTCGGCCTTCGCCTGCGCGACCCGCTCGCGCAGTCGGGCGGCGAGCTCCGCCGACGACTCCGGCGACGGGTCGGGCTGCGCCGGCGTCTGCACGTACAGCGGCTTCGGGAGCGGGCCCGGTGTCCAGGTCCGGTCCGCCGGGGCGGTCTCCGGGCGCTCGGTGGGCAGCGGTGGCGCGGGGTCGGTCCAGGTGCTGCCCGGACGGGAGGCCCTGGCCCGCTCCGGCGCGCCGGCGGCGGCCCGGCGGCGACGAGCGGTCGCGACCTGGTGCAGCTGGGCGAGCACGGCGGCGGACCCTCCGGCCGCGACGAAGCCCGCAACCGCGAGGAGCCAGGCACCTGGCGCGACGACGAGCACGACCACGGCGAGCACGAGCCCGAGCGTGCCGAGCGTCGTCGCGCCGAGCCGGGAGCGCCGCATGCGCATCGCGGTCAGTGCGGGCACCGACGAGGCCTGCTCGAGCACGGGCGCCTGGGCGGCGAGACGACGGGTGATCTCCCGCTGCCGCGCAGCCTCGTGGGCGCGGACGATCGCGGCGCGCTTCGCCTCTTCCGAACGGGCGACGCGCTGCGCCTCGGCGATGGACTTCGCGTTCATCTCGATCCGCACCTCGTCCGGCAGCTCAGCGGTCTGCGCCAGGATGCGGAGCGTCTGCTGCAGCCGGATGGCGTTCCGCTCCGTCGCGAGGTACTGCCGTCGAGCGGCCCAGGCGGGCATCAGGTAGACGACCCAGAGCACCGCCGCCACGAGCAGCACGCCGCCGCCGCCCCAGGTCCCGAATCCCATGGGGCAACGGTAGGGGGAGCGCACCGCCCCGACGCCCATTGCCGGGAGCGTGTCGAGCGAGTCGTGACGGATCCACCGGGCGTGCTGCGGGCCTCCGGGGCCGGATGGCCGGCGCTCACGTGTCGGGCGGTGGTCAGCCGCGCGGCGACGTGGACAGCGGCACGGCCGCCTCGTCCCAGGCGTCCTGCGGCACCCGGCCGGCACCGTGCGGCACCTGACCGCGGACCCAGCGGTCGAGGACGCCCTCGCGGATCTCCTCGGCGACCAGGCCGAAGCAGAAGTGGTCCCGCCAGTCACCGTTGATGTGGATGTAGCGGCGACGCAGGCCCTCGTACCGGAACCCGAGCTTCTCGACGACGCGGAGGCTCGGCGCGTTCTCCGGTCGGATGCAGATCTCGAGACGGTGGATGCCGACGGACCGGAAGCAGTGGTCGGTCGCGAGGGCGACCGCGGTCGGGGTCACGTTGTGCCCGGCCGCGTCCTGCACGACCCAGTACCCGATCGACGCGCTCGCGAGCGAGCCGTACGTGATGCCGGACACGTTCAACTGCCCGACGAACCGACCGTCCAGCTCCATCGCGAACGGGAGGCCCAACCCGGCCCGGGCGTTCGCCTGCAGCGCGCGGATGCTCCCCCGCACGTCCGAGGACACCAGACCCGAGGGGTTGGTCGCCTCCCAGGTGCGGAGCCACGAGCGGTTGCCCGCCAGGGCGAGATCGAGGTCGCGGGAGTCGCGGATCCGGAGGGGGCGGATGGTGACCCGCCCGTGGGTGAGGGTCGGGATGGTCGTCATCGCTTCTGGTTCCTCCGGTGTCCCGCACTCGGCGGGACGGGTGTCCCGCACGGGGCCGGGGTCACCGGGCCCGTGCGGGATGGGTCGACTCATTCGCCCGCGTTGAACTCCTTGAGCCAGGACTTGAGGTCCGGGCCGAGGTCCTCGCGGTCCGAGGCGAGCTGCACGATCGCCTTGATGTAGTCGAGTTTGTCACCGGTGTCGTAACGGCGTCCACGGAAGACGACGCCGTACACGCCTCCTGTCCATTCTTCGGCGCTCGCCATCTTCATGAGGGCGTCGGTGAGCTGGATCTCGCCACCCTTGCCCGGCTCCTGCTTCTCGAGGACGTCGAACACCTCGGGGCGGATCACGTAGCGGCCGATGATGGCCAGGTTCGAGGGGGCCTCGCCCTGCGCCGGCTTCTCGACCAGGCCGGTGATCTTCACGACGTCGTCGGTGTCGGTCTCCTCGACGGTCGCGATGCCGTAGAGGTGGGTCTGCGACTCCGGGACCTCGAGCAGTGCGACGATCGTCGCGTTCTTCTCGCCCTGGACCTCGATCATGCGCTTGAGCAGCGGGTCGCGGGCGTCGATGATGTCGTCGCCGAGCAGGACGGCGAACGGCTCGCGGCCGACGTGCATCTTGGCGCGGAGCACGGCGTGACCGAGGCCGAGCGGGTCGCCCTGGCGCACGTAGTGCATGTCGGCCAGGTCCGTGGACTGGTTGACCTTCTGCAGCTTCTCGTGGTCGCCCTTCTTCCTGAGGGTCTCCTCGAGCTCCGAGACGTGGTCGAAGTGGTTCTCGAGCGCGTTCTTGTTGCGCCCGGTGATCATCAGGACGTCGGTGAGACCGGCGTCCACGGCCTCTTCCACGACGTACTGGATGGCCGGTTTGTCGACGACGGGGAGCATCTCCTTCGGCATCGCCTTGGTCGCGGGGAGGAAGCGCGTGCCCAGCCCTGCGGCGGGGATCACGGCCTTCGAAATCTGGAAGCCCATGGAGCGACCGTATCCGAAACCCTTTTCCTGGGCATGTCAACCGATAGGAGGACAGGCAGATCAGCGGGAAGCCGCATCACCCGTGCTCGCTACACTCGTCGCCATGACCGCCGATCTCGGGAACGAGAAGCGCGCCCTGCGAGCCGACCTCCGGCAGCGACGGCGCAGCCGGACCTCGACCGAACGCGACGCCGACTCCCTCGCCCTGACCGCCACGCTGCAGCGGTTCGTCGAGGAACGCCAGATCGCCTCGGTCGCCGTGTACCTGTCCGCGCCGGACGAACCCGACGTGCGGCCGTTCCTGAACTGGGCGTTCGAGCAGGGCATCCGGGTCCTGCTCCCGATCACCCGCGACGACGGCCTGCTCGACTGGGCGGTCGGCGACGGGGCCTCGGAACGCGAGGGCCTGTTCGGGATGCCCGAGGTCGTCGGCGAGGTCCTCTCCCCCCTCGCGATCAACGACGTCGACGCGATCATCACGCCCGCTGCGGCGGTGGGCCACGACGGCGTGCGGATGGGTTGGGGACGCGGCTACTACGACAAGACCCTCGGGTCCATGGCGAACCGGCCGCCCGTCTATGCTGTGGTGTTCGACACGGAGTACCTCGACGAGGTCCCGCGCGAACCCCACGACGAACCCGTCGACGGCATCATCACGCCGTCACGCATCATCACGTTCCGGAGCTGACGTGCCCACCTACTCGTACCGCTGCACCGAGTGCGGCAACGCGTTCGACATCAAGCAGGCCTTCTCCGACGACGCGCTCACCGAGTGCCCGGTGTGCGGCGGCGTCCTGCGGAAGGTCTTCTCGCCGGTCGGCGTGACCTTCAACGGTGGTGGCTTCTACCGGACGGACTCGCGCGCGGCGCCCTCCGGGTCGGGCTCCGGGTCGTCGTCGGGCTCCGGGTCGTCGTCGTCGGGTTCCGGCTCGTCATCCGGATCGGGGTCGTCCTCCGGCTCCTCGGGATCGTCCGGGTCGTCCTCCGGATCCTCGGGATCGTCCGGCTCCTCGGGATCGTCCGGCTCCTCCGGGTCGGGGTCGTCCGCGTCCTGACCCGCCCCGCGCCTCCTGGATAGGTTGGAGCGGGTCACCGAGCGGTGGCCGTCCACGACAGAAGGGGGCTCGCGTGAAGGGCTTCAGGGAGTTCCTGCTCCGCGGGAACGTCATCGACCTCGCGGTGGCGGTCGTCATCGGCGCCGCGTTCACCGCCATCGTGACGGCGGTCGTGACCGCATTGATCAACCCGCTCATCGGTGCGGTCTTCAACGCCTCCAGCCTCGACAAGGCCCTGATCGTGTCGTTCCCGACCGTGTCCGGCGGGGACACCGAGCTGCTGTTCGGCAAGGTGATCGGCGCGGTCCTCAACTTCGTGATCGTGGCCGCGGTCGTCTACTTCGCGCTCGTCGTGCCGGTGAACCACCTCAAGAAGGTCGCCTTCGACCGGACGAAGCACGACGCGGAACAGCCGCCCGCCGACGTCCCGCCCACGGACGTCGAGGTGCTCCTCGAGATCCGCGACCTGCTCCGTGCACAGCAGGGCGGAGACTCCGCACCCGGGGCCGGCGGCGGCGCGCACGTCGCACCGTCGGACGCGCCGGAGGGAACGGGGATCGCCGGGACCACCAAGCTCTAGCCGCGGGCGAGGTCCTGCGGACGCGACCGCGCCGAGCCCTAGGCGGGGGCGCGCTGCAAGCGGTGCTTGCGGGCCATCTCGGCCGCGTACTGCAGCCCGGCCAGGACGTGCCCGACCGTTCCGAGCCAGACGAACACCAGACCCACACTCCGGACCCAGTCGTGGTCGGCGGCCACCGACGTCGACGAGAAGAGCAACACCGGCAGGCCGACGAACAGCAGCGCGGACCGGATCTTCCCCGTCCAGGTCACGCGGAGGTCCGGGTTGCCGCGGAACCACGCGCTCGAGAGGGCCAGCAGCGCCAGGTCGACGGCCACCACGACCACGACCACGATCCACGGCAGCAGCCCGACGAGCACGAGCGACAGCACGATCGCGACGATCGCCAACCGGTCGGCGATCGGGTCCAGCGCCTTGCCGAGCGCGGATTCCTGGTGCAGTCGGCGGGCGAGGAACCCGTCCGCCCAGTCGCTCACGCCGAGGACCACCAGGGAGGAGAGCGCCCATCCAGGGTGCCCGGCGACGACCAGCCCGACGTAGACCGGGATGAGGGCGAAGCGCACCAGCGTGATGAGGTTCGGCAGCGTCTGCCAGTCGGGCCGGGTCCGCCGGGAGGGCTCCGTCATCACACGCTTCCGTTCGGGGTTCGCAGACTGCCAGCGTACCGGTCAGCCCCAGTGCGGCGGCCGGTCGCCCAGCAACCGGGCGTCGTTCTCACCGGTCCCGTGCCGCGGGGGCTCCGGAACCGGGGTGGGGTCGCTGCCCGGCGCGGGCTGGGTGGTGACACGCCTGCCGGAGCGGGTCGGCCCTCCCGAGCGGGTGGGTCGGACCGACGGAGCGGCGCTGCCGGGCTGTCCCCCGCCCGCGTGGCCGGGAGGCGCGTCTGCGGACGGCAGTGCGCCTCCCGTCGACGGGGCGGTCGCCTCGGGCGTCCAGGCGCCGGTGAGGTGGTCCGTCGTCGGCGTGACCGGCCCCGCCGGCCGCGAGGCCCGGCGGGAAGGCCGGGGCGTCATCGGCGTGCGGGAACCGGGGGGATGGAGATCTCCTGCGTGGCACCGCGGTCGACACCGAGCACCTGCGCGACCGTGTTCGCGACCCGGTCCGGGTCGGAGAACAGCTGGAACGCGTGCACGCGCACGTAGTGCCACCCGAGACGACGGAGCACCTCGGGACGGAGCCGCAGGGACTCGCGGAGCGACCCCTTCACCAGCGACGCGTCGGTCTCGATCGTGACGCAGACCCCGCCGTGCGCGGCGACCAGGCCGAGCTTGCCGCGGTGGCCGAGCGCGACCGGGATGCCACGCATCTCGAGTCGGCGGGCCAGGTCGACGAGCAGCGGGTCGGAGTCGTCCGGCACGTACTCGGCGGTGGTGCGGGCACGGACCTCGGCCAGGATCTCGGCGAGGGCGACGGTGCCGTGACCCATGCGCTCGGCCTCGATGTCGGACGGCTGGAAGCACGTGACGATGACCATCGAACGACGGGCCCGGGTCATCGCGACGGCGAGCAGCCGCTCCCCGCCGGGCTTGCCGAGCGGACCGAAGTCACGCAGGACGCGGCCGTGCGGGGTGCGGCCGTAGCCGATCGAGAACACGACGCGGTCACGGCTCTGCGCCACGGACTGCTCCAGCGTGGCGACGATGAACGGCTCGGGCCGGTCACCGATGACGAACTCGGTGAGGTCCTTGTGCCCCTGCGCCGCGGCGAGCACGGCCTGCTCGACCCGGACCGCGTGCTTCGCCGAGGCCGTGATGACCATGAGCGACTCGGTCGGCCGGGTGCGGGCGTGCTCGATGACGTGCCGGACGACTCGGTCCACCTCGGCGTCGACGCTCTCGACCGCTCCGGACTCGGGGTCCGGCACGGCCTTGCCCTCGCTGACGTAGTCGAGCGCGATGGAGCCGTGTCCGAGGAACGACCCGGCCCACGGCAGCGACTCGATGCGGCCGCCGTAGAAGCGACGGTTGACGAGCTCCGCCAGGTCCTCGCCGCCGGCCCGGTACGAGCGGGTGAGCGACAGCGTCGGCAGCAGGGTGGAGAGCTTGGCGAGGGCGGAGTCGGCGTGCAGGGCGTCGAGCGTCTCCTCGTCCACCTGCAGCGCGCGGTGGTCCGGGTCGACGGCGACGCGGAACGGCGACGGCGTCTGCGTCACCGGGTCCCCGAACACGACGGTCTGCCGGGCACGGCGGACGGCCCCGACCGTCTCGGCGATCGTCACGGCACCGGCGTCGACGAGGATCACGGTGTCGAACGGCATCGTGTCGGCGATCTGCGCGACCTCGTAGGGCGAGGCGAGCCAGACCGGCGCGATGGCACGGGACAGGTGCGGGGCGGAGTCGTGGAGCAGGCGCGAGGTGATCGCACCCTCCTTGAGCTGCGTCTTCAGCGCGGAGGACTCCTCCGGCCAGTCGACGAGCCCGACCTTCCAGTTCTCGGCGAGCTGCCACGCCAGCCCCTGGGAGACGCCGGCGGCGTGCGCGTCGTCGACGAGTCGGAAGTCGGCCTCGACCCGGTCGAGCATGTCGGTGTTCGCGCCGAGCAGTGCCCGGTCGGACTCGAGCATGGTCTCGAGCGCGGACTGCCACCAGGCGAGCTCGAGCTCGGCCGGCACCTGCACGTCCGGCACGTGGCGGTTCGCCAGGTCGGTGAGCAGGGGCTCGAGCTGCAGGTCGCGGAGGGTCTGCATGAGCTCGGTGCGCTCCTGCAGGTTGTGCAGGACGTCCGACTCGGCGGCGAGTTCCGCGATGGTCGGCACGAGCTGGTCGATCGGCAGGTTCGCGAGCTGCTGCTCGCGACTGGTCCGGCCGAGCGGCTCGTCGAGACGGGCCAGGTCCTCGACCACGTTCGAGAACAGCACCTGGACGTCGGCGATGCCGGTGGGGACCTCGGGGTTCACCCCGGCGGCCACGTAGCGCTGCCAGAGCACGCGCTGCTGCTGGACCCGCGTGAGCGCCTCGTGCAGGTCGGACACGTGCACGCCCGGACGGACGTACTCCCGTGCGAGCTTCTTGAGCCGTCGGCGGTTCGTGCTCGACATCGGCGCGCCCTCGCCCCGGGGTGCGGTCGCGGCCACGAGCTCCGACACGGAACGGTCGAACACGATCGGCAGGAAGCGGTCGAGGGTGTCACGGATCTCGGTGAGCAGGCGGAGGTAGATGCCGAGCTCGTTGATCGTCGTGAACTGCCGCATGTGCGTCGACGCGACGAGGTCGTGCGCACGCTGCAGGAGGGCCGGCAGCGCTCCGCCGTCGAGCTCCTGCGCGGTCTTGTGGGCGCGCTGGGCGCCGTCGCTCGAGGTGAACTTCGCGCCGTACCAGGGCGAGTCGTCCGGGCCGTACCGGAACTCGCCGAGGTTCGCCGCGCTGACCATGGTCTCCGCGACACGGGCGCGGCCGGTGACCATCGACACGACGGACTGCTTCGAGAGCCGGGCCGTGGTGGAGGGGGCGACCGGCAGCAGGGACAGACGGGAGAGCTCGACCAGGCAGTCGAGCACGCTGACCCCGAAGTCGGGGTCCGTGCGGGTCAGGGCACCGCGGTAGTCGGTGAGGACCTTGCGGAGCCGGACCAGGGCGTCGTCGACCTCGCGCAGGTTCGGACGGCTGGCCTTCTCGTTCCGGGCGATGGCCCGGACGACGTCGCGGCGCAGGGTGTTCGGCGTGACGGCGACACCGGGCAGGTGCACCTCGCCGAAGCGGGCGGCGATGCCACGCAGGGTGGCGCGGCGGGGGCTGACCACGAGGACGCGCTTGTTCGCGGCGACGAGGCCACCGAGCGCGTTGACGATCGTCTGCGTGCCGCCGGTGCCCGGCAGGGTCTTCACGACGATGGAGTTGCCGGCCGTGATCTGTGCGATCACGTTCTCCTGCTCGTCGTCGGCGTCGAGCAGCAGGGTGTCCGTCTCCGGGCTGCGCTCGTCCGACGGGGTCTGCTCGACCGGGTGGTACGACTGCTCGACCTGCCACTTCGCGCTCGGGTTGCCGGCGAGGGCGTCGAGCACCGGGTGGGCGAGGTCCTTCGTGTCCTCGACGAGCCCGGTCGCGACCTCGGCGAACGTCGAGACGACGAGCCGGGCGTGCACCGAGAAGCCGGGGATGTGCGCGGTCAGCCCGCGGAGCCGGTCGATCACCGGGTTCGGCGTGAACGAGCCGTCCTGCTGCGCGAGCGCGACGAACGACTGGGCGTCGAGGGTGACACCGAACTGCTCGCGGAGCGCGTCGGACAGACCCGGGTTGAGCACGGGCTCGCCGAGCAGTCGGACCTCGAAGTCGCGGCCGTGACGGCGGATCGCCAGCGGTCGGAGCAGCACCGGGCCACGGAAGTGCTCGTCGCCGTGCTGCCAGTCCGCGATGCCGATGCCGAGCTTGACGGCGTCGATCCCGCGGACCGTGGCGAGCTCGGTGCCCTTCGCCTCGACGTGCCCGGCGGCGACGCGGGCTGCCCGCAGCGCGACCTCGTCGCGGATCAGGCTCGAGAGCAGCGTCGTCTTGCCGGTGATGAACTGGGCCAGGCCGCCGGGGTGCGTGGTCGAGAGTTCGATGCGCGCACGGGGGTGGTCGGCGAAGTGCACGAGGGGACTCGTCCCACCGACACCGGCGAGCTGCTCGCGCCAGGCGTCCCACGCGGGCTCGGCGGCGTTGCCCGCGGTCAGGCGGGGGTCGCCCAGGCTGATCGCGTGCGGGCTCGTGACCTGGAGTTCGGGACGCAGCGGGGACTGCTCGTCGGGCAGGTCGTTGCCCTCGACGGGGGCGTCGTCGTTCACGTCGTCCTCATCGTCGGTCGCCCTGTCCACTCTCCACACCCGCCCACTGTAGGCGGAAGCGCCACAGCACTCTGGCAATGAGCCCCCTGTTTCGGGTTTTCGTCCCGCCGGGCCGCACACCGCCCCCTCGCCCGGCCGGAGCCCGGACCCTCGGGTGTGGTACCAACGGTGCATGGCCATCGACGACCGTCCCGCTCCGTCCACTCCCGCGCCGTCCCGGCGTCGAACGGTCCCCGCCGAGATCTCGCGCTCGTGGCTCCTCGTCGCCGGCACCGCCGCCGAACGCTTCGACCGGGCCACCCGCTCCCGCGCCGACCAGGTGATCCTCGACATCGAGGACGCCGTCGACCCGGCAGCCAAGCCCTCCGCCCGTGCCACCGTCGCCGCGTGGCTGGCCGGCGGCGGCGAGGCCTGGGTGCGGATCAACGACGTCACGACCGACTTCTGGGCCGACGACGTCGAGGAGCTCCGCGGGCTGCCCGGGCTGCAGGGCGTGATGCTCGCGAAGACCGAGTCGCCGGCGCAGGTCACGGACACGTGGCACCGGCTCGGCGGGCAGACCCCCGTCATCGCGCTGGTGGAGTCGGCGGTCGGCATCGAGGAGTCGGTCTCGATCGCCCGCGCACAGGGTGCGTTCCGCCTGGCGTTCGGCAGCGGCGACTACCGCCGCGACACCGGCACGAGCGCCGACACCCTCGCGATGGCGTACCCCCGGTCGCGCCTGGTGGTGGCGTCCCGCGTCGGTGACCTGCCCGGTCCGATCGACGGACCGACGGTCGGGTCGTCGCACCCGATCCTCCGCGAGCAGTCCCAGGTCGCCGTGTCGCTCGGCCTGACCGGCAAGCTCTGCCTCGACACCGAGCAACTGCCCGTCATCAACGAGGTCATCTCGCCGACACCGACCGACGTCGCCTGGGCGCAGGACTTCCTCGACGACTTCGAGGCCCGTGGCCGGGTCATCCGCGACGGATCGGACCTGCCGCGACTCGGACGGGCGCAGAAGATCCAGCGGCTCGCCCAGGCGTTCGGCGTCGAGCCCCGGTAGGAACGGTGCCATGACCTGGTCGAACGTCCCCGGATCCGGACCGCAGCACCACGCGGGGTCCCAGCAGCACAGCGAGGCCGAGCGCATCGCCTGGGAGCAGGGCGCGTCGTCGCTGTTCCCGCCCGGGAAGATCGCCGACCGGGTCTCGACCGTCCTGCTCCTGGCGGCCGGTGCCGTCCTCACCGCGATCGCCGCCGTCACGGGCGTCATCGCCGTCGCCTCCACGACGACGTCCTGCGGCGCCGCCGGTGACTGCTCCCCCGGCGGGACCATCGCAGGCGCGGCGATCGCGGTCGGCGGAGCGTTCGTCATCGGGGTCGTCACGCTCGTGTTCGCGATCGGCGCCTGGATCCGGCGACGGACCTCGTGGTGGATCGCCGGGATCGGCTTCGTCCTGACCGTCGCCGTCGTCACATGGGGGACGGTGCTCTTCGTGCAGGCGCTCGACGACCAGGGCGTCGGCCCGGGGAGTGGGTTCGGCACCGCACAGCTCCCCGTCCCCTGAGCACCCCGCCCCCGAGCCCGCGGCTGGACGTCCGCCGACCGGTGCGGCGCATGCTGGGCGGATGAAGCAACGAGTCATCGGAGACACGTCCGTCAGTGCGATCGGTCTCGGCGGCATGCCGATGTCCATCGAGGGGCGACCGGACGAACGGCGCTCCGTCGCCACCGTCCACGCCGCCCTCGAGGCCGGCGTCACCCTCATCGACACCGCGGACGCCTACCACCTGGCCGCGCACGACGAGGTCGGCCACAACGAGGAGCTCATCGCCCGCGCCGTCCGCGAGTACGGCGGGGACACGTCCGAGCTGCTCATCGCCACCAAGGGCGGGCACCTGCGGCCGGAACCCGGGGCGTGGGCCCAGAACGGCGACCCGGCGTACCTCAAGGAGGCGGCGAAGGCGTCCGCGAAGCGCCTGGGCGTCGAGGCGATCGGCCTGTACCAGTTCCACCGGCCGGACCCGGCCGTGCCGTACGCCGAGTCGGTGGGCGCGCTCGCCGAGCTGCTCGACGAGGGCGTCATCCGGATGGCCGGCATCTCGAACGCGACGGTCGACCAGATCCGGCAGGCGAACGAGGTCCTCGGGGGTCGGCTCGCATCCGTGCAGAACCGCTTCTCCCCCGTGTTCCGCTCGAGTGAGCCGGAACTCGAGCTCTGCGACGAGCTCGGCATCGCGTTCCTGCCGTGGAGCCCGCTCGGCGGCATCGCCGGCGCGGCCGACCTCGGCACCACGGCCGAGGACTTCGCCGTCCTCGCCCAGGAGCGGGACGTCACCCCGCAGGTCATCGCGCTCGCCTGGGAACTCGCGAAGAGCGACGTCGTCATCCCGATCCCGGGAGCGTCCCGTCCGCAGTCGATCCTCGACTCGGTGACGGCCGCGACGGTGAAGCTCCGTCCGGAGGAGGTCGAGCGTCTCGACGCCTCGCGGCCCGAACAGGCGGCCTAGGCCTCGCACGCTGCGGCGAGCCGACCGGCTCGCGCACCACGGGCCTCCCGTCCGGACGACGGGAGGCCCGTGGTGCGTCCGTCAGTCGACGGCGCCGCTCAGGACGCGCAGGTCGAGTCGAAGTCCGTCCCGGCGGTCTGGACCGCCTTGGCCGAGTCCTGGAACGCGCCGAGGTCGGCCGACTGCGGGTCCTTCGTGATCGCCTCGAGCCGCGTCACCATGTCGCCGTAGGCGCTCTGGAACGCCTCGGCCTTGCCCTTCACCTCGGTGTTGCTGACCGCGTCGACACCGGCGTCGATGTCCGCGTCGAGCTCCTTGAGCTCGGCGACCGCGGCGTCGGGGTCGGACTGCAGCTTCGTGGCCTCGGACTGGAGCCCCTCGGCAGCGGAGCGCACCTTGCTCTCGAACGCGGCACACGCGTCGGCCTTGGACTGCGAGCCCGACTGCTCCTCCGCGGCCTTCGTCGGTGCGCTCGAGGACCCGCTCGTGGCGCCCTGGCCCTGGGTCCCCTCGGCCGTCGTGCTGCCGCCCGAGGAGCAACCGGCGAGCAGGACCGCGGCGAGTGCGGCGGTCGCGAGGACGGAGACGTGCTTCGTGGACATGGGATCCCCCCTGGTTCGTGACGCGTCCCCCGATCGGTGACCCGTTCCGGCCCGACAGTACTGATCGATCGCTCAGGGAGTCCGGTCCGGCGCGACGGACGGCCTCGACCACGCGTCGGGCCCCGGCCGGCTCGGCCCCGACGCTCGCCGGCCGGACGGACGCGTACGGTCGAGGCCATGCGTGCCATCACCATCTCCCAGCCCGGCGACGTGGACGTCATGTCCCTCGGCGAGCTCCCCGACCCGGTCCCGGGCGACGGCGAGGTCCTCGTCGAGGTCGCGGCCGCCGGCGTCAACAACGCGGACCTGCAGCAACGGCAGGGGAACTACCCGCCGCCGCCGGGCGCGTCCGACGTCCTCGGGCTCGAGGTCTCCGGCACGGTCCGCTCGCTCGGTGCCGGGGTGACCGGGTGGTCCGTCGGCGACCGCGTGTGTGCGCTGCTCAGCGGTGGCGGCTACGCGTCCCTCGCGGTGGTGCCGGCCGCGCAGCTCCTGCCGGTGCCGGACGACCTGGACCTGGTGGCCGCGGCCGGGCTCCCCGAAGCCGCGTGCACGGTCTACTCGAACGTCGGGATGCTCGCCGGACTCCGGCCGGGGCAGACGCTCCTCGTGCACGGTGGCACCGGCGGGATGGGGTCGCACGCGGTGCTCTGGGCGAAGGCCCTCGGCGCCCGGGTGGTCGCGACGAGCGGCGGCGCGCGGAAGGTCGCTGCCTCCCGCGAGCTCGGCGCGGACCTGGTCGTCGACCACCGCGAGGAGGACTTCGTCGAGCGTGCCCTGGCCTTCACGGACGGTGTCGGTGTGGACGTGGTCCTCGACGTGGTCGGCCCGTCGTACCTGCACCGGAACCTCGAGGTCCTCGCACCGAACGGACACCTCGCGATCATCGCCGCCGGGTCCGGGCCGGACGCGACCCTGCCGATCGGGCAGCTCATGCGGAAGCGCGCCTCGGTCAGCGGGACGACGCTCCGGGCACGGCCGGCGTCCGAGAAGGCCGAGATCGTCGCAGCCGTGCGGCGGGAGGTGTGGCCGTTCGTCGAGGACGGGCGTGTGCGTCCGGTCGTGGACGCCGTGTTCCCCCTCGCCGACGCGGCCGAGGCCCACCGGCGCCTGGCGTCGGGGGACGTCGTCGGCAAGCTGCTGCTCGCCCTGTAGCGCTGGCGGCGGCCGCGCCACCGCCGGTCGTGTCCGGCCCGCGCTACGCGTGCACCCGCGCCAGGAACGCGCGGAGCGCCGGGTGCTGCGGGTCGTCGAGGAGCGCTGCGGGAGCGCCCTGCTCGACGACCTCGCCCTCGTGCAGGAACACGATCCGGTCGGCGACGTTCCGCGCGAAGCGCATCTCGTGCGTCGTCATGAGGATCGTGGAGCCCTGCTCCTTGAGCTCGGTGACGAGGTCGAGGACCTCGCCGACGAGCTGCGGGTCGAGTGCACTCGTCACCTCGTCGAGCAGGAGCAGTTCCGGGTCGGACGCGATGGCCCGGACGATCGCGACGCGCTGCTGCTGTCCGCCCGACAACCGGTCCGGGAACGCACCGGCGAAGTCGCCGAGGCCGATCCGGTCGAGCAGGCGACGAGCGGTCGCCTCGGCATCCGTCCGGGAGGCGCGGTGCACCTTCCGGGAGGCCAGGGTCACGTTGTCGAGGACGCTCATGTGCGGGAACAGGTTGAACTGCTGGAAGACGACGCCGATGCGTGCGCGGGTGGCGTCGACGTCGACGCGCGGGTCCGACACGTCCTCGCCCTGGAGGAGGACCTGCCCGTCGTCGATGCCCTCGAGCAGGTTGACGGTCTTGAGGAGCGTCGACTTGCCCGAGCCGGACGCGCCGATGACGCAGATGACCTCGTGGCGGTGCACGGTCAGGTCGATCCCACGGAGGACCGGCCGGTCCCCGAAGGTCTTCCGCAGGCCGCGCAGCTCGAGGACGGGGGTGGTCGACCCGGTCACACCGCGCCTCCGGTCTGTTCACGCTGCTGCTGCTTCCGCGCGATCGCATCGGTGATCCGGATGAGCGGCAGACTGATGACGACGAACAGGAGCCCGGCCACCAGGTAGGGCGTGAAGTTCGTCTGCTCCGCCTGCGCGATCTGCGCGCTGCGGACCGCGTCGACGGCACCGAGGATCGAGACCAGCCCGACGTCCTTCTGCATCGACACGAAGTCGTTCATCAGCGCCGGTGTGACCTTGCGGATCGCCTGCGGCAGCACGACCGACCGCAGTGTCTGGGCGTGGGACAGGCCGAGCGACCGGGCGGCCAGGCGCTGCGACGGGTGGACCGCCTCCATGCCGGCGCGGAGCACCTCGGCGACGTACGACGAGTACGTCAGCACGATCGCGATCGTGCCCCAGAACTCCGGGGCCAGCCGCGGGAACACCCCGAGCCCGGGCAGGCCGAAGCCGACCAGGTACAGCACGATGATGAGCGGCAGACCACGGAACAGGTCGGTGTACGCGGTGGCGAGCATCCGCAGCGGGAAGAACACCGGGCTCCGCAGGCCGCGGACGACCGCGAGCAGGGTGCCGAGCACGGCGACCCCGACACTGGCGAAGAACAGGATCCGGACGTTCAACCAGAGCCCGAGCAGGATGTCGGGCAGGGTCTCCCAGGCGACCTGCGGGTCGAAGAACGACTGCTGGACGGCCGCCCAACCGGGCGTGTTCACGACGCCGATCCAGACGAGTGCGACGACGACGAGCGTGGAGAGGACGGAGACCGTGGCGGATCGACGGCCGCGCTGCCGACGGTACAGCTGCCGTTCGCGCTCGACCTGGCTCACCGCCGGTGCGACCACCGGGGTGCCGGCGCCTGCGGGCAGGGTCATGCCCGCGTCACTTCAGGACCGGGGCGTTCGTCTCGGAGGACAACCACTTCGTCTGCAGGTCCTGGAGGGTGCCGTCGTCCTCGAGGGTCTCGAGGGCGTCGTCCACCTTGCTGGTGAGCTCCGAGTCCTTCGGCAGCACGATGCCGAACTGGTCGCCCTCGCCGTCGGCGGGGAACTGGGCGGACACGGTGCCGTCGTCGACCTGGGACGCAGCGATGAAGAACGCGGTCGGCAGGTCGGTGACGATCGCGTCGATCTGCCCGGACTGCAGGGCCAGGACGGCGTCGTCGTTCGAGTTGAACACCTGCGGGGTGACACCGAGGACGTCCTTGACGCTCTGGATGCTCGTCGAGCCGGCGGCGACCCCGATGGTGTCCTGCTCGAGCGCCGCGATCGTGGTGTGGTCGGCGGCGGGCGATCCCTCGGCCGTCACGACCGCCTGGGTGGTCGTGTAGTAGGGCGTGGACATGTCGACGGCCTTCTTGCGCTTGGCGTCGATCGAGAACTGCTGGAGGTTGAGGTCCCAGTCCTTCGCACCCGGGGCGATGGCGCTGTCGAACGTGCTGCGCTTCCAGACGACGTCGTCCTCGTCGTACCCCATCTCCTCGGCGACGGCGTACGCGACCGCTGCCTCGAACCCCTTGCCGGACTCGGGGTCGTCGTCCTCGACCCAGGGCGAGTACGCGGGCTGTCCGGTGGCGATGGTGAGCTTCCCGTCCGTGACTGTGCCCGCCGCGTTGCCCCCGCCGCCGGCCGAGCAGCCGGCGAGTGCGGTCACGGCCACGAGGGACGCGGCGAGAGCGGTGGTCAGGCGGAGGGGACGGGTCACGATCGGGCCTTCGTCAGGGGGAACAGGGCAGCTCGAAGTGTACTTCGCCGTGGGATACCAGCGCGAAGCGGATGACCCCTCGCTACTCGGAGGACTCCAGCATCGTGAAGTCGTCGAACGAGAAGCCCGGCGACACCAGGCAGCTGAGGAGCACCTCGCCGTCGCCCGGGATCGTCCGCTGCCACACGCCCCCGCGGACGAACGCCTGCGCGTCGTTCACCCGGTCCCGTCCGGCGTCCGGTCCGAGGGTGATCCGCGCGCCGGGCTCCGGCTGGTCCCCCGACCCGCCGAGTTCGAGCTCGACCGTGTCCGGTCCGTGCCACATCCAGATCTCGTCGCTCGTGACCCGGTGCCAGGCGGAGGCCTCGCCCGGGGGCAGGAGGAAGTGGATCAGCGTCGCCGCGGGTCGCTCCCCCGCGGTGGTCTGCACGGTGGCGGGCGAGGTCCAGGTCCGGACGTACCAGCCACCCTCGGGGTGCGGCTCCATGCCGAGCGCCCGCGCCCGCTGCGGGACGTCGAGCCACTCGACCACGTCTCCGGAGACGGTGCGGCGGGCGACCATGCCGGGGCGGGGTGCGGTGTCGGTCATCGGGACTCCTTGCTGGTGACGGCGGGTGCTGGGGACGACGCAGGGGTCGGGATCGAGGGGGCGGCGTCGGCGGTCCGGACGACACCGCGGATGACGGTCGCGGCAGCGCGGCCGGCCCCGTCCTCGACGAGTTCGGCGAGCGCGTCGGGGACGGTCCGGGCGTCGACGTCGAACACGGCGAGGTCGGCCCGGGCTCCGACGGCGAGGTGCCCGACCCGGTCCGGTCCGACCGCCAGGCCCATCGCGTGTGCCCCACCGAGGGTCACCGCGGCGAGCAAACGCTCGTGCAGGTCCCGCCCGGAGTAGCCCTGGGCCCGGGCGATGGCGTGCAGCGCGGTGACGTCGGCCATCGGGTCGAGGGACGGCGACGACGACAGGGAGTCCGTGCCGATGGCGATCGGGCTTCCCTCGCGCAGGTAGTCGGCGACCGGAGGCGGGTCGAGCCCGATGACCGCGTTCGACCGGGGACAGAGCGCCACCGCGGTGCCCCGGGCCCGGAGCAGTGCCCGGTCCGCCGCGGTCATGTAGACGCCGTGCGCGATGTGGCAGTCCGGCCCGAGGACGCCGAGTCGGTCGACGAACGACGTCGCGCTCGCGCCGAACCCGAGCGCGCGCATCGCCCGGAAGGACGGCACGTTCGCCAGGTGCCAGTCCGAGCCGTGCACGACGCCGACGACGCCGTCGAGTCCGGGGATCGGCTCGATCGCGCTGCGCTCCCCCTCGAACGCGGCCTCGCCGAGGTGCAGGTGCAGGCGGAGTCCGCGCTGCCGCACGATGTCGGGCAGTTCGAGGAGCGGCGCGACGTCCAGCGAGTACGGCGCGTGCGGGGAAAGGCCGGCTCCGGGGGTGGTCGGGACGTGTTCGAGTTCGGCGAGGACCTGGTCGCGCCCGTGCTCCTGCCAGGCGGCGTTCTCCCAGTCCATCACCTCCCAGTAGGCGATGCCACCGAGGCCCGCTCCCTCGAGTGCGGTGACCGCTTCGAGGTCGGTGACGACGTCGGCGATGCTCGTCACCCCGGCGGCGACGGACTGCTCGGCGCCGACCGCGGCCTCGGCGCGCCAGTCGTGCGGCTCGGCGTAGACGTCGTTGAACGCGGACGCCCAGTCCTCGAACCCGTCGTACTGACGGCGGCCGACACTGGCCATGCCGGTGTACTGCAGATGCGTGTGCGCGTTGACGAGCCCCGGCAGCAGGGCACCACGCCACCGTCGTTCGGTGAACGGTGTGCCGTCGAGCTGGTCCACCACCCACGAGCGCTCCCCGACGTGCAGGATGCGCCCGTCGCGCACCGCCACGGCCCCGTCGGCGATGGGCGGCGCGGTCATCGGCACGACGATCCGCGCGGAGTGCACCGTGGTCTGCGCCGACGGCTCCGGCCGACCGGTCACGACGGGTCCCCGAACCGTCGGGTGCGGACGTCCGGCTCGCGGTCGGCGGGTTGCGCGGCGAGCGCGTCGCCCGTCGCTCCGTCCGTTCCGCCACCGCCGCCGGGAGGCCCGCCCCCCGCCCCGGACACGGCGAGCGCCACACGGGCGGTCACCTCGTCCACCTCGGGGTCGATCGGCACGACGGCACGGTCCAACTCGTCACCCCGCTCGACGAGCATCCGCACGGCACCGAGTTGCACCGCGAACGACAGGTCCATGATCTCGATCGGGTTGCCCTCCGCCGCGGTGATGTTGATGCACCCGCCGCCGTCCAGCAGCAGCACGCCCTGGCCCCCCGGCACCGCGAGCCGCTCGACCTTCCGTCCGACCCTCGTGCGGACCGCCCCCGCTGCCACGGCTGCGTCCACCGCGACCTCCTGGTCGACGCCGCCGGCCACCGCGACGACCGATCCGGGAGCGCAGGCGCGGAGCACGTCCACGCTGACGGTGTCGGCCACACCGGTCGCGCTCATCACCAGGTCGGCGGTCCGGACCGCCTCGACGAGCGGGGCGACGGCGTACCCGGCGAACAGGGCCTGCAGCGCCCGTACGGGGTCGGTGTCCGCGACGGTGACCCGGAAGCCGAGTGCGCGGAGGACCAGGGCGACCCCCTCGCCGACGTGACCGAACCCGGCGACGACGGCCGAGCCTCCTCCCAGGTCGGGCCGGACGTCGTCGTCGAGCGCGTCCACCAGGTCGAGCGTCGCGAACACCGTGGACTGTCCGGTGCCGTACCGGTTGTCGAAGAACGTCTTCGTGCGGGCGTCGTTCACCGCGACGACCGGGATCCCGAGCTGCCCACGTGACGCCATGACCCGGAGCGGGCGGAGGCCGCTCGTGGTCTCCTCGGCCGCTCCGAGCATGGTCGGCAGCAGGTCGGGACGGTCCTGGTGCACGAGCCGGATGACGTGCGAGCCGTCGTCGACCAGGACGTGGGGCCGGGTGTCGAGCATCGCCAGTGCCAGCGCGCGCTGCTCCGCCACCGTCGCGGCGCTGCTCGCGTGCACGGGGACGCCGGCACGGCGGAGGACCTCGGCGACGGCGTCGTCGGTCTCGTCCGCGTGGGCGTAGACGACGACGTCGGCGCCGGCGTCCTGCAGCAGGAGCGAGAGCACCGCGGTCTTCGGCTCGAGGAACAAACTGACGCCGATGCGGGTGCCGCGGAGCAAGCCGCCCTGCCGGAGCTCGTCGGCGACCGCGCGGGAGACCGGCATCGAGCGGCGCGCCCAGCGCAGGCGGGCACCGGCTGCGGGGTCGTCCTCGGGTTCGCGCCCGGTGGAGACGAGGAACACGTCGTCGGAGAGCGTCGGCACGCCGAGGACCCCAGGTCGGGCGAGCGTCGTCGGTCCGAAGGCGTCCTCGTCGACGGCCGGGACGTGACGGCCGGCATCGACCACGAGCAGCAGGGCGCCGCGGGGCCGGTCGGCGCTGGCGGCTTCGACGGCGGCGGTGCTCTGCTCGGGCGTGCCGAGACACCAGAGCTGGTCGACGGCCGCGTCGTCACCGGTGTCAGCGGGACGGGCACCGAGCCCGGTGAGCAGGTCGTGCAGCACGATGACGTCCCGCGGATCGCCGCCGACGATGCGGAAGCGCCGGGCGGCGATGAGCATGTTCGTCACGCGGGCGGTGTGTCGCACCGCTGCCCCGGCCCAGGCGCGGGTCGTCGGATCGGCTCGCGGCATGGGGCCATCGTAGAGCGACGGCGGTCCCCGGCCGGCCCTGCCCGTCCCGCCGGTGAGGTCAGAGCGCGTGCGGCGGCGGCGTCCGGTGCCAGACCTGCTCGGCACCTTCCGAGGGCGCACTCCACGGCCCGGCGGGCGCGTGCCAGGAGCCGAGCGCGGCCGACCCCTGCTGCGCCGCGACGCGTCGCGCCTGCCGCCGGTAGTGCAGGAGCACGCCGACGAGGACGGCCACGCCGATGACCGACACGACGGCGAGCCCGGCGATGTACAGCGACGTCACGATGCCGGCCAGCGAGGACGGCACGTACCCGTTCTGCGCCGCCGAGAACGGCGTCCCGGTGAGCACGAACGCCAGCAGGGTCGAGATCGTCGAGTTCGAGTCCCACAGCCCGTGCAGCACCGACACGACGACGTAGGCGACCAGCACCTGCCACGTCCACCGGAACCGCGGGCGTCCGTGCGCCACCCCGAAGAGCACGGCTCCGAGGATCGCCGTCCAGAGCACGTGGCCGACCGGTGAGAGCACGGCGCGGGCCACCTCGGTCTGCAGCAGCGACGCCAGGTCGATGCCGCGGGTGGTGATCGCCGCGTTGAAGGCGTACCCGGCGGACTCGAACGCCGAGAAGCCGGCGCCGACCGTCGCGCCGAGCAGTGCCCCCTGCCGGGCCGTCTTCGGCCGGACCCGCCACCCGACGACGACGAGCAGCACGCCCTTGACGAGCTCCTCCGCGAACCCGACGAGCAGGTACAGGGTCGCCCCGGGCCGCAGGTCGGACTCGAGGAGCGACGCCCCGAGCACGCCGAGGATCCCGCCGACGAAGAACGCCGTGACGAGCTGCAGGGTGCTCACGGTCCCGGTGACCCGTTCGATGACGAACAGGACCACGGTGAAGGGCACGAGGAAGCTGCCGAGCAGGATGATGGTCGGCACCAGGTTGGTGTTCTGCGTCGCGACGGTGACGATGATCGTGACGACCCACAGCAGGAACCCGCTGAGCAGGGTCTTCCACCACCAGCCGTGCCGATGGTGGGGGTGGGTGCCGACGTGCGCGGTCTCGAGCGTCATGCGCCTCATCGTGCTCCGCGGTGCGTCGGCGGGGTCACCGGGAATACGGAAGACGCGGTCTGCGTAGTCCTGCACATGACTGACGAGACGTTCGACAAGGTGACCGTGTTCGGCGCGGACTGGTGCCGCGACTGCCGCCGCTCGAAGGCGCTGCTGGACCGTCTGGGCGTGGACTACGAGTACGTCGACGTCGAGGCCGACCTGTCCGCGGCGGACCGCGCCGAGGCGATCAGCGGTCGGAAGAACATCCCGGTCGTGGTGCTGCCGAACGGCAGGCACTTCGTCGAGCCGTCCGACGCCGAGCTGCAGTCCGAGCTGGAGGCGTCCGGCGCCCGCTGACCGTTCCTGGGAACGCACTGAGCCGAGGGAGTGTTGCCTCGGGCGTCGGCCCTGAGCGCGGCGAACCGCCGCAGCCTCGGACCGGCCGCAGAACAAGGAGAACACCGTGCTCGGTCTCATCATCAGCCTGATCATCATCGGCCTCATCGCCGGTGCCCTCGCCCGACTGATCATCCCCGGCAAGCAGCACATGTCGATCCTCATGACGATCGTCCTCGGCATCGTCGGGTCGTTCGTCGGTGGTCTGCTGGGCTTCCTGATCTTCCAGCACGACCCGTCGGACGGCTTCTTCCAGCCGGCCGGCATCATCGGGTCGATCATCGGCTCGGTCATCGTGCTGTTCCTCTACACCCGCTTCGCGGGCAAGGGTGCCAACCGTCGCTGACGGCGCACGCAGCGCTGACGCGCTGACCACACGACGCGAGGCCCGGTACCAGCTGGTACCGGGCCTCGCGTCCGTCGTGGGGCCGGTCGTGACCACGGAGTCCTCGGACCGCATCGGGCACCGTCACCCGATGTCCGGAACGCGCGCAGGCACGGAGCGTACGGTCCACGACATGACAGACGAGAACGACATCCGTCGCCCGGAGCAGGACGCAGCTCGACTCGGTCTCGTCGTGGTCGGTGAGGCTGCGGCCCTGCAGTCCGGCGACGAGGCCGCCATGGACGCGAGCGAGGCGAACATCCGCGACGCCGTCGACGAACTGGTCGACGTGCCGCTCACCCCGCGTCAGGAGGAGGTCGTCGAACGGCTCGCGCAGGCCGGTGGCACCCTCACGGCCGGACTCAGCGGAGCGCTCGCCGCCCGCACCGGCAGCAGTGTCGACGACGTGCTCGAGGGCGCGGCCCGCAGCATCCTCTGGCAGGAGCGCCTGGCGGACGACCGCGAGGACGCCGGCCGACAGGACGCCGGACACCCCGACGTCGACCCCGACGGACGCGGCGACCGCGACCCCGCCTGATCCACCGACGCGACGGACGGGAGGCTCCCCACCGGTCCGGTGGGGAGCCTCCCGTCCGTGGTCGGTCGCTCCGACGCCGGTCAGGCGGTTGCGCGCCACCAGTCGTCGAACGGCGACGCCGGGACCTGACGCTTGTGCTCCGTCGAGCGGTACCGGGCTTCGATCGCCTCGGCGACCTCGACCGGGACGTCGTGCCCCTGCAGGTAGGCGTCGAGCTCCGCGTAGGTGAGGCCGAGGTTCGCCTCGTCCGTCTGCCCCGGCACGTCGTCGAGCAGGTCCGCGGTCGGGGCCTTCTCGTACAGGCGGGCCGGTGCCCCGAGGTGCTCGAGCAGCTGCCGGCCCTGGCTCTTCGTCAGACCGGTCAGCGGAGTGAGGTCGACTCCGCCGTCGCCGTACTTCGTGAAGAAGCCCGTGACCGCCTCGGCCGCGTGGTCCGTCCCGATGACCAGGAGACCGCGCTGCCCGGCGACCGCGTACTGCGCCACCATCCGCATGCGGGCCTTGACGTTGCCCTTGACGAAGTCACTCAGCGCCACGCCGGCCTCGGCGGTGTCCTGCACCACGCCGTCCACCCCGTGCTCGATGTTCACGACGATGCCCGGGTCGGCCGCGATGAACTGCAGGGCGAGCTGCGCGTCGTCCTCGTCGGCTTGCACGCGGTACGGCATCCGGACCGTGACGAACTCGACGGCGCGCCCCTCGGCCCGGAGCGACTCGACCGCGAGCTGCGTCAGGCGGCCGGCCAGGGTGGAGTCCTGCCCGCCGCTGACGGCGAGGACGTAGCCGTTCGCGCCCGTGGTCAGCAGGTAGTCGCGCAGGAAGCCCACGCGCCGCGAGACCTCCTGCTCGGGGTCGATGGTGGGCTGGACGTTGAGGTCCGCGGCGATGGCGGCTTGGAGTTCTCGCACTCCCCCAGTATCCGCCCGAGCCGCGCCGGACGCACGGGGTCCGCGCGCCGTGCTCGCTAGAGTGGCGCGCACACCGCTCGGGAGGTCGCACCCGCACCGGTGATGACGGAGGTGTGCTGTGACGGACGGGCACCGGGCCGGCCTCCTCGCGATCGCGGTGACCTCGCTGCTCTGGGGCACCACCGGGACGGCCGCGACCTTCGCTCCGGACGTCGGCCCGCTCGCCGTCGGCGCTGCGGCGCTCGGCATCGGCGGACTCCTGCAGGCCGTCGTCGGCGCGCGGTCCCTCCGAGCGAGCGCCCCGTTGCTCCGGCCGCGTCGGATGCTGGTCCTCGTCGGTGCGCTCGCCGTCGCGGTGTACCCGCTGGCGTTCTACACCGCCATGCACACCGCCGGGGTGGCCGTCGGGTCGGTGGTGTCGCTGGCGTCAGCGCCCCTGGCGTCCGGTGTCCTGGAGCGGGCGCTCGACCGGCACCCCCTCAGCCGGTGGTGGGTGCTGGCCGCGGTGCTCGGCGTCCTCGGGAGCGTGCTGCTCTGCCTGTCGAGCGTGACCGGCTCGCCCGCTCCCGATGGCCCGCACGGCGCGGACGGGACCGCCGGCGCTCCCGGGTCGACGACCGTCGGCGTCGCTCTCGGTCTCGTGGCCGGAGCCTCGTACGCGGTCTACTCCTGGGCCTCCCGGCGCCTCATGGTGGACGGCGTCCCACGAGCGGCCGCGATGGGCGCGGTCTTCGGCGGTGGTGGCCTGCTCCTCGTGCCGGTGCTCGCCGTCACCGGGGCACCGCTGATCGCGTCCGCGCAGAACGCCGCGGTGGGGGCCTACATGGCACTCGTGCCGATGTTCCTCGGCTACCTGCTGTTCGGGTACGGCCTGTCACGGGTCCCGGCGAGCACGGCCACGACCGTCACCCTGACCGAGCCGGCCGTCGCGACCGTGCTGGCGGTGCTGGTCGTCGGCGAGCGACTCACCGCGGTGGGGTGGGCAGGCCTCGGAGTGATCGCGCTCGTGCTCGTCGTCCTCGCGGTGGCGCCGACGAACACGACGGCCGGAGGTCCCCCGGACCGGCGACAGCGGTGACACAGCCGCTACCGCGACCACCGTGGTGCCCCTGGAGGGACTCGAACCCCCAACCCTTTCCTTAGGACGGAACTGCTCTTCCATTGAGCTACAGAGGCCAGCCAGTCCACTCTAGCGGGAGCCGGGACGCGCTGGACGGGAGGCCCGGGGCGCGCGCACCCCGGCCCTCCCGTCCGGCGGCTCCCGCGACCGTCCCCGGTCGCGACCGTCGCCGTCTACGCGGCGACCAGGTACTCGTCCCAGTCCGGCTGCGGCCGCTCGATGCCGCGCACGACCCACGCCGAACCGTGCGGGGCCTTCGGCGGGAAGCGCAGCGTCCACCCCATCTCACGCGGAGTGCGATCACCCTTGACGTTGTTGCAGGCCAGGCAGCAGGCGACGAGGTTCTCCCACGAGTCGCGGCCGCCGCGGGACTTCGGCTGCACGTGGTCGATCGTCGTGGCGTTCCGGCCGCAGTAGGCGCACCGGTTGGCGTCCCGGCGGAGCACACCGCGCCGGGACACCGGGATCAGCCGGGACTGCGGGATGCGCACGTACCGGGTCAGGATGATGACGGACGGACGGTCGTAGCTGACGGCGGCACCGGTGACGGGGTGCAGGGTGTCGGCGGCGACGACGGAGGCCTTCTGGTTCATGACGAGGACCAGGGCTCGACGGAACGAGATCACCGCGAGGGGCTCGTAACCGGCGTTGAGGACGAGAGTGCGCATGGGTTCCCTTCCGACGTGCCTGGACGGCTTCCAGGCGGTGCGGGCACCGGGTCGGTCGGCGTCGAGCGGGTGGTCACGGCCTCCGGCCCCGGGCTGGGTCCGGCCGGACCGATCCCGCCGTCAGCGGGCCCGTCCTGCCGGAGCAGGACGGCCCCGTCGGGGTGGGGAGGTCCGGAAACACGAAGAGCACCACCCGTCAGGGCAGTGCTCTGGTCAATCGCGCGCGAGCCGGGGCTCGCAGGCTGTGGTCGTCCGTATGTCGACATGCGCGCGCCGACCCATGGTGCGGGTCGTGCGTGACGTCGACATGTGGTCTCCCGTTCGGGTCGAGTCGATCCGATGCGTGCAGGCTAACCCAGAAACCGGCCCCGCACGAGGGGTGCGGGGCCGGTTCGGACGCTGTTCACATCGTCGACGTCAGGGCGTCGACCACGGGGTCAGATCCCGAGACGGACGATGTGGTAGCTGCTCGACCAGATCGGTCGGATCGACACGGAACCACCGGGCTTCGGGGCGTCCATGATCATGCCGTTGCCCATGTAGAAGCCGTCGTGCGAACCGTCGTTGAACACGACGACGTCGCCGGGCTGCGCTTCTGACTCGGGGATCGTGGTGCCGGCCTGGTCCTGCAGGGTGACCGAGTGGGCCAGGCTGATGCCGTGCTGCGCGTAGACGTACATGACGTAGCCCGAGCAGTCGAAGCCGGCAGGGGTGGCACCACCGAACACGTACGGGGTGCCGATGTACTGCTTCGCGGTGGCGACGACGGCCGGCAGCGAGAACGGGGTACCGGCGGCGGGAGCCGCACTGGTCGCGGCGGCGTCGGAGGCAGAGGCGGTCGTCGCGGCGGCCTCGGAGGCGTCGGCGAGGTAGTCCTCGGCCGTCTTGCCGTCGTAGGCGAACTCGGCGGCCTTCGCGGCGCGGGCGGCCTCGACCTGCTCGGCATGCTCGGCAGCGGACTTCGCCGCGGCCTGCGCTTCGAGGGTCGCGGTCGAGGTGGCGCCGAAGCCGTCGCGCGAGGTGTCACCGACGCCGGCGGCGGCCGACACGTCGAACTCCTGCGCCTGCGCCTGCACGGCGGTGGGGGCGGCGACGTCGGACGTGGTGGCCGGCTGAGTGCTCGCGAAGGCGGCGGGGACGGCCATCGTGCCGAACATGCCGGCGGCGACCGCGAGCACGACGGGCGCCATGAACTTCCGCTTGCGCGAGGAGGTCGTCGGCGCTGCTGCCGAGCGGGTGGCGGCGGTGCGGGTGACACCGAGGGCGCTGCCGGTGCGGGCCGCCGTCGGGCGGGCCGCGGTCGTGCGGGCGGGGGTGGACGCCGTTCGGGCGAGCGGTCGGCGCGTGGCACGCTCGGCTGCTTCGCGTACTGCCCTGCGGGTCAGGGGAGCTGCGGTGGCGTCACCGGAGGTCGTCGGGTTCGCGGTCGTCGAGTCGTCCGCGGCGGTACCGGTGTGGGTCAAGTGGGTCTCCGGCGTCTCATCGACACGCACCCGGTGGTCGACCGAGCGTGTGCAACCCCATCCGTTCGTCATCGTTTCCGATCCAGGCAGGAGACGGGTCGTGAGACGTCCTGCCACGGGTCCCCGCGATCGCTGCTCCCGGGGACCCGTCGAGTGTACGGGCGCTCGGTCACGCTGTCGAGATGAAACCGTGATCTGGTAACGAACAGGTGAAGAAGCCCCGGTCAGAGCGCTGCCAACGGCGTTACACCGGTGCGTCCGATTCTTGTACGTCCGTAAAGGTGTTGCACCCCCGACGTGTACCCCCTACAGTTCGCCCACCACGAGGACCCAGGCGCGAACTCACCGCGGCGATCCCGGTCCACCAACGGACCCTCGTGCTGTGACGCCCGGCACCTGCACCGAGCGATCGCAGCGACAGCACACGACCGACCGGCCGGTCCAGGACGGGTTGCGGAACGTCGACAGGGACGGTCACGGGATCGCGGTGCACATGTGACGAGGACGGAATGCAGGTACCCCGGAGTGCGGGCTCCGGTGCACCCCGACGCAGCGCCTGGCCCGGGCTGTGCCGGCGAGCGACAGGTCACTCGCCGAAGAGGTCCTCGGCGATGTCGTCGGCGTTGCCGGGGAAGCACAGCGAGACCGCCTGCACGGTGTAGTTCCCGGGGTACGCGTACGCGCTGATCGACGCGATCTTCCCGCCACCGCTGCCGATGACCGCCGGACCGTCGCTCGACTCGCGGCGGACGACCTGCATCCCCTGGGACTTCCAGTGCTCCTCCATGCGGGTGGCGTCCTCGTCGGGCGACCCCTCGAGCGTGCTCCCGGTCAGGTAGCGCCACTGCGCCCCTCGCGTGCCGTCCTCGAGTTCGCAGTCTTCCGGGTAGTCCGGGCCGGTGCGCGCCTTCCACTCCCCACCGAGTCGCTCGGTGGCGTCGTCGACGGCTTCGATCATCTGCTGCTTCGCGGTGTCGGCGTCCACAGTCGGCTCCGTTCGTCCTGGTGCTGCGGTGTCGGGTCCCCGCAGGACACAGCCTGCGAGCACGGTGGTGGTGGCCGTCATGACGAGGACGCCCGCGACGGCGCGCCTCGCCGTGGTCCATCGTGCGGTGGTCGTCGTCGTCATCGTCCCGCCATCCACCAGGGCTTCCCGTCGATCAGGTCCTGGTCTCGCTTCGTCGGTGGTTTCGGGTGGTACGCGGTCGCATCGTCCTCGTGCCCCGTCGTGACCCGCCCCACGTTGTACACGGACTCGGTGTCGGCGTCCAGGTAGCCGGACCTGTCACCGGTGAGCGGGTCGTGGTGGAGGACCGGCTTCCGGTCCGCCGCGTCGGCGGGGTTCGAGTCAACACCTTCACGTCCTCGTGCGGGTCGTCCGACGGGCGTCCAGGGAACGGACGGGGCACGCCCGGACAGGGCAGACCGTTCCTGCCCCTCGGTGCGGCGGGCGAGGAGACGTCAGTCGGTGCTGATGTAGACGTGCTGCGCGACCTCGGTCGGCAGTTCGATCCCGGCGTCCTCGCCGTCGACGCGGACCGACACGTAGGCGCCCGCACGCTGCACGCTCGCCGTCCGCCCGGGCATGACCCCGGCGGCGCGGAGCTGGTGCAGGAGCTCCGGTTCGAACTGCACCGGCTCACCCAGGCGCCGGATGACGCCGGTCGCGACGGCGTCGGTGTCGTCGGTGGCCGCCACGATGTTCCGCACGCCGTCCAGGAAGCCCGGAGCGGTGGGACCGCCGATCTCCGCCAGGCCCGGGATCGGGTTGCCGTACGGGGACTCCGTCGGGTTCCCGAGCATCTCGAGCAGGCGGACCTCCACCTGCTCGCTCATCACGTGCTCCCACCGACAGGCCTCGTCGTGGACGAAGGCCCAGTCGAGACCGATCACGTCGGCGAGCAACCGCTCGGCCAGACGGTGCTTGCGCATCACGTGCGTGGCGCGGGACCGACCGGTGTCGGTGAGTTCCAGGTGCCGGTCGCCCGAGACGACGACGAGGCCGTCGCGCTCCATGCGGGCGATCGTCTGCGAGACCGTGGGGCCCGAGTGCCCGAGGCGCTCCGAGATCCGGGCGCGCAGCGGGACGATGCCCTCTTCTTCGAGGTCGAGGATGGTGCGGAGGTACATCTCCGTGGTGTCGACGAGATCGGTCACGCCTCCGCCTCTCCTGATGTGGACCCAGCCCGACCCACACTACTTGGTGGGACCGACGACCCGGGACCGACACCGTGCGCTCTCCGCGGACGCTGGCCGGGAGGCCCGTCCCGGCCCCGCCCCGTCCGGCCGGTCCATGGGGGCGACCGCGGGGCCGTCGGTAGGATCGGCCCATGGCAGACATCGTCATCCCAGCCGACCTCCTCCCCACCGACGGCCGCTTCGGATGTGGTCCGTCGAAGATCCGCGGAGCGCAGCTCGAGACCCTCGTCACCCGCGGAGCGACCGTCCTCGGGACCTCGCACCGTCAGAAGCCCGTCAAGGACCTCGTCGGGTCCGTCCGGCAGGGCCTCGCCGACCTCTTCCAGGTGCCGGACGGGTACGAGGTCGTCCTCGGCAACGGCGGGTCGACCGCGTTCTGGGACGCCGCCGCCTTCGGTCTCATCGAGCGCCGGGCGGAGAACCTCTCCTTCGGTGAGTTCGGGTCGAAGTTCGCCAAGGCCGCCGCCGCCCCGTGGCTCGAGGCACCGCACGTCGTGGAGGCCCCGGGCGGGTCACGCGCCGAGCTCGAGATCGTCGAGGGCGTGGACGTCTACGCGTACCCGCACAACGAGACCTCGACCGGCGTCATGGCCCCGGTCGTCCGGGCCGCGGGCGACCCCGGCGCGCTGACCGTCGTCGATGCCACGAGCGCTGCCGGTGGTGCCGCGTTCGACGTCGACCAGACCGACGTCTACTACTTCGCCCCGCAGAAGAACTTCGCCTCGGACGGCGGGCTCTGGCTCGCGCTGTTCTCCCCCGCGGCGATCGAGCGTGTCGAGCGGATCGCCGCGTCCGACCGCTACATCCCGGAGTTCCTGTCGCTGAAGAACGCCGTGGACAACTCCCGGTTGGACCAGACGCTCAACACCCCGGCGATCACGACCCTGCTGCTCCTCGACGACCAGGTGCGGTGGATGAACCAGTCCGGCGGTCTGGCGTGGGCCGACGGCCGCACGAAGACGTCGTCCTCGACGCTCTACGACTGGGCCGAGGCCTCCGACTACGCGACGCCGTTCGTCACCGACCCGGCGCACCGGTCCCAGGTCGTCGTGACGATCGACCTCGACGACTCGATCGACGCCAAGGCCCTGGCCGCGACGCTCCGCCAGAACGGGATCGTCGACACCGAGCCCTACCGGAAGCTCGGCCGCAACCAGCTCCGCGTCGCGACCTTCACGGCGATCGACCCTGACGACGTCACCAAGCTCACGCGGGCGATCGACCACGTGGTGGCTGCTCTGGCGAGCTGACCCCGCCGCCGGACGCGACGAGGGCGGTGCCCCGCAACGGTGTTCCGTTGCGGGGCACCGCCCTCGCCGTGTCGCGTGGGTCGGCGTGTCGCGTGCGTCGACGTGTCGCGTGGGTCGGGCAGGACCGGACCGACGGGTCAGGACCTGAGTGACCGGTCAGGACCGGTGGAAGCCGGGATCGGTCTCGCCGGCGTCGAGCTGGTCCAGGTCCAGGTCGTCGTCGGGGTCGACGGGACGGACGCGGCGGGTGCGGCGACGACCACGGGTGCGGGCGGGCGGGGCGACGGGCTCGTCGTCGTCCGACTCCTCGTCGTCGTCGTCATCCGACTCCTCGTCGTCGTCGTCATCCGACTCGTCGTCGTCCGAGTCGTCGTCGTCGTCCGAGTCGTCGTCGGACTCGTCATCGTCGTCCGACTCGTCGTCGTCCTCGTCCGCCTCGTCGTCGAAGTCGTCCTCGTCCTCGTCCGACTCCTCGTCGTCCTGCGCGGCCCGGTACTCGGCCAGTCGCTCCGACCACGGCACCCACTCCGGCGCGAGCAACGAGCCGTCACCCGGCATCAGTTCGACCTCGAGCACGGTGGGCTCGTCACCCTCGACCTGGGCGATGCTGACGGTCCAGCGCCACCCCGGGTACCCCGGCATGCGGTTGGCGAAGAGGACGGACACGACGCCGTCGCCCTCGTCCACCGTGCCGACAGGGCTCCCGACGGTGGCTTCCGGGGTGATCTCGAGCAGTGCCCCGCGGGCGAGCTCGGTGAGGTCGGTGGTCATGTTCACGCGTCCAACTGGTCGGCGACGTGTCGCAGGATGGTGGCGATCCGCTCACCGTTCTTCGGGTAGCGGCCTCGCTTGAGGTCGCCGCTGATGCGGTCGAGTTCCTTCACGAGGTCCTCGACGATCACGGCCATGTCGTCGGCCGAGCGGCGGGTCATCTTGGCGAGTGAGGGCTGCGCCTCGAGGATCCGGACGGTCAACGCCTGCGATCCCTTCTTGCCCTGCACCACCCCGTACTCGAGCTTGGTGCCGGCCTTCACCGTGGTCACACCGTCGGGCAGGGAGGAGGCGTGCAGGAAGACCTGGTCGCCGTCGTCTCCGGAGATGAAACCGAAGCCCTTCTGGTCGTCGTAGAACTTGACCTTGCCGGTGGGCATGCTGGGACTCCTCGTCACATGAACGGCCGCGGTGCGTCGGACTATCCTGGGTGGATGGCCAAGCCGACCCGATCCACCGGGGCCCCCCGCACTGCTGCGGAACCCCCGGCGACGTTCAATCGTACCGAACGCACGCTCGCGTTCATGGTCGGTGGGATCGTCCTCCTCATCCTGGCGTGCTTCATCGTCATGATCACCGGGTGGTTGACGCTGCAGCAGATCCCGGGGGACGGCATCTGGCCGGTCGCCCTGGGGGTCGTCTACTTCGGTCCGCCGGTCGCGTTCGTCCTCATGCTGACGCTCCTGGTCGTCACCTGGACGCGCAAGGCGCGGCAGCACCGCACAGAGGCTCGCTGACGTCCGCCCCGGACGCCCGCAGGACGATGACGACCACGACGGACCTCGCCGCACGCCTGCGCGAGCTCCCCGACGACGCGCTCGAGCGACTCGTGCTCGCGCGCGCCCTGCCCGCCGCCGCGCTCGGCGAATCCGGTCCGCAGCACATCGCGGACTTCTTCGACCTCGCTGAGGCGCTCCGCACCGACGACGCCGTGGACGCCGCCATCGAGCGGCTCCCCCGGCGCACGCTCGTCGCGCTGCGTGACGGCGGCTCCCCCGAGGACCTCGCTCCGGCCGTCGCACTCGGTCTGGTCGCCGAGGACGGCGCCGTGGACGACGCGGTCGCGGCCCGGTTGGCGGCCCGGCCCGGCCTGGTGCCGGACGGCCCGGGAGGCCCGGCGCCAGCCCGCCCCGCACCCGCCACCCCGCAGGACCCCGGAGACGGCGCGGACGACGCCCGCACTCGCGCCGCCGGGGCCGAGCACGCCTTCGAGACGCTCACCGTGCTCGCGGAACTCCTCCACGCGGCCGACGCCGGCGCCGTCCGGGAGGTCGCGAAGGGCGGGATCGGGGCGCCGCTCGCCAGACAACTCGCCGAACGCACGGGAGCGGACGCCGCCGTGGTGCCGGACCGCCTCGCGCTGCTCGACCGCGTCGGCGCCGCGCACCCGGAGGACGGCTCCTGGAAGGTGTCGGAACGCGGGCGGGCCTGGCTCCGGTCGTCGTGGCCCGATCGCTGGGCCTCGCTCGTGCACGACTGGCGGCGTGCCCTCGCCCCCGCCGTGGTCGAGGTCCTCGACCTCGCGGAGGACGACCTCACCGACCTGGTGGCGACGGGCCGTTGGGCGTACCCGGCCGGGTCGCGCTGGCTCGACGCCGCGCTGCTGGACGCGGCGGGCACGGCCAGGGTCCTCGGGCTCGCGGTCGACGGACGCCTGACCTCCACCGGCTGTGCCCTGCTCGGGGACGACCCCGACGCAGCCCGGGCCGCCGCCGATGCCGATCTGCCCGGGACGGTCGACGGCGTGTACCTCCAGCCGGACCTCACCGTCATCGCACCGGGCCCGCTCTCGCCGGTCGACGACGACGACCTCCGCGCCGTCGCCGACCTCGAGGCGCCGGGACTCGCGGCGCGGTACCGGGTGTCCGAGGACTCGATCCGCCGGGCGCTGCGTGCCGGCCGCACCCGGGACGAGGTCCTGGCGCTCTTCACCCGACTCGGCGCCACCGACGTCCCGCAGCCCCTCACCTACCTCGTCGACCAGGTCGCCACGCGGGACGGCAGCGTCGTCGTCGGCCGCGGCGAGGGCGACCTCGGCTCGGTGGTGCACGGGACCCCCGAGCAACTCGACCTCATCGGGGTGGACGCCGAGCTCCGCCAACTGGCGTGGGAGCGGCCCGACCTCACCACCCTCGTGACGAAGTACCCGCCGCACGTCGTGGCGAGCGCCCTCGAGGACCAGCGCTACCCGGCCGTGCTCGCAGCCGACGCCCGCCCCGAGGCGCGATCCGGGCCTCCCGTCCGACGGCGCACGCCGAGCCGTTCGCCCGGACAGGCGGCCCACGCGCTCGTGCAGCGCCTGCGTCTGACGACGGAGCGTGGCGACGCGGAGCCGGAGCAGGAGTGGATGGCCCGGCAGATCGACATGGCGGTGCGCGGACGGACGCCGGTCCGGGTGACGGTCCGGATGCCGGACGGGTCGGAGCGGCCGTTCTCGATCGTCCCGACCTCGGTCGCCGCCGGTCGGGTGCGTGGGAAGGACACCGCGGTGGACGTCGAGCGGACCCTCCCGCTGTCACTCGTCGTCGCGATCGAGAGCGATGCCTGACGGGCGTCCTGTGGACAACCGGGCGTCGCACCAGCTGCGCCGCCTAGGCTGATCCGTCATGAACGGACCGCTGATCGTGCAGAGTGACCGCACCGTCCTGCTCGAGGTCGCGCACCCCGAGGCAGAGGACGCCCGCCACGCGCTCGCGGTCTTCGCCGAGCTCGAGCGGGCGCCGGAGCACGTGCACACCTACCGCATCACGCGGCTCGGGCTGTGGAACGCGCGGGCTGCCGGACACGACGCCGCGTCCATGGTCGACACCCTCGAACGGTTCGCGAAGTTCCCGGTGCCGCAGAGCGTCACGGTCGACATCGAGGACACCGTCTCCCGCTACGGCCGTCTGGTGATCCGGCGCGAGGAGCGCGAGGACGCCCCGGTCATCGCGAACTCCCCGTCCGAGGAGCTCGAGCAGCAGCCCGCGCTCGTGCTGACCGCGTCGGACCCGGCGCTCCTCGCCGAGGTCACGCGGTCGAAGCGCATCCAGCCGCTCCTCGGCGAGCGCCGCTCGGACACCGCCGTCGAACTGCAGGCCTGGGCTCGCGGGCAGGTCAAGCAGGAGCTCGTGAAGATCGGCTGGCCCGCCGAGGACCTCGCCGGTTACACGCCCGGACAGCCGCACGACATCGACCTCGACACCGCGGACTGGGACCTCCGGCCGTACCAGCACGACGCCGTGGACAGCTTCTTCCAGCAGGGATCCGGGGTCGTCGTGCTGCCCTGTGGCGCCGGCAAGACCTTGGTCGGTGCCGGGGCGATGGCGACCGTCAAGGCGACGACGCTCATCCTCGTCACGAACACCGTCTCGGCGCGGCAGTGGCGGACCGAGCTGCTCAAGCGCACCACCCTGACCGAGGACGAGATCGGCGAGTACTCCGGCAGTGTCAAGGAGATCCGGCCGGTCACGATCGCGACCTACCAGATCCTCACCGCCCGTCGGAAGGGCGCCTACACACACCTGTCCCTCCTCGACGCCCTCGACTGGGGGCTCGTGGTCTACGACGAGGTGCACCTGCTCCCCGCGCCGGTGTTCAAGCTGACCGCCGACCTGCAGGCGCGGCGGCGGCTCGGGCTGACGGCGACACTCGTGCGCGAGGACGGGCGCGAGGGTGACGTCTTCTCCCTGATCGGGCCGAAGCGCTACGACGCGCCGTGGAAGGAGATCGAGGCGCAGGGCTACATCTCCCCCGCCGAGTGCTACGAGGTCCGGATCGACCTCGCGCACGAGGACCGGTTGGAGTACGCGGCCTCGAGCGACGACGAGCGGTACCGGCTCGCGGCGACCTCGCCGGCCAAGACGCCGGTGGTGCGGGACCTGATCGAGAAACACCGGGGTGAGCAGATCCTCGTCATCGGGCAGTACATCGACCAGCTTGACGAGCTCGCGGCATCCCTCGACGCCGCCGAGATCACGGGCGCGACGCCCGTCGACGAGCGGGAGCGGCTGTACCAGGCGTTCCGCGAGGGCGCGATCGACGTGCTCGTCGTGTCCAAGGTCGCGAACTTCTCCGTCGACCTGCCGGACGCGACCGTGGCGATCCAGGTGTCGGGCTCGTTCGGGTCCCGGCAGGAAGAAGCGCAGCGGCTCGGCCGACTCCTCCGGCCGAACAAGGACGGCGTCCCGGCGTCGTTCTACACCTTGGTCACGCGCGACACCGTGGACCAGGACTTCGCACAGAACCGGCAGCGCTTCCTCGCGGAACAGGGGTACTCGTACACGATCCTCGACGCCGACCAGGTGGCACCGGCCGCCGCGTAGTACCCGCCGCCTCAGTGCGCCTCTGGCCAACACACGAAGTGCTCCCAGGAAGCAGCCAGGGAACAGTCAGAGGATGGGGTCATGACCGACGGACCCAAGATCCTCATCGTCGACGACGAGCCGAACATCCGCGATCTCCTCACGACCTCGCTGCGCTTCGCCGGATTCGCGGTGCGGGCGGTCGGGAACGGTGCACAGGCGATCTCCGCCGTGCTCGAAGAGGAGCCGGACCTCATCATCCTCGACGTCATGCTCCCCGACATGAACGGGTTCGGCGTCACCAAGCGCCTCCGTTCCTCGGGCTACACCTCGCCGATCCTCTTCCTGACGGCGAAGGACGACACCGAGGACAAGATCACCGGGCTCACGGTCGGTGGAGACGACTACGTCACCAAGCCGTTCTCGCTGGACGAGATCGTCGCCCGCATCAAGGCGATCCTCCGTCGCACGATGAACGACGAAGAGGACGCGATCATCCGCGCCGGCGAACTCACGATGGACCAGGACACGCACGAGGTCACCATCGGCGACGCGCAGATCGAGCTCTCCCCCACCGAGTTCAAGTTGCTCCGCTACCTCATGCTCAACCCCAACCGGGTGCTGTCGAAGGCGCAGATCCTCGACCACGTCTGGGAGTACGACTTCAACGGCGACGCCGGCATCGTGGAGTCCTACATCTCCTACCTGCGTCGGAAGCTCGACCAGTACTCGGCCGAGCCGATCATCCAGACCAAGCGCGGCTTCGGCTACATGCTCAAGGCGACCAAGGCCTCCTGAGCGCCGAGCTGGCCAGGTCGCACAGCTGACTGTCGGCGGCCGTCGGGTTCTTCCCGGCGGCCGCCGCTTACTGTTGGGGAAGCATGCACGAGCGAATGAGCAACTGGTGGGACGGGATCTCCCTCCGCACCAAGATCACCGGGATCACCGTCCTCCTGGTCGCACTCGGTCTGCTCGTCGCCGGGCTCGGGACCATGACGGTCCTGAGCACCTACCTCAACCTGCAGCTCGACACCCAGGTGAAGACGACGAGTTCGCAACTCGAGGGGCAGAACGTCAGCGACGGCGAGCAGTACTGCAAGCTGTCCGTCGTCCTCGAGAAGAGCTCCTACGTCGCTGCCTACGACGGAGACGGTGAGCAGATCTGCGACACCCAGTCCTCGTCGCAGCCGGACATCACCCGCGTCGACTTCACTGCCGCGGCGACCGCCGTGCACCCGTTCAGCCTGTACGACAAGCAGCACAGCCACGAATGGCGCGCCCAGGTCATCCCGGCGAACCTGCAGAACCTCTCGACGGGCGCGACCGAGACCGGGTACGTCCTCGTCGCCGTGTCGAGCGCGGACACCGATCAGACCATCCTGCGCTTCACCGTCATCTTCCTGTTCTTCGGCATCGCGGTGATCCTGCTCGGCGCGATGCTCACGCGCCTCCTCGTCACGGCCACGTTCGACCCGCTGCGCAACGTCGAGGACACGGCCGCGCGGTTCGCCGCCGGTGACTTCAACCAGCGACTCGACGCCGACACCCCGAACACCGAGGTCGGCCGCCTCAACCGCTCCCTCAACGCGATGCTCGAGCGGATCGACGACGCGTTCGAGGACCGTCAGCGCACCATCGACCAGATGCGCCGCTTCGTCGGTGACGCCTCCCACGAGCTCCGGACCCCGCTCGTCTCCCTCCGCGGGTACGCCGAGCTCTACCGGATGGGAGCGCTCCGCAAGGAAGAAGACGTCGCCCAGGCGATGGAACGCATCGAGAAGGAGGCCCAGCGCATGGGCCTGCTCGTGCAGGACCTCCTGCAGCTCGCGCGCATCGACGAGTCGAAGCCGCTCGAGCTCGGGCCGGTCGACCTCGTCGCCATCGCCCGCGACTCCGCCCTCGACACGATGGCGTCGAACCCGGACCGCGAGATCCAGGTGCTCGTCGAGGACGCCCTGACCGGTGAGAACGTGCCGCAGGCCGTGCGCCCGGCCAGCGCCTTCGGTGCCGCTGCCGACGGCGACCGTGCCCCCGCCGCGCCGGCGTCGCCCTCGCTCAACACCACCGGGCCGATCGCGTTCTCACGCCAGACCATCGCACGCCTGCGTGCCCGTCGGTCCCGGGCGATGAACGTCGACACGAAGAACCCGACGGACGAGACGACCCCGCTGCCGACGATCGTGCTGCCGAAGCGCCCACCGATCGTCCTGGCCGAGGAGAACAAGATCCGTCAGGTCATCACGAACCTGATGGGCAACGCGATGCGGTTCACCGAGCACGACGACCCCATCGAGATCGGCATCGGGGTGGATGACGACCGCGGCATGGCGCACATCGACGTGATCGACCACGGCGAGGGCATCCCGCCCCAGCTGCGCGACAAGATCTTCCAGCGCTTCTGGCGCGCGGACACCTCTCGTGCGCGGGACACCGGCGGATCGGGCCTCGGGCTCGCGATCGTGTCGGGCATCGTGCACGCGCACAACGGGTCGGTGGAGGTGTTCGACACCCCCGGTGGTGGTGCGACGTTCCGCGTGTGGCTGCCGCTCCTGCCCCGCGAGTCCGCCCCCGCCGCGCCCGTCCTGTCCTGACCCCCGGCCTGGTGCCGGGCACCGGGCGGCGGCGCGGCGCGGCGGCGGCGGCGGCGCGGCGGCGCGGCGGCGCGGCGGCGGCGGCGCGGCCGCGCGGTGGCGGCGGCGCGGGATTCCGCAATTCTGGAACCTCGACGGTCGAGATGCGCCGATCGTGGAACCTCGTCAGTACTCACGCGGCGCGTCGCGGAACCGCCGCGTCGGACCTGCCGCCCGTTCGACGCGCCGTTGCTCGAACGCCTGTCGAAGACGCTCGAACAGCACTGCGGGACGGTCCGCGTCGACCGCAGTCGCGTGCACGACGATCCAGTCGTTCACGACGAAGCCGTTCGATCGCCGTCGATCATGTCGGAAGGTCTGCTGTTCACGGTGGTGGTCGCCGTCGTACTCGAGGGCGATCCGGAGGTCCGGCCATGCCATGTCCGCCCGCCCCAGGAACGTGCCCGACGCGTCGAAGACGTCGTGGTTCACCTCCGGCTCCGGGAACCCCGCGTCGACGACCCGGACACGCATCCTGCTCTCCATCGGTGACTCCGATCCTGCCCGGACCCGCGCCAGCGCGGCTCGCGCCCGGCGCACGTGTCGTCCCCTGGGCGGGATCGCCGCTCGCAGTCCGTCGAGCGTCGCCAGATCCGCAGGACCGAGGAAGTAGTCGCCGAGCACGACGAGGTCCTCGAGGCTCGACGACCCGGCACACTCGTACCACGAGCGCGCCGGCGCACTGAGCCGGAACCCGTTCCGGTACCGCACGTCGACGGTCGGGTCCCGGACGCGATGTGGGACGACGTGCGGGCGTCGCATGACCGGAGCGACTCCGACGGACGTGACGTGGACCGCCTCGCCTCCGAAGTGGCCTGACACCGGCGCTCCCCAGAACAGTGCCGCAGTGCCATGGCTGAAGAACTGGTCGTCGCGGAGCACCAGTGCGAGCGCCTCGACCCTGGACACACCGAGGCCGGAGGGAGCGCGGACCCCGTGGATGGGCGCTTCCAGGTCCGTCCGACTGAGCCGTGTGCGGGTCGCGCCAGCGGCCACCGCGTCCCGCACGCGGAACGGACCGTCGTCGGGCACGGGAAGTTCGGCTGGTCTGCTCATGGCCGTGAGCCTCGTCGACGAGGACCGGCGTGGACACGACGTGGATCGCGCTTGTGGAGACGGAGGCGAGCCGGGCCTCCTGTGCGACGGAGTGAACGCGACGGAATCCTCCGGCGCCTGCGCGACACCGCCGGTTCCACGACGTGCCGTCTGCGTTCGTCGCGGTTCCGCAATTCTGCGATCCCGGCGCGCGAGATGCGCGAATTACGGAACCTCGGAGGCCCCCCCCACGCGGAGGCCCCCGCACGCGGAAGGGCCCCCGCACGCGCAGCGTGCGAGGGCCCTTGCCAGCAGGACGGACTAGAAGTCCATGCCACCCGTCGGGTCGCCGGCCGGCATGGCCGGGGTCTTCTCCGGCTTGTCGGCGACGACGGCCTCGGTCGTGAGGAACAGACCGGCGATCGACGCGGCGTTCTGCAGCGCCGAGCGCGTGACCTTGGCCGGGTCGATGATGCCCGCGGCGATGAGGTCGACGTACTCACCCGTCGCAGCGTTGAGGCCGTGGCCGGCCTCGAGCTCGCGGACACGAGCGGCGACGACACCCGGCTCGAGACCGGCGTTCAGCGCGATCTGCTTGAGCGGCGCGTCGATGGCGACACGGACGATGTTCGCACCCGTGGCCTCGTCACCCTCGAGCGAGAGACCGTCGAGCGCGACCTTGCCGGCCTGGATGAGGGCGACGCCACCACCGGCGACGATGCCCTCTTCGACGGCTGCCTTCGCGTTGCGGACGGCGTCCTCGATGCGGTGCTTGCGCTCCTTGAGCTCGACCTCGGTCGCGGCACCCGCCTTGATGACGGCAACGCCACCGGCGAGCTTGGCGAGGCGCTCCTGGAGCTTCTCGCGGTCGTAGTCGGAGTCGGTCGCCTCGATCTCGGCGCGGATCTGACGGACGCGGCCGGCGATCTGCTCGGCGTCGCCGGCACCCTCGACGATCGTGGTCTCGTCCTTGGTGATGACGACCTTGCGGGCACGACCGAGGAGGTCGAGCGTCGCGTTCTCGAGCTTGAGGCCGACCTCTTCCGAGATGACCTGGCCGCCGGTGAGGATCGCGATGTCCTGGAGCATGGCCTTGCGGCGGTCGCCGAAGCCCGGGGCCTTGACGGCGACGGACTTGAAGATGCCGCGGATCTTGTTCACGACGAGCGTGGCCAGGGCCTCGCCGTCGACGTCCTCGGCGATGATCAGGAGCTGCTTGCCCGCCTGGATCACCTTGTCGACGACCGGCAGGAGGTCCTTGATGTTCGAGATCTTCGAGTTGACGATCAGGATGTACGCGTCCTCGAAGACGGCTTCCTGGCGCTCGGGGTCGGTCACGAAGTACTGCGACAGGTAGCCCTTGTCGAAGCGCATGCCCTCGGTGAGCTCGAGCTCGGTGCCGAAGGTGTTCGACTCCTCGACGGTGACGACACCTTCCTTGCCGACCTTGTCGATGGCCTCGGCGATGAGTGCGCCGATGGTCGGGTCAGCGGCCGAGATCGACGCGGTGGCAGCGATCTGGTCCTTGGTCTCGATCTCCTTCGCGTCGGCGAGGAGCTGGTCGGAGACGGCGGCGACGGCCTTCTCGATGCCGCGCTTGAGCGACACGGGGTCGGCACCGGCGGCGACGTTGCGGAGGCCTTCACGGACGAGGGCCTGGGCGAGGACGGTCGCGGTGGTCGTGCCGTCACCGGCGACGTCGTCGGTCTTCTTGGCGACCTCCTTGACGAGCTCCGCACCGATCTTCTCGTACGGGTCGTCGAGCTCGATCTCCTTGGCGATGGAGACACCGTCGTTCGTGATCGTGGGGGCGCCCCACTTCTTCTCGAGGACGACGTTGCGGCCGCGCGGGCCGAGCGTCACCTTCACGGCGTCGGCCAGCTGGTTGAGGCCGCGCTCGAGGCCGCGTCGGGCCTCTTCGTTGAAAGCAATGATCTTTGCCATGTGAGTTCTTCGTCCCTCCCGGACGTCGTCATCGGGGTCGTTCTGGCACTCAGCCTGGCCGAGTGCCAAGCCCGATTCTGGCACTCGCCACCCGAGAGTGCAACACAGTCGGGAGGCTCTGCCCCAGTCCACAGGTCCGCTCGGTACCCGGTCCCCGTGACGACGAACGCGCCGCCCCGGACGGGACGGCGCGTTCGCGAGCGGTTCTGGGCGACTAGGCGGGACGGACCGACTCGGCCTGCGGGCCCTTCGACCCGGTGCCGACGTCGAACGTCACTGCCTGGCCCTCTTCGAGGACCTTGTAGCCGCTCATGTCGATGGCCGAGTAGTGCACGAACACGTCCTGGCCCCCTCCATCCACGGTGATGAAGCCGAAGCCCTTCTCGGCGTTGAACCACTTCACGGTTCCGTTGGCCATGTTCCTTGCTCCCTGCGGTACTGCTGTTGCGAACGACGGCACCATCGCACGTGGCGTCCGTCGGGTCCGAGCGCGTGTCGACTCACCCGGTTTCACGCCGGACGGGTCTCGGGGAGAGGCGTCGTCGCGATCGCGGGGTGACCAATGGTGACTCTGACCGAACCTCGCTGTTTCGGCAAGGGGTGTGACACGCATTTCACGCAGTGAACCCCGATCCGCAACGTGTCGGAAACACGACGAGCGTGTGCGACGCCTTCGGACCGTGCGGTCAGCCCGTGTAGTCGGACCCGAGCACCACGGAGACGTCGGCGTTCGGGAACGCCGAGGACTGCTGTACGGCACTCACCCCGAGGGACTGCGCGACGCCCTGCGCGACGGCCGCCTGCGACTCCTGCTGGTAGTACACGATCGTCTGCGTCGCCCCGGTCGTCCCGGCGTCCCCGGTCGAGGTCACGGTCCACCCGGCGCCGCCGAGTTCCGTCGACGCGTTCGCGGCGAGGCCCGCCGTCGAGGTCCCGTTCAGCACGACGAGCGTTGTCGCGCCCTGGTCGGCGGCGGTCGCGCCCGCTGCGGCGGAGGGCGACTGCGTCGCCCCGTCTCCCGCGCCGGAGTCCGTCCCGGGGGAGGCACTGGCCGACGGCGACGCGGACGCGGAGGGCGTCGACCCCCCGCTGCCCTCCGTGAACTGCACGCTGCCGTTGAGCAGTGCGAGCACGAGCACCCCGATGCCGACGAGGACGCCGGTCGCGAGCGCCGCCCACGCGAAGACGACCCACCCGCCACCTCGTCGCGCGGCACCGCGGTGCGCGCCGACCCGGGGGCCGTCCGGGACCTCGTCGAACCGGTCTCGCTCGAATCTCGTCATCGTTCCTCTTCACGTCCTTCGTGGTCGGCCGGGGGCGCGACGAAGCTGCGGGCAGCGCGTGCGCTCGTCCGGGCCCGGCGGAGCCGCTGCAGTCGGGTGACGAGCTGCGGGTCGTACGCGAGGGCTGCCGGTGAGTCGATCACGCGGTTGAGCACCTGGTAGTACCGCGCTGGCGACATGTCGAACTCGACCCGGATCTCCGCTTCCTTCGTCCGGTCGTGCCGTGCCCGCACGAGCTCGAAGGCGAGCACGTGCTTGGCGAGCTCGGTGAGCTCGTCGGCGGGGAGGGCGGGCACAGCGTGGTCCGATCGCGAACGGGTTGCAGGTCTCGCACATCGTAGGGGCGGACGGCAGGTCGACCCTGGCACGGTGCTGGACTGTCGCGGAACCCGCTCAGCGCACGGCCCGCGCACCCTGGTTCAGGGGAACCACCGGACGCGCGTGCCGAAGGCGTCCGACACCGCGAGCGCCCGGCCGTCGAGTGACAGGGTCGCGAAGGCATGCGGGTCCGCGGGGTCGACGTCGTCCGGCAGGGTCGCCGCGACCCCGGCGAGGATCCCGGTGCGTTCGAGCGCCACCCAGCGGACGCCGCGTTCGTGCAGCCGGTCCGCGAACCGCTGCCGCCCGGCACCGGGCACGTACACGAGCGTCCCCGTGGTGAGGACGACGGGTTTGCAGTCCTCCGGCAGCGCGTCCAGGGCACGGTCGAGGTCGTCTGGCACGCTGCCCCGGATCCGGACGGGAGGCTCGACCAGCGTCGCCTGCAGTGCGTCCCGCATCAGGGCGGTCCGGTCCGTCGCCTCGGGCGGGACGGCCTCGACGAGACGCTCGAACGCCTCGGGTGCCCTGGGGTCGATCGGGTTCGGGTCGAGGGCGACGCGCGCGCCGATGCGGATCGGCCCCGCCGCCGGTGCGGGTGGCGTCCCGGTGACGTCGGCGACGAGGTGCACCGCGGGCCCGGCGACCGCGGTGTGCATCCGGACGACCCGGTCCTGCGCTCCGGTGCGGTCGTCGCTCCCGCACGTGTCGGGGTGCGCGGGACGGGCCGAGGGGCGCTCCCTGTGGTCGAGCGTGACCCGGTCCGGGGTCGAGCAGAGCCCGGCGGCCGCGCCGACGTCGAGCAACCCGAGCGGCCGGGCCGACGCCGCCGAGAGCGCGGCGAGCACCGGGACGACGGGGGCGAGCCGGCGCGGGTCGTTGGCCTGCACCGTGGCGGTGGTGAGGGCCGCGACCAGGGCGGGGCGGGCCTCCCGGCCGATGACGCCCAGCGCGGCCGGGTCCGCCGGGTCGGCACCGAGCCGGCGTGCGACGGCGAACAGCAGCTCCGGTTGACGCTTGGTCTCGGGCACGGCGTCGAGCAGGTCGGCCAGTGACCCGTCGACGGAACGCGCCCATGCCGCGTACGAGGGTGAGACGGCCTCGATCCGGTCGGCGTAGGCGCGGTAGCGCTGCCGCGTGTCCATCAGGACCCCGGGCGGTACATGCCGACGTGGGCGATGCCGGCCTCGTCGTACGGGGCACCGAAGCGGACGAAGCCGTGCCGTTCGTAGAGCGCGGCGACGTACTGCTGGGCGTGCAGGACGAACGGTTCGTGGCCGTGCCGGTCGAGCACCGCGGCGACGAGTCCGCCGGCGATCCCCCGGCCACGGTGGTCGGCGCGGGTGGCGACGCGACCGACCACCCGGATGGGAGCGTCCGTGCCCTCGGGGTGCGGCTCGGCGTCCGCCGGTCGGACGAGGCGGAGGTACCCGACGGTGCTGCCGTCGCCGGTGGTCGACCACCAGTGCTCGGTGTCGGGCTCGCGGTCGCGGCCGTCGAAGTCCTCGGCCGAGACACGTTGTTCGAGGGCGAACACCCGGTTCCGCAGGCGCACGATGTCGTACAGTTCGTCGGTCGTCAGGTGCTCCCAGCGGGCGTGACGGACGGAATGTTCGGACATCCCTCGGAGTTTACCGAGGTGAAGCACGATGACCGGTGGACACCAGTCCCGGTCGGAACCAGGAGGTACGCACATGGCATACAACGTCGACAAGTCCGACGCCCAGTGGCGCGAGGAGCTCTCCCCGGACCAGTACGCCGTGCTGCGCCAGGCCGGTACGGAGCGCCCGTGGACCGGTGAACTCCTCGACGAGGAGCGTGCCGGCGTGTACACGTGTGCGGCGTGTGGTGCTGAGCTGTTCAAGAGCGGCACGAAGTTCGACTCCGGGTGCGGCTGGCCGTCCTTCTACGAGTCGGTCGATCCGGACGCGGTACAGCTCATCGAGGACAACTCCCTCGGCATGGCGCGCACCGAGGTCCGCTGCGCGAACTGCGGCTCGCACCTCGGCCACGTGTTCCCGGACGGCTTCGGGACGCCCACGGGTGACCGCTACTGCATGAACTCGATCTCGCTCAACTTCTCGGCGGAGAAGTAGCGGGTCGACGACGGCGCCCGGGCTCCCAGCCCGGGCGCCGTCGTCGTGTCCGCCCGGTACGATGGGCGGGTCAGCCGGCATGGCGCAATTGGTAGCGCACCGTACTTGTAATACGGGGGTTGCGGGTTCGAGTCCCGCTGCCGGCCCTCACACCCCGGTCGCATCCGGCGGAGCCCAGGTGGTGCTGGACGGGTTCCGGGTCTCCCCGGTCGCGCTCCCGGCTAGCGATCGAACCGCGCGCACGGCACATCGGCCGTCCACCGCCCGGCCTCCGGCGCCGCCTCGACCCGGACCGTCCCGTCCGGGTCGTCGGCGCAGACGGTGGCGCGCTGCTGGTGCACCTGCTTCGACCAGACCGGACCGTCGGACCGTCTGGTCTCGGCGTGCACGTTGAGGACGCCGGCGGCGACGACGCTCGCGACGAGCACCCATCCGAGCACCGGCTGCACGACACGCCCCCGAGCGATACAGACGTCTGCGGCGACGACCACCGCGGCGAGCAAGAACATCGACCCGGCGGCGGCGTACCGGTAGGGGCCGAACCGCAGGAACGATGCCTCGTTCCACTCCGTGAACGTGCTCGGCACGGCGTTCACCCGGAGCGCGGCCACCCAGAGGACGGCGGGCGCGACACCGAGCACGACGATGAACCACCTGCTCGCGCCACTCCGCGCCACGAGTCCGAGGACGAGCACCGCCACCACCAGGATCGCTGGCACGATGACGACCCACCACCCGTGGTGCACGATCGTGACACCGATGCTCCGCACGTCCCCGTTCCAGGAGCCTGCGAGCGGCTGCGCGAGGAACCCGGCTGCGATGTCGAGTGGGCTCGCGTCACTCGGCGTCCGCAGGCGCGGGTCCAGGAGGGTCGCGACACCCTGCGAGGCGAGCCCCAGCACGGCGGCGACGACGACCGGGATGCCCCGACGGCTCCTGAGCCCGAACAGGAAGAGCGGCACGAAGAGAGCCGCCTGGATCTCGGTCAGGGTGATCGCGAGCGCTGCGGCGGCCAGGCCTGCGCTGCTCCACCAGGACCGCGGCCGGAAGGCGAAGACCCACGGCGCCAGGAAGAGCATGTACCAGTGCAGGTTCGCGGTGTTGCCGGCGATCTCGACGACGCCCATCGGCGTGATCGCCGGGATCACCCCGAGGAGCGCCCGGAGCGGCACCGAGGTCACGACGTCGCGCGCCAGGACGAACACGGCCCCACCCACCAGGCCGATCACGCAGCACGACAGGGCGCTGACGACCACCGCGTAGTCCTCGATCGACCAGAGGGCGACAGCCGCGTCGACGACGATCCGTGGCACGAGGTGCAGGTAGCCCTCGTAGGGGTGCAGCAGCGACGGCACCGCACCGAGCTGCAGGCGTTCGTCGAGGAAGACGCCGGAGTCCTCGGCCCAGGCGACCTCCCGTGTGGGCGAGCCGAGACGGTGCCACATCCACAGACTCGACGCGGCGGCGAGCACGACCGCGACGATCCACGTCACGAGGTGCGGCAGGCTGCGACGACGACGACTGGAGTCGACCGGAACGGGAGTCGTTTCGAGCACCCCAGGACGCTAGCAGCCACTCGGACAGGACCGGAGCACCGAGCGATCTGTCGCTCGGTGCTCCGGTGCTCAGCCCTGGCTCAGCGTCCGCCGGCGATCTTCCGCTCGCGCTGCGCGACACCGGCCGTGCCGTACGGGTAGTCGTCGACCCGGGGTGCGCTGGCATCGGTCAGCGTCTGCAGCTCGGACTCGTCGAGCACCAGGTCGGCCGCGCCGAGGTTGTCCTGCAGCTGGTCGACCGTCCGTGCGCCGAGGATGACGCTCGTCACCGCCGGCCGGGCGAGCAGCCAGGCGAGGGACACCTGGGACCGCGAGGCCCCGTGCGCTTCGGCGACGCTCGAGACCGCGTCGAGCACCTGCCACGTGCGCTCGTCGGCGTTGCGGGCCTCCCACGCCTCCATGCCGCGCTTCGGGTCCTCGCCCAGGCGGGTCGAGCCGGTCGGGGCCTCGTCACGCTGGTACTTGCCGGAGAGCCACCCACCCGCGAGCGGCGACCACGGGAGCAGGCCGATGCCGGCGTCGAGGCAGGCGGGCACGATCTCGTGCTCGATGTCGCGCACGAGCAGGTTGTACTGGGGCTGCAGGGTGACCGGCGGTGCCCAGCCGTGGGCCTTCGCCTCGTAGACGGCCTTCGTCACCTGGTGGCCGAGGTAGTTCGAGAACCCGTAGGAGCCGATCTTGCCGGCGGACACGGCGTCGTCGAGGAAGCGCAGGGTCTCCTCGATCGGGGTCAGGGCGTCCCACGCGTGCATCTGGTACAGGTCGATGTGGTCGACACCGAGCCGCTCCAGCGACGCGTCGAGGGCGACGCGGAGGTGTCGTCGTGACAGGCCGAGGTCGTTCGGGCCGTCGCCCTGCGGGAAGCGGCCCTTGGTGGCGAGGACGACCTGCTGCGCCTCCGTGGGGTGGTCGCGGAGCCATCGGCCGATGATGCGCTCGGACTCGTTGCCCGAGTACACGTCCGCCGTGTCGACGAGGGTGCCGCCGGCGGCCACGAAGGCGTCGATGATCGCGTGGGAGGTGGGTTCGTCGGCCTCGCTGCCGAACGTCATGGTGCCGAGGGTCAGCGAGGACACCGCTGTCCCGCTGTTGCCGAGGAGTCTGTGTTCCATGCGGCGGACGCTACGCCGCGCCTCCTCGGCGGCGGGAGGGTCCACGAGTACCCGTCAGGACTGCCAGCGTCAGTCCCGCTCCCCCAGGAACGCGATCGCCGCCTGGCGGAAGTGCCTCGACGTCGGGGCACCGAACCGGTGTCACAGCGTGGTCCCGCCCCGTCAGGACCGCCAGCGTCAGTCCCGCTCCCCCAGGAACGCGATCGCCGCCTGGCGGAAGTGCCGCGACGTCGGGGCATTGAAGTGGTTCCGCCCCGGGATCTCGACGAAGGTCGCGTGCGGCGCGGTCGCGGCGAGCCGCACGGCGCTGTCCTTGATCCCGTCCTCGCTGCCGGCGGCGAGCAGCAGCGGCTGCGTCGGCGCGTTCGCGGGGGTCGGCTCGACGCTGTCGCGCATGCCCTCGACCATCGCCACGAGCGCACGGAGGTCGTTGCCCTCGACGTTCGCCGCCATCGTGAGGTAGCCGTTCGTGACGCGGTCCTCGACCGGCGTGCCGTCCGTGATGTACGCCCACGCCTGGTCGACGCGGACGCGGCGCATCGGGTCGGCGTCGGGGATGCCGCCGAGCACCGCACGGGAAACCCGGTCGGACATCCGCTCGGCGGCGTGCCACCCGACGCGGGCGCCGAGGGAGTACCCGAGGAACGTGACGTCGTCCAGCAGGTAGGTGTCGACGACAGCGGTGACGTCGTCGACGAGCAGGTCCATGGAGTAGCTGCGCGGGTCGTGCGGCTTCCCGCTGGCGCCGTGGCCGCGCTGGTCGAACGCGATCACGCGGTGTCCGGCACGCACGAGGTCCCGCGTCCACCCCGAGGCGTGCCAGTTGAGGACAGCTCCGGACGCGAAGCCGTGCACGGCGAGGACGGCGGGTGCGTCGGGGGCACCGAAGTCGTAGGTGGCGAGCGGCACGCCGTCCGGGGACATGACGACGCGGGGACGGGGCGCTTCGGGGACGAGTGACATGTCCCGTCCAGGGTAGTGGGACCACAGTGGCCCCATGGACGGCTACGGCGGCGACCAGATCCGGGCGGCGGAACGCCCCCACCTCGAGGCGGGCGAGCCGCTCATGCAGCGCGCGGCGGACGGGCTCGCCGCGGTCGTCGGCGACCTGCTCGACGACCCCGCGGTCCGTCCCGGTGACGGACCGGGGTCCGTCCTCGTCCTGGCCGGCAGCGGTGACAACGGCGGGGACGCCCTGTTCGCGGGCGCGCGCCTGGCTGCTGACGGGAGGCACGTCACGGTCCTCCGCGTCGGCTCACGTGTCCACGAGGCGGGCCTGGCGGCGGCCCTGGCGGCCGGGGCGGGCCTCCTGGACGGCCCCGAGGAGGACGGATCGGGTGTCGGCACCGCAGGCGCAGCCGACATCCTGCGTGCCGCGGCCACACCGGTCGGCGAACGTCTGGCGCGGGTGGCCCGGGAGGCGGCGCTCGAGGTGGACCTGGTGCTCGACGGGATCCTGGGGATCGGTGGCGGTGGGCCGCTGCGCTCCCCCGCGCGCGAGGTCGTGGCGGCGCTCCGGGAGCTCGCACGTGAGCAGCGGGCGCCGTTCGTCGTGGCGGTGGACGTCCCGAGCGGCATCGACGTGGACACCGGCGGCATCGCGGACGACCACGTCCTGCACGCCGACGTCACGGTGACGTTCGGCGGGGTGAAGGCGGGGCTCCTCCGCGGGCCGGCGGCGACGCTCGCCGGGCGGATCGAGCTCGTCGACGTCGGGATCGGCGCGGACCTGGCGACCGTGGAGCCGCTGGTCCGCACCTGACCTGCGCCGCCCGGGCCAGGGTCGGTACGGCGGGATCGGCACGACCGGGATCGTCCGGCGGTGTCGGCTCGACGCCGGTGTCCGCGCAACGCCCGGAGGTCGCGCTGGGGCGGACGTGCGCCGTGCGCCGTCCGTACGTTCGATCGCATGACGTTCAACGACGACTCGCAGCTCAGTGGTGGCAAGGTCAAGCGGCGCGGGCCGGGGCGCGGTGTGGCGATCGGTGGTGGGAGCATCGGCACCGTGATCGTGGTGTTCCTCATCGCGCAGTTCACCGGCGTCGACCTCAGCGGGGTCGTCGGCGGTGGCGGCGGCCTGACGACCATCCAGCAGGGCGGCGCGGAGGCCTCGCCGGTGGCGGAGTGCCGCACGGGCCGTGACGCGAACGCGAGCATCGACTGCCGCATGGAGGGCGCCGCGGAGTCCCTCGACACGTACTGGTCGGCCGAGGCGCGCGAACTCGGGGTCAGCTACTCCACGCCGGAGTTCTTCCAGTTCACCGGGTCGACCGACACCGGGTGCGGGACGGCCTCGGCGTCCACGGGGCCGTTCTACTGCCCACCCGACCGTGCCCTGTACGTCGACACGGACTTCTACGACGAGCTGCGGTCCACGTACGGGGCGTCCGGCGGGCCGCTCGCCGAGATGTACGTCGTCGCGCACGAGTGGGGGCACCACATCCAGCAACTCGAGGGCACCTTCGCCGAGACCGACCGCAGCGGCAGCGGGGCCACGTCGGACAGCGTCCGTGTCGAACTGCAGGCGGACTGCTTCGCCGGCGCCTGGGTCGGGGACGCGGCGACCACGAAGTCGGCGAACGGCGAGACGTTCTTCGAGCCCGTCACCCGCGCCCAGGTCGCCGATGCGCTGTCGGCCGCGAGCGCCGTCGGTGACGACAGCATCCAGGAGCGCGCCACCGGACGGGTGGACCCCGACTCCTTCACGCACGGCACGAGCGAGCAGCGGCAGGACTGGTTCGAGCGGGGCTACGAGCAGGGTGCGACCAGTTGCGACACGCTCACCGTGCCCGCGTCGGCCCTCTGAACGACGACGGCCGGGCCACCTCGCGGAGGTGTCCCGGCCGTGGTGCGCGTCAGGCCGTGTGCGTCAGGCGCCGGGGTGTCACCGGGCCGAGGGCGACGCGGACGCGCTCGGGGTCGGCGTCGGTGTCGTCTCACTGCTGCCCGCGGCGCTGACGACGAAGGTCCGGAACTCGTCGTTCGTCGAAGCGGTGGAGTACGGGTACTGCTCACCGTTCACGAGCACCAGCGGGGTGCCCGGGAAGGTCGTCAGGTCGGAGCCGGGGATGTCGCCGCCGGTCACCGCGGTGGTCCGCTCGTCGACCCACTTGCCGTACCGCTGGTCGTCGATGCACTGCTCGATCGTGGAACCCTTGCGCACACCCGGCACGGTCGTCACGACGTCGGCGAGCTGCTCGTCGGTCAGACCCGCGGTGCCCTCCTCGGGTTGGGCGGCGAACAGTGCACGGTTCACGGCGAAGAACGAGTCCGGGGACTCCTGCGCGACGCAGGCCGCGGCGTTCGCGGCGCGGAGGGAGTACTTGGTGCCCTGGGAGCGGTTCGACAGGATCGCGACGGGGTGCACGTCGAGCGTCGCCGCGCCGGAGTCGACGAGGCCCTCGATGTACTCGCTGTTCGTCTGCTCGAACGAACCGCAGATCGGGCAGAGGTAGTCGACGTACAGGGTGATCCGCACGGTGTCGGCCGAGTCGGTCGAGCTGGGTGACGGGGCCGAGGACGCACCGGGCTCGACGGCCTTGAGTCCGGCGCCGATCGTGATCCCGCCGTCGGCCATCGTGTCCGGTCCGGGGCCTGCCGGCCGAGAGGAGTTCACGAGCACGAGCGTGACGACCGTGGCCGCGGCGACGAGCACCACGCCCAGTCCGACCTGGAGTCCGATGCGGACACCCCGCTGGCGGCGCTTCTGCTGGGTACGGGTTCGCTGGGCTCGTTCGCGCGCGGCGGCGCGACGCGCGTTCCGCTCAGCGCGGGCGTCGCCTTCGGGGCGGTTGGTCATCGTGCGGTCGTCCTCCTGGTCGGTGTCCGCTCGGCCTCCCCCCGGTCGGCGGACGGACCCGGCGATTGTAGTGGCGGCCGATGGGAACCAGCCAACCAGCAGGTGACCTCCGGGCGACCGTCAGGGAAGCACTGGCGCGGACCGGAGAACTCGTGTTGTATGAACAGCGACGGTCGACGGCGACCGTCCGGGGCCCTCGCGGGCCGCCGCTTCACTACGGATCGTCCGGCACGTACCTGCCGGTGGAGAGGACCGAACGCTCATGGCGTCCGTCACCTATGACAAGGCAACCCGTCTGTACCCCGGAGGCAACCGCCCCGCGGTCGACTCCCTCGACCTGGACGTCGCCGACGGCGAGTTCCTCGTCCTCGTCGGCCCCTCGGGCTGTGGCAAGTCCACGTCCCTGCGCATGCTCGCCGGCCTCGAAGAGGTCAACTCCGGTGCCATCCGCATCGGCGACCGCGACGTCACCGACGTCCCGCCGAAGGACCGCGACATCGCGATGGTGTTCCAGAACTACGCGCTGTACCCGCACATGACCGTCGCCGAGAACATGGGCTTCGCGCTCAAGATCGCCGGCGTCGGCAAGGAGGAGCGCGCCACCCGCGTGCAGGAGGCCGCCAAGCTCCTCGACCTCGAGCAGTACCTCGGCCGCAAGCCGAAGGCCCTCTCCGGTGGTCAGCGTCAGCGCGTCGCCATGGGCCGTGCGATCGTCCGTCAGCCGCAGGTGTTCCTCATGGACGAGCCGCTGTCGAACCTCGACGCCAAGCTCCGCGTCCAGACCCGCACGCAGATCGCGTCGCTCCAGCGTCGCCTCGGCGTCACGACCGTCTACGTCACGCACGACCAGACCGAGGCCCTGACGATGGGTGACCGCATCGCGGTCCTCAAGGACGGCATCCTGCAGCAGGTCGGCAGCCCGCGCGACCTGTACGAGAAGCCGAACAACGTCTTCGTCGCCGGCTTCATCGGCTCGCCGGCCATGAACCTGCTCCCGGCCTCCGTGGTCGAGGGTGGCATCAGCTTCGGCTCGCTCAACCACCCGATCGACCGCGACACCCTGTCGAACGCTCGCTCGGGTTCGGTCACGGTCGGCGTCCGTCCGGAGGACATCATCGTGTCGCAGTCGGGCGAGGGCCTGCCGGTCACGGTCGACGTCGTCGAGGAGCTCGGCGCCGACGGCTACCTCTACGGCCACGCCGACGTCGCCGGCACGCGCACCGACATCGTCGCCCGCGTCGACGGCCGCTCGCACCCCTCCATCGGCGACACGATCGTCGTGAGCCCGAAGCAGGGCCACGTCCACGTGTTCGACGCCGAGTCGGGCGATCGCCTCGACGACAAGGCCGTCGTCAGCGCCTGATCAGCACCACCGGGAGCCCGTCAGCCGCCGCACCAGGCGGGTGGCGGGCTCCCGCTGTTCCCCCTGACGGACGGGAGGCGCGTGCACAGCCCGTGACCCGCCTCCCCCATCGACACGACCCGGACGGCGCTGACGCGTCGCCCGGGAACCGACGGTGGGGGCCCAGTTCCGCAGACCCACCGCCGAGCACCCGAGGAACCAGTCGTGCCCGACTCCATGACCATCACCGCCGCCACCGTGGACCCCGGTCTGCTCGACCTGCCGTGGGACCTGCCACTCGACGCCTGGCCCGACGAGACGATCGTCGCGCTGCCGAAGGGAATCTCGCGGCACCTGGTGCGTTTCGTGCACCTCAGCGGCTACGTCGTCGCGGTCAAGGAGACGAGCGCTGAACTCGCGCGCTCGGAGTACGACATGCTCCGCACCCTGCAGCGCATGGACGTGCCGTGCGTCGATCCCGTCGCGGTGATCACGAACCGCATCGGCCGCGAGGGCGAGGAACTCCAGCCGGTCCTCGTCACCCGGCACCTGCGCTTCTCGCTCCCCTACCGAGCCCTGTACTCGCAGACGCTGCGCCCCGACACGGCCACCCGTCTCGTGGACGCCCTCGCGCTCCTGCTCGTGCGGCTGCACGTCATCGGCTTCTACTGGGGGGACGTCTCGCTCTCCAACACGCTCTTCCGCCGCGACGCCGGGTCCTTCGCCGCGTACCTGGTGGACGCGGAGACCGGCAAGCTCTACCCGGGCGGGCTGTCGAACGGGCAGCGTGAGAACGACCTCGAGGTCGCCCGGGTCAACATCGCCGGCGAGCTGCTCGACCTCGAGGCCGGTGGACGCCTCGACGAGAACGCCGACCCGGTGGACGTGTCGAACCGCATCGTCGCCCAGTACCGCACCCTGTGGACCGAACTCACCGGCACCGAACAGTTCGACGCCGCCGAGCGGTGGCGCATCAACGACCGGGTCGAGCGGCTCAACGCGCTCGGCTTCGACATCGAGGAGCTGTCGATCCGCACCGCCGAGTCCGGCGCGCAGGTCCGCATCCAGCCGAAGGTCGTCGACGCCGGGCACCACCAGCGTCGACTGCTGCGCCTGACCGGTCTGGACGCCGAGGAGAACCAGGCCCGACGGCTCCTCAACGACCTGGACGCGTACCGGGCTCGGAACGGCCGCGAGGAGCTCGACGAGGAGATGGTCGCCCACGAGTGGGTGTCCCGTGTCTTCGAGCCCGTCGTGCGGGCGATCCCGCGCGACCTCCGCGGACGGCTCGAGCCCGCCGAGGTGTTCCACGAACTCCTCGAACACCGCTGGTTCATGTCGCAGCAGGAGGAGCGCTCGGTCTCGCTCCCCGAGGCCACGACCGCCTACATCAACGACGTGCTGCGGCACCGGCGGGACGAGCGGACGCTCATCAACCCGCCGACGTCGTCGATCGCCCTGCCGCTCGACGGCGAGGACGACGACGAGGACGTCGACGACTGGCGCGCGTCCGTCTGACGCGACCGCGACGGAGTTCCGCCCCCACTCCCGCACGGGGTTCCAGAATTCGCGCATCTCGCGCGTCGCGGTTCCCCGGTCGCGGAACCGCGACGGACGCGGGCGGCATGTCGTGCGACCCCGACGAGCGGGGGCGGGCGGGCGAGTCCGCGCCCCGGCGAACCGGCACCTCGACCTCGACCTCGACAGACGGGAGGCCCGGTGTCGGTCTCGTGGACCGGCACCGGGCCTCCCGGGTGTCGTGGTGCTCGCTACGCCGAGCGACGGCGCCGCGCGACCTCCCACAGGGTGACGCTCGCGGCGATGCCGGCGTTCAGGGACTCGGTCGCGCTGGAGATCGGGATCGAGACGATCGCGTCGCAGGTGTCGGTGACGAGGCGGGACAGCCCCTTGCCCTCGGAACCGACGACGATGACGATCGGCCGGTCGGCGAGCTCGAGGGCGTCGAGTTCGACGTCCCCACCGCCGTCGAGGCCGAGCACGAACAGCCCCATCGACTTCAGCGACTTGAGGGTCTGCGTCAGGTTCGGCGCCATCGCGACCGGCGTCCGCGCTGCCGCACCGGCCGAGGTCTTCCACGCCGACGCCGTGACGCCGACCGAGCGACGCTGCGGCACGATGACGCCGTGCCCGCCGAACGCGGCGGTCGACCGGATGATCGCACCGAGGTTGCGCGGGTCCGTGATGCCGTCGAGGGCGACGAGCAGCGGGACCTGGTCGCGGGAGAACGCGCGCTCGACGAGGTCCTCGGCGAGGGCGTACTCGTACGCCGGGACCTTGAGCGCGACGCCCTGGTGGACGCTGTCGTGCCCCGTGATGCGGTCGAGCTCGGGGCGCATGATCTCCATGATCGGCACGCCGCGGTGGTTGGCGAGTGCCAGGATCTCCTTGACGCGGTCGTCGACCTCGATGCGGGCGGCGATGTAGAGCGTCGTCGACGGGGTCTTCGTCCGGAGCGCCTCGAGCACCGAGTTGCGGCCGGTGACGAGCTCGCTGTCGTCCGTCTTCCGGGCCGGCGGACGACCACCGGAGCGGGTCTGCGGCGCCGAGGCACTGCTGCCGCCGCGGCGGGTGCGCGCCGCTTCGAAGCGTTCCTTGGCGGCCTTGCGCTTGCCGGCCGGGTGGTAGGGGCGGTCCTCGGCCTTCGGCGTCGGCTTGCGACCCTCGAGCGCCTGGGCGCCCTGACCACCGGAGCCGACCTGCTTGTTGCCCTTGCGGCCGGTCCGGACGGCGCCCGGACGGCCCTTCTTGCTCCCCGAGACGTTCTTCATGCGGTTCTCCTGTTCGGCACTGCCGTGTTCAGGCGATGCTCCAGCGTGTTCCGGACGGTGTGTCCTCGATCGTGATGCCCGCGCCTGCGAGATCGTCCCGGACGCGGTCGGCCGTGGCGAAGTCCCGCGCGGCCCTGGCGTCGGCGCGCTCCTGCACGAGGCGTTCGACGAGGGCGGCGAGCGGTGCTGCTGAGGTGTCGTGCGCACCACCCGACCAGTGCGGTGCACGCGGGTCGATGCCGAGCACCTCGACCATCGCAGCCACCTGATGGTACGCGACCCCGAGCGCTTCCGCATCGTCGGCGTCGAGCGCCGCGTTGCCGGCCCGGACGGTCTCGTGCAGCACCGCCAGTGCCTGGGGCACCGCGAGGTCGTCGTCCATGGCGTCGGCGAAGCCCTGCGGGACCGATGGGGCGTCGGCCAGCCGGACCCCCTCGAGGCGCTCGGCGGCGCGCGCGAGGAAGCCCTCGATGCGGTCGAGCGCCGCCTCGGCCTCGGCCAGAGAGCCGTCGTGGTGGTCGATCGTGGACCGGTAGTGCGCGGCGCCGAGGAAGTAGCGGACGACGACCGGACGTGCGGCGGCGAGGAAGTCGGCGGCGAAGATGGAGTTGCCGAGCGACTTCGACATCTTCTGGCCGCCCACCGTGACGAGACCGTTGTGCAGCCAGTACGAGGCGAAGGGGTCCCCCGCCGCGGTCGACTGGGCGAGCTCGTTCTCGTGGTGCGGGAAGCGCAGGTCGAGTCCGCCGCCGTGGATGTCGAACGCCGGACCGAGGTACCGGCGCGACATCGCGGAGCACTCGATGTGCCACCCGGGTCGACCCGCGCCCCACGGCGAGTCCCAGCTGGCGGTCGACGGTTCCCCCGGCTTGCTGCCCTTCCACAGCGCGAAGTCCCGGGCGTCGCGCTTGCCACGGGGATCGGCGTCGGTGGCGTCGACCATGTCGTCACGGCGCTGCCGGGTCAGGGCGCCGTACTCGGGCCAACTGGCGGTGTCGAAGTAGACGTCACCGCTGCCGTCGGCGGCCGGGTACGCGTGGCCGTTGTCGATGAGGCGCGTGATGATGTCCTGCATCTGCGGGATGCTCGCGGTCGCCCGGGGCTCGTAGGTCGGCGGCATGATGCCCAGCGCGGAGTAGGCCGCGGTGAACTCGAGCTCGACACGGTAGGCCCGCGCCCACCAGGGCTCGTCGGTGCCCGCGGCCAGGTCGAGCACCTTGTCGTCGATGTCGGTGACGTTCCGCACGAGCGTGACCCGGTACCCGCGGTGGCTCAGCCAACGACGCCAGATGTCGTAGACGAGCGCGGAGCGGAGGTGTCCGATGTGCGGGGACGACTGCACCGTCGGGCCACAGACGTAGATGCTGACCTGACCGTCGACCAGGGGCACGAGGTCGACGACGTCGGCGGCGCGGGAGTCGTACAGGCGAACGGTCACGGGTCAAGCCTAGAGGGAGACGCCCGCCGCGCTCCGGGACCGACCCGGCCTGTGGAGAGCGGGGCCGGACTGTGGAGGGCATCCGGCCGGTGGGAAGCGTCCGGCCCCTCGACGGGGAGCGGGTACACGAACGATCCGCCCGGCCCGTGCGCGGAGACGGGGGCGGGTGGCTCAGACCGCGCGGACGACCGCCGTGGCGATCGCCGCGAGGCCGTCCCCTCGTCCGGTCGCACCGAGGCCGTCCGTCGTGGTGCCGGACACCGCGACCGGGGCCCCCACCGCCGTGGCGAGTGCGTCCTGCATCTCGACGCGTCGCGAACCGATGCGCGGGCGGTTGCCGACGACCTGGACGGTGACCCGCACGGGGACCAGTCCGGCATCGCGGAGCAGGTCGACGGCACCCCGCACGAAGACCTCACCCGCAGCTCCGGCGAACCGCGGGTCGGACGTGCCGAAGCGCCCCCCGATGTCCCCGAGACCACCGGCCGACAGCAGGGCGTCGCAGATCGCGTGCGCGACCGCGTCCCCGTCGCTGTGCCCGGAGAGCCCCGGCTCACCGGGGAAGTCGAGCATGCCCACGCGGCACGGGACCGCCGGATCGAAGGCGTGCACGTCGATCCCGAGACCGACGCGGACGTCGACCGCGGCGGTGCTCCCGGCAGCCGCGGCCGGTCCCGCAGCGGTTCCGGCGCGTTCGGCGACGACGGCCTCGGCGCGGCCCAGGTCCCACGCGGTCGTGATCTTGAAGGCGTCGGCGTCCCCCGGGACCGTCAGCACGGTGCCGCCCGCGGCGTGGAACACCCCGGCGTCGTCGGTCTCGGCCTGCGCCGCGAGCGCGTACGCCCGACGGAGTCCGGCGAGCGGGAAGCCCTGCGGCGTCTGCACACCGACGAGCGCCGAGCGGTCGACCGTCTCGACGACGGCGTCGCCTGCGACGCGCTTGACCGTGTCGGTCACCGGCAGCGCCGGCACGACGCCGACGCCGACGCCGACCACGGAAGCCCCAGCGTCAGCGCCGTCGCCACCCACAGAGCCCACCGCAGCATCGCCGTCGGCGTGCTCCACGACGGCGGCGAACACCCGCTCGAACTGCGACGCGGGCGTCAGACAGCGTGCGGCGTCGTGCACGAGCACCGTCGCGACGGAGTCGGGCAGCGCTGCCAGGCCCGCCTGGACGGAGGCGTGGCGATCCGCGCCTCCCGGCACGACGGCCGTGTACGCGACCGCAGCACCCGCGACGGCGGCGACCAGCGCCCGGCACTCGTCGACCCGGTCGGCGGGCGCGACGACCACGACGATCGTCGGCTCGGCCAGCGTGAACAACGTCCGCAGGGCGCGCGCGAGCATCAGCTCGCCGGCGACGGGCACGAACGCCTTCGCCGTGCCGAGCCCGAGCCGCGTGCCGGAGCCCGCCGCGACGACGACGACCGCACGGGCTGTCAGAGCGGGGCTCTGCGCCGGTGCGGTCGTCGTGGTGTCGCTGGTGGTCAAGCGGGGATCAGGACGCGAGGACCTCGTCGAGGACGGTCGATGCCTTGTCCTCGTCGGTCTTCTCGGCCAGCGCCAGCTCCGAGATGAGGATCTGCCGGGCCTTGGCCAGCATCCGCTTCTCGCCCGCGGAGAGCCCGCGGTCCTGGTCGCGGCGCCAGAGGTCGCGGACGACCTCGGACACCTTGATGACGTCCCCCGAAGCGAGCTTCTCGAGGTTCGCCTTGTAGCGACGCGACCAGTTGGTCGGCTCCTCGGTGAACGGTGCCCGCAGGACCTCGAAGACCTTGTCGAGGCCTTCCTTGCCGATCACGTCGCGGACGCCGACCAGGTCGACGTTGTCCGCCGGGACCTCGATCGTCAGGTCACCCTGCGTGACGCGCAGCTTCAGGTAGACCTTCTCCTCGCCCTTGATGACGCGAGTCTTGACTTCAGAGATGGTTGCCGCCCCGTGATGGGGGTAGACGACGGTCTCGCCGACCTCGAATTGCATGTATCAGGCTCCGTTCCCAGACTTCCAGTTTACCACAAGGACTGTTCGGGTAAGGGGACCCTGACCGCCGTGCCCCCTGCAGGGGAGCCCGCGACCGCGCGGACCCTGACCTCCCGGCCTCCCGGGGCCTGGGTAGGATGATCGCCAGGGCCGTACGGTCCGCCAACGTGAACTTCCGGAGGAACCTCTTGCGAGCTCGGGTACTCGTGTCCGTCGCCGTCGCTGCGACCATCGCCCTCGGCGCGACCGGCTGCGAATTCTTGTCGCCGTCCCGCACCCAGGAGATCCGTCAGATCACCGACGGCGTCGACGTGTCGACCGGCACCATCGACGTGCGCAACGCCCTGCTCATCACGGACACCGGCGAGGACGCCCGGTTCGTCGGGACGCTGGTGAACACGGGGAACGACGACCGCACCGTCACGCTCGAACTCGACGGCACCGACCAGACCGTCGAGGTGCCGAGCAACTCCACCGTGGTCCTGGCCGACGACGAAGAGCACGACACCGTCGACTTCGACGACGTCACCGCGAAGCCCGGCTCGCTCGTGAAGATGTACTTCTCGTACCAGGGCGCCGAGGGCGCCTCGGCCACCGTGCCGGTCCTCACCAGCGCGCAGGAGGAGTACCAGACCCTCGCGCCGACCCCCACGCCGACGCCGACCGAGACCTCCCCCTCCGTCAGCGGCACGCAGCCGACCGGCGGCGCAGACGCCCCCGGCACGCAGGAGGGTTCGCAGACCGACTCGTCCGAGGGCGACAACGGCACGGAGTGAGCCCCGGCGGGGAGTGATCCCAGCGCTCGGACAGGAGGCCCGGAGTCGGTTCCGCAGAACCGGCCCGGGCCTCCTGTCTGTCCGGATCCGGCGGACGGGACCAGGTCGCTCCGTCCGCCCCGGCGCTACGCCTCGATGCGGTACCCGAGCCCGCGGACCGTCACGAGGACCTCCGGGGTGCTCGGCACGCGCTCGATCTTCGACCGGATGCGCTTGATGTGCACGTCGAGCGTCTTCGTGTCACCGAAGTAGTCCGACCCCCAGACGCGGTCGATGAGCTGCCCGCGGGTGAGCACGCGACCGGCGTTGCGGAGCAGGAGTTCGAGGAGCTCGAACTCCTTCAGGGGCATCGGGGTCTCGGACCCGTCGACGCTCACGGTGTGGCGTTCGACGTCCATCCGGATGCCGCCGACCTGCAGGATGCCGATGTCGCCCGGGTCGTCCTCGGTGCGGCGACGGAGGACCGCACGGATCCGGGCCAGGAGTTCGCGTGTCGAGTACGGCTTCGTGACGTAGTCGTCGGCGCCGAGTTCGAGCCCGACGACGATGTCCACCTCCGAGTCCTTCGCGGTGAGCATGATGATCGGCACGTTCGACCGGGTGCGGATCTGCCGGCACACCTCGGTGCCGGACAGGCCCGGCAGCATGAGGTCCAGCAGGACGAGGTCGGGGTTCTCCGCGTCGAACTTCGACAGCGCGGTGACGCCGTCGGCAGCGACGGAGGTGTCGTACCCCTCGCGCTGCAGCAGGAACTCCAGGGGTTCGCTCAGGGCCGGCTCGTCGTCGACGATGAGGATCTTGGTCACGATGGCTGCTCTTCCAGTTGCTCTTCGAGTGCTGTGGTCAGTTCGGGATCTGCTTCGGGGAGACGGATCGTGAAGGTCGACCCCTTGCCGGGCTGGGACCAGACACGGACGTCTCCGCCGTGGTTGCTGACGATGTGCTTCACGATCGCGAGACCCAGGCCGGTCCCGCCGGTCGCGCGGGACCGGGCCGGGTCGACGCGGTAGAACCGTTCGAACACGCGGTCGAGGTCGGACTGCGGGATGCCGACACCCTGGTCGGTCACGGCGATCTCCACGAACCCCTTCACGCGGCGCACGCCGACGCCGACGCGCGTGTTGTCCGGGGAGTACTTGACCGCGTTCGCGATGAGGTTCGACACCGCCACCTGGAGCAGGCCCGGGTCGCCGATGACCCGCAGCTTCGACCGCTTCGCACGCACGAGTTCGATGTTCCGGGCGCGGGCGACGACCTCGTTGCCGTCGATCGCGGCCTGGACGACCTTGTCGATCGCCGTCTCCTCGCTGGCCTCGAGCGCGTCGACGGACTGCAGACGGGACAGCTCGATGATGTCCTTGGTGAGCGCGCCGAGCCGCTCCGACTCGGAGACGAGCTGCGCCGCGAACTTCCGCACGTGGGCGGGGTCGTCGGCCGCGAGCACCAGGGTCTCGGAGAGCAGCCCGATCGCCCCGATCGGGGTCTTCAGTTCGTGGGAGATGTTCGCCACGAAGTCCCGTCGGACCTCGTCGATCCGGCGGCTCTCGGTCAGGTCGTCCGCCGTCACGAGCACGTACCGGTTGCCGAGCTGCGCCGCTCGGAAGCTCAGGTAGCCGATGACCTCGCCCCGACCGCCGCGCGGGAGTTCGAGGTCCTCCGACCCCATCTCTCCGCTGCGCCGGACCTGGTCGACGAGTTCTGCGAGTTCGGCGTGCACGAGCTTCCGCCGGACCACCAGTCCGACCGCGAGTGCCTGCGGCGACGCGGCGACCACGGTGTTCGACGGGTCGACGACGACGGCGGGGTTGTGCATGGTGGCGATCACGGCCGCGACACCGTCGGGGAGGCTCCGTTCCGCCACGTCGGCAGCCCGGGCCGTGCGCTCGGCGGTGATGATCAGCACCACGACGCCCGCGCCGAACACACCGCCGAGGAGCATCGACAGTGGCACGAGCCACGCGTTGTCCATGCCGCCAGTGTAGGAGTGGTCACACGCGGTTCGGACGCCGTTCACCCCTCTCCAGAGGCCGGATCGCGAACCGTTCAGCCGCAGGTCACCGATCGTTCACCTGGGCTGACGACACTCGTCCGGTACGCAGAGAGAGGTTCTCCCCCATGCGCGAAGTGTTCCAGCAGGAGCTCCAGGACGTCCAAGAGCGTCTGACCGAGATCGCGGGGCTCGTCGAGTCCGCGATCACCCGAGCCACCGAGGCGTTCAGCGAGTCGGACGTCGCCCTCGCCGAAGAGGTCATCGCCGACGACGCCAAGATCGACGCCGCGGCGTCGAGCCTCGACGAGATCGCCATCGACATCCTGGCCCGCCAGGCCCCCGTGGCGCGCGACCTCCGTGTCGTGGTCACCGCCCTCCGCGTGAGCTCGTCGCTCGAGCGGATGGGTGACATGGCCGAGCACATCGCGCAACTCGCCCGCCAGCGCTTCCCGGAGAAGGTCGTGCCGAAGGGCCTCCGTGGCACGTTCAAGCAGATGGGCGCCCACGACGTGCAGATGGCGCAGAAGCTCACGCGTCTGCTCGCCACCGAGGACATCGCCCTCGCCGCCGAGATCCGCGACGAGGACGACGCCGTCGACGAGCTGCACGCCAGCGTCTTCGACTTCGTGCTCGGTGAGGCGTGGAAGGGCGGGCCGGTCGACACGGTCGACGCCACCCTGGCCTCCCGCTACCACGAGCGGTTCGCCGACCACGCGGTCTCGATCGCGAAGAAGGTCGAGTACCTGGCGACCGGCGACTGGGCCGGCGCTGCGAACGTCACGACCTCCCCGGCCTGACGACTCCGGCTGCCTGACAGCCCGGCTGCCTGACAGCCCGGCTGCCTGACAGCCCGGCTGCCTGACAGCCCCGGCTGCCTGACACGCCGCCGAACCGGCGAGACGCCGCCGCATCCCGCGGCGTCCCGCGGGGTCGGCGGCGTCCTGCTGTCTCGGCGGTGTGCTGTGATCGGAGACCTGGGAGGATCGGGGCATGGCCCAGGTCGCGATCATCATCAACGGCATGCCCGGTTCCGGCAAGAGCACGGTGGGGGCCGCCCTCGCCGAGGTGCTCGGCTGCCCCTTCCTGTCGAAGGACCGCATCAAGGAGCCCCTGGCCGACATCGCCGGACCGATGATCGACCCGCGCACGCTCGGCGGCGTCGCGATGGACACGATGTGGTCGATGGCCGGCGCGGTCGAGAACGGCGTCGTCGTCGACGCCGTCTGGCTGCCGTCCCGTGACCGTGCCTTCCTGGAGGCCGGGCTCACCACCGCAGGGTCGCCACGCGCCGTCGAGGTGTGGTGCGACGTCGACCGGGCCACGGCCGAGGAGCGGCTCCGCGACCGCTACGACCCCGGCACGCTGCCGGTGCGCCACGACGTGCACGGTGACCTCGCCTCGGTGCTCGCCTTCTGGGACGAGCACGGCGTCGCGGTCGGGCCGGTCGGGGTGACGCCCGTCGTCCGGGTCGACACCGCCCGGCCCTACGACGTGGGCGTGCTCGTCCAGGAGATCGCCGCGCACTTCGCCTGACGCAGCCCTGAGCCGACGCCGGACCGCCCGACGCCGGACCGCCCGGCCCGCGGACCGCCCGGCCGGCCGACCGCCCGGCACTCGGACCGCCCCGTCGCCCGATCCACACACCCCGGACCGCCGGACACTCGGATGGCCGGACCCTCGGATGGCCGGACGCGAGGAGGCCCGCCCCAGCCGGGACGGGCCTCCAGACCGGATGCGACCTGCGTCGCCCCGGGTGGTCCTACTTCTTGGCGCCCTGCGCGGCGACGGCCGCAGCACCCGCTGCGGCGGCCTCCGGGTCGAGGTAGTACGCGGGCTTCGTCGGGCGGTGGTCGTCGTCGAGTTCGTACACGAGCGGGATGCCCGTCGGGATGTTGAGCCCGGCGATGTCGTCGTCGGAGATGCCGTCGAGGTGCTTCACGAGCGCGCGCAGCGAGTTGCCGTGCGCCGTGACCAGGACGGTCTTGCCCGCGCCGAGGTCCTTCGTGATGTCCGACTCCCAGTACGGCAGCAGACGGTCGATGACGAGCTTGAGGGACTCCGTCCGGGGCAGCTGGTCGCCGAGTTCGGCGTAGCGGCGGTCACCGGCCTGCGACCACTCGGCGTCGTCCGCGATGGGGGGCGGCGGGACGTCGAACGAGCGGCGCCACTCCATGAACTGCTGCTCGCCGTACTGCTCGAGCGTCTGGGCCTTGTCCTTGCCCTGCAGGTCGCCGTAGTGGCGCTCGTTGAGGCGCCAGTCGCGCTTCACCGGCAGCCAGGCGAGATCGGCCTCGAGCAGGGCGATGTCCGCGGTCTGGATCGCGCGGGTCAGCAACGACGTGTACAGGACGTCCGGGACGATGCCGGATTCGGCGATGAGTTCGCCGGCGCGCTTCGCCTCCTTCTCGCCCAGCTCGGAGAGCCGGACGTCGACCCAACCGGTGAACAGGTTCTTCTGGTTCCAGTCACTGTTGCCGTGACGGAGCAGGACGAGCGTGGAGGTCATGGGCCGAGTCTACCGAGCACGACTCCACCCGTACCCTGGTCCCATGCCCGGGAACGCGTCGCCGATCGGCACCGTCACACGTGGGACGACCGGGCACAACCGGCTCCGTCGTGTCGACCGGTGGATCGCTTCCCTCCCGGTGCTCCGGCGGACCGACGACCCGCTCGTGGCCGATGTCGGCTACGGCGCGAGTCCGACGACTACGCTCGAGCTCCGCGGCCGCCTGGCCCGGGTCCGTCCGGACGTCGAGGTCACCGGGATCGAGATCGAACCGTCCCGCGTGGCCCTGGCGAACGCCGCCACGCGTGACGGGGTGACGTTCCGGCTCGGCGGCTTCGAGACGCCCACCCCGGACGGACGACGACCGGCGGTGATCCGCGCCTTCAACGTGCTCCGGCAGTACGACGAGTCCGCCGTGGTCGGGTCGTGGCGGATCATGCAGGACCGCCTGCAACCGGGCGGGCAGCTGGTCGAGGGCACCTGCAACGAGGTCGGGCGGGTCGCGTCGTGGGTCACGCTCGACCGGGAGGCACCGCACACCTTCACCGTCGCCCTGCGGCTGGCCGGTCTCGACGTCCCGAGCATCGTCGCCGAGCGACTGCCGAAGGCGCTCATCCACCGGAACGTCCCCGGCGAACGGGTGCACGCGTTCCTCCGCGACCTCGACCTGTCCTGGGCGGTGGCGGCGCCGCTCGGCACGTACGGGCCTCGGCAGCGGTGGATCGTGACCGTGGCCGGCATGCGTGACCGCGGGTGGCCGGTCCTGCACGGGGTGACGCGGTGGCGACTCGGCGAGCTCAGCGTGCCGTGGTCGGCGGTCGCCCCCGCCTGAACGCCGCCGCCGGCGCACCACGCATCGCGCCCGCTCACGAACAACGCGCCCCGTCGGAACAGGGCGCGATGTTCGTGCCGGGGCGCGATCGGCGGCGGGTCAGCCGCGGCGGACGGCCCCGAGGCGCGGGAGGCGCGGCACGTCGGCCGTCGCGCCGGCACCGGGAGGCACGATCACCTGTTGCGCAGCGGTCACCACCACGTCGTCGGCGGTGAGGGTCAACACCGCCGCCGGGTCGAGCGAGCGCTTGACGACGGCGAGCCCGACCGGCCCGAGCTCGTGGTGCGTGGCCGAGGCGACGAGCCGCCCCACCTCGGTGCCGTCGAGCGTGACGGGGGTCCCCGGCGCGGGGACGACCCCGTCCGAGCCGTCGAGGTGCAGCATCACCAGGCGCCGGGGCGGGCGTCCGAGGTTGTGGACCTTCGCGACGGTCTCCTGTCCCCGGTAGCAGCCCTTCGACAGGTGCACGGCCGAGCGGAGCCAGTCGAGCTCGTGCGGGATCGTCCGCTCGTCGACGTCGGCGAGCACCGGACGCCAGGCGGCGATCCGCAGGGCCTCGAGCGCGAGGAGCCCGGCCACCGGCACGTCCGAGGCGGCGACGGCAGCGACGGTGTCGGGGGTGACCACGGCGATCCGGAGGGTCCAGTCGGAGGCGGGGTGGGCCTCCAGGTCGGCGTAGCTCCAACCGCCGGGCGCCACCGACGACCACGGGTCGACCCAGAGCGCGAGGGGCTCGGCGCCGCCGAGCGGTTCGGCGCCGTCGAACCAGCCGAGCGTCGCGAGGTCTGCCGACCGGTCGGTGACCTCGACCCGGAGCATGAAGCGCATCGACGACAGCCAGGCCGCGAGCGGTGCCGCGTCGTCCGCCTCGGTGAGCAACCACGTCGTCTCACCGTCGTCGACCACGCGCGCGGCGTGCTCGACGCGGCCGGAGGCGTCGAGGACCAGTGTCTCGGTGCCGGCGCCCGGCGCGAGTCCGGTCAACAGCTGCGAGGTGATCGAGTTGAGCCAGGACAGGCGGTCCGGCCCCGTCACCGTCACGATGCCGAGGCCGAGCTCGACGACCGCGCGGCCGCGGGCCAGCAGCCGCTGCTCCCCCAGCGGGTTGCCGAAGTGCGCGGCCGGCCCCGCATCGGTGGCGACGAAGCCGTCACGGTCCGCGAACGGCGAGCCCATCAGTCGACCTTCGCGAGCTGCCCCGAGGCGTGCGAGGTGAGTTCCCGACCGAGGGCGGCGATGTCCCACGCCCAGAAGAGCTTGCCCTCGACCAGGCCGTACATGCGCGTCGCCGCCGAGTACTCCTTGGCGTTGGCGGAGCGCATGACGGCGTCGGTGGCGAGGTCGATGCGACCCTGCTTGACGCGGCCCACGTAGAGCTCGTTGACACCCGTCGGGTGGATGATCGCCGCTTCGACGTCGAAGCCGTCGGTCTGGTTGCGCAGGGTCTCGACGCTCTGCGTGGTCGAGAACGGCACCGGGCCGTCACCGAGCAGCATCGCCGGGCCCCGGTCGCCGGGCTCGGACGGCCGGTCGAGCCGCCAGTAGCCCATCTCGGCGGCGAGCGGGGTGCGCTCGTCGTCGAGCAACCACGTCGTCGACGAGTAGTTGAGGTAGGGCAGGCCGTCGTGGCTGAAGCTCACCCGCTGACCGAACTCGTAGGCCCGGACGGTGTCGTCCTCGCCCACGGGGTACTCGACCACGCCGGTGCCCTCCCAGACGCCGACCAGCCAGGACAGCGGGACGAGCTCGGCCGACAGGCCCTCGGGCAGTTCGATCACCGCTGGCCCTTGAAGAGCTTGACGACGACCGACACCGAGATGAACGTGATCGCGAGCGACGCCAGGCCGAGCAGGCCCACGTAGAAGAGCTCGAGCGCAAGCAGCGAATCCATGCCCGGAGTCTACGCGGCCGTCACCGACACCGCAGGAGGCTCAACGAGCCAGCAGGACGAGGGCCGTCACGAGCACCACCACGAACGACCCCGACGAGGCGATGCTGATCCGCTCGACCAGGCCGTCCTTCGTCTGCGTGGCGAGCTGCAGGACGAAGCTCACGAACACCGTCGCGACGAACACGAGCAACAGCCAGGCGAAGGAGTCCTTCGCCGTGAGGGTGAGCACGAGCACCGCACCGACGACCGCGAGCAGCCAGACCGGCACGACGGACGCCAGGCGCAGTCGGCGCTGGCTCGGCCCGGTGGCCGGCTCGGCCGTCACGGGGTCCGTCGTCTCGCTCACGCCCCCATCATGACAGTCGCGCGCTGGACCGTCCGTCCGGGTGGGTCGCGCCGGGCTCACTAGGATGGCGCAACGACGTCTTCTCCCTCTGGAGGTCCTGTGGCACAGCTCCTGGTACTCACCTCGGCCGCGCCCGGCGACGTCCTCCCGAGTCTCGGCCTGCTGAGCCACCGGATCCGCCACGTGCCGGCCGAGGCCGCGCAGCTGGTCAACGCACCGCAGAGCGACCTCATGTTCGTGGACGCCCGCACCGACCTCGTCAGCGCGAAGGCCCTGTGCAAGATCCTCGCCACGAGCGGCTCGACCACCCCGGTCGTCCTCGTGGTCACCGAGGGCGGCCTCACCGCGGTCACCACCGAGTGGAACATCGACGACGTCGTCCTCGAGTCCGCCGGCCCCGCCGAGGTCGACGCCCGGATCCGTCTCAACGCCGGTCGCGCCTCGAAGAACCCGACCGGGTCCAAGATCCAGGCCTCCGGCGTCGTCATCGACGAGGCGAGCTACTCCGCGAAGGTCCGCGGCCGGCCGCTCGACCTGACGTTCAAGGAGTTCGAGCTCCTCCGGTTCTTCGCGTCGCACCCCGCCCGGGTGTTCACCCGGGAGCAACTCCTCAGTGAGGTCTGGGGCTACGACTACTTCGGCGGCACCCGCACCGTCGACGTGCACGTCCGACGCCTGCGCGCCAAGCTCGGCGACCTCGAGTCGCTCATCGGCACCGTCCGCAACGTCGGGTACCGCTTCAACGTCCACGACGACGACGACCGGCTGTAGGGACAGTAGTGCTCGCCGTCGTCGAACAGCTCGCCGCCGCCGCGGTCGCGGACGGCGAGGCTCCCCCGTTCTCCGACCAGACCCTGGTCGACCTGCGCGCCGGTCGGGCGCGCGTGCTCGGCGACGACACCGGGGTCGCGGTCGTCCGGGACGGCGAGGTCGAGGTCGTGGTCCGCCGGGAGGCCCGTGGGCGCGGCATCGGCGCCCGTCTCGTCGAGCAGGCACTCGCCCTCGACCCGGCCCCGGTCCGCGCGTGGTCCCACGGCGACCACCCGGCCGCCCGGGCCCTCGCCAAGCGACACGGCTGGTCCGCGGAGCGGACGCTGCTGCAGCTGCGCGCACCGGTGCCGACGGCGCGGCCGGAGCCGGGCCTCCCGGACGGCTACCGGCTCGACGCGTTCCGCCCCGGGTCGTCGGAGGACGAGACCGACTGGCTCGCACTCAACGCGGCCGCCTTCGCGTCGCACCCCGAGCAGGGTCGGATGACGCTCGAGGACCTGCGGGCACGCGAGTCCGACGCCTGGTTCTCCGGCGACGACCTCGTCCTGCTGCGCGACGCGGAGGGACGCCTGGCGGGGTCGTGCTGGCTCAAGGTCGAGGACGGCGTCGGCGAGTACTACGCCGTCGCCGTCCGACCCGACCTGCAGGGCCGGGGACTCGGTGGTGTCCTCATGCGCGCCGGGTCCGCACGACTCGTCGACCGCGGGCTCGACGCCGTCGCCCTCTACGTCGAGGGCGACAACGCCCCCGCACTGGCGCTCTACCGGCGCCAGGGGTTCGGCGACCACACCATCGACGTCCAGTACACCGCGCCGAGGTCCGGCCGGTAACATGAGGCCGTCGGCGACGCGCCGGTGATCGTGGGTACGGGGGATCTGTGGCGCAGGACGGGCAGCACTCTCAGTACGGCCGCGGGGAGCCGCTCGGCGCCTCCTACCGCCTGGTCGAACTGCTCGGGACGGGGGCGTCCGGCGAAGTCTGGCGGACCGAGCACACCGCGACGGGTGAGCAGTTCGCCGCCAAGCTCCTGCGTGCCGAACTCGCCGCGGAACCCGACGTCGTCGAGCGCTTCGTCCGCGAACGCTCGGTGCTCCTCGCGCTCGAGCACCCCTCGATCGTCCGGGTGCGGGACCTCGTCGTCGAGGGCGACCGCCTCGCCATCGTCATGGACCTGGTGGGCGGCGGTTCGGCGCGCGACCTCCTGCTCGCCGTCGGCACACTCCCGCCGCGGGACGCCCTGACGGTCACCGCGGAGACGCTCGACGCCCTCGCAGCAGCACACGGGCAGGGCGTCAGCCACCGGGACGTCAAGCCCGACAACGTGCTGCTCGACCACGAGTGGACCGCGGGCAGCACGGGCGACGTACGGGTGTCGGACTTCGGCATCGCGTCCGTCGTCGCGGAGCGGGACCGCAAGACCACCGGACTCCTCGGCACACCGCAGTACATGGCACCCGAATCGATCAGCCAGGGCCGATCGGGTCCGGCGGCCGACGTCTACGGCGCCGGCGTGATGCTCTACGAGCTCCTGTCCGGGCGGACGCCGTTCGCCGGGCCCGGCACCGACTTCGCGGTGGCGTACCGGCACGTGACCTCCACCCCGCCGCGGCTCGACGTACCGGATGCACTGTGGGCCGCCCTCTCGTCGCTCCTCGCCAAGGACCCGGCCGCGCGTCCCTCGGCGGTCGACGCCGCGGCCACCCTCCGCCGACTGGCACGGTCCCTGCGGGACGCGCCGGCCCTGCCGCGGGCCGACGACCCCGAGTCGTTCGACGAGATCGAGCGGCCGGCGACGGTGGTGCGCGGCGGGTCCGGCGCTGCGGGTGCGGCCGGTGGCGGTGCCGGCACTTCGTCGGCCGATGCGGGTGCTTCCCCGGCCGGTGCGGCTGACGGGGACGCGGGCAGCGCGCTGGCGGCCGCCGACGCAGCGGGACCCGAACCCGAGCTCGGGCAGGCTGGGTCGCAGACCGTCATCCGTCCCCTCGCCCGCCCGCCGGTGGCCGTCGTCACGGCCGAACCCGAGCCGCCCCGTCGCCGCTTCCGTCGGCCCGACTGGCTGACGAACCGAATGCTCGCCCTCGGCGTGGTCGGGGTCGTCCTCGTCGTGGTGCTCGTCGTCGCCGCCGTCGTGTGGCTGCCGGGCGCGGGGCGCAAGGGACCCGCCACCGGCACGGGGACAGCGCAGGCGGCGAGTGCGTACCAGCAGGACCGGCCGCTCCCGACGGGGCTGACCACCACCCGCAAGGCCGTCGTCGACCCCCAGGCCGGCACCGTCGAGGTCTCGATCACGTACAGCGCGCAGACCGCACCGCTCAGCGGACCCCTGCTCGAGGTCCTCCCCGGCGCGGACGAGGACGCCGACTGCCCGGCGGTGACGTGGAGCGGCGAGGGCGTGACCGCGAAGCGGAACCAACCGTCCCTGACCGGCGTCGACACCGCCTGCGCGTGGAGCCTGACGGGGGTCGAGATCGAGGCGGGCGGCTCCGTCACGGTGCAGGCCTCCGTGCCGCAGGACGTCGTGGCGGCCGGTGGCTCCGGGTCCGGCGGCTCTGGGTCCGGCGGAACGGGGCTGCAGGAGTGGCTCGACGCCGTCGGCGCAGCGACCACCGCAGCGGTGACCGACCAGGAGGTGACCGGTACCGCGTACCCGGTGCAGCGCCTCCAGGGTGTCGACGTCCGCACCCCCGACCGCACCGTCAGCCAGACCACGCTGCCCGTGACGCTCGTGCCCGTGTGGCCGAGCGGTGCGGACGAGCTGAACCCGCTCTACCGCAGCCCGAGCGCCGGGAAGCCCTCGGAGATGCTGACCGACGTCGCGGGCGGTGAATCCGGCGTGCGGTTCGCCGACGGATGCTCGGGAGCCCTGGCGGTGTCGTCGGACGGGCTCGTCGTGACCGCGCTGTCGGTCGCGCCGTCGTGCACCGTGCGGGCGACCGTGGGCAACTTCACCAACCTCGAGAGCCAGCCGTTCGGGATCACCACGCGGGACTGACCAGGGTGCTCACGGCGTGCCCGTGGGCCGGGAGGTCGGTGTGGTCGTGGAGCCGACAGATCACCGCGGGAGTCCTGCGGTGATCTGTCGGTTTCGCGCCGGATGCGGCTGGGCCCGGACCGGACGGGTGCCGCCCGGGACCGGGCCGGTCAGCTCGCGGCGGAGGCCGTCTGCACGAGCCGCACCGCGCCTCCCGAGGCCGCGTACCCCCGGCCGGTGGTCAGCGCGACCGGTGATCGTCGGGGCAGCGTGACGCCGAGGAGCTCGCCGTCGTAGTCGACGTCGGGCTGCAGGAGCACGCCGCAGCGGGCCTTCCGGACCGCGCGGGTCCAGTGGCTGTACAGCGAGCGGAGGTCGGCCGAGCGGCCGGCCGCGACGACGCAGAGGCCGGGGCGCTCGGTCGCGAGGAGCGAGGAGATGCCCTGGTCACCGTCGTCGAAGCGTTCGGCGTCGTCGATGAGGAGCAGGACCGGTCCCCGCTCGAGGCGGATGCCGGCGAGGAGCGCCGGGACCTCGTCGGCACCGACGGCGAGCCGGTCGACCGTCCCGTGCTCGAGGGCGTTCGCGAGCGGCGAGCGGCGGTCGCAGATGCCCCACACCGCCGGCTTCACGCCGTCCGCGCTCCGTGCCGCTGCCGCCAGGGCGAGCAGCACCGAGGACTTGCCGGAACGCGCGGGACCGGCGACGAGGACGTGCTCGCCGTCGTACACCTCGAGCACCGCGGTGCCGAGGTCGTCCTCCGCGATCCCGACCGGCAGCTGCCACGGTTCCGTGTCGAAGCGGGCGGGCACGGCCAGGTCGGTCACCGAGACGGACCCCGGGAGCCGACCGACCGCACTGGCCTTGGGCGCGACGTCGCCCCACTGCTCGCGCACGGAACGGACAGCCTCGGTGAGGGTCCCCGTCGGCGTGCCCACGTGCGACTGCAGCTTCGCCGTCGAGTCGATGAACCGCCCCGGGACGGGGGGCGGGACGTCCTTCGGGCGGACACCGATCGTCGCGTAGTCGTACGGGTCGGCGAGGCGGAAGAGCCACTTCTGCGTCGTGACCTCGTCCATGGCCGACGGGACGGCCTTGGCGCGGGTCGTGGACACGGCGAACGAGATGCCGAGCGCCGGCCCCTCGGCGTACACGCGGTAGAGCGCGTCGAGGAGTTGCTGGCCCTCGAAGTCCTGGTACTCGTCACGGAGAGCCGCCAGGCCGTCGAGGAGGACGACCGCGCGGCGACCACCCGGCGCAGCACGGCGGCGGTCGAGTTCGGTGCGGAGGTGCCGGAGCATGCGGGTCTGCAGCTCGGCAGCGCCGGCACCGGAGCCGACGTAGGCGCTCGTGTGCGGCAGGTCCGCCAGGGGCGCGAGGTCACCCGTCCCCATGTCGAGGACGAGCAGATCGAGGTCGTCTGGGCTCGACGTGCGGGCGAGCTGCAGCGCGATCGAGGCGAGGGCCGTGCTCGTCCCGCTGCCCGGGATCCCCATGAGCATGAGGTTGCCCTCGGCGAGGTCCCACCCGGTCCGGATCTGCCGCTGGTTGTCGGGGTCGTCGGCGAGTGCGACGGGGACGCGCGACGGGACCGGCGACCTCGGGGCGTCCTCCGGCAGGAGCGCGTCGAGCGGGACCGAGGTGCCGAGCGCTTCCGGCCAGATCGGACGCGGCGGTGCGTAGCCGGCCTCGTCGTTCGCCGTCCGGATCGCGTCGATGAGGACGTCGAGGTCGGTCAGGTCGTTCGACGCCGGTGCCGAGAACGCCACGGGCGCGGGGACACCGAAGACGTCGGTGGGCCGGACGGTGACGGGCTGCTCGGCGCGGGCATCGCGAGCCCGACCGGTGACGAGTGCGGTCTGCACGGGCGTGATGTCGTCCTGGCCGAGCTTCACGTAGGCGCGACCGGTCTGCTGGCGCCCGATGCCGGCGGCCGACGGCACGCCGATGACGTTCGTCGAGTCCTCGCGGCTCTGCACGCGCAGGGCCACGCGCATGTTCGTGTTCGCGAGGATGTCCTCGCTGACCACACCGGCCGGCCGCTGCGTCGCGAGGACCATGTGCACGCCGAGGGTACGACCCACGGCGGCGATCGCCACGAGGGACGTCAGGACGTCCGGGAAGTCCTTCGCCAGCATCGCGAACTCGTCGACCACGAACAGCAGCCGGGGCATCGGTTCGGACGGCTTCGTCGCGAGGTAGGCGTCGAGGTTGTCGATGTCGGCACCCGCTGCGGCGAACACGCGCTGGCGTCGCCCGAGCTCGGCCTCGAGCGCCCGGATGGCGCGATCGGCCAACTGCTCGTCGAGGTTGGAGATCGTGCCGATCGTGTGCGGCAGGCGCTCACACGCGGCGAACGCGGCACCGCCCTTGAAGTCGACGAGCAGGAAGTTGAGGCGCGTCGGGTCGTTGCGCGCGGCGAGCCCGGCGACGAAGGAACGCAGGAACTCGCTCTTGCCCGAACCCGTCGTGCCACCGACCAGGCCGTGCGGGCCGTCCCGGACCAGGTCGATCTCGAGGACGCCGCTCTCCGACGACCCGATCGGCGTCGAGAAGCCGGTGCGGGCCTCCCAGGCGGCGCGGATGGCCGCGGGACCGCTCGGCTCCCCGGCGGCGGCGGGGGCGGCGCTCGCGAGCAGGTCGGGCAACCGCACGAGCGCCGGCAGCGAGGCACCCGGCACGAGGAGCTCCGGGTCGTCGAAGTGGGCGACATGCCGGGCGCACTGCTCGGCGTCGGCCGGGCTGAGACCGGCGAGCACGACGTCCTCGACACGGATCCGCTCCTCCGGGCGGTAGACCGTGGCGGCCGCGTCGGACCCGACCGTGATGATCGTCGTGCACGCAGCGGGGAGCTGCTGCTCGTTCGTCGCGATCACGATGCCGCTCACCCGGCGCGGTCGTTCGCCGGGGCGGCGCACCTGACCGAGCGCCGACCGACCGTGGCCGAGCAGGCTCCGGGCCGGAGCGTCGCGGCCCTCGGTGAGGACCTCGGAGTCGATGAGGACGAGGAGTTCCGGCGTCGGCAGCTCGTCGATGGACTCGCGGAGGCCGCGGAGCACCGCGGCGCCCTGGTCACGCTGGGCCGACATCCACCGCTGACCGGTGCTGCTCCCCGCCACTCGGGTGTGCGGCAGCCAGGAGGCCCAGGACCAGTCGTCCTCGCGGCCCCGGTCGCAGAACACCCCCACGGTGAGGTCTGCGGGTCCGCAGTGCACCGTCGCCTGGACGAGGAGGCTCCGAGCCAGGGCGAGGGCGCCCGCGCGGTCGCCGACGATGCCGACGACACCGGCGTCGCTGAGGTCGGCGACGACCGGGGCCGCGGTCAGCTTGCTCTCCTCGATGGCGGTCTTCGCTGCCTCCTCGAGCTTCATCTGCGTCGCGCGTGAGTCGAGTTGGGGACGCCAGGGCGCGTCGCCCGTGCCGGCGTGCAGGCTCAGGAAGTCGACGTCGTCGGCCCGTCGTTGCCAGAGGGTGGTCGCGGGCAACAGCGCGCGTCGGACCACGGTCGCCGGGTCGGGGACGAGCTCCTGCCGACGGGCGGCCTCGACGGCGGCGGCAGCGGTGATCTCGCCGCTGAAGTCGCGCACCGCCGCGGCGAAGCGCTCGTCCTCTTCCTTGAGGTTCTTCGCGCGCCGGTGCTTCTGCTCGAACCACATGCCGATCGCCGTGACGGGGCTGAGCAGGGCGAAGAGCGCGAAACGGGCATCGCCGAGGAGGGCGACCATCGCCCCCGCGAGGACCAACGGCGCGGCGACCGTGATCCAGCTGAACTTCGACGCGGGCGGCACGTCCCGCTTCGCCGGCGGGGACACCGGCTCCACGTCCCGGTTCCGCCCGGGGCGCGGAGGCCGGTTGAACGGCGCCGTCGCCGCGGGCGTCAGGTTCGGCAGCGAGCCGGGAGCGGGGACCGTCGTCTCGTGCAGGTCCGGGCGCACGAGCAGCACGGCGCCGCCGACGATGACACTCGTGCCGACCTCGACGAGGACGCCCTCCTCGTCGAGTCGTTGCCCCGCCACCACGGTGCCGTTCGTCGAGCCGGAGTCGCGGATGCGGACGCCGTCGTCCTCGAGCTCGAGCGTGCAGTGCTCCCACGAGGCGCTCTCGGTGGGCAGGACCAGGTCGGCCTGGGGTGCGCGACCGACCACGAGCCTCCTGGACCGGGGGATCGGGACGACCGCCCCCGTGTCGAGGCCGCCCGCGAGGGTGACGGTCCACCCGTCCACCAGCTGCGGCCGTTCCTCCGGCGCGCGTGCGATGCGGGAGCCCTCGAGCAGGACGAGGTCGCGGAGCGGGGTGTCCACGCTCGTCCGGTGTCCGTCGACCGCCAGGGTCGTGCCGGGTTCCAGGGTGATGCCAGCGGCGGACTGGACGAGTTCGCCCAGGCACGACGTGGCGGCCCACCCGTCGACCTCGACCGCTTCACGTCGGTCGTCGAGTTCGATCAACAGACGCATGTTCGCGCTCCTCGTGGTCCGTGCGGCGGGGGGTGCCGCGGTGTGTGTGTCGCGGCGGGTGCGGTGCTGCGACCGGATGGGGACCGGTGCCTTCCCGCGGCTGCTTCGACTGCCCCGGCGGTCAGCGTGCGGTCATCAGCAACAGGTCATGGGCGTGCGGGTGGTCATCAGCGAGCGGTGGAGTCCTGGAACCACACCAGCGACGCCGTCGGTTCGGCCGTCGTGGGACGCAGTCCGAGCGTCTGGGAGGAAGCCGCCAGCACCGTCGCGTCGCTGCGCAACGCCTGCTGCTGCCGGAAGTCCAGCGCCGGTCCGGCGATACCGTCACCAGCGCCGAGCCGCAGGGAGGACAGGGCGTCCGCGACGGCGGACGGATCGTCACTGCGCGCGGACCCCACGGCCCGGACGAGCGCGACGACCGCGTCGTGGCTGCGGGAGTCAGCGGCCCAGGCGACGGCGGAGAAGGGCTGGTCAGCTGTGAGGTTCTGCGCCGCCGCATCGTCGGCGAGGACGCGGACACCGTTGAGGAACGCCGACATCGCGCGTCCCTGCTCATCCGACGTGAGGGCGCGCGCATCGTCCGTCGCCACCCCCGCCGACACGAACGTGCCCGACAGACTGCCGTCGGCGTCGGCCAGGGCCGTGCCGAATGCGGGGCTGGTCGCCTGCGGGGTGAGGACCACCGGGACGGTGACGTCCGCGGACTGCAAGGCGGCGACGAACGCCCCCTGTCGTGCGGCCGGCCCGCTCACGACGACCGCGTCGGAGTCGACGGGAGCCTGCTCGTCCGCTTCCTCGTCGCCGGCTGCGGGGGTGGCGGTGGATGCGCCCGTGACGGCGCCGGTCCGCTCCGCGACGGTTGCCGCGAGGGCAGTGTCGTCGGCGACGTCGTCCGCGGTCAGCACGTGCGCGACATCGAGACCGGACGGAGCGCCACCACCGAGGTCGACCAGGAGCGGTGACTCCGCACCCCGGAGCGCCTGCTCCATCGCCGCGCTGACCGATGCGGCGGAGGGGGCGGTGGACCACGAGTCACTGCCACTCGACGCGTACGGGAGGACCACCGGGACGCCGGCGTCGGCCGCGGCCTCGAGCGCGCCGGAGACGTGTGCTCCGGACGAGGCGACCACGATGCCCGCGACACCGCTGTCGACGAGGGCCTGGACGGCTCGCTCCCCGCCGCCGGCGCTGCCGCCGTCGTTCCGGGTGACGAGCTCGACGTCGACGCCACCGAGCGTCAGTCGACGTTCGGCGACGAGGGCCCCCTGTGCCGCTTCGTCCCACTCGGACCCTTCGCCGTCACCGAGGGTGACCACGACGCCGATCTTGGTCCCGTCCGGCACGTGCGCGACGCGGAGCGGGACGGGCACGGTCGCCGGGACCGCCTCGGCGGCCGGTGTGTTCCGGTCGACGACGAACACGACGGCGGCGAGGACGACGGCGATGACGAGCACCGCCACGGCAACGATGACGAGCGGCTGACGCGGGCCGCGGGTGCTCTGGACCTCGTCGACGGCCTGGTGCGTCATCGTGCGTCCCCGATGGTGAAGGTGTACAGCGTCGTCGAGGTCGCGCCCTCCGGCACGTTCATCCGGAACGCCGGCAGGGTCGTGGCGGCGTCGAGCGAGGCGCGGAACTGCTCCTGCTGCAACAAGATGCCCGACACGTCCTCGGCGCGGACGTTCGCGTACCCGGCGGCGTTCTGGGACGCGAGGGCGAGCTGGTAGTCCGCGGAGTCGGACTTCGCCGCACTCGTGGCCATCGCGCCGAGGATGCCGGAACCGTTGACCTTGCGGTCGCCGAGGTCGAGCATCACGCGGTTGAGGTCACCGGTCAGGAGGGTGCGCGCACCTTCGATGTCACGGGTCGACGCGGTGGTGCTCGCGTTGATGCGCTCGAGGCTCTGCCTCGTCTGCTCGTCGACCGCGCTCGCGAGGGCCGCGTTCTCCTGCTCGAGCTTGCCCTTTTGCTCGTCGATCGTGCCCTTGGCACCGGAGGTGACGTCGGTCGAGGTCGAGCGGAGGCCGGCGATGGACTGGTCGAACGCCTCGATCACCGCGGTGTTGCTCGTCTCCGCCTGCTCCGAGACGTCGCGGACCTGCTGGTCGATGAGGTCGTCGACCTTCTTTTTTGTCTCTTCGTTGGCATCGGCGAAGCGCTCCTCAACCTTCTCCGCCAGCGCATCCTTCTGCGTTACGACCGCTCCAAGGCCGGTCGCCACCTTTTGGTCGGACTCGACGAGACTATTGACGAGCCGTCGAAGTTCATGCAGCGAGTCCTGCACACCTCCGTCGCCCTCCTCGGTGGCCGTCCTGACGGCATCCATTGCCGTCCTGACCTGGTCAATGCTCGTCTCCAGGTCTCCGAGCGTGGCGCCGATGGCGGACTTCGTGTCATCGACGTTCGTGGCGCTCACGATGGCGTCCCATGCGTCGTGCTGGTCATCGAGCCGGACGTCCATCGGCTTTGAGAACGGGAACGGCGGGTCGAGCGGCTCCTCGACCGTCTGGTCGTCACCGTCCTCGCACGGCGTCGCCGTCAGGTAGGAGCGCAGGTCATTTGCTTGGTTCTCGGTGAGCCCCGAGGTCGTTGGCAACAGCGGTATCCCGCTCGCGTCGCGTCCGATGAGGCGGCAGATCTGTTCCGCAAGTGCAGCGTTCTGCGCCTGCATCGACGGTCCGGACGGGTCCTCTATCTCGCCGAGCGCCGTCCGCGCACCCTCCGCCTGGTCGTGCACCGCGCGGAGCTGACCCCGGACGGCGTCGATCTTTCCGGGCATCTGCTCCACGCTTGCTCGCAGCACCTCGAGGGCCTTCCGAGTCTCGCCGGAGTCGGACGTCGACCCGAACGTGAGCTGTGCCAGCTCTTCGTCGATGCCACTGACTGCGGCACTGACCTTGCCGTAGTCGGCCAGGGCGTCCTCCGCGAACTGCGTCTTCCTGAGACTGTCCGCGAGGTCCTTGCCGGTGGCGACGAGCCTGGTCAACGCCTGCATGATCGTCGTCGAGGACGCGAACAGCGCACACGTGAGGGAGGAGCGGGCGGCCTCGGCCGCGCACTTCTCCGCCGTCGGATCGCTCGGCCCGACCGACGATGCGAGCTGCGCGCTGACCTGCTGCTTGCAGGCTTCACTTGCCTCGGCGTACCCGGCGAGCTGCGCGGACACCCGCAGGAGGTTGCCGTACACGCTGGCACCACCGGTGGCCGGCTGCGGTTCGGCAGCGCAGCCGTTCCCGTCGATGGCCGGCGTCGGCACGGTGGCCGACGTGTCGCCGAGCAGCGCGTCGAGGCTGCCGGTGGTCTCCTGCAGCTGCTGGAGGACCGTGGACTGGGTCCCGCTCACCGTCGCATCGAGGTCGGTCTGCAGCGAGCCGAGCTGTCCCGACAGGGACTGCATGGTGCTCGCCAGCGACGTGCTGCTGTCCTCGAGCCGCTCCGCCGTTCGGACACCGAGCGTGGCCGAGGTCGTCTCGAGGTTCGAGCGGACCTCGGTGATCGTGCCGCCCGCGCGGGCGAGGACCTCGTTGACCTGCGAGATGAGGTCGATCGTCCGCCGCTGCAGCGCGAGCTCGGAGTCCTTCTCGGACCCGAACGCGGCGTTCATGACCCCGGTGGAGGACAGGTCCGTCGAGACCCCCGGCTGCGCGGCCAGGTCGAAGGAGGGTGCCGCGAAGTCCTCGACGTCCGCGACGAGGTGGAGCGTGCTGCTCGCACCAGAGGTCGGCGGAGCCAGCAGACGGCCCCACTGCACGACGGCGTCGCCGTCCCCGTTCGCGCTGACGACGCCGTCGGTCGCCGTGCCCGCGTCCGCGGTGTCGGTGACGACGCGGTTCGGCGCGGTCCCCGTCAGGACCGTCGACGCCGCGATGCTGAACGGCGCACCCACCAGCGCCGGGGTCGTCCGGGAGGCTCCCGCCACGTCGTAGGTGAGGTTGCGCGAGCGGACGGTCAGGTTCTCGACGGTCAGGTCGATCTCGACCCGGCCGGAGTAGCCCGCGAGGTCGGCGAGGTCGGTGCCGCTCTTCTTCGCCGTCGTGTACTGGGTCGTCACGCGCAACGGCAGGTCGGAAGCAGCTTTGGCAGCCTCGTGCTCCGTGACTTCGGACGACGAATCGTCGGCACCGACGGAGATGGCGGTGTCGGAGATCGTGGTGATCGATCCGTCCGCCGCCAAGCGCGTGTCGACGGTCTGCAGGACGCGGGACGGGTTCTCCACCGCGCGATCCGTGGACGTGCACCCCGCCAGGACCACCGCAGCAGCGCCCGCCATCGCGACAACGGCGAGCGCGCGGCCGTTCTTCGTTCGTACCCCTGGATGCAGCATGCGCAACGACATTGGCGATCGTCCCCCTCAAGAACCGACAAGCGACTCGATCCTAACGGGGCTGCAGCGTCCAGGGACGACTGTCCACAGGCCCTCGAGTCCCCCGTTCGGGCGACACGATCAGCGGTGACGACCCGCAGGCCGTCGGGCGAGCGGTGAAGCGATCACCGAGACCAGGACTACGCCGATCGCGAGAACGTCAGCACCAGCGCGCCGAGCTCGCTCTGGAGAGGCCAGGAGTCTGCGACCATCCGTCCGGCTTCCCGCACGATCGAACGGGACACTGGACTCCCCTGTTCCTGCGCCAGAGCCCGGGCGAGGACCGACCGCACTGCAAGGATCTGCTCTGCGGAAGACGCGTCCTCATCTCCGCGCTGATCCAGGGCGTCGATCAGGGAGGCAAGTTCCACTTCGTTCCCTCTGGCCGTGCCCACGCGGATCACGGGGCGCAGGCTCAAGAGCGACGGTATCCGAAGAGTTCCGGAGAGGCACCGAACACTCGCAGCAGACCTCGCATCTTCAGGAATCCGTCGCCGGCCTCGAGATCGTACTTCTCCGCGATCTCGAAGCCAGATGCGATGTCGTCGCTGTTGTCCGCGGTGACACCCTCGCGCAGCACGAACCTCCCACATTCGCCCGACTCGATGACCACCTGCGGAACCGATGCTCCGACGCCTCCTGCCGAGCGCGTGGACCCGCTACTTGCCTCAGCCGAAGAGATGACACATGACAGCTGGACATGATGTGCATCGTCGTACGACTGGAGTACCGCGGGTCCCGCGAGGAAGAACGCACTCACGAAGACGATCACGAAGGCCCACAGTGTGAACAACACCAGGCCTTGGTCTTCGACATCTTCCACTTCGCGGCAGTCACCGATACGTCTCCTGGGAGCGCGATGTGATCAACAGCTGCAGGCCCCTGTCACGGTTCCTCCGAAAAACCGAAGACGAACACCTTCTCGCGCACACGAACGAGGGCCTCCCGATGTCGGAATGATACTTCGCCGATCTCGAACCGAGTCGAGCCTGCTGCTTCGAGCCTCACGGCGATCGCGTCCTTGTTGTCGGTGGTCACCCCTCGCCGGAGGACGAGCGGACCACATTTCTTCGTCATGATCGCGACCTGGTCCAACGACGACCCGATTCCCTTGCCGGAAGTGCTCGACCCGATGTCTCCTTCGGCACCCGTCACGGTGCACGTGACGGAGATCACGTGCGCGCGCTCGTAGGCCTTCCACGCCCACGAGCCTCCGAGGACCAGCGCGGTGACGAGCACCATCGCGCTCAACATCGAGATCACCAGCACGTTCCCGCGGTGCCGTTTTGCTCCCACGTTGCTCCTCGTCGATGTCCCGCCGGGGATCATCATCGTCGTAGCCTTCTGCCGGCCGCCGGATCGGTCCCACTTCATGCGCGGCTCACTCCCCACGTTCCGTTCGCACATCGAGCACATTAGGTGCGACGCCGACCGCTTGGAACCATCCGCGCAGGCGTGCAGACCCTTGACCGATCTTGACGTCGTCGCAGGGCGCTCCCACGTCCCGACCCGAGGCGGATGACCGCACTCCGCCCTCCGCTGAGATGACCCTGATCCGTACGAAGATCGGATGTGTCCGGTCCCGAGCAGAGCCCCCGACTTGCACGACCAGGATCATGATCGGCATGAGCGCGAGAACCGCCAGAACCGTGATCGCGCGCCTTCGCTTCGTGCTCGTCGATGGAGTAGCACCGTCAGGCAGTCTGGTCTACCATTCCCCAATCCATCTGCTGACTCTGAGGGTACCGACGGCGATATTCGAGTTTTGCCTCGGATACCCCGTGCGCGGCACCAACCAGAATCACAAGCGCTTATGCGCTCGAACGGCGCACCTCAATCGATTGATGAATGAACCTGAGTTAGTCCCTCCAGCAGTATGACGCAGCTCCAACCTCGAATCCGTATCGACCGTTCGCTGACTACCCCTCATCGACTTTCCACGCATTCACCGTAGTGACACCTGCGCGGAGCGTTACTCAGCTTCGGTCTCACATCAGCCAGATTCACGGTAACGAGCACCAAATCCGGTCCACCAGCACCAGGATCCCGATTGTGACGACACACAAGCGCGTCCCGTGCGCTCACCCTCGGCTCATCCGGACGAGCCGCTTCTCGGGTGCACGTTTTCGCTACAAGCCGCCGATCTTGTGGACCCTGGGCAGCAGATTGAAGAACTCGAGGAGCCCCCGCAGTGTGATCGAGCCCTTGCCCACCGACAGCGATCGATCAGGATCGCGTTGGAGCTGACGCGCAAGCGCTTCAGCATTGTCGTATGTCACCCCGTTCACGTAGACGAACTCGCCACAACTCGTGGCGAGGACAATCTCAGCACTCGATGAGCCGATACCTCGGTTCGACCGGGACGACGTGTTGTTCGCTTCCGCAGAGTCCACGGTGCATTGCAGCGTGACGAGATGCGAGCGGTCATAGGACTTCAGCAATGTCGGCCCGCCCACGAAGAAACCGATCGGCACGATGAACACTACGAAGACGATGAGTGCCGCAACCAAACGGTTGACGATGACTTGCCTCCGCGCGCGCGCCCGGCCAGGCTTCAACTGCGCACCTGACTCCTTCACGTCCGTTCCTCCGCGTCAACCGGCATGCGCGCCGCGGTTCTTGACATTCGGCCCCTCTGCGCCGCCGACAAATCCATTGACGAACGTGCGCAGCACATTGTCCGCATCGCGTCCTCCTCCCGGCCGGATGATCTCGTTGGTCACCGCACCGATCCCACCGAGCGTACTGTCTACAGCTCCGCCGACGACCGTGTTCCACGTGGCCAGGTTCGGCGCAACCGCCGGCGCCCCCGCCATGGCGTGCGCGCCGCTCGAGCTCCACTGCGGGACGATGTTGAGCCGGTTCGCGAGTGACGATGCGACCTTCGGAGAGACGAAGCTCGATCCAGCACTGAATGCCGCTCCCGTCGCTGTTCCTGTACCTGCCGCTTGCCAGTACTCGGCGCCGGAGGCACTCCAGTTCGACTTCGCTCCCACATCCAACACGTTGGACGCAGCTCCCTGGAGGGCACTCGAGGTCGCCGCCTGTGTCGGCTTCGTGAGCACCTGGCCTGCGCGTTGTGCCAACGAGAAGCCCGAACGACTGAGTGCCGGTGCGGCCTTGGACAACCCGAAAGACGCTCCGCCTCCTACAGCTCCGGCCACACCGCCAATGAGGGTGTCGACTCCTACGGCACCCCAGTCGATCCTGCCGTCCTTGCCTTTGTTGCTTTGGATCGACATTCCCCCGGACAAAGCAGCACCCGCACCCGCCATCATCGCGATCGCGACTATCGGCCCGGCGGGAGTGACCATGGACAGGACCGTCAGTCCGATCCCTAATACGACCGCCGCTGTCGAGATCTCGTCCGAGTACTTGTCCGCGAGCTCCCAGAGACCCCCTCGGTGTGCATCCCGGTACGCCTGCAGGTCCTTGTCCGTAGCCGGCCGCAGCCCCAGCGGGTCGACCGCGTGCAGCGGGTCGTTCCCCGCGTACGAGTAGGGGTTCCCCGACCACCCAGCTCCGACGACCGGAGCGAGCGGGTCCGTCGACAGGAAGCCCTTCGCCACGGGGTCGTACACCCGGGCCCCGAGCCACTCCATCCCCGCGATGCTCAGGCTGCCGCCCGGGGTCAGCCCGACGCCGGACGGCAGGGCAGCTCCGCCGCCGATCCCGTTCGTCGATGCGAGGAGCGCCCAGGGATCGGTCGCTTCGGTCGCTCGCGCCCCGCGCCAGGTCGATGCCGTCCAGTTCCCGTCGATGGCCACGATCCCGCCTGGAGCCTCCAGGACAGGCGTCGCGCCGACGGAGGCCAGGACCGGGACACCCGCAGCGGTGTCCCACCAGGTGTCCGATCCTCCGACTTCCGCGACCTCGCCCAGGGCGTCGGTCCACACCTCGAGTCGGCCGGTCTCGTCGTACGTCGCGTCCCGTTCGACGACGCCGGCCAGGAACCCGAGGTCCGACCATGCGTACTCGGTGGTCGAACCGTCCGGAGCAGTCCGCCGGACGCGCCGACCGAGTCCGTCGTGCACGTACTCGATCCGCGCACCGTCAGCACCGGTGGTGGCGACGAGTTGCCCGGCAGCGTCGTACTCGTGTCGGAGTTCGGCACCGTCGACGGTCTCGGCGACGAGGCGTCCGGCCGCGTCGTACCGCCACGTCCGACCACGGCCGCCGTCGAGCGCACTGACCAGCTGCGCCGCGGCGTCATGGGTGTAGGTCCTCCGGCCGTCCGCACCGGTAATCGCCGCGATGCGGTCGTCCTCGTCGTGGTCGATGCGGGTCGTCGTACCGCCTTCCGGCGTGGTCACGGTGTGTTCGACGAGCGCCCCGCGCTCGTAGGACCACGACTGGACGACGTCACCGGTCGAGGCCTGGACGATGCGCCCGAGGGTGTCCAGGGTGAACGCGGCGGGCGTCAGTCCTTCCCGTTCGACGCCGACGACGCGGCCAGCGGCGTCCCTGCGCCATGTCGTGCGATTGCCGTCCGGGTCCGTGCGCGCCGTACGACGTCCGTCGGCGTCGTACTCCCACGACATCGCCCGCCCACCACGGCTCCGCCGGACGAGCAGACCCCGCCGGTCGAAGCACAACTCGTGCTCGATGTCCCGTCCGGGGCCACGCGTGTGGTCGGTGACGACGACCGCCCGGCGAGCCCTGTCGTGCGTGGTCTCCGCCACGAGGGCGCCGTCCACCGAGAGCCGCTGCTCACGTCCTGCAGCGTCGTACGCCCACTCGACCACCCCGCCGTCGGGGTCCGTCTGCTGGACGCGGCGGCCGGCGGCGTCGAGTCGTGCGGTGGTCGTCCTGCTGAGCGGATCCGTGATGGCAGTCAGCCGTCCGGCGCCGTCGTAGGTGTACCGGGTGATGCCGCCCACCGGGTCAGTCGCGCTGGTCAGGCGCCCGTCGACGTCGTACGTGTAGGCGGTCACTCCACCGACGCCGTTCTCGGCCTCGGTGAGCTGACCCGCGGCGTCGTAGCGGAACCGACGTCGACCGTGACGTGCGTCGTGGACGGAGACGAGCCTCCCGGCCGCGTCCCAGCGGTAGCGAGCCGTTCCTTCTCCGGGTGCGGTCCGCGCGACGACGCGCCCGACGACGTCGTACTCGATGCGCTCGACGTCCCCCGTCGGCAGGGTCCGCGCGACGACCCGTGAGTCTGCGTCGTAGGTGATCGTCGTCCGGGCCCCGAGCTGGTCGGTGGCGGCCGAAGGTCGGCCACAGGCGTCGTACTCGAAGGTCGTCCGCCCGCCGCTCGGCGACACGATGGCGCTGATACGACCACTCATGTCGCGCTCGATGCGGGTGAGGCCACCCTCACCGTCCACGAGCTCGACCGGTCGGCCACACGCGTCGTACGTGACGAGTTCGGAACCGGTCTCATCGGACCTCACCTCGACGGGGCGTCCGAACTCGTCGGACCGGACCGTGGTCGTCGCGAACGCGTCCGACAACGTGGAGATACCGGTGGCCGGGTCATCCGAGAACTCCGTGCGGACGCCGGTGGGGTCAGTCACGGCGCGCAGGTCGCCGTTGACCCCGTACTCCCGGCGCCACACTGCGCCGGTGGGGTCGACGACGGACTGGAGGCGCGACAAGGCGTCGTGCGCGAAGGTCCACGATGCACCGCTCGGCAGGGTGACCTGCAGCGGGTTGGCCTGGTCGTCGTACGTCCGACGAGTGGTCCGTCCGAGCGCGTCGGTCGTGGAGGCGAGTTCGCCGTCCGGGCCGTAGGCGAGGACGGTCCGCGCACCGATCGGGTCGGTGACGGCGCTGACGCGCCCACCCGCGGTGTACTCGACCGTCCACGTCGCGCCGTCGGGGTCTCGGCGAGCGACGACCTGACCGGCGGCACCGTAGCGGTACTCCGTGCGGGCGCCGGTGGGGCTGATGGTCGCGACGGCGTGACCGGCGGTGTCCCGCTCGATCCGTGCGATGTGCCCGGCTGCGTTCGTCACGGCGACCAGCTCACCCGACGCGTCGTGGTCGAGGCTGAGCGTGACACCGGTCGGGTCGACGACCCGCACGAGCAGGCCGCGCTCCCAGGTGAGTTCGGTCCGGCCTCCCACCGGGTCGGTGACGACCGACGGGTCACGCTCGTCACCCTCGTACTCGTACGTGACGACGCTGCCGCTCTCCGTGACCACGGTCGTGACGCGGTCGGCGTCGTCGTAGCCGTACGTGAGGTCACCACCGGTCGGCGTGACCGTCCTCGTGCGCCGACCCCGTGCGTCGTAGGCGTGCACGGTGACCGAGCCGTCGCGTTCCGTCGCCGACACGAGGTTGCCGTGCGGGTCGTAGCTCATCGACTGTCGACGGTCATCCGAGTCGATGATCCCGACGAGCCGACCCTTCGGGTCCGCGATCCAGGCGTTCGAACGCGTCCCGTCCTGATCGGAGACAACGGTCACACGGCCGGGGAGGTAGGCGAACCGGACCCGGCGGCCGTGCGGGCTGGTCTGCTCGACGACACGACGCTGCGCGTCGTACACGTTGTCGACCTCGAGCACGCCGTCGGCACTCGTGACCGTCACGATGAGGTCGTCCTCGTCCCAGCCGTACGTCCTGGTCCCGAGCGGGGTCGCGGCCGAGACCAGGCGCCCTCGGTCGTCGTACCCGTATTCCACCCGACGTCCGTCGGAGGCCCGCAGCACGGCGACACGACCGTCGACGTACTCGACGTCCACGAAGCGACCGCGTTCGTGGCGGAGACGCACGACGGCATCGGAGGCGTCCCGTTCCACCGTCACGGCGGTTCCGGGTCCGGCGCTCTCGCCGGCCCAGAGACCAGTCGGGGTGAAGTCGATGCGACCACCCTCGCTGTCCCGCACGACCAGGAGGTCTGCCTCCGCCGTGAGCCACCGGTTCTCGCCGACACCGCGCGCCCAACCGGCGCCGGCGCGGGGGAAGCGGACGAGTCGGCCGTCGGCACCGACGAAGGACGCGCCCTCGTCGTCGAGGAGCAGCCGGGTCTCGAGGCCGGACGCCCACCCCGGGCCGAAGACACCCACACGCTGGTCGAGGGAGTTGTACATGCGCGACACCCTGAGGGACGCGGATGCGCCGTCGAAGGAGAGGTCGAGCTCCGGCTCGAGGAAGTTGCCGGTCGTCGTGTTGACCGGGTCCATCGAGTAGCCGGTCGTCGGCTGCGCGCCGTAGGCGGTGGGCGGATCGATCTGCAGGTCGGTCCGGTTGGCCGACACGCCCGCGGCCTGCAGGGCTGCGCCGAGCGCGGCGTCAGACACGGTCGAGACCGCGCCTTCACCCCCGGCGGCGGCGAAGGCGTCGGCGATGGTCTTCGCCCAGACGACGTCCTGGTCGTTGGCTGCGAGCCACCGCTCGAAGCCGGTGACGAGCCCGTCCGCGTTGATCGTTCCCCACGAGCACCGCGAAGCGAAGTCGGACAGCTTGCCACGGAGCAGCCCGGGCTTCCCGGACAGCTCGGAGTTCAACGACGCCGAGCCCGTTGCGAAGGACCGGAGGTCTTCCGGCTTCGCGGACGACGTCCCGCCCCCGCCGCCGCCGGAACCCGGGGACGGCGTTTGCCTCGGCTTCGGCTGCATCTCCGCGGGGCCGAAAGGAGGCGCGGGCTTGTTCTCGATGTCCGGCGGGTTCCCGGTGCCGAACGTGTCGTCCCACCACTTCTCGAACCCGTTGCGTTCAGCCTGCTGCTCCTGCCACTCACGGGCCTGGCGACGCCGTTCGCGTTCTTCCGCGGCGAGCTTCTTCATCTGGTCGACCCACCCCGCGACCGTGCGCATCAGGTCTGAGAGGGTCGTACCGTCGCTCTTCGCGATCGTCGCGTTCTCGGTGAACAGCTGCGAGAAGTGGCCGCGGAACTCCTGCGAAGCCGTCGACACGTACGACTGACGACTCCCGATCTGCCCGTCGATCGCACTCGCCGCGCCGCGCATGGCACTGGCGAGCGCGTCAGCGGTGGCGTCGTCGAACTCGATCGGATCGGTGTTGGCGTGCAGCTGTCCTGACACGGTTGTCGTCCCCCCGGAAGAACTGGTGCTGGTCGTGATGGTCCGCGTCGAACGCGGGAGCCCGGGCCGCCCATGACGGACGACCCGGGCGCTGTCGGGCGGTGTCAGGCGCCGCCACCCGCGGTGAAGATGTCCTGCGAGATCTTGTCGAGCTGGGTGCGGAGCTGCTCGAGCTCGGTCTTCGCCTTGTCCAGCGCAGCCTTGGTCTCCGGCCACGTCGACCCACGGAAGTTCCCGGCCAGCGGGCCGTCCCACACGTTCGAGTCGGACAGGATGCGCCCCTGGGCATCGAGCTGCGAGATCTGGTCCGTGAACCCACCGTTCACGATGGACTGGATCTGACGGATGGCGGTCTTCGCCTGTTCGGTCGAAAGCACACGCGACATGGTGAACCCCTCTTCTCTACGTACCTGCACCCCCGCGCAGAAGATCCCCCGGAGGCTCTGACGCGCACCACCATAACGAGTCGTCCACCCGCTCGTACCCTCCTGTGGACAGCTGATCCGCCGTCCCGACAACTGCCCGTTCACCCTCTGTCTCCACAGGCGCAACCCGGGCCGCCCCCGGTGCAGGGTGCTGGTGGCAGGATGTGGCCATGGACACCGAACCGCAGCTGGACGGCGACTCCGTCGCGAACGACCTCGACGACTTCGACGAGGTCGTGGAGATCGAGCACGAGTCGCTGCCCTCGGACCGGTACTTCGACCGCGAGCTCAGCTGGCTCCGCTTCAACCAGCGCGTGCTCGAGCTCGGTGAAGACCGGACGCAGCCGCTGCTCGAGCGAGCGAACTTCCTCGCGATCTTCGCCTCCAACCTCGACGAGTTCTTCATGGTCCGCGTCGCCGGCCTGAAGCGCCGCATCGACACCGGCATCGCGGTCCCCACCAACGTCGGTCGCGCCCCGAGCGACGTCCTGCGCGACATCGCGATGAAGGCGCACGAGCTGCAGGAACGGCACGCCAACGCCTTCATCGGGTCGCTCAAGCCCGACCTCGACGCCGCCGGCATCCACGTCGAGCACTGGTCCGACCTGGGCGAGGACGACCGCCTGCGGATGCGTGAGTACTTCAGCGAGCAGATCTTCCCGGTGCTCATGCCGCTCGCGGTCGACCCGGCACACCCGTTCCCCTACATCTCCGGCCTCTCGCTCAACCTGGCGGTGCGGGTGCGCAACCCGAAGTCGCAGCGGCAGGAGTTCGCGCGCCTCAAGGTGCCGCAGAACTACCCGCGCTTCATCAAGCTCCCGGACGACAACTCGGGGCGGCTGCGCTTCATCCCCCTCGAAGACCTCATCGCGAACCACCTGCCGGACCTGTTCCCGGGCATGGAGGTCCTCGAGCACCACGTGTTCCGGATCACCCGCAACGAGGACGTCGAGATCGAGGAGGACGAGGCCGAGAACCTCATCCAGGCACTCGAGCGTGAACTGCTCCGCCGGCGCTTCGGTCCGCCGATCCGGCTCGAGATCACCGAGGACATGGACCCGGTGACGCTCGACCTCCTGGTGCGCGAACTCGACATCACCGAGCAGGAGGTCTACCGCCTGCCGTCGCCGCTCGACCTCGGCGGGCTGTTCGAGATCGCCAAGATCGCCCGCCCGGATCTGCACTACCCGCGCCACGTCCCGACGACCCCGGTGCAGTTCCAGCCGGGCGAGCCGAACACGAAGCCCGACCTGTTCCGCGCCATCGCCGCCCGCGACGTCCTGGTCCACCACCCGTACGAGTCCTTCGCGACCAGCGTGCAGGCGTTCCTCGAGCAGGCCGCCGCCGACCCGAACGTCCTCGCGATCAAGCAGACGCTGTACCGCACGTCGGGCGACTCCCCCATCGTCGAGGCCCTGATCGACGCCGCAGCAGCCGGCAAGCAGGTCCTCGCCCTGGTGGAGATCAAGGCGCGCTTCGACGAGCAGAACAACATCACGTGGGCCCGGAAGCTCGAGAAGGCCGGCGTGCACGTCGTCTACGGCCTGGTCGGGCTGAAGACGCACTCCAAGCTGGTGCTCGTCATCCGCCAGGAGGGCGGCACGCTCAAGCACTACAGCCACATCGGCACGGGCAACTACAACCCGAAGACCTCGCGGATCTACGAGGACATGGGCCTGTTCACCGCGGACGACACCGTGGGCAAGGACCTCACCCGCCTGTTCAACGAGCTGTCCGGGTACGCGATCGAGAAGAAGTTCAAGCGACTGCTGGTCGCGCCGCTGCACCTGCGGAAGGGCCTCATCAAGCGCATCCAGACGGAGGCGCAGAACGCCCGCGACGGCAAGCCGTCGGGCATCCGCATCAAGGTCAACTCGATGGTCGACGAGCAGATCATCGACGCGCTGTACCTGGCGAGCCAGGCCGGCGTCCCCGTCGATGTCTGGGTCCGTGGGATCTGCTCGCTGAAGCCCGGGCTCGAAGGGGTGAGCGAGACCATCCGTGTCCGGAGCATCGTCGGACGGTACCTGGAGCACTCCCGGGCCTTCGCCTTCCACAACGACGGTGACCCGGCGGTCTTCATCGGCAGCGCGGACATGATGCACCGCAACCTCGACCGTCGCGTCGAGGCCCTGGTGCGGCTCACGGCGCCGGCGCACATCAACGAGGTCCAGGAGATGTTCGACCTGGCGATGGCCGAGACCACCAGCTCCTGGCACCTGGAGTCGGACGGCGAGTGGACGCGCCACTCGACGGACGGGGACGGTCGTCCGCTCGACGACGCCCAGAACGTGCAGATGCGGACGATCTCGGCCCGGAAGCGCTCGACGCGGTGAGTGGCGGTCAGGCAGGCCCGGTGGTCGCGGCCGGGGCCGTGGTGTGGCGTGAGCAGGACGGGGCCCCGTTCGTGCTCCTCATCCACCGGGAGCACCACAAGGACGTCTCGTTCCCGAAGGGCAAGGTCGATCCGGGCGAGAGCGTCCCCGAGGCCGCCGTACGTGAGATCGACGAGGAGACCGGGTACCGCGTGCACCTCGGTGCTCCCCTCGGTCGGGCCGAGTACGTCCTGCCCAGCGGACGCGACAAGGTCGTGCACTACTGGTCGGCGCGGGTGAGCCGGAAGGAGTTCGAGCGGGCGGGCGCCTTCCGTCCGAACGACGAGGTCGCCGCGGTCGAGTGGGTGTCGATCGACGACGCCCGCGCACGACTCACCTACGAGCGGGACGTGGCGATCCTCGACCGCTTCGCCGAGCGGGCGGCAGCGGGCGAGCACGACACCTTCGCCCTGATCGCGCTCCGGCACGCGAAGACGGTGCCCGGTTCGGACTGGGACGGGCCCGACGCGACCCGCCCACTCCTGCCGGTCGGCCGGGCGCAGGCGAAGTCCGTGGCGGCACCGGTCGCGGCGTTCGGTCCGAAGAAGATCGTCAGCAGCACAGCGGCGCGGTGCCTCGCGACCGTCGAACCGCTGTCCGCCAGGACGAAGCTCGGCGTCTCCGACACCCCCGACATCAGCCAGGACGCTCACGAGCGCGGGACCGCCGACGTGAAGGGCGTCATCCGGAAGCGCCTCGACAAGGCCAAGTCCGCGGTGCTGTGCTCGCACGGACCCGTGCTGCCGGACATCGTGGCCAGGATCGCGACCGACACCGCTGACGACGGCTCGCGGTTCGACCTCCGCCGTGCCGCGATGCTCTCGGTCGGGGACTTCGCCGTCATGCACATCGCTGGCCGCAAGCTCGTCGCGGTCGAGACGCACCGCAACACCGTCAGCGCCTGACACGCCGATCTCGCGGGCTGAACGGGTCAAGAGACCGGCAGGGTCGGCAGGGCGGCAAGGCCGGCAGGGCGGCAGGGCCCGGCACGGCCGGCACGGCCAGCACTCTGCCGCTGCAGGCGGACGCGAGCACCTCCGTCCGGTGACGGACCCGGAGTGTCCCCGCGAGCCTCCCGTCCGCAGGGCAGCGTGCCCCGATCCTGCCCGCGCCCGCCTCCCGCGTCCGCCGACCCGCACCGGATGAACCCCGCGTTCACCTTCCGTTCACCAGAGGGCGTCATCCCGGTCACCTCTCGTCCCTACAGTCACTCCCGGGTCAGCACCGGCCCGGGGACCACACAGCGGTCCCACTGCACTTACATTCCCGAAGGGACCCCTGTGAACATCAAGCGAATCGGCTCGGTCGCGGCAATCGCGATCGCCGGCGCCGTCGTGCTCTCCTCCTGCGCGGCGAACGAGGACACCGCGGGCAGCGACACCTCGTCGTCCGCCTCCTCCTCGGGTGTCGACTACTCGAACCTCTCCGGCACTCTCACCGGCTCGGGCTCCTCCGCGCAGCAGACCGCCGAGGCCACCTGGGCCGCCGGCTTCCAGGAGCAGGCCTCCGGCGTCACGGTGAACTACACGCCCGACGGCTCCGGTGCCGGGCGCGAGAACTTCATGTCCGGTGCCGCTGACTTCGCCGGCTCCGACGCCGCGCTGAAGGAAGAGGAGCTCTCCGGCGAGTTCAAGAACTGCGCCGCGGACTCCAAGGGCATCGACATCCCCGTCTACATCTCCCCGATCGCGATCGCCTACAAGGTCGACGGCGTCTCGGACCTGACCCTCGACGCGAAGAGCATCGCGGGCATCTTCTCCGGCAAGATCACCAAGTGGAACGACGACGAGATCGCCGCGCTCAACGACGGTGTGGACCTGCCGTCGTCGAACATCACGGTCGTGCACCGCTCGGACGACTCGGGCACCACGCAGAACTTCTCCGAGTACGTCGCGGCGAACGCCCCCGACGTGTGGACCGAGGAGCCGAGCCAGACCTTCCCGTTCCAGGTCGGCGACAGCGCGAAGGGCACCTCGGGTGTGGCCTCGGCCATGCAGGGCGCCTCGAACGCCATCACCTACATCGACGACTCCGGCGCCGGTGACCTCGACAAGGCGAAGCTGATGGTCGGCGACACGGCCACCGAGCTCTCCGCCGAGGGTGCCGCCCAGGTCGTGGCCGACTCCGACGTGGCCTCGGGCCGCGAGGAGAACGACCTCGCGATCGACATCGACCGCAAGGACACCGCTGAGGGCGCCTGGCCGCTCGTGCTCGTCTCCTACGCGATCGCGTGCCAGGAGTACGAGGACAAGGACAAGGCCGACCTCGTGAAGGCGTACCTCGGCTACGTCGTGTCCGAGGACGCGCAGAAGGCCGCGGCGACGGAGGCCAAGTCGGCCGCCCTGTCGTCCGAGCTGTCGGAGAAGGCCGCAGCAGCGGTCGAGTCCATCAAGTAAGTCCCGCTAGCGCCCGGACGCCGGTCCCACCCACCAGACCGGCGTCCGGGCTCTCGCCCGTCCCGACGCGAGCTGCCTCCGCGCCCGTCGTGACCCGCACGATCACCTCTCCCCCGAACCCCTCGCGTTCACCCCGGGCGCGATCCTCCGACAGGAGCCCCATGACGACCGCACCGGTCCGAGACCAGGACACCGCCACCCCGTCGAAGCCCAAGGCCGTCGTCCGTATCGGCGACCGGGTGTTCTCCACCGCCTCCGTCGTGGCGGGCAGTCTCATCCTCTTCGTCCTCGCGCTCGTGGCCGCGTTCCTCGTCTGGCAGAGCCTCCCGGCGTTCTCCGCGAAGGCGGGCGACCTGCCGAACGACGCGGCGAACTTCTGGGACTACGTCGGCCCGCTCGTCTTCGGCACGGTGTGGTCCGCGTTCCTGGCCCTCGTGATGGCCGTGCCGCTGTCACTCGGCATCGCGCTCTTCATCTCGCACTACGCGCCGCGCCGTCTGGCACCGGTGCTCGGGTACGTCATCGACCTGCTCGCCGCGGTCCCCTCGGTCGTCTACGGCCTCTGGGGCATCGTCGTGCTGGCTCGGTTCGTGCGCCCGTTCTACGAGTTCCTCAACGAACACTTCGGCTGGATCCCGCTGTTCTCCGGACAGGTCTCCGGCACCGGCCGCACCATCCTGACCGCCTCGATCGTCCTCGCGGTCATGGCCATCCCGATCATGACCGCGGTCATGCGCGAGATCTTCCTGCAGGCGCCGACCCTCAACGAGGAAGCGGCGCTGGCGCTCGGAGCGACGCGCTGGGAGATGATCCGGATGTCCGTCCTGCCGTTCGCCAAGTCCGGCATCGTGTCCGCGATCATGCTCGGCCTCGGACGCGCGCTCGGCGAGACGATGGCGATCGCACTGGTCCTGTCGGTGTCGACGAACATCACCTTCAACCTGATCGGATCGCTCAACCCGTCGACGATCGCGGCGAACATCGCCCTGCAGTTCGCCGAAGCCTCCGGGACGGCGCTGAACGCCCTGGTCGCCTCCGGCTTGATCCTCTTCGTCATCACCCTGGTCATCAACATGCTCGCGCGGTACATCGTCCGCAAGCGAGTCTCCTGACGGGAAAGGTCGCACCCCCGATGTCCCTCGCACTCCGTCAGCCCGCCGGCAACGTCTTCGCCAACGGGAAGCTCCACAAGTCCGTCCCGTGGCTGCTCCTCGTCGGCAGTTGGGTCGCCCTCGGCCTGGTGTTCGCCTTGCTCGCCGCCAGCGGCGCCACGCAGGACTTCAACATCGTGGCCGCGGTCTTCCTCGGCACGGTCCTGTTCGACGTCCTCATCGTCGTCCTCTCCCGGATCGTCGAGGGTGGACGAAAGGCCGTGGACCGACTCATCACCTCGCTCGTCGTCACCGCCTTCGTGATCGCCGTGCTGCCGCTGGTCTCCCTGCTCTACACGGTGCTCGCCAAGGGGCTGGCCCGCTTCGACGCCGAGTACTTCTCGTACTCGATGCGCGGCGTGATCTCCGAGGGTGGCGGCGCGGTCCACGCCCTCATCGGCACCCTCGAGATCACGCTCTTCGCGGCGCTCATCAGCGTCCCGATCGGCCTGCTCACCTCGATCTACCTCGTCGAGTACGGCAAGGGCGTCCTCGCCCGGGGCATCACGTTCTTCGTGGACGTCATGACCGGCATCCCCTCGATCGTCGCCGGTCTGTTCGCCTACTCGCTCTTCGCGCTGATCCTCGGCCCGGGCGCCCGCTTCGGCCTGGTCGGTTCCATCGCCCTCGCCGTGCTGATGATCCCGATCGTCGTGCGGTCCACCGAGGAGGTCCTGAAGATCGTCCCGATGGAACTCCGCGAGGCGTCCTACGCACTCGGCGTCCCGAAGTGGCTGACGATCGTGAAGGTCGTCCTCCCCACCAGCCTCGCCGGCATCACGACGGGCGTCATGCTCTCGATCGCCCGCGTCATCGGTGAGACCGCCCCGCTGCTCGTCACGGCCGGCTTCACGTCGAGCATGAACTACGACCTGTTCGGGGACCCGATGATGACGCTGCCGGTGTTCGCCTACACCCAGTACTCGCAGCAGGGCGCCAACCCGGTGCCGTTCGTCGACCGCGCCTGGACGGCAGCGCTGCTCCTCATCCTCATCGTGATGCTGCTCAACCTGCTGGCCCGCTTCATCACCCGCCTCTTCGCCCCGAAGCTCCCGCGCTAGCGCGGAAACGATCCCGAGCACCCCTCCACCGACTTCCCGCCCCAGCGGTTCGACCACCCAACCCAGAAGGATCCACGTGTCCAAGCGCATCGAGGTCGACGGCCTCAACGTCTACTACTCGAAGTTCAAGGCCGTCGAGGGCGTCGACATGACGATCGAGCCCCGCACCGTCACCGCCTTCATCGGCCCGTCCGGCTGCGGCAAGTCGACCTTCCTCCGCACCCTCAACCGCATGCACGAGGTCATCCCCGGTGCGTACGTCGAGGGCTCGGTCAAGGTCGATGGTGACGACCTGTACGCCCCCGGCGTCGACCCGGTCATCGTCCGCCGCCAGGTCGGCATGGTCTTCCAGCGCCCGAACCCGTTCCCGACGATGTCGATCAAGGACAACGTGCTGGCCGGGGTCAAGCTCAACAACAAGCGCATCTCGCGGTCCGAGGCCGACGACATCGTCGAGCGCTCGCTGCAGGGTGCGAACCTGTGGAACGAGGTCAAGGACCGCCTCGAGAAGCCCGGCATGGGCCTGTCCGGTGGTCAGCAGCAGCGCCTCTGCATCGCCCGGGCGATCGCGGTGCAGCCGGACGTGCTGCTCATGGACGAGCCGTGCTCCGCGCTCGACCCGATCTCGACCCTCGCCATCGAGGACCTCATCGAGGAGCTGAAGAAGGAGTTCACGATCGTCATCGTGACCCACAACATGCAGCAGGCCTCGCGCGTCAGCGACAAGACCGCGTTCTTCAACATCGCGGGCACCGGTCAGCCGGGCCACCTCATCGAGTTCGACGACACCGCGACGATCTTCTCGAACCCGTCGGTGAAGTCGACCGAGGACTACGTCTCGGGTCGCTTCGGGTGATCGGCCGCCGGTCGGTCCGCTGACCACCGGACGGGAGGCCCGGTGCGCGTCCGCCACGGACGGCACCGGGCCTCCCGTCATTGCGCGGGACGCGCCGCACGAACGGAAGGCCCCCACCGACCGGTGGGGGCCTTCCGTTCGTGCTGCCGGGACCGCGCGGTCAGGCTTCGGAGGTGGGGACGGCCACGACGGGCTCGGACGTCGGCTGGTCCGACCCACCCGCCGGCTCGACCGTGATGCCGATCACGTCCCCGGCGCCCATCGTGCCGTGCAGGACCGCGGAGCGGACCCCACCGTCGACGTCGTTCATGAGCCCGGCGGCCGTGATGGTGCCGCCCGACTCCTCGGGGCTGATGTACCAGAGCTCGTACGTCTTGTCCTGGGGCGCCGCCTCGACGCCGTCGAGGATCACCGCGGAGCGACCGAGTTGACCGGACCACACGACGGTGGCCGTACCGCCGCCCTTGACCTTCGCGGTGCTGCGCTGGAAGTCCGGCGAAGCGTAGATCTGGTCGAGCCCCGTGGCGGCCTGCGCGGTCGCCGGGGTGTTGCTGCCGTCGTCGAGGGCGGTGCCGACGCCCAGGCCGACACCGAGGAAGACGACCGCGCCGGCGGCAGCGACGCTGAGCATCGCGGCGGGGCGCTGGAACCAGCGGGCGCGGGCGGTGGACGCGGCGCGACCAGAGTCGGAGGCGACGTCCGTGACGGGCGCGGGCCGGGCCTCCTGGACGGGTTCCGGACTCGCCTGCTCCGTGCCGTCGAGGGCGGGCAGCTGCGGGGTCGTGGCGATCTTCGCCATGAGCGCGCTCTTGAGCGAAGCGGACGGCTCGACCGGCGGCACCGCGTACGCGAGGGCCAGAGCGGTCTCACGCAGCGAGTCGGCCTCGACGCGGAGCTCGGAGGAGCCCTGCAGTGCCCGCTCGACCGCGGCACGTTCGTCGTCGTCGAGGGCGTCGAGCGCGTGCGAGCCGGTCATCAGCTCGGGGTCGTCGTGCTTGCTGGTCATGATGTCACCCCCATCTCGTCACGGAGTCGGATCATCCCGTCGCGGAGACGGGTCTTGACGGTGCCGATCGGCACCCCGAGCTTCTCAGCCATCTCGCTGTGCGAGAACCCGCCGTAGTAGGCGAGCTGCACGGCTTGGCGCTGGAACTCGGTGAGTCGGGACAGCGCCCGGCTGACGCGCTCGTGCTCGAGTCGGATCTCGACCGACTCGGAGACGGAGTCGAAGTCCGTCTCGAAGTCGCGGATGCCGATCTTGGTGTCGCGATCGCGGGAGGACTGCGATGCCCGCACCCGGTCGACCGCTCGCCGGTGCGCCATGGTGAGCACCCAGCTCGCGGCGCTGCCGCGGGCCTGGTCGAAGCGCGTCGCCTGCTGCCAGACCTCGAGGAAGACCTCCTGCGTGACCTCTTCCGATTGCGCACGGTCCTTGAGGAGCCGTGTCACGAGTCCGAGGACCCGCCCCGACAGCTCGTCGTACAGGTCGGAGAACGCAGCCTGGTCGCCGGTCGCGACCCGACTGAGCAGGTCGTCCGCCGACACCGGTTCCGGCGCCGCGGGAGTCCAACCGTCCATGTCGCCTTCCACGAGAGTGAGCATTGCAGGTTTTCCTCCTCCCCGTGTGTACGGCGTCCTCCGCGCGCACTGGACAGAGCGCTCGGCGACGGCGGTCGCGGTGGTCATCAGCTGGGTCCCGTTCGGATCGGGTCGCGGCAGCGGTCGCTGCGCGGGTGGTGCGGTGCCTGTGGCGAGGCCCCGTGCGACCCACAGGGAATTGACCCGGGAGCGGGCCCGGGTCGCACGGGGACCTCGTGTGATCGTCGTACGACGGTCACGCTGATGATTCGGCACCCTCGCGCTGTCGGATTGGGTGAGGATCGCTTCGGGTTCGCTCGGCGGGGGCGGGTGCACCCGTCGGCCGTTGCCCGGGCGCCGTGTCGCGGGCGGCACGGGCCGGGGCGGAACGAACCGGGGCGCGCCCGGTGCCGGATCTGTCCACCGAGAGTGAACACCTGGGCGCACACCCGGAGGTGTCTCGTACAATTGAACTCGCCGGGCCGCAGCAAGCCCCGGGCTCCAATATTCGCCGCTCCGAGCGGCCTCGCGCCGAGAGGCGCTTCTGCGGCCCGGTCTTCTCATGTCCGGAAGTGGATCCGGTCGCGTGGCGGCTGCGCGCCCGTGCTGCCGGCGGTCAGGTCCGCCCGTGCGGTCCTTCGCCGTTGCCGTCCGTGGCGTCCGGGCCTCCGGGCGTGCGGATCAGTCCAGGCTGTCGCGCCGCCAGAGCGCCGCCGCGGCGGACAGGTCCTCGGCGAGTTCGGCGAGTCGGTACGCCCGGGTCGTCAGGGCCGACGCCCGCTCCGCCGCCGTCAGGTCCGCGTCGTCCGCCACCGACGTCGCCCCCGCCGCGGTGAGCCGGGCGAACGCTGCGCCGCGCTCCAGCGCCACCGCGAAGTCCCCCGTGTAGAGGCCGTGCAGGATCCGGTCGGACAGGGTGAGGATCTCGGCTGGTCCCGTCGGTTCCTCCGCGCCCGCGACGGCCTGGTCGATCGTGCCGATGAGCTGCGTGCCCCGCTCGAAGAGGTACGCGATCTCCTCCGGGTTCTGCCGGATGACCGTCCGCACCAGGTAGATGCGCCACAGGGCTCCCGGCAGGGTGTGCGCTCCGACGCGGGCCCAGAGCTCCGCGATCGCGTCGATGCCGTGCACGTCGGTGTAGGTGACCAACCGCTCGACAACCGCCGGATCCGGGTCCTCCCGCACACGGTGCAGCAGTGCGTTCGCCGTGTCGTGGGCGACGCGGTTCACCAGTGCCGGGTCCTCACCGCCCTGGATGGCGGCGAACTCGGCATCGGTGAACTGGACAGGACGGTGGTGTTCGCGAGGCACCGCGACAGTGTAGGCGCTGCTCTCCCGATACCCTTGTCGACGAGGGCCTCTAGCTCAGTTGGTAGAGCACCGGACTTTTAATCCGAGGGTCGTGGGTTCGAGCCCCACGGGGCCCACTCCCTTCCGCTTCCTTCGCGCTCACTGCGCCAGGGCCGGATTCCCCGGAGCGCCCGTCATGGAGGCGACTCGTCACTCGCCGAGCGGACAGGACTCTCGTTGTGGGGGTACCCCGACGCCTCCGCCATGTGGTGTGGTGCTGACATGCCCAGCCCCACCATGGACTCCGCACAGCACGACGACGTCGCCACCCGCCTGCAGATCGTCGATGCGATGATCCGCGTGCTCCACGAACTGCCCCTGCACGAGGTCACACCCGCCCGCGTCGCCGACGAGGCGACCATGAGCGTCGAGTCGATGACGGTCTCGTTCCCGAGCTGGGACGGCCTCCTCCTCGCGAGCATCGACCGATGGAACGACCAGCGCACGACGCCCCTCATGCCGATCGCCGCGGACTTCGGCACCATCCGGTTCCTCCGCGCCATCGTCATGAAGAACATCGAGGACCCGTCGCTCATGCGGTTCCTCACCGCGACGCTGAACATCGCCGCAGCCCCGAAGCACCCGCTCGCACCGATGCTCCACAGCCGCTGGCGTCGTTTCCACGGCTTCGTGCAGCAGTCGCTCGTGCAGGACATCGCGGCTGGCCGTGAACCGCACACCATGGAGCCTGCCCGCGGCGCCGAGCAGTTGCTCGCCACGTACGAGGGCCTGCAGTTGCAGTCGATGGTCCGCCCGGAGATGGACCTGCTCGAGTCGTTCGACCGTGCCGTCACGCGCCTGCGCGAGGGCTGGTCCCGCGCCTACGTCCCCCCGGTGTGGGACCTCACCCGCGCGAGCTGACCCCGGGGTACAAGTCACCCCCAGGTGTTCCTTGGCCACTGCTCTGTCCACATCAGTGGCCCGCTCAGCAGTCTGTTGGATTCGCCCGGATATGGTCGTTCCTGGTTCCGCTCACCGCGGGACGCCAGCACTGAACGAACCACACCGAACGGGGTACATCGTGATCGAGCCCATCGACGCCACGCAGACCAGCTCCACCGGTGACGCGCGCCGCCTCGTGGAGCTCGCCGCCGCCACCGGGACGACCATGAGCGACGAGCTCCTGCTCGACACCCTCCGCCGCAACGCCAAGGTCAGCATCCGGCACATCCGCAACGACTTCGCAGAAGTCGCGACCGGCACTGCCGTGCTCGGGTACGTCTGCCGTCAGCGCAAGGACTTCCTGGCGCTGCGTGGTGACGATCCGGCGTGGGCGCAGGAGATCGGTCGCTACCCGAGCGAGTCCCTGGCGGTCGAAGCCCTGCGGATGCGCCGGGCCTGACCCGGCCGCCGGGCCTGACCCGGCCACGCCGGCGACCGGCGACCGGTGACTGGTGTCACCAGTCACCGCCAGCGCCACCACCGGAGAGACCGGGTCGACTCAGGCGTGGAGCGGGTCAGGACCAGACGCGCCGGATCCCCCACGAGCCGGTCCAGGTCTCGTCGGCATCGAGCCACCGGAGGCCCTCGCCGGAGTTGAGCGCGTCCGCGGGCGCGGTCATCGGTTCCACCGCCACCGCGAGCCCCTTCCCGTCGCCGCGGGGGAACTCGCGGGAGGTGAAGACCTGCACGTACGGGAACGACCGGTCCTGCCACAACTCGACGCCGTCTCCCTCGGGGCCGTGCAGTGACGTCCGCCGGATGCCGGCTTCGTCCGGCTGCACGTCGGTGTAGGCGGTGTCGAGGTCCGAGTCCCCGGCCCGGCGCCCCTGACGGAGGTCGACGTCCGTGCCCTCGACCGGCCGGGTGCCGTTCGGGATCTTCCGCTCGTCCACGGTGAACGCGGTCGCCGCGTCGAGCTGGACGACCAGGTCCTCCGGCGGGGTGTCGCCCGCACGCAGGTAGGGGTGCGCCCCGACCGCGAACGGCGCCGGGCGACCCGACCGGTTCGTGATGGTGTGGGTGATCCGGATGCCGTCCTCGACGAGTTCGTGGTGCACCCGGGTCTCGAGGGTGAACGGCCAGCCGTGCTGCGGGTGGATCGTGGCCTGCTGCGCGATCGACGACTCGGTCTGGTCCACCACCCGGTACGGCGCGAAGCGGAGCAACCCGTGCGAGGCGTTGCCGTACTTCGGCTCCGAGATGTCGAGCTGCTGCGCCTTCCCGTCGAGCTGCCACACACCACCGGCCACGCGGTTCGGCCACGGCACGAGCACGATGCCGTTCGCACCGGCGGGCGCCTCGCTCGCCAGGAACGGCTCGGTCAGGTCGAAGCCCGCGACGCGGAGTTCGCGGATGCCGGCGGCCACCTCGGTGACGACGGCCTCGACGACACCGTCGGGTCCGGCGTGCCGCAGGTGGTACTGGCCGCCGGTGGGTGCCGCTGCGCTGGCCGCTGTGCTCATGGTGTCTGCTTCCTCTCCGATGCGCGGGTCGTGCCCGCTGGTGCATCCGCGACGACGACGTGGACCCCGGCGGCCCGGATCGGGTCGACCGCGTCCGCGCTGACGCCCGCGGTGACGACGACGTCGACGTCCTCCAGCGTGCTCACCACGCCGATGTCGGCCCGGCCGAACTTCGACCCGTCCGCGACCACGACGGTACGCCTGCCCGCCGCTGCGAGGACCCGCTTCGCCTCGGTCTCGGGCAGGTTCACGTTGGTCAGGCCGTGCTCGACGTCGAGCCCCGTCCCGCCCAGGAACACCAGGTCCGCTGACAGCATCGGCAGCACGGTCGCGTTGAACGGTGCGACGAGCGAGTGCTGGAGCGGACGCAGTGTCCCGCCGGTGACGACGACGGTGATGCGCGGCACCGCCCGTTCGAGCGCGAGTGCGGTGGTGAGTGAGTTCGTGACGACGGTGACGTCGATCAGGTCCTCGCGGGCGACGAGCGCCTCGGCGACGGCCGCCGGCGTGGTGCCGACGTCGATGACGATGCACTGCCCGGGGCGGACGAGGTCCGCCGCGGCCCGGCCGATCGCGGCCTTGGCGGTGCTGTTCTCGACGGCGGTCTCCTCGAGCGGACGCTCGCGCGACCCGGCCCCGAGGCGGACGGCACCACCGTGCACCCGTCGGATCCGGGCCTCCCGGTCCAGGGCGGCCAGGTCCTGGCGGACCGTCACCTCGCTCGTGCCGACGGCCGCGGCCAGTGCTGCGGTCCGGACCATGCCGGGGGCGCCGTCCAGGAGCGCGACGATGCGGTCCTGGCGCAGCAGCGCTGGCAGGACGGGAGGCTCGTCAGACGTCACACCACGAGTTTCGTCTGCTTCCACTTGCTTTCGCAACCCTTCGACTCGGAGTACAGTGAAGCGGTGATCACGAAACGTGCGACGACGCTCGCGGACGGCCGCGACCTCTTCTACTTCGACGATGCGGATTCCACCCTCCCCGCCGAGCGGAGCATCGACCAGCGCGTCCTCGGCCCCCGTCCCGAGACCGCGCGGATGCGCCAGGACGTCCTGACGGGCGAGTGGGTGTCCATCGCCGCCGCCCGGCAGAACCGGGTCTTCCTGCCGCCCGCCGACCAGGACCCGCTCGCGCCGCAGACCGCCGCGAACCCGTCCGAGATCCCGAGCCGCTACGACGTCGCCGTGTTCGAGAACCGTTCGCCGTCGTTCGGTCCGGTGCTCGAGGCCGACGACGCCCCGTCCTCGCTCGAGTCCCTGTCCGAGGTCGGCCTGAACCGGGAGCTCCGGAGCGTCGGGCGCTGCGAGGTCGTCTGCTTCTCCCCCGAGACGAGCGGCTCCTTCGCGTCGATCTCCGGATCGCGCGCCCGCACCGTGGTCGAAACGTGGGCAGACCGCACCGCGGCACTCTCCGCGATGCCCGGGATCCAGCAGGTGTTCCCGTTCGAGAACCGCGGCGAGGCCATCGGCGTCACACTGCACCACCCGCACGGGCAGATCTACGCCTACCCGTACATCACCCCGCGCACCCAGCGGTTGCTCGCGTCGATCGAGCGCTTCGGGCCGGACCTGTTCGAGCAGCACCTCGCGAACGAGCGGGCGTCGGACCGGGTCGTCCTCGCCGGCGAGCACTTCACCGCCTTCGTACCGTTCGCCGCGCGCTGGCCGATCGAGATCCACATGCTCCCGCACCGCCACGTGCCGGATTTCGCCGGGCTCACCGACGCCGAGAAGGACGAACTGGCACACATGCACCTGCGGCTCACCCGTGGCCTCGACGCGCTCTACGGCGACCCGACGCCCTACATCGCCGCCTGGCACCAGGCGCCGGTGCACACCGCGCGCGACACCGTCCGGTTGATGCTGCAGATCACCTCGCCGCGACGGGCAGCGGACAAGTTGAAGTTCCTGGCCGGCAGTGAGGCCGCGATGGGCGCCTGGATCGGGGACCTCGTGCCCGAGAAGGCGGCCGAGTTCATCCGAGGAGGGATCGAACGAGCATGACGTTCCAACAGGTGTTCGGGTACGAGCCGACGGTGCGGTACTCCGCGCCCGGCCGTGTGAACCTGATCGGTGAGCACACCGACTACAACGACGGGTACGTGCTGCCCTTCGCGATCGACCGCCGGACCACGGCGGACATCGCTCGGCGCGAGGACCGCGTCATCCGCGTGGCCTCGGCGTTCGACCAGGAGGGCGGCGCCGTCTCGCTGTCCCTCGATGACCTCGCCCCCGACGCCATGGACGGCTGGTCGGCGTACGTCTTCGGCATCGCCTGGGCGTTGCGCGAGCAGGCCGGTGCGGACCTGTCGGACAAGACCGGCTTCGACGTCTTCATCGACTCGGACGTCCCGGTCGGCGCGGGCCTGTCCTCGAGCGCGGCGATCGAGTGCGGCGTCGCGCTCGCGTTCGACGACCTGTGGGAGCTCGGGCTCGACCGCAAGACGCTGGCCCGCGTCGGCCAGTACTCCGAGAACCACGCCGTCGGTGCCCCGACCGGGATCATGGACCAGTCCGCGTCACTCCTCGGCGAGCAGGACGCGGTCGTCTTCCTCGACTGCCGCACGCTCGACACCGCCGTCGTCGACCTGGCGCTCGAGGCGAACGGGCTCGAGGTCCTCGTCATCGACACCCGCGTCGAGCACGCCCACGCGACCGGTGGGTACAAGGCCCGCCGTGACTCGTGCGAGCGGGGGGCCGAGGTGCTCGGTGTGCCCGCGCTCCGTGACGTGTCGGTCGCGGACCTGCCGCGCGCGCAGGAGCTGCTCGACGACGAGACGTTCCGCCGCGTCCGGCACATCGTGACCGAGGACCAGCGCGTCCTCGACACCGTGCGGACGCTCCGTGAGCAGGGTCCGCGTGCGATCGGTGACCTGCTCGTCGCCTCGCACGCGTCGATGCGCGACGACTTCGAGATCTCGGTGCCGGAGCTCGACCTGGCGGTCGAGACCGCGATGGCGCACGGTGCTGTCGGTGCGCGCATGACCGGTGGCGGCTTCGGCGGTGCCGCGATCGCGCTGGTCGACCGGGAGGCGCGTGGCGCGATCACCGACGCGGTCACGTCCGCCTTCGCGGCGGCCCGGTACCGCGAGCCGACCGTCTTCACGGTGCACGCCGCGCAGGGCGCCCGGCGCGACTGACGCGCAGCCCGGCAAGCCGGGCACGCCGAGCCCGAGCAGGGCGACTCGGACGCGCGCGGTCAGCCCTCGTGGCTCGGGTACTCTGTAGCACCGCGGAGGCGCGTGGCGGCGGTGATCCGCGCCTCCAGTCCGGGTGACGGGACGCGCTCGTACTCCGCGGAAGCGACGGTTCCGCGCCGGGTGTCGGCGTGGAACCGTCGCTTCCGCCGACCAGCCCGGCGGAAGACGCGCCGCGGCGCTCAGCGCAGGTGGCGCTCCGCGGCCTCGACCACGTTCTTCATGAGCATCGCCCGGGTCATCGGGCCGACACCGCCCGGCGTGGGCGACAGGTAGCCGGCGACCTGCGCGACCGACGGGTCGACGTCGCCGCGGAGCTTCGCCTTCCCGGTGGTCTCGTCGATGATGCGGCTGATGCCCACGTCGATCACCGCCGCACCGGGCTTGACCCAGTCCGGCTGCACGAGCCCGGCGACCCCGGCGGCCGCGACGACGATGTCGGCGCGACGGCACTCGGCGGCGACGTCCTCGGTGAGCGAGTGCGTCAGCGTGGCCGTCGCCTCGAGGCGGGTGAGCAGCAGGCCGAGCGGACGCCCGACCGTCAGGCCCTGCCCGATGATCGTGACGTGCTTGCCCCGGATCGGGACCTCGTACGCCTCGAGCATCGCGACGATGCCCCGCGGGGTGCACGGCAGCGGGGCGTCGATCGTGCCGGCACCGCCCGGCACGGCGAGCACGAGTTCACCGAGGTTCGTCGGGTGCAGGCCGTCGGCGTCCTTCGCCGGGTTCATGAGCTCGAGCATCGGGATCGGGTCGATGCCCTGCGGCAACGGGAGCTGCACGATGAACGCGGTGACCCGGGGGTCGTCGTTCATCTGCAGGATCGCGCCCCGGATGTCCGCAGCGCTGGCGGTCTCCGGCAGGTCGATGCGGACCGAGTCGAGCCCGATCTGCGCCGAGTCCTTGTGCTTGCCGGCGACGTACGACACCGACCCCGGGTTCTGGCCGACCATGATCGTGCCGAGACCGGGACGGAAGCCGTGGTCGTGCAGGCGGTCGATGCGGACCTTCAGGTCGTCGAGCGTGCGGGCGGCGAGGGCGGTGCCGTCGATGCGGACGGCACTGCCCTCACCGGCCCAGCGCTCGCGGGGAAGCGCGTCGCTCACGCGTAGAGCGGGAACGCGTCGGTGAGGGCCTTCACCCGGGCCGAGAGCGCTTCGATGTCCGGGTTCGGCATGAGGGTCAGCGCGATGATGTCCGCCACCTCGGTGAACTCGGCGTCACCGAACCCGCGGGTCGCGAGCGCCGACGTGCCGATGCGGACGCCCGAGGTCACCATCGGCGGGCGCGGGTCGAACGGCACGCTGTTGCGGTTCACGGTGATGCCGACCTCGTGCAGGAGGTCCTCGGCCTGCTTGCCGTCGATCTCGGACTCGCGAAGGTCGACGAGCACCAGGTGCACGTCGGTGCCGCCGGTGAGGACGTCGATGCCGGCGGCCTTGGCGTCGGGCTGGGTGAGGCGCGACGCGAGGGCCTTCGCCCCGCGGAGCGTGCGCTCCTGGCGGTCCTTGAACTCGGGCGTCGCGGCGAGCAGGAACGCGGTGGCCTTGGCGGCGATCACGTGCATGAGCGGGCCGCCCTGCTGCCCGGGGAACACGGCCGAGTTGAGCTTCTTGAAGAGCGACTCGTCGTTGGACAGGATGATGCCCGAGCGGGGACCGGCGAGCGTCTTGTGCACCGTCGAGGAGACGACGTGGGCGTGCGGGAGGGGCGACGGGTGCAGGCCCGCGGCGACGAGCCCGGCGAAGTGCGCCATGTCCACCCAGAGCGTCGCGCCGACCTCGTCCGCGATCTCACGGAACTTCGCGAAGTCGAGCTGTCGGGGGTACGCCGACCAGCCGGCGATGAGGACCTTCGGCTGGTGCTCGATCGCCTTCGCGCGGATGTCGTCGTAGTCGACCTCGAACGTCTCCGGGTCGACGCCGTAGGACACGGCGTTGTAGATCCGACCGGAGAAGTTGAGCTTCATGCCGTGGGTCAGGTGGCCGCCGTGGGCGAGCTCGAGGCCCAGGATGGTGTCACCGGCGGAGGCGATGGCGTGCAGGACCGCGGCGTTCGCGCTGGCGCCGGAGTGCGGCTGCACGTTCGCGTACGCGGCGCCGAAGAGGGCCTTCGCACGGTCGATGGCGAGCTGCTCGGCGATGTCGACGAACTCGCAGCCGCCGTAGTAGCGCTTGCCCGGGTAACCCTCGGCGTACTTGTTCGTGAGCACCGAGCCCTGCGACTCGAGGACCGCGCGCGGCACGAAGTTCTCCGACGCGATCATCTCGAGGGTGTCGCGCTGACGGCCGAGCTCCTGCTGGAGGACGGCCGCGATCTCCGGGTCGACCTCGGTGAGCGGGGCGTTGAAGGTGGTCCGGGCTGCGTCGGCGGACGCGGCGACGGGGGTGAGATCGGTGATGGACACGGGACTCCTCGTTGTCTGGCCGCGCCGAGCGACGCGACACCGCCGTGCAGGGACGCACGACGCGGTGGACGGGTGGGCGCGGCCCAGGCGTACGGCTGCGCTCCGTGTCAGGTGTCGCTCCCCGATGGTGACCCATCCAACGCCAGTCGCGACCGTTCGATCGTACCGAGGCCACCGGTTCGTGTCACCCTTGTCTGCATGACCATGCTGAGTCCGGACGTCGACGAGCGCACCTCGGTGCGGGCCGACGTCCCGTGGACCACGGTGGTGTGGGACGACCCGGTGAACCTGATGTCGTACGTCACCTACGTCTTCGAGTCGTACTTCGGGTTCCCCCGGGCGAAGGCCGAGCGCCTCATGCACCAGGTCGACTCCGACGGTCGGGCGGTCGTCGCGACCGGGCACCGCGAGGAGATGGAGCGCCACGTGGAGGCCATGCACGGGTACGGCCTACAGGCGACCGTCGACCGGGCCCCGGCCGCGTGATCCCCTTCGTCCGTCGCGCCGACGGGGTGCACCTCGGTCTGGCCTCCGGCGAGCGCGCCGTCCTCACCTCGCTGGTCGAGCAGCTGCGCCAGGTCCTCGACCACGACCTGGCGACCGACCCGGTGGCGGCCCGGATGTTCCCGGACGCCTACCCGGAGGACGACGAGGCGAGCGCCGAGTTCCGCCGCTACACGCAGGATGACCTGCGGGCGGCGAAGTCGTCGAACGCGACCGTGGTCCACGAGTGGCTCACCGGCATGCGGGAGGGCGCGCTGACCCGCGCGGACGAGCAGGCCTGGCTCCGGTCGCTGACCGACCTGCGGCTCACCATCGCGGACCGCCTGGGCATCGTCGATCGCGAGACGGCCGACAACGGGCTGAACGGCGACGACGGCAGCATCGGCCTGCGGGACGTCTACGACTGGCTCGGGTACGTGCAGGAGCACCTCGTCGTCACGATCTCGTCCCGCTGACGACCGGGAGGCCCGTCACACCGCCGCCACGTGCCTCCCGTCCGGTCGCGCGCGGACGCGCGCACGCCCCCGGTACCCTGATCCGGTGACGACCCCGACGCCCGAGACCCCCACGCACTGGACCCTCACGCTGGTCTGCGACGACCAGCCCGGCATCGTGCACGCCGTCTCCGGAGCCGTCGTCGCCGCCGAGGGCAACATCACCGAGTCGCAGCAGTTCTCGAGCGCCGACACGGACACGTTCTTCATGCGCCTGCAGGTGATGGCCCCGGTCGACCGCCAGACGTTCCAGGAGGCCCTGGCACCGGTCGTCGAGCGCTACGGCATGCGGGTGCAGCTCGACGTGGTCGGCCGGCCGATGCGCACCCTCGTCCTCGTGTCCAAGGCCGGACACTGCCTCAACGACCTGCTGTACCGGCAGCGCGGCGGGCAGCTGCCGATCGACGTGCCGCTCGTGCTGTCGAACCACACCGACCTCGCCGAACTCGCGTCGTTCTACTCGGTGCCGTTCGAGCACCGCCCGGTCACCGACGCCGAGTCGAAGGCCGCGATGGAGCGCCGGATCCTCGAGGCGGTCGAGGAGCACGACATCGAGCTCGTCGTCCTCGCCCGGTACATGCAGATCCTCTCCCCCGAGCTCTGCGCCGCCCTGGCCGGGCGCGCGGTGAACATCCACCACTCGTTCCTGCCCGGCTTCAAGGGCGCGAACCCGTACCGGCAGGCGCACGCCCGCGGGGTGAAGCTCATCGGGGCGACCGCGCACTTCGTCACGAGCGACCTGGACGAGGGCCCGATCATCGAGCAGAACGTCGTCCGCGTCGACCACACCAAGGAACCGGCCGAGCTCGTGTCGATCGGACAGGACGAGGAGTCCCGCACCCTCACCCAGGCCGTCCGGTGGATCGCCGAGGACCGCGTGCTCCTTGACGGCGCCCGGACGATCATCTTCAAGTAGGTCAGGCGATGCGCGACGCACCCCGTAGTCCGGTCGAGCCCGGCGACGACCACGTGCCGGCGACGCCGGCGGCCCCGCGGCGACCGGTCGACACCTGGAGTGTCCTCCGCGTCGTGGTCTGCGCCTTCGGCCTGCTCTCCCTGGCGTACTGGGGCTACCTGGCGTGGCCGTACCCGTTCCCGGCGGTGTTCTTCATCGTCGGCGCTCCGCTCTTCGCGGCCGTCGTCTGGTACCTCTTCCGTTCGCCGCGCTCCCCGATCGAGACCGACGTGGTCGGCAAGACCGTCGTCGAGACCGCCCTGGTCGTCGCCGCGGGCGCGACCTGGGTCTCGCTCGGGCACCCGCTCGTCGGACTCGTGTTCGTCGTGGTCGCCGCCGTGAGCGGCGTCGTCGCGTTCCGCAGGGAGACCGCATGAGCACCACGGGCCTCCAGGACCGCGATCGCACCTCCGGCCTGGAGGCCCGCACGACCCTGGTCCGGGCCGCCCGCCTGGTCGACGTGGCCGGGTCCGTCGCGGACGGGTGGGTGCTCGTCGGCGGCGACACGATCCTCCAGGTCGGGTCCGGGGCAGCACCCGCGGCGGCCGAGGTCGTCGACCTCGGCGACGCGACCCTGACGCCCGGCTCCATCGACCTGCACGGACACGGCGGCGCGACCGAGGCGTACGAGGACGACTCCTTCGCCCAGGCCCTGGCCATGCACCGGGCCCACGGCACGACCCGGTCGGTGCTGTCGCTCGTCGCGAACCCCGTCCCCGCGCTCGTCGCGTCGCTGGCGCAGGTGCGGGCCGTCATGGCGACGGACCCGCTCGTGCTCGGCGTCCACCTGGAGGGGCCGTTCCTCTCGCCGCACAACAAGGGCGCCCACAACGAGGACCACCTCCTCGCGCCGACCCCGGCCGACGTCGACACCCTGCTCGAGGCCGGCGAGGGCGTCCTCCGACAGATCACCATCGCGCCCGAACTGCCCGGGGCGCTCGACGCCGTCCGTCGGTTCGCCGCCGCTGGTGTGACCGTCGCCGTCGGGCACACCGTCGGGACGGTCGACCAGACGCGGGCCGCGTTCGATGCCGGCGCGACCGTCCTGACGCACGCGTTCAACGCCATGCCCGGCCTGCACCACCGAGCGCCCGGGCCGATCGGGGCGGCGGTGTCGGACGACCGGGTCACGCTCGAGCTCATCCTGGACGCGGTCCACGTGCACCCGCTCGTGGCCGAGACGCTGTTCCGCGCTGCCCCGGGTCGGGTCGCACTCATCACCGACGCGATGGGGGCCGCGGGAGCTGCCGACGGCGACTACCGCCTCGGGTCGCTCGACGTCACCGTGACGGACGGGGTCGCGCGCGTCGCCGGGACGGACACCATCGCCGGGTCGACCCTGACGCAGGACGTCGCACTCCGGAACGCCGTGACCCTCGCCGGGCGGTCGCTGCCCCAGGCCGTGGCGGCGCTCACGAGCATCCCGGCCGCGGCACTCGGGCTCGGGGACCGGCTCGGCCGACTCGCGCCGGGCTCCGCGGCGGACCTCGTGGCGCTGTCGCCGGCGCTCGAGGTGCGGCGGGTGTGGGGCGGCGGGCGCGAGCTGCGCTGACGGCTGGCGGCTGGCGGCTGGCGGCTGGCGGCTGGCGCGGACGCTACCGCCGCGCCGCGGTCCTCGCCGTCATGCCCACGGAGAGCAGCGGAAGAGCTCGTGCCGTCGCGGACCCCGGTTCGACCCCGTAGACGACGAGATGCAGGCCCGGCGCGCCCTGGACGGCGAAGGAGTGCGCGTCGAACTCCAACCGTCCGACCTCGTCGTGCAGGAACTGCTTGACGGTCGCCGTCTTGCGCTGGACGCGCTGCGCTCGCCACCGCTCCTCGAACTCCGGACTCCGCTCGCCCACCGACTCCACCACGCTCAGCAGCCGGGGGTCGGCCTCGAAACCCGTCGTCGCTGCCCGGAGGCTGGCCACGGTCGAATCGGCGGTGCGTGCCCAGTCGACGTGGAAGCGCCGGGCCGCCGGCTCGAGGAAGGTCATCCGGACCAGGTTGTCGAACTCGCCGAAGGGCGCGTACACCGCGCGGGCGAGCGCGTTCGCGGCGAGGACGTCGTGGGCCGGGTTGATCACGAACGCGGGCTGCGCCGACCAGGAATCCAGGAGTTGCGCGAGCGCCGGTGTCACGGACGTCGCCGCAGCGTGCACCCGTGGCGGCGCGGTCAGCCCGGCCAGGGTGAACAGGTGGTCGCGCTCGTCCCCCTCGAGCTCCAGCCCGGTCGCGATGCCCTCGAGCACCGCCACGCCCGGGCTGAGCTCGCGTCCCTGCTCGAGCCGCGTGTAGTAGTCGACGCTGAGGCCGCCCAGCACGGCCACCTCCTCGCGCCGGAGCCCCGCAACACGGCGGACGCCGCCACCGGGCAACCCGAGCGCCTCCGGGGAGAGGCGCTCACGGACGGCGCGGAGGTAGGCGGCGAGGCTGCGGTCGTGATCGGGCGTGGACACACCTCCACGGTAGGCGCAGATCGTGGCGCCTCCCTGGCCCCCGCGCACCCCGGGACGATGCGACCTGGGTCCGGGTCCGCGTCGGCTCCAAGGTGGTGGACATGAACGAGGACACGACCACCACCACACATCCGTACGTCGGGCTCTGGGTCACATCGGACGGCCGGATCCGCCACGAACTCCGCGCCGACGGGCGGTACGTCGAGGCCCGCGGCGACCGCGAAGCGGCGTACGTCGGGCGCTACGAAGTCTCCGGCGACCACGTCGAGTACGTCGACGACACCGGTTTCACCGCGGATGGCGACTTCCGTGACGACGTCCTGCACCACGCCGGCATGGTGCTGCACCGCCGAAGGGTCGTCCTGGTCACCGGTGCCTCGAGCGGGATCGGGCGGGCCACGGCGCTCCGCCTCGCCGCCGCCGGGCACCCCGTCGTGCTGGGCGCCCGACGGACCGATCGCCTCGACGCCCTCGTGGCCGAGATCGAGGCTGCCGGAGGGCAGGCGCTCGCGGTACCCCTCGACGTGACCGACGTAGCCTCGGCCCGCCACTTCGCCGAGGCCGCACTCGCGCGGTTCGGACGCATCGACGTGCTGGTCGCCAACGCCGGAGTCATGCCCCTGTCCCCACTGGCAGCGGGTCTGGTCGACGAGTGGGACCGCATGATCGACGTCAACGTGCGCGGTCTCCTGCACAGCATCGCCGCGACCCTGCCCACCATGCTCGCCCAGGGCACCGGTCACGTCGTCACCGTCGCGTCCGTCGGGGCATTCGAGGTCTCGCCGACGGCAGCCGTCTACTGCGGCACCAAGTACGCGGCCCGAGCCATCACGGAGGGACTCCGCCAGGAGTCCCCGCGCTCCGTCCGCGTGACCACCGTCTCCCCCGGCGTGACGGACTCGGAACTCGCCTCGACTATCACCGACGCATCGGCCGCCGCCGCGATGGTGGCGTACCGCGCAGAGTCCGTCCCGGCCGACGCGATCGCTCGTGCGGTCGCCTACGCCGTGGACGAGCGCCCCGACATCGACGTGAACGAGATCGTCGTGCGTCCGGTGGGGCAACGCTGAGTTCCCTGTCCGGGCACGTGGTCGGGAAGCGGCTCCGTGACGGCCCGTGACGTTCGGTGACGGAGCGTGACGTCCGAGCGCACCCGCCCCGACCTCGCTGCATAGGCTCCCTGCACCGGCGGACCCACCGCCGCCACCCGGAGGAGCCCCGATGCCCGAGCAGTCCATCGCCGAGCAGGTCCACACGTTCAACGAGGGCTTCACCGCCCAGATCGGTCCGGAGTTGAGCGCGGTGTTCGACCGGGAGCAGGCGGCACTCCGTGCAGCGGGCGTGCCGAGCACCGCCGCCGACGAGGGCGACACCGTCCCCGACGCCGCGCTGCTGACGGCGACCGGGGCCGACACGTCACTGGCCGCCGAGCTCGACGGCACCCTCGCCGTCGTGGTGTTCTACCGCGGTGCCTGGTGCCCGTACTGCAACCTGACGCTCCGCACGTACCAGCAGGACCTCCTGCCGGAACTCACCGCCCGCGGGGTGCGGCTCATCGCGATCTCACCGCAGACCCGCGAGGGTTCCGAGCAGGCGATCGCGAACGGCGAGCTGGCCTTCCCCGTCCTGTCCGACCCGGCGAACGCCCTGGCCGCGCGGCTGGGCATCGTGACCTCGCCGGACGGGCCCGCGCGGGAGGCCCACACGAAGCTCGGCTTCGACGTCGCCGACAGCAACGCCGACCACACGGCTCAGGTCCCGTTCCCGTCGGTGTTCGTCGTCGACGGTGACCGGATCGTCCGGTTCGCCGACGTGCACGTCGACTACACGACGCGCACCGAGGTGCCGACGGTCCTCGACGCCGTCGACCGCGTCGCCGGGTAGCGGCTCGCGGGAGCTGGTTCGGCCCACCTCACCGCTCGACCGGCACCGCCGTGTCGTGGAGCCACGACGCGATCATCGCCGTGGCCGTCGAGAACTCCGCCAGCGCTGGGCGGTTCAGGAACGCATGACGGGTACCCGGGAGGACCTGGTGTACCACGTCGACACCGGCGGCACCGAGCTCCGCCGCGAAGAGGTCACCCGAAGCGCCCATGTTGTCGTGCTCGGCCTCGATCAGCCGTGCCAGGAGCTCCGTCGGGCACGGAGGGTGGTCCTGCTGTGAACGGCTCCGGCCTCCGCGACGGTGCGCGTCAGCAGCCCTGAAGGACTAGAGACCCTTGCGGTGTGCGGTCTCCCAGTACGCCAGTTCCACGGTGTGGCCCTCAGCCTCCACGACTCGTTGTACCGCGCCGAACAGACCCCGACCACGACGGCGGTGTTCGTCGGCACGCGCCTTCGTCTGCCAGCCGAACTCGTACGAGTAGCCGCCGTCGAAGTCGGCCGCCCACTGGCGCACGTCAGCGTCGAGGCGCGGCGGGAGCGCTGGTTCCCCGTCCGGGCACTGGCCGTCATCGCCCCAGAACGGCCAGTCCGCCGAGTAGTCGTTCATCATCCGGTAGTGCACGCGGACACTCTCGCACGACAGCCCGTCGGGCCGGCCACCACCCGGCACCGGGACGTCCTCGACCGCTTGCTGGCGCGTGGTGGTGCGCTCAGCGGTCGACCGGCCGGTCCCGCACCGCCGTCGCCCACTCCGTGTCCGGCGTCGCCCCGACCCGCAGCGACAACGTGCCACCGCGGTTCACGAACGAGGCCGGCACCCACGACTTCGTGAGGGCCTTCCCGTCGAGCCGCGCGCCCTGCACGTACTGCTCCGTCCCCGAGGACCGGATCACGATCCGCTGCCCACTTGACCGCCGGATGTCGACCGTGCTGAACGTCGGGCTGCCGACGAGCATCTCGGCCCGGCCGGGCGTCTGCGGGAAGAGCCCGATCGAGGCGAAGACGTACCAGGAGCTCATCGTGCCGAGGTCGTCGTTGCCCGGCAAGCCGCTCGGCCCGGTGCGGTACGCGTCGTCGACGACCCGGCGCACGGTCTCCTGCGTCTTCCACGGCTGTCCGAGCGCGTTGTACATCCACGGCGTGTGGATGTCGGGCTCGTTCGTCGGGTCGAAGCGCGTCGCGTCCCCGCCGGTCACCGCCCAGTTGCCCGCGCCGTCGTGGAAGAACGTGTCGAGTCGGGCCACCGCGGCCTCGTCCCCGCCGAGTGCCGCGGACAGCCCGCTGACGTCCTGCGGCACGAGCCAGGTGTACTGCGCGCTCGTCCCCTGCGCGAACCCGGTCCCGGTCGAGGGCGACCACCCGGGCGTCCATGACCCGTCGGCCTGGCGCGCAGCCTGGTACCCGACGGCCGCGTTGAACGTGTTCTCCCAGTACTCGCCACGGGCGGCGAACATCCGGGCGTCGGACCGCAGCCCGAGCGACGAAGCCCAGTACCCGAGGGCGCTGTCGGAGATGGAGTCCTCGAGCGTCTCGGCCGCGCCGCCCCAGCACGAGCAGTCGTCGTTCGCGGCGTAGTGCCGCTGCAGGTACTCGTCGAGCGCCGGCCGCTGCGCGAGGCACTGGCCGGGGCACCCGATGTCGCTCTCGGCGTCTCCGTTCTCGACGGTCGCCTGGCGCTTGAGGGAGGCGTAGGCGGCGCGGACGTCGAAGTTCCGGACCCCCATGGCGTACCAGGTGGCGAGCGTCGCGGCGGAGGGGTCCCCGGTCATCACGTGTGTCGGTGCGCCGAGGTGCAGCCACCGGTCCCACACGCCGCCGTTCTGCTCGGCGAACCGCAGCATCGACTGGGCCATGTCCCCGGCGACGTCCGGCCGGAGCAGCGCGAGCAGCTGGATCTGCGCGCGGTACTGGTCCCATCCGGAGTACGTGCCGTAGACGGCGCGATGCCCGCGGTCCATCCGGTGCACCCGCATGTCCGGCCCGAGGTAGCGTCCGTCGCGGTCGTTCAGCGTGTTCGGCTGCATGAGCGCGTGGTACACCGACGTGTACAGCTGCGTGGTGCGGTCGGTCGTGCCACCACCGACCCGGATGCGCGAGAGTTCCGTGTTCCAGGAGGCCCGGGTCGCCGCCGCCACGCTGGCGACGGTCGCCCGCTTGGTCACCTCGGCGTCACGGTTCGCGACGGCGCCGGCGGCGCTCACGTACGAGATCCCGATCTTCGCGTGCACGGTCGCACCGCGACGCGCGTCGAACCCGATCCACGCACCGGAGCCGCGTCCGGCGCGGTCGGCGCCGGTCAGGTAGCCCTCCCCACCGGAGGCGCGCGTGCCTCCCGGCTGGACGGTCCCGTCCTTCCAGGTGCCGGTGCTCGTGAAGGGCTTGTCGAAGGTGGCCGTGAAGAACAGGCGGTAGTAGCTGCGCCGGTCGGGGTTCGTCGCGCCGCCGCCGTTCGCGCGGCGGCTGCAGAAGCCGCCGGTCAGGACGCTGCCGCTGACCGTGCGGGTGCGGGCGTCGACGCGGGTGTCGGCGGCCTCGCTGCCGTTGATCGAGTTCGAGGTGCGGAAGAGCAGGTTCGCGTCCTGCCCGGCCGGGAACGCGAACTCGCCGACGCCGGCGCGGGTGGTCACGGCGAGGTCGGTGCGGACGCCGTTGTCGAGCGTGACGCCGTAGCGGCCGGGGCTGGCGTGCTCCTGGTCGTGCGAGTACCCCGCGGCGTAGACGGCATCGGTCGAGTCCGCGGAGGGCGAGGTCGTGACGGGCGTCGTGACCGGCATGATCGGGATGTCGCCAGCAGCACCGGGGGCGCAGCCGGCGCCGTTGAGGTGCGTGAGGCTGAACCCGCGCAGGCGGTTCACGTCGTACGAGTAGCCGTTCGCGACCGGGGTCGACGTCTGGTCGCCCTTGGTCCCGGTCGGGCTCCACTGCATCATGCCGAACGGTGCGGTGGCGCCGGGCCAGGTGTTGCCGTCGTGGCTGGTGCCGATGAACGGGTCGACGAACGCGGCCGGATCGGTGACGGGCCGGGAGGCCGGAGTCGCCCCCGCCACGGACGCTGCGGTCTCCGGGGCGGCCGCGGCCGGAGTGACCACCGCCCCGGTGCCGAGCAGTGCGGCGATCGTGGCCACCGCGGCGAGCGGGAACTGACGGAGGAGCGGGCGACGGTGCACGCGAGGACTGGTCACGATCGCGACGCTAGCCCCCTCAGACGGGGGACGCCACCGCTGTCACCGGGCGGTCGGTGGTTGTTCACGTCTTGGTCGCTCTGCCAACGAATGGGCGACACCAAGGCGAACCTGCAACTCATGTACAAATTTTTGCTGTTCTGATGTACATTTTCCGCATGCCTTCCATCCCGCGCCTCCTCGCCCGCCGGATTCGGGCTACCCGCACCCTGCCCGTCCTCGTGATCGAAGGGGCACGGGCCGTGGGCAAGACATCACTGGTTCGCAGTGAGCTCAGTACAGGCGAGGGATTCGACTACGTCGATCTCTCGAGCACGGCAACTCGTCGTGACGCCGAAAGCGACCTGGCTGGGTGGCTTCGGCGGCTACCGAGCCCGGTCGTCATCGATGAGGCACAGCTCCTCCCCGACCTCCCCGTGGAAGTCAAGCGCCTCGTGGACGAAACAGATCGCATGATCGTGCTCACTGGGTCGTCGAGCATCGGGCGGAACACACTCGGGGGCGCCGATGCCCTCGCAGGTCGCGCAACTCGACTTCGCCTTGACCCTCTGACCCTGTGGGAGATCGGCCGCCACGAGGGCTCGATCGTCGATCACCTCTTCGAGAGCGAGCCCAGTGCCGCGTGGCGTTCCGAGTACGACGAGCCGGCGCTGATCCGCGACCTCACCGTCGGGGGGCTCCCCCCGTTCCGCGTTCCGAGAGGGCTGTCCACCGCCCGCGAGCGACGCCAGGAGATCGAGAGCTACGTCGATGGGGTGCTCGGGAACTCGGTACTGCCGGATCGTGGTCGCGACTCGCTGGTCGCCCTCACGATCCTCCGGGCACTCGTCTGCAACCCCGGCGGGATCCTCAACGCATCGAAGTTGGGCAACACTGTCGATCTCGACCGACGCACCGTCGATCGATACGTCGGCATGTTCCAACAGCTCTTTCTGACCCACAGCCTTCCGAACCTCGCCCTCGCCTCGAGCAAGCAGTTCCACTCCCGCGCGAAGATCCATCCTTCGGATACAGCAGTCGCAGCTGCTCTTCATGCCCGGGCGGGAGGCGAGATCGGTCCCGACCGGGCATTCCTGGGTTCGCTGCTCGAGTCACACGTCGTCAATCAGATCCTTCCGGCGGCGAGTTGGTCGTCAACGGCAGTCGATCCGTTCTTCTGGAGGAAGTCGAGCGATCGGTCTCCAGAGGTCGACTTGGTCCTGCAGGATGGCACGGGGCGGCTCGTGGGTGTCGAAGTGAAGCTGTCGTCATCGGTCTCCAGCACAGACGCCCGAGGGCTGCTGGCGCTGCGACAAGACCGCGGGCTGCATCGAGGCTTCGTCGTCTATCTCGGGCAGGACGTCCGCCAGCTGGCCGACGACATCTGGGCATTGCCGGTGGAGGCGCTCGCCACCCCTCGAGCTTGGCTCTCGGAAGCTGCTCCGGCAGCCCTACTTCCCGCCTCAGCTGATCCACTCCGACAGAGAGCCACCGAATTGACGCCGAACGTCGATGCCAGCCTGTTCGTCAGCTACGTGCACGCTGACAACGACCACGCGAGAGGGCGCATACTCCGCTTCGCACAAGACGTGAAGTCGACGTACCACGCTCTGTACGGGTTCGAGATCGATTTGTTCATCGATCGCAACGACATCCTGTGGGGAGAGAATTGGCGCACCCGTCTGGACCGAGAGGTCAGCGCAACGACTTTCTTGCTGAGCTTCGTCACACCTCGATACCTGACCAGCGAAGCCTGCCGCTCGGAGGTCCTCGGGTTCAGTGCCGCGGCAAAGGCCGCGGGCGACGTCCGACTCCTGCTTCCGCTGCAGTGGATCGACACCAGAGCGACCGGAGTCGTCGACCCGAGTGATCCCGTTCGGAAGGCACTCGAGGACAGCCAGTACATCGACGTGACTGCTGTCCGTCGATCCGAGCCGGGCAGCAGCGACTGGGACGACATGGTCGAGGAGGTCGTCTCGAGGTTGCGGCAGTCGATCGAGGCGCGAACTCGACTCCTCGCGACACCAACAACAGCCGTTCCTGGAGCTCGCGGAGGAGCCGAACCAGATGACTCGGACGTCGACGCGCTCGAGGCTCTCGCCGCCCTGGAGACTGGGCAAGCAGCACTTGCGGAGAAGGTCGTGGAGTTCCAGCACGATCTCGATGCGCTGGGTGCCGCGATGGGAAGTTATGTCCCGCCGGCTTCGCAGTCCCCAACCGCGATGATCGCGAGCTTCCGCGCCTTGGGTGACCGCCTGCAACCCAGTGTCGACGCGCTCGAGCAGACGACCTCAGCACTCGGCGACGAGTGGGACTCCTTCAACGGTTCGGTCCAGACGGTCCTTCGCGTCTCGGCTGGGGTACCTGACCTCGAGCTGACACTCAAGGAGAGCTTGTCGGCGGTCGCAGACATCCCCGAGATGACGGAACTCGAACCGATGCGGGAAATGCTCGTCACCTTCGGGGCTTTGTCCGCGGATCTACGGCCGATGAGTCGAGCCGTGGACAACGCGCTCCGCCTTTACAAAGGAATCCGAGAAGCGGCAACCGGCTGGCTGGACCAGATTCACTGACCGCTGCGAGGATGACGGCATGAGCGTCATGGTCTCCGTGTTCGATGCCCGCCGGACCCGCACGAGCGAGAAGTACACCGCGTTCGGCCCCGAGGTGCTGCCGATGTTCGTCGCCGAGATGGACTGCGCCCTCGCCGAACCCGTGCGGGACGCCCTGGTCCGAGCGGTCACGGACGGCGACACCGGGTACGTCGGGCACCACCGGGTGCTGCCCGAGGCCTTCACCACGTTCGCCGCCGACCGGTGGGGCTGGGCGGTGGACCCCGACCTCGTCCGGACCACCACGGACGTCTCGGTCGCCGCGGTCGAGGTGCTCCGCCGGGTGATCGAGCCCGGGGACCAGGTCGTCATCATGCCGCCCGTGTACGCGCCGTTCTGGGAGTACGTCAGCGAGGCCGGCGGGTCCGTCACCGAGGTGCCGCTCCTCGCTCCCGAGGGCCCGGCCGACCCCTTCGACACGACCGCGGGCTGGCGGATGGACCTGGACGGCGTGCGGCAGGCCTTCACCGACGGCGCCCGGACCGTACTGCTCTGCAACCCGCACAACCCGCTCGGGCTCGTGCACGATCAGGAGTCGTTGGCGGCACTTGCCCGGCTCGCCGCCGAGTGGGACGCCGTGGTGGTCTCCGACGAGATCCACGCCCCGCTCGTGCACGCGGACGCCGCGTTCACGCCGTTCCTCGACTCATGCCCGGAGGCCGCTGCCCTCGGGGTCGCCCTGACGAGCGCGAGCAAGGCCTTCAACCTCGCCGGCACGAAGTGCGCCCTCATGGTCGGCGCATCCGACCGGGCTCGCGGGTGGTTCGACGGGTTGCCGGGCGAGGTCGTCGAGCGAACCGGGATCCTCGGCTACACCGCGAGCGTCGCCGCCTTCACTGAGGGCGGCCCGTGGCTGGCGTCCCTGCTCGCGGAACTCGCGGCGAACCGCCGGGTGCTGGCCGAGGAGCTGGGTGAGGCGCTGCCCGGCGCGGGGTACCGGCAGCCGCAGGCCTCGTACCTGGCGTGGCTCGACCTGCGGGCGCTGCCGTGGGGCGAGGACCCCGCGCCGCTCCTGGTCGACCGGGCGAAGGTGGCGCTGTCGAACGGGCGGGACTTCGGCCGGCAGGGCATCGGGCACGTCCGGCTCAACTTCGGGTGCTCGGAGGAGACCCTGCGCGAGGGGCTCGCGCGCCTGGCCGCCGCCCGCTGACCTCCGCGGGGCTACTCGAACCGCTGCCACTCCGGCTTGTTCGCGTACGTGTACCGGTAGTAGTCGGCGAGCTGCAGGCGCGCGGCGGCCTCTTCGTCGACGACGACCGTGGCGTGCTCGTGCAGTTGCAGCGCGGAGCCCGGCACGAAGGACGACAGCGGGCCCTCGACGGCGGCGGCGACGGCGTCCGCCTTCGCCGAGCCCTGGGCGACGAGGACGAGCTCGCGGGCCTCGAGGATCGTGCCGAGACCCTGGGTCATGCAGTGCGTCGGCACCTGGTCGAGCGAGTCGAAGAACCGCGCGTTGGCCTCGCGGGTGCTCGGCGCCAGCGTCTTGATCCGGGTGCGGGACGCGAACGACGATGTCGGCTCGTTGAACCCGATGTGCCCGTTCGCCCCGATGCCGAGGATCTGCACGTCCACCCCGCCGGCGGCGCGGATGGCGGCGTCGTACTCCTTCGCGGCGAAGGCGAGGTCCCCCGCGCGGCCGTCCGGCACGCGGACCCGCGAGGGGTCGAAGCCGAGGGGCTCGACGACGTCGCGGGCGATGACGCTGGCGTACGACTCGGGGTGCTCGAGCGGGATGCCGACGTACTCGTCGAGGGCGAACCCGCGCGCCTGCGCGAACGACAGCTCGCCGGCCTCGACCCGACGGCGCAGGTCGGCGTAGATGCCCTGCGGGCTCGATCCGGTGGCGAGTCCGACGACCGCCGCGGGCTTCGTGGTGACGACCGACGCGATCTTGGCCGCGGCGACGCGACCGACCTCCGCCGGGGTGGGCAGGATGATGATCTCCACGTCGTCAGCCTACTGGTCATGACCAGTGTGTCGTCAGGGGCACCTGGAGGCGGTCTGCGCAACGAGGGGCATCCCTTCTCCTGGAAGGGTTGACACGAGTAAATCCGCACAGCAGTCTGGGTCCGATCGGTCCGACGAGGGACCGGTGTGACACGGTTCAGGAGCCCCCATGACGTTCACGATCGGGATCGTCGGTGCCGGCCAGTTCTCGGCCCACTTCGCCTCCCTCTTCCAACTGCACCCGGGTGTCGGTGCGGTCTTCGCGACCGACGTGATCGAGGGCCGCGCCGAGCGCCTGGTCACCGAGCTCGGACTCGCGGGTACGCACCCGGACCTCGACACCATGCTCGCGGACCCGGTTGTCGACGCCGTGGCGGTCTTCACCCAGCGGTGGACACACGGTCCGATCGTCACCCGGGCCCTCGAAGCGGGCAAGCACGTGTACTCGGCGGTCCCGATGGCGGTGACCGAGGACGAGATCCGCGCGGTCGTCGAGATCGTCGAGCGGACCGGCGTGACCTACATGATGGGCGAGACGAGCCAGTACAACCCGGCGACCGTGTTCGCCCGTCAGAAGCTCGACGCCGGCGCGTTCGGTCGGGTGTTCTACGCCGAGGGCGACTACCTGCACGACATGGACCTCGGCTTCTACGACGCCTACCGGTACAGCGGCGGTGACGGCTGGAAGGCCACGGCGAGCTACCCCCCGATGTGGTACCCGACGCATGCGATCGGCGGTGTGCTCGGGGCGCTCCCGACCCATGTCACGAGCGTCAGCTGCATCGGTGTGCACGACGAGCAGGACGACGGGGTGTTCGACACCGAGGTCAGCATGTTCGACAACGACTTCTCGAACATGACCGCGCTCTTCGAACTGGCAGGCGGCGGCTCCATGCGGATCAACGAGTTCCGTCGGGTGGGGTACCCGTCGCCGATCCGGGAGAGCCGGTTCCGGTGGTTCGGCACCGAGGGCAGCTTCGAACAGCTCGCCACGACCTCCCTCTGGCAGGACAAGGACGGCGTCGAGGACGTCACGGCCCGCCTGGCCTCGGAGCCGTCGATCGGGCTGGACGACCCGCTCCTGGCGGACATCGCGCCGTCCCTGCGCGAGGCCTTCAGCTCCGGCCACGCCGAGGTGCACGCGGAGGAGGCCCGTCGTCTGCCCCGCGAGTTCGACGTCGCCCCCGACGGCCACGAGGGCAGCCACCGGTTCCTCGTCGACGACTTCGTGCGCGCGGTCGAGACGCGCACCCTGCCGACCGTGAACGCGTGGGTCGCCGCGCGGTACACGCTGCCCGGCCTGGTGGCGTACCAGTCCGCGCTGCGCGGCGGCGAGCGCCTCCAGGTCCCCGACCTCGGTGATGCTCCGGTCGCCGTCGGGACGGGCCTCCCCGCGACCACCGAGTCGGTGTGACCGACACGGGTCGGACCTCGTCGTAGGGTGACCACCGGGCCCGAGGCGGACCAGGAGCGGAGCCGAGGGAGGCCCATGGACACGAGCGGCACCAACGGCACGAGCGGTGCTGCCGGCGCCGCCGGCACTGCCGGCGGCGCTCCCCGGAAGCCCACCCGCCGTGACGTCGCGAAGCTCGCCGGCGTGTCCGACGCGGTCGTCAGCTACACGTTGAACGGCGGCCCCCCGGTCGCCGCGGCCACCGCAGAGCGCGTCCGCGCCGCCGTGGCACAGCTCGGGTACCGCCCGAACCTCAGCGCACGGGCACTCCGCTCCGGATCGGCGAGCACGCTCGTCTTCCTGGTCCCGAGCGGACCCGATCCGGTCTTCGACAACCCCTTCTTCGCCGAGTACGCCGGCACGTTGGAGAGCGCCGCCCGGGAGCGCGGCTACGCCCTGTACACGACGTCGTCCTCGTTCGAGCCGGAGCACGTGCTCGCGCGGTTCCGTGAGTTCGCGGCCCGGCAGGTGGACGGCGTGCTCGTGTTGGCCAGCGGGACGCCGTTCGACCGGCAGGCCCTCGACCAGGTCGGCCTGCCCTGGGTCACCCTGAACGTGGTGACTCCCGAGCCCGGGGCAGACACCCTCGGGACGGACCTCCGCGCCGGCGCCGTCGCGACGACCGCGCACCTCCTCGGCCACGGCCACCGATCCGTCGGGTTCGTCGGCGAGGACGACCCCACGGAGCCGCGTCATGTCGGATGGCTGGAGGCGTGTGCGGCGGCCGGGGTCGCCCCGGGCCCGTTCGTGCCCGCGGCCCTGACCCGCCAGGGTGGCCACGACGCCGGCGTACGGATCGCGGACGCCCTGCGGGTCGGCGACCCCGACGCCGCGCCGGCGTTCTTCATCGCATCCGACCGGACCGCGATCGGCGCCCTCCGCGCCTTCCACGAGCGCCGGGTCGCAGTACCGGACGACGTCGCGATCGCCGCGTTCGACGGGTCGTCCGACGCCGAGTACGCCTGGCCCGCGTTGACCTCGCTCCGGCAGCCGATCGAGGACATGGCCCGCAGCGCCGTCAGCCGCGTCCTCACCCCGGGACACGACGGTCGGCACGAGTTGTTCGACGGGCACCTCGTCGTCCGCGCTTCGTGCGGCTGCGGCCACGCCGCCTGAACGCGGCACGGAGGACCTGACCCCGGCGGGTCGGTAGCGTGGCGGCATGCCCACCCCCGACTTCGTCCTGTCCCTGCGCGAGAAGGTCGGGAACGACCTGCTCTGGCTCACCGGCGTCACCGCGGTCGTGACCCGCGGCGAGGGCGACGACCGTGAACTCCTCGTCGTCCGCCGTGCCGACAACGGCGCCCTCACCCCGGTCACCGGCATCGTCGACCCGGGCGAGGAGCCCGCCGTCGCCGCCGAGCGTGAGGTCCTCGAAGAGGCCGACGTCGTCGCGGTCGCCGAACGCCTGGCCTGGGTGCAGACCCTCGAGCCGATGACCTACCCGAACGGCGACCGCGCCCAGTACATGGACCTCGTCTTCGCCTGCCGCTGGGTCTCCGGCGACCCGTACCCCGCCGACGGTGAGAACACGGAGGCGTTCTGGGCGCCGGTCACGAGCCTCCCGGACATGCCGGAGAACATGCGGCGCCGGGTCGACGCGGCCCTCGCCGACGAGGTCGCCGCACGCTTCGAGCGCTGACCCCTCGTCGGCGATCCCGGTGACGTCGGTGACGGAACACCTCGACCGGGAACGGACGTCGTGATCCGCACCGGTGGGTGACGTACGCCCCCCGCCGCGTCCGTCGTGTCGAACCGACGCCGCCGAGGAGCCCGGAGCGATGGCGTCGACGCCCGCGACGGCGGCTGAGGTCGTCCTGCTCAGGCGCCGAACTCGACCAGGACGCGCGGGATCTCGCCGAGCAGCTCGCTCGCCAGGTAGCCCATCGGCCCGACCTGCACCGCGAGCCGGTCCCCGGCCGCGGCGTGCACCTGGGTCGCCCACACGGTGGCCTGTGCCACGTCGGCACCGCGGGCCAGCAGCCCCGTGATCGCACCCGACAGCACGTCGCCACTGCCGCTCGTCCCGAGTCCGCCGGCACCGGTGCCCTTCGCCCACGCACGTCCGTCCGGCGCGGCGACGACCCCGCCGAGGGACACGACGGCGCCGAAGCGCTCGGCGATCTCCGCCGCGTCGGTGTGGTCGTCGGAGCAGTCGCGGCCGAGCAGCCGTTCGGCCTCGCCGGAGTTCGGCGTCATCACGAGCCGACCCCGGAGCGGCGCGAGTTCGTCCGCCAGGTCCGCCGCGACCCCGAGCGCGAAGGCGTCGAGCACGACGATCGTCTCGTCCCCGACGGCTGCGGCGAGCCCGGCGACGAGGTCGCGGCTGCCATCGGGTTCGTCGAGTCCCGGTCCGACGAGCACGGCGTCGGCGCTCGCGAGGTCGTCCGTCAGGCTCGAGATCGCGCCGACCGCGACGTGCCCGCCCTCGTCCTGCGCCAGCGGCTGCACGCCGGACTCGGGCAGGGCGACGGCGACGTGCGGGGCGACGCTCTCGGCGACGGCGAGGGTGAGCCGTCCACCACCGACGCGGAGGGCCGCGGTGGCCGACAGCATCGCGGCACCGGGGGTCTTCGCGGCGCCGCCGACGACGAGCACCTGCCCGCGGCCGTACTTGCTCCCGCCGACCTCCGGCAGGGACCACTCGCGCAGCAGGTTCGGGGTGACGGGTACGGGCTCAGACACGGGCGTCGTCCTTCCGGCCTTCGTGTTCGGTGACGGTGGCGCCGGGGTCCTCGTCGAGGTGTCCGGTGCCGGAGAACTCCTCGAGCGTCCACGGTCCACCGAGCGTGTCGCGTCGGAGCCGGGTCAGGGAGGCGTTCGCGACGGTGTGCGACTCGGCGAAGTCCATGAGTTCCGGCTCGTCGAGGTCGAGGCAGACGGCGAGGACCAGCATGACGACGGCGTCGTGCGCGGCGATGACCAGGCGGTCGGCGTCCTCGATGCGGTCGACGTCGGCGAGCAACGAGCGGAGCCGGAGCATGACGTCGACCCAGGACTCCCCGCCGGCCGGCCGGTGGTAGTACTTCCCCAGCCACTGGCGGCGCTGCTCCTCGTCGGGGTGCAGGTTCGCCGAACCGGTGCGGGTGAGGCGGTCGAGCACGCCGAGCTCGCGGTCGCGCAGCCGTTCGTCGACCCGGCGCGGGGGTTCGGCGAGGCCGCCGGCCTCCAGCGCGATGCCGATGGTCTGCTGCGCCCGCCGGTAGGGCGACACCCAGAGCACGACGGGGACGTCGTCGACCCCGCGGTCGGCGAGCTCCGAGCCGAGGGCGCGGGACTGCTCCTCACCGAGCGGGCTCAACGGCACGTCCGCGTCGCGGTGGTCAACCTCGATGACGTCGGCACCTGCGGCCTCGGCTCGGGCTGCTGCGACGTTCGCGGTGGACTCGCCGTGACGGACGAGCCAGATCTCGGTGACGGCCATGCGCGCCACGCTATCCGGAGCGGACTGGCCCGGTTCCCATGCCGTCGTGCCACTCGTCACACCCCGTCGTCGAGCGGGTCGGCGGGCGGGGTCGGCCGCTGTGGCACAGACAGCGGAAGCGGCGTCGGACGGGTGCACCCTGAGCCCCGCCCGACGCCGCGGTCCCCCGCCGCCCGCTACGCCCGCCGCACGCGCAGCGTGACGAGCTCGAACGGCCGCATGGTGAGCACGACGGGTGCACCGTCGGCCCAGGCCCCGTCGTCGAGCGGACGCTCGAGCAGGTCGACCCGCGTGACCTCGGCGACGTCGAACCCGAAGTCGACCCCGACGTCACCCGCCCGACCACCGAGGGCCTCGTACAGCCTGACGACGACGTCACCCGACCGGTCCTCGGCGAGCTTCACGGCCTCGACGAACACCTGCGGCGACGACACCGTGACGAGCGGCTCGACGACGGCGTCCCCGGGGACCGTGCGCACCGGCAGGTTGAGCCGGTACCCGGAGTCCGCCGCGTCGAGCACGGTCTCGCCGATCCGCAGCACGGTCCGGAACACGTGGTGCCCCTGGTCGGCCTCGGGGTCCGGGAACTTCGGCCCGCGCACGAGCGACTCCCGCACCTGCGTCGTCGTCCCGCCGTCGGGGCGGGTGCTCCGGGTGACGTCGTGCCCGTAGGTGGAGTCGTTCGCGACCGCGACGCCGAAGCCGGGCTCGGCGACGTGCACCCACCGGTGCGCGCTCGTCTCGAACCGGGCGAAGTCCCACGAGGTGTTCTGGTGCGTCGGCCGGTCGATGTGCCCGAACTGGATCTCGCTCGAGGCCTGGTCGGCCTTGAGGTCGAGCGGGAACGCCAGCTTGAGGAGCTTCTGCTGCTCGTGCCAGTCGGCCTCGGTCTCGACGACGAGCTCCGGCTGCCCCTCGGTCGCCGTGTACCGGGTGGTCACGGTCGAGCTGCCGAACGGACGGACGACGACGAGCGCGTCCCCCTCGACGGTGACGCTCGTGGCGGCGAGCACCGCTCCGTGCCGCTGGTAGGCCCGGTCGATGTCCCACGCCTCCCACTGGTTCGGGGTGTCCCGGAACACGGTGTACTCGGCGGCCGCGGCACCAGGGGCGATCGCGTCGCGCCCGGTGGCCCGGTCGACGAGCGACACCACGTGGCCGGCCGCGTCGACGGTCGCCACCACCGCGCCGGTGTCGAAGACGAACCGGTCGCCGTCCCGGACGGGAGGCACGGCCCGCGCCACGTCGACGGGCTCGGCGCCCAGGGCGCGCACGCCGTCAGCGGCCACCGGGGACGCGTTGAACCGGACGTGCGGTGCGGTGGAGGGCGCGCCTCCCGGCCGGTCCGCACCGCGCTCCGCACCACCGACGGCGAGCGCCGTCGTCGCGGTGCCGATCAGGTCCTCGAGGACCTCGGCGACGCGGGCGTACTCGGCCTCGGCGTTCTCGTAGACCCAGGCGATCGACGACCCCGGCAGGATGTCGTGGAACTGCGCCAGGAGCACCGTGTGCCAGGCGTCCTCGAGCGCGTCGTACGGGTAGTCCTGCCCGAGCCGGACGGCTGCGGTGGCGGTCCAGAGCTCGGCCTCGCGGAGCAGGTGCTCGGAGCGGCGGTTGCCCTGCTTCGTGCGGATCTGCGATGTGTACGTGCCGCGGTGGAACTCGAGGTACATCTCCCCCGACCAGACCCCGGGGGTGGGCAGCGCCCGCTCGAGTTCCTCGAAGACCTGTGCGGGCGTGCCGAGGTCGACGCGGGGCGAGCCGTCCAGGTCGTGCTGACGTCGAGCGGCGGCGACCATCTCGCGGGTCGGGCCGCCGCCGCCGTCACCGAAGCCGTAGAGCAGCATCGAGGTGTTCGCGACGCCGCGCTCCTTGTTCTGGCGCTCCCCCCGGTGCAGGTCGGCGGGCGAGACGTCGGAGTTGTAGGTGTCCGCCGGGGGCAGGTGCGTGAGCACCCGCGAGCCGTCGATGCCCTCCCACAGGAACGAGGTGTGCGGGATGACGTTCGTCTCGTTCCACGACGGCTTCTGCGTGACGAACCACTTCGAGCCCGCGGCTCGCACGATCTGCGGCAGGGCGCCGGTGTAGCCGAACGAGTCGGGGAGCCAGGCCTCGGGGGTGTCGACGCCGAACTCCTCGAGGAAGAAGCGCTTGCCGGCGACGAACTGCCGGGCGAGGGCCTCGCCCCCGGGCAGGTTCGTGTCGGACTCGACCCACATGCCACCGACCGGGATCCACCGGCCCTCGGCGACGCGCTGCTTGATCCGCCCGAAGACCTCGGGGTACTCGTCCCGCATCCAGGCGTACTGCTGCGCGGACGAGCAGGCGAAGGTGAAGTCGGGGTCGCGGTCCATCAGGTCCAGCACGTTCGAGAAGGTGCGGGCGCACTTGCGCTTCGTCTCGCGCACCGGCCAGAGCCAGGCGGAGTCGATGTGCGCGTGCCCGACCGCGATCGCCCGGTGTGCCGAGCCGCTGGCGGGGACCGCGAGCGCCTCGGCGAGCACGGCGCGGGCGTCGTCGGCGGTGCCCGCGACGTCGTCGGGGTCGAGCGCGTCGGCAGCGCGTTCGAGCACGCGGAGGACGTCCGCACCGCGGGTGCCGTCGGTCGGCAGCTCCGCCATGAGCCCGCGCAGCACCCAGAGGTCCTGCTGCAGCTCCCAGACGGTGTCGTCGCGCTCGACGACCTCGAGCGCGCGGAGCCGGTAGATCGGGGTGTCCCCGGCGGTGTGCTTCGAGCCGAGCGGGGTGGCGCCCTGGAAGTCGTCGCCGCCGATGTCCGGGTTCGCGCCGGCCTCGACGTAGAGCTCGAACGACTCCCCCGGGCCGACCGGCAGCGGCACGGTGTCGTTCCGCGGCTCGATGGCCTTGATGGTGGAGCCGTCCGGCCGGAACGCGAGCCCCTCGGCCTGGAACCCGGGCTGCCGCTTGCTGAAGCCGAGGTCGACGAGGAGTTCGGCGGTGGTGCCGTCCGCGGTGCCGAAGTCGGCGGGGACGGTGCCGGTGACCTTGAACCACGTGGTGCCCCACGGCCGGGCGCCCCACGGTTCGCCGACGGTGAACGGCGTGTAGGTCTGCCGGACGGCCTCGGCGAAGGGCACCGGTTCGTCCGGCACCTGCCAGGCCTCGATCGTCACCGGCGATGCCCGGCGGTGGACGTTCGGGTCGACGCGGTCCCGCACGAGTCGTGCGATCCGGGCCTCGACGAGCGGTTCGTCCTGGTGCATGGGTGTCCTTTCGTTCCGCGTTCCGCGAAGGAGCGCGGCTGGGTGTGCGGTGGTCAGCCCTTGATGCCGCCGGCGAGGGCGTTGCCGCCACCGAGGCCGCGCGACACGAGCACGTAGAGGGCGATGACGGGCAGCGAGTAGACGATCGAGAACGCCGCGAGCTGCCCGTAGGCGACGGCCCCGTTCTGACCGAAGAAGTTGAAGATGCTCACCGCGGCGGGCACCTTGTCGGGTGAGAGCAGCAGGACGAAGGGGACGAAGAAGTTCCCCCACGCCTGGATGAACACGAAGATGAACACCACCGCGATGCCGGGGCGCATGAGCGGCACGACGATCCGGGTCAGCGTGGTGAACATCGATGCGCCGTCGGTCCACGCGGCTTCCTCGAGCGAGATCGGCACCGAGTCCATGAAGTTCTTCGCCATCCAGATCGCCATCGGCAGGCTCGTGGCGGCGAGGAAGAAGACGCAGCCGTAGATGTTGTCGATGAGGTTGAGCGACACGAACAGCGCGTAGACGGGGACCATCATCGCGGTGATGGGCAGCCCGGTGCCGAACAGGATGCTGTACAGGAACGGCTTGTTCACGCGCAGCTTGTACCGGGACAGCGGGTACGCGGCGAGGAGTGCGGCGACGACCGTCACGACGGCCGTGCCACCGGAGAGCAGCAGGCTGTTCGCGAGCGGGATGAACGACAGTTCCGGGGTGAGCACCTGGGCGAAGTTGTCGAGCGTGAACTGCGACGGCACCTTCACCGACAGCGACGCCTGCGTGTCCACCGATGCGAGCACGAGCCAGAGCAGCGGCACCGCGAAGCACACCGCGATGACGAGCAGGACGACGTTCGACACCCACCGCAGGGTGCGACCCCGTGGCGAGGTCATGTGGAGCGAGCCCGGGGCGGTCACCGAGCGGGTGACGTTCGCGACCGGACGGTCAGCGGTGAGGGCCATGGTCAGTCCACCTCCGGCTTCAGTGCCTTGATGTAGATGATCGAGAAGACGGCACCGACCACGAGCAGGATGGTCGCGATCGCCGTCCCGAAGCCGAGCTGCGAGAACTGGAACGCCTCCTGGTACGCCAGGATCGGCAGGGTCGACGAGTTCGTGCCCGGTCCGCCGCCCGTCATCACGAAGATGAGGGTGAAGACCGACAGGGTCTGCAGCGTCGTGAGCATGAGGTTCGTCGAGATGCTCCGCCGGATGACCGGCAGCGTGATGTAGACGAGACGCTGCCAGCCGGTCGCGCCGTCGACCTCGGCGGACTCGGTGATCTCCTCGGGGACCTCCTGCACGGCGGCCGAGTAGACGAGCATCGAGAACGCCGTCCCGCGCCAGATGTTCGCGAGGATGACCGCGATCATCGGGTACGTGTAGAGCCAGTTCGGGCCGCTGATGCCCAGCGACGCGAGGAACGTGTTCAGCGTCCCCTCGTCGTGGAAGAACGCGTACGCCGCGAACGAGGCCACGATCTCGGGCAGCACCCACGCAGCGACGACGAAGGTGCCGACGATCGCGCGGACGACCCGGTTCGCACTGCGCATGAGCAGCGCGAGGCCGAGGCCGAGCACGTTCTGCCCCACCACCGCCGAGGCGATGAGGAACACGATCGTCAGGACCACGGACTTCGGGAAGTCCGGGTCCTGGAAGAGCTCGACGTAGTTCTGGAAGCCGACGAACTGCTGGTTCGCGGCGTCGATGCCGGTCAGCGCCGCGTTCGTGAAGGAGCCGTAGAACGACGAGATGACCGGCCCGAGCAGGAACACGACGAGCAGGACGACGGCGGGCAGGAGCGGGACGACGCGCGTCGCGTTCCGCATCCGGCGCCGCTTCCGCGGCGCCGGTGGGTCGGCGCGGTTCGGCGAACCGGGGGCCGACAGCGTCGGCGCGAGGGGGGTGCTGGACACGGTGGATGCCTTCCGGGTGCGGAGAGGGTTCCGGAGATGGGGACTGACGGGAGGCGCGGGGCGGGTCGGCACCGCGCCTCCCGTCAGGTGGTGCCGGCCGGTCAGCCCGAGACGGTGTTGTCCTCGCCGACGACGCCCTCGACGGCCTTGTCGTAGACCGCCGCTGCCTCGGCGGGCGACTGCTGACCGGTCATCACGGACTCCATCGCGACCTGGATGGCGTTCGAGACCTGTGCGTACTCGCTCGTCGCCGGACGGAAGTTGGTGTGCTCCACCAATCCGGAGAAGAACTCGAAGGTCGGGTTCGCGCCGGTGTACGCCGGGTCCTCGGCGACGTCCTTCCGGACGGCGATCTGGCTGTTCTCCGAGTCGTACTTGATGGAGCCGTCCTTGTCGAGGAACATCGTGATGAAGTCGAACGCGTCCTGCGGGCTCTTCGACTTCGAACCGACCGCGAGCGTCCAGCCGCCGGACATCGAGTTGTAGCCCGGCTCCTGGCCGTTCTGCGTCGGGAAGGGTGCCTGGCCCATCACGTCGTTCCACTCGGCCCACGGGGCGGTCCCGGACTCCAGCCAGGTGCCGGACTGCCACGAGCCGTCGAGGTCGATCGCGAGCTTGCCCTCCGGCAGCCACGTCTGCGTGATCGTCGTCCCGATGTTGGTGTCGAGGGCCTGCTGCGGGGTGGGCCCGAGGTCACCCTGGTAGACGTCCTCGATGAACTGCAGCGAGTCCTGGAACTGCTGCGAGCCGACGACCCACTTGCCGTCCCGGTACAGCGTGTTGCCCTCGCCGTCCGCACCGTAGAGCAACATCTCGAAGCCCTGCATCGTCGACGCCTCGCCCTGGGCCTTGCCGGAGTAGATGTTGAACGGGATGACGTCCGGCTGCTGCTCCTTGATGGTCTTCGCGGCGGCGAGGACGTCGTCCCAGGTCTTCGGCTCCCACGGCACGGGCAGACCGACCTCCTCGAAGATCTCCTTGTTGTACCAGAGCGCACGGGTGTCGGTGCCCATCGGGACGCCGTAGATCTTGCCGTCCTCTCCCTCACCCGCCTGCTTCGCGTTGTCGTAGAACTGGTCCCACTCGTCCCACTTCTCGGTGAACTGGTCGATCGGCTGCAGGTAGCCGGCATCGGCGTCGGCCTTGATGCGGAACGTGTCCTCGTAGATGACGTCGGGCGCGGTCGCGGGTGCCCGGTTCATCAGCGCGAGCTTCGTGGCGTAGTCGTCCTCCTGCGCCTGGATCGGAACGAGCTCGACCTTCTTGCCGGGGTTCGCGTCCTCGTACTCCTTCTTGACGACCTTCATCTGGGCGTCGAGCTGCTGGAAGGCGCCGAACTTCTGGTAGGCGATCTTGATCGTGTCGCTCGAGGCGGACCCCGAGCTCGAGCAGCCGGCGAGTCCGACCGAGGCGACGGCCACGGCGGCGAGTCCGGCGATGATGCGGGTGCGTTTCATCGGTGCTCCTTTGCACGGGTGAAGGTCGCGGACTCCGTTGCCCGCGTTGCGGGTTTAGTCCATCGTATGGATTTGAACGTTGTCAAGGGATCGACGCGAAGCGCGTCCGGTTCGTGACCTCCGAGCGGCGCGGGCCGGCTACCGGATCGGGGTCGCCCCGCCGGTCACGGTGACGCCGCCGGCCTCGGGCACGTCGACGAGCAGCACGCTCGGCCGTCCGACGTGCCGCCCCTGCCGGATCACGACCCGGTCCCCCGGCGCTGCCGCCCCCACCTCGCGCAGGTACGCCCCGACGGACGCCGCCGCCGATCCGGTCGCCGGGTCCTCGGTGATGCGGCCGACCGGGAAGAGGTTCCGCGCCTCGTACTCCCCCGGCGCCACCGAGTGCAGCACGGTCACCGTCGCCGGCCACCCGCTCCGCCGCATGAGGTCGGCGAGCGCCGCGGGGGCGAACCGGAACTGGTGGAACAGGTCCGCGTCGGCGACGACGAGCACCGGGTGCCAGTTGCCGGCGAAGGCCTCGAGGGGTGGGTGTGCCGCGTCGAGGTCGTCCGGCACCAGTCCGAGCAGGTCGAGCAGCGGCACGAGGCGGTCGTCCGGCAGCGGCCGGATCACGGGCTCGACGCTCGTCATCGCGACCTGCACGCCGCCCGCGGAGTCCGATGTGTCGAGCACGACGTCGCCCGACTGCGTGACGAACACCCGCCGTCCCGGACCCTGCCGCTCGGCGATCGCCACCGCGAGGGCGACCGTCGCGTGGCCGCAGAACGGCACCTCGGCGGCCGGGGAGAAGTAGCGCACCCGGATCCGGTCGCCCTCCGAGCCGGTCACGAAGGCGGTCTCGGAGTACCCCACCCGCTGCGCGACCGCGAGCATCTCGTCGTCGCCGAGGGCCGCGGCGTCGAGCACGACCCCGGCCGGGTTGCCGCCATCCGCGCCGGCATCCGGATCGGCGAAGGCGGTGTACCGGAGGACCTCGACGTGCTGCACGGTCCGAGGGTAGCGAGCAGGTGCCGACGACGGACGGGAGGCGCGGTGCGGGTCGGACCCGCACCGCACCTCCCGTCCGGGGCCGGTACCGCCGGTACCGCCCGTACCGCCCGTACCGCCCGTACCGCTACTCGGCGGTGGCGGTGGCGGTGCGGCGACGCCGACGTGCGACGAGCAGACCGCCACCGGCGGCGAGCAGGAGCAGGGCGGCCGCGGTGCCCGAGGCGAGCTCGGCACCCGTGAACGCGAGCTGCTGCCCGGAGGCGGCGGTGATCGTGATCGGCGCCCAGCCGATCAGTGCGCCGTCCGCGCCGACGACCGCGATCCGGTGAGCGCCGAGCGTCGTGCCGGCCGGGATCGTGACCCCGACCGTGCCGTCCGCAGCGACGACCGGAGTCCCGAGGAGCACCGGTGACGAGTACAGGTACACGGCGACGCGCTCACCGGCGTGCTCGCGCCCCGTCGTCACGGTGATCGTCTCGCCGACGCGTGCCGTGGCCGGGGCGCTGATCCCGCCGCGGTTCGCGGCGGTCAGGGACGACTCAGCCGGCGCGCCCGGCACGGTCGGCGTCGCGCCACCGGTCCCCGGGTCGGCGGTGGGCGTCGGCGTGGGCGTGCCGTCGCCGGGCGCAGGGGCCGGCGTCGGTGTCGTGCCGCCGTCGCCCGGCTCGGTCTCCTCGGTGCACGGCAACGTCCCGGTCCGAAGGGAGAACCCGTCGGTGTCGTTGTCGTCCGCGTAGTAGGTCGCCCGCGAACCGTCGGTGCACACGTCCGACACCACGAAGCCCTCGTTCGCCAGGTCGCGTGCCGCACCGGACGGAGCCTCGTACACACTCGCCGCGGTGAACACGCCGTCCTGCACGTCGAACAATGCGGTGCGACCGGCGCACGCGTCGTCGCACGCCACCCAGAGCGCGTCGAGCGTCGCGTCGAACTGGACTTCGGCCACCACGCTGAACGGCGTGGCGATCTCGGCCACGCGCGCCGCCGAACCGTCCGCCATCAGGGCGTAGGCGTAGACGCTCGCCGTGCCCTCGACGCCGACGAAGAAGAGCCCCTCGCCGTGACCGGGGTACCGTGCCGGTGCGTAGGCGGCGCCGGTGGACCCGTCGACGAAGCCCTGTGCGGTGAGCCAGGAGTCGGGCACCCAGGTGACGCCTTCGAGTCCGGCGTTCGCGCCGAGGCCCGGGAAGTCGCCGGCCAGGTTCCACTCGTCCGTCGCGTTCAGCGTCCGCTCGGAGCCGTCCGTCGTCGCGAAGCGCAGGACCGCCGGGCGGCTGGTCGACGACCGGTCGTTGTCGCGCTCGGTGGAGACGTACACCGCGCCGGGGTCGTCCGTGGTGACCGTGACGCCCTCGGCGTCCGGAGTGCCGGAGCCGTCGGCGTAGTGCAGCGTCGTGCCGGTGGCGTTCGAGGGGGCCCAGCCACCCTTCCCGTCGGAGACCATGCGGTAGAGCAGGCCGTCGCCGTTCTGCACGCCCCAGAGGACACCACCGCCGACCGCTGTCGACGAGGACTGCCAGTCGAGTCCGCTGAGGTCGCCCGAGAACGTGCCCTCGGCGTCGAGGACGGTCACGTCCGGACCGCCGGGCCAGGGCTCTGCCGTGACGACGCCGACGAAGGCGTTCACCGCGCCCTTGGTCGCAGCGGACGTCGGGGCGAACTCGCCGGTCCCGTCCGGGTTGCGGCCGATCGTGACGGCCGCGTGCTCGGTCCAACTCGTCGAGTCGGCCAGGACGCCCGCGGGCGTCGAGATGCGCGCGGAGTCCGCCTTGCCGAGCCCGAACCCGAAGTCGGCCTCGTCCAGGACGGTGAACCCGCCCGGGGCCACGGTCGTGCCGGCGGGGATCGTGTACGCGTGGTCGTCCTCGGCGTCCTGGAACACGTAGCCGGCGAGGTCGACCGTCGTGGTGCCGGTGTTCGTCAGCTCGACCCAGTCGCCCGGGGTGCCACCCTGCGACTCGACCTCGTTGATGCGGACCGGCGAGGAGCAGTCGTTCGCCCGGCCCTTGGTCGAGGCGGTGGTGTCGACGAGGGCCCCGAGGCCGTCCGGGCAGCGGCCGTACGTGACCGCGGCGTGGGTCTCGTAGGCGTGGGCGAGCACGAGCGCACCCGTGGCGTCGAAGACCCGGACCTGGTCGGGGTTGCCGAGGCCGAAGTCGAACCCGGGCGCCGTGCTCGTCAGCTGGTCGATCACGAAGTACCCGCCCGGAGCGATCACGGACCCGGCGGGGAGCACGTACCGGGTGTGCTTGTCGCTGTCGTCGAGCATCGACCATCCGCTGACGTCGGCGGCGACGGTCGCGGTGTTCTTCAGCTCCACCCAGTCGGTGTCGTCGGCGTTCGACTCGATCTCGTTGATGACGACGCCGTTGGCCGCGACGGCAGGGGCATCGACGGGTGCCGCCGTGGCGGGTGCGGTGGCGAGGACGCCGGCCGCGACGACCAGGCCCGTCGCGATCGTGGCGCCGAGACGCAGGGCGGGTGTGCGCATGGAGGTCCTTCGGGTCGGGGGCCTGCACGACTGTTCAGCATCCAGTGGGACGGGCGGTGTCGCGTTGGTGAACGGACGGTGTCGGTGGCCGCCCTCCGCGGACCGCGTCGCGTGCGTGACACGTCGGGGCGGGATGCGCTCAGTGCGCGATGAGCATCGCACTCGCGCGCGGCGACAGTGCCGCGTCCAGCACCAGACAGGCCGCCCCGACCGCGGCCACGTCCGCCCCGCGCTGGCTCTCGACCACGGTGACGGGGTGCTTCGGGACGAGGATCGGCGACCCCGCGATGGCAGCCGTCGCCGCCGGGAGGGCAGCCGGTGCGATCCGCGACCAGAACGGCCCGCCGAAGACGACCCGGTCGACGTCGAGCAGGTTCACGATGACGACCACGGCCCGCCCCATGACCGTGCCGACCTCGGCCGCGAACGCCGATGCGAGCGGGTCACCGGATGCGACGGCGTCCCCGAGCGCGTCCCACGCCCGGTCGACGGCCGCGAGGTCGACGGCGGCACCGTCGGTGCCGACCGCGGGGGCATCCACGTCACCGAGCGGGATGCCGCGTCCGACCGCGATCCGCACCAGCCGGTCCGGGGTCACGGCGGCCCCGACCTCGCCGCGCCTGCCCTCGCCGTCGGGCGTCCCGGCGAGCAGACCCTGGTCGACCATGATGTGTCCGGCGTCCCCGGCGTTGGCCCCAGCCCCGCGCACGGGCTCGTGGTCGATGACGAGCCCGACGCCGAACCCGGTGCCGAAGTACACGAAGGCGAAGTCCCGCGCCGCCGCCTCCCGGGCCAGGAACACCTCGCCGACCGCCGCGGCCGTGACGTCCTTCTCGAGCAGCACCGGGTAGCCGGTCGCATCACCGAGGGCGTCCCGCAGCGCGACGTCCCGCCAGCGCGGCAGGAAGGGCGGGTCGAGCACGATGCCGGCCGCTGCGTCGATCGGCCCCGGGGACGCGACGCCCACCCCGAGCACCGTGTCGGTGTCGACTCCGGCGCGACCGACGAGTTCGTCGACGGCCGCCGCCATCGTCCGCACGACCTGCTCCGGGTCCTCGGCGCTCGGGGTCGACGTGGTGGCCTCGGCCACCACCGCACCCGCCAGGTCGAGCAGCACGTAGGTGACGACCGCGGGGTCGACGTGCACCCCGACGGCGAAGCGACTCCGGGCCTCCAGACGGAGGATCGTGCGCGGCTTGCCGCGCCCCGACACCACCGTGCCGGACTCGACGATCATGCCGGCGTCGATGAGGTACCGGGTGACGTTCGAGACGGTCTGCGGGCTGAGGCCGGTGCGGGCCGCGAGCTCGACGCGGCTGAGACCGTCCGGGGACCGGCGGACGGCGTCGAGCACGACCGTGCGGTTGAACCCGCCCAGCGACGGCAGGTTCGCCCCACGCCGATGCTCCGCCACCCGAGTGACGATACCGCCGGAGCACGGTCGCTCCGTCGCACCGCTGGCTTCTCACCCGCTCGCACCGTTAGCCTGACCGACATGACGGACCTCCGCCTCGAAGAACTCTCCGCAGCGACCGCCGCAGCGGCCAACTCGCTGACGCTGAAGCCGGGGCAGGAGCAGTTCGTCCAGCCGACCTCCTACGCGCAGGCCGAGTCGGACGTCAAGCCGAGTGCGTCCTGGCCCCGGGTCGTCCTCGACGGGGACGAGGTCGTCGGCCTCATCATCGGCAGCTTCGACGCCGAGAACGCGCAGGAGGAACTGCGCAGCTGCATCTGGCGCGTCAACGTCGCCGCCAACGCGCAGGGCCGCGGCGTCGGCCGGTTCGCGGTGCACGGTCTGGCGGAAGAGGCCCGCAAGCGCGGCTTCGAGCGTCTGACCGTGGTCTACGAGCCCGGCACCGGGAGCCCGGCGGCGTTCTTCGAGGCGATCGGCTTCCAGGTGATCGGCGAGACCCAGTACGGCGACCACTTCGCAGCCCTGACGCTCTGAGCAGCGCCGTGTCGGCACCGTCCTCCGCCGGAGACGGCGATGGCAACGCGGACCCAGACACCCTGGACGCGGCCGCGCACGACTTCGGCGCCGCCGTCGCGGAGGTCGTCCGCGCCATCCCCTCCGGCCGCGTCATGACCTACGGCGACGTCGCCGCCGTGCTCGGCTCCCGCGCCTCCCGTGCCGTCGGGAAGGTGATGGCCCACGAGGGCGCCGACCTGCCCTGGTGGCGGGTCGTCCGCGCCGGCGGGCTGCCCCCGGTCCGCCACGAGGCGCGTGCGCTCGAGCACTACCGCGCCGAGGGCACACCGCTCCGACAGACGCGCGCGGTCGACGACGACACGGCCTGGAGGCTCGACATGCGCCGTGCGCGCTGGTCGCCGACCACGGACGGCTGGTCGGGCTAACGCCGCGTGGGCGGCACCGGACCGGGCTGCAGGTCGAAGCGCGTGCCCTTCGGGTTCGACGGCAGCAGGAAGAACACGAAGAGCACGAGCGACCCGATGCCGGGCAGCACGTGCAGGAACTGCCAGAAGCCGGACAGGTTCGCGTCGTGCAGCCGTCGGGCGCCGAGGGCCAGACCTCCGATGAGCGTCACGAGGGCCCACAGCACGAACAGGTAGGAGCCGACGGGGTTCTCGAGCAGCGGGGCGTCCGGGGTGAAGGCCTGCGGCACGAGCTGCAGGACGAGGCCGATCGCGAACGACGTCAGCCACCACCACCAGAACTCGGAGCGGGACGCCCGGCCGGTGAACACCGTGTACTTCCGCCAGAACCGCCGGACGGCCTCGGCGAAGGGGGCACCGACGAAGGGGTCGCGCAGGGCGACGCCTCCCGGCTGGACGTCGTTGCTGCTCATCCCCCCAGCAAACCACGGCCGTGCGCCGGATCGCGCCCGGGAACGGCCATCGCGCCCCGTCGGGACGGGGCGCGATGGCCGGAGTGGGGTCGGGACGCGCAGGTCAGACCAGCGAATCCCGCCAGGCGGCGTGCAGCTGCGAGAAGCGACCCGTGCCCGCGATGAGGTCGGCGGGGGTGCCGTCCTCCACGATCCGGCCGTACTCCATCACGAGCACCCGGTGGGCGATCGCGACGGTCGACAGCCGGTGTGCGATGATCACCGCGGTGCGGTCGGCGAGCAGGGTCTCGAGGCCCTCCTGCACGAGCCGCTCCGACGGGATGTCGAGCGAGGCCGTGGCCTCGTCGAGGATGAGCACCTTCGGGTCCGCCAGGAACGCCCGGGCGAACGACAGCAGCTGCCGCTGACCCGCCGACACCCGGCCGCCGCGCTTGTTCACGTCGGTGTCGTACCCGTCCGGCAGCGCCATGATGAACTCGTGGGCCCCGACCGCCTTCGCCGCCGCCTCGATGTCCGCCCGCGTGGCCCCCGGTCGGCCGAGCTCGATGTTGTCGGCCACCGATCCGGAGAACAGGTACGCCTCCTGCGTCACCATGACGACGGCGCGACGCAGGTCCTTCGGGTCGAGGTCCCGCAGGTCCACCCCGTCCAGGGTGACCGAGCCCGAGGTCGGGTCGTAGAACCGGGCCATGAGTTTGGCGAGCGTCGACTTGCCGGCACCGGTCGACCCGACGAGGGCGATGGTCTGCCCCGCGGGGATGTGCAGGTCGAACTCCGGCAGCACGACGCGGTCCTCCTTGTAGGCGAACTCGACGTGCTCGAAGTCGACCCGGCCGGTGGCGTCGGGCAGCTTCGTCGGCTTCGCTGGGTCAGGGACGCTCGGCTGCTCCTCGAGGACACCGGAGATCTTCTCCATCGCCGCCGAGGCCGACTGGTAGCTGTTGTAGAACATCGCCAGTTCCTGCGCGGGGTCGAAGAACCGCTTGGCGTACAGCGCGACCGCGAGCAGCGCGCCGATCGCGAGCGAGCCGCCGACGACCCGGAAGCCGCCGACGATGACGACCGCGGCGAGCGTCGCGTTCCCGATGAGCACCAGACCCGGGTCGAAGATCCCGAACAGGTTGAACACGCGGGCGTTCGCCTGCCGGTTCTGCTCGACCTGCTCGCCGTACTCGACCTCGTTGCGGGACTCCTTGCGGAAGGCCTGCACGGCACGGATGCCCGTCATCGTCTCGACGAAGTGCACGATCACGCGCGCACTGGTCGTCCGGGTCGACCGGAACAGCTGCTGCGAGCGCTGCTGGAACCACCGGGTCAGGAACCACAGCGGCACGAGGGCGATCGCGAGCACCAGGCCCGAGGTCGGATCGAGCAGCACGAGCGCCACCGCGGTGAACAGCATGTACAGGACACCCTGGATGAGCTGGTTCAGACCGGAGTCGAGCAGCTCGCGGATCGAGTCGAGGTCGCTCGTCTGGCGCGAGATGATCCGGCCCGAGGTGTACGTCTCGTGGAACTCGAGCGAGAGCCGCTGCGTGTGCAGGAAGACGCGCTTCCGCAGGTCGAACAGGATCGCCTGGCTGATCCGCGCGGAGAGCACGGTGTACCAGGCGGTGAGGACGGCCCCGACGACCGCGATCGTGATGTACGAGCCCACCACGAGGAACGCCGGCGTCCAGTCGTCCCGGTCGAGCACGGCGGGGAGCGCGTGGTCGATGCCCCACGCGATGAGTGACGGGCCGGCGACCTGTCCGGCGGTGGAGAGCACCACGACGATCGCGATGCCCCACAGCCTGGCCTTGAGCGGCGCGGCGAGCGAACCGAGCAGGGACAGCGACCGGCGCCGCAGTCGTCGGCTCTCGGCCTTGCTGAAGTCCTCGCGCTCCTCGCCGCGGACACCGTGCACGGTGATCGAGGCCGTCACCGGGGCTGCTGCCTCGGCCGCCTGCGTGCCGGTGCCGACCTGCGCGACCGGCACCGATCCTCTCCCCACGGCCTCGGCCGCCACGTCGCTCCGCAAGCTCCGCGACGCGTCGGTACCGGGCCGCGTGGGCCCAGGCTCCTGGTCGACGGTCACGCGCGCGTCCTGGTCGGTCTCGTCGCTCATGCCATCGCCTCCTCTCGGTCGTTCGCGTCGTCGTCGTCCAGGGACGAGATGACGTACCGGTAGTGCTCGTTGCTGGCCATCAGCTCCGAGTGGGTGCCGACGGCGGTGACCCGTCCGTTCTCCATGAGCGCCACGCGGTCGGCGAGCGTCACGGTCGAGGGACGGTGGGCGACGATGAGCGACGTCGTCTCCGCGAGGACCCGGCGCAGCCCGGCTTCGACGCGCGCCTCGGTGTCGACGTCGAGCGCCGACAGCGGGTCGTCGAGGACGAGCACGCTCGGCCGCGCCGCGATGGCCCGGGCGAGCGCGAGCCGCTGCCGCTGCCCGCCGGACAGCGACAGCCCCTCCTCCCCGACGCGGGTGTCGACGCCCTCGGGCAGGTCGTCCACGAAGGACGCCTGCGCGATGTCGAGGGCCTCGCGCATGATCCGCTCGGCGTCGTCACCGGTCAGGTCGGGACGGCCGAGCAGGACGTTGTCCCGCACACTCGACGAGAACAGGGTGGCGTCCTCGAACGCGACCGCGACGTGGCGGCGGAGCTCGGCCCGCGTGAGGTCGCGGACGTCGACGCCGTCGATCGTCACCGAGCCACCGGTGACGTCGTACAGCCGCGGCACGAGCGACAGCAGGGTCGTCTTGCCCGACCCGGTGAGCCCGACGAGCGCCATGGTCTCGCCTGGCTGCAGGTGCAGGTCGACGCCGTTGACGAGGTCGGGGAACTGCGGCGGGGAGTCCTGGTAGCGGAAGTGCGTCTGGTTGAACGACAACGCACCGTGCGGCTCCGCGATCGTCTCCGGGCGCTCGGGGTCCGTGATGGTGTTCTCGGAGTCCATCACCTCGAAGAACCGGTCGACGGCGGTCCGGGTGTCGAAGGTCATCGAGAGGAAGAAGCCGATCGACTCGATCGGGAAGCGCAGCACCGTGGCCGTCGCGAAGAACGCGAACAGCTGGCCGACGCTGAGGTCCCCCTGGCTGGCGAGCCAGATGCCCGCGAGCAGGCACAGTGCGAACGCCACGTCCGGCACGAGCAGGAGCCAGAACCAGATGGCCGCGATCGCCTTCGCCTTCTCGATCTCGGTGCCGCGCAGCTGCTCGGCCTGCTCGGCGAACTCGTCGAGCTTGTACCGCCCGCGTCCGAACGCCTTGAGCACGCGGATGCCGTGCACCGACTGCTCGACGCTCGTCGCGAGGTCGCCGACCTGGTCCTGGCTGCGCCGCGCGACGATCGAGTACTTCCGCTCGAACAGGACGCTGTTCACCCAGACCGGGATCGACGCCACCAGGAAGATGAGGCCGAGCTGCCACCCGAAGGTGAACAGCACGGCGAACCCGATGACGATCGTCACGACGTTGACGACCAGGAGCACGATGCCGAAGGCCAGCCAGCGGCGGATGAGCGACAGGTCGGACACCGAGCGGGACAGCAGCTGCCCGGACTCCCAGCGGTCGTGGAACGCGACCGGCAGGTCCTGCAGCTTGGCGTAGAGCGCGTTGCGCATGCTCGCCTCGATGCGGGTCGACGGTCGCATCACCATCTTCCGACGGGAGGCGATGAAGAACGCCTCGAGGACGCCGAGCGCGAGCACGGCGGCGCCGGCGGGCAGGATGAGGGCGCCGTCACCGGACGCGAGCGGCCCGTCGACGAGGGCCTGCAACACGTACGGGATGGCGAGCGCGACGACGGAGGCGCCGAGCGCCGCCACCATCCCGCCGAGCAGCCGCCAGCGGTACGGCCTGACGTAGGGCCACAGCCGCGCGATCGCGCGGGCGGTGGACGGTCGCGCCGGGGTCGGCGCCGGTTCCCGGTGGGGTCCCTGGGACATGCGTGTGCGTCCTCGTGCTTCGTGCCGGGTGCCGTCGGCCAGGGGCTGCCCCCTGTCCGGACGGGAGGCCCGGGCTGCGTTGCGTGGTCTGGTCGGCCAGGTGCCCACTCGCGTCAGCGGCCGCCGCCGCTGGTGCGGCGTCGGTCGGAGGACGGATGGGTCTCGTGGTCGGGAGCGACAGGGATCGTGTCCCTCGCGCTCGGTCCGGCTGGGCCCGCTACGGCCCCGGTGGCTGTGGGAGGCAGCCCTACGCGGTCGGCGGTACCGAGACGACGGGCGTGCCCGCGGCCGGGTACGGCGCGACGGCCCGCAGGGCGGGTCGCGCGTCGGGAGTGGTCCCGCCGATGGACGTCCGTGCCGTCCGGGCAGCCGTTGCCGTGGTGCCGGTCGTCGTGTCCATCGTCACTCCAGTCGTCGTCTTCGTCACCGTCGTGTCCGCGGTGCCGCCGACCCGTGGAGCGGTCGTCGGCGGAGGCCGCGGAGCCTTGCAGACTATCGGCAGCGACTCTCAGCGCGCAACCAGCATCTCGTGCTGGATGGGTGCTGAGCCGACCGGACTCAGTGGAAGAAGTGCCGCTCGCCCGTGAAGTACATCGTCACGCCGGCCGCCGTCGCCGCCGCGATGACCTCGTCGTCGCGCACGCTGCCACCCGGCTGGGCGACCGCGCGGACCCCGGCGTCGAGCAGCACCTGCAGGCCGTCGGCGAACGGGAAGAACGCGTCGGACGCGGCGACCGACCCGGCAGCGCGGTCACCGGCCCGGTTGACGGCGAGGTGGCACGAGTCGACGCGGTTCACCTGCCCCATGCCGACCCCGACGCTCGCGCCCTGGTTCGCGAGCAGGATCGCGTTCGACTTCACCGCGCGGCTGGCCTTCCACGCGAAGGCCAGGTCGGCGAGGGTCTGCTGGTCGGCCGGCTCGCCGGAGACGAGCGTCCACGTGGACTGGTCGAACGCGGTGAAACGGTCGGCGTCCTGCACGAGGAAACCGCCGGAGACCTGCTTGACCTCACGCTCGGCGAGGGCGAAGTCGGCCGGCAGGGTGAGCAGGCGGATGTTCTTCTTGCGGGACAGGACCTCGAGCGCCTCGGGGTCGAACGCCGGGGCGACGACGACCTCGGTGAAGATGTCGGCGATCGTCTCCGCCATGCCCAGCGTGACCGGGCGGTTGGCGGCGATGACCCCGCCGAACGCCGACAGCGGGTCGCAGGCGTGGGCGGCCGCGTGCGCGGAGGCGATCGGGTCGCCCGCGTCGGGAGCGGCGACCGCGATGCCGCACGGGTTCGCGTGCTTGATGATCGCGACGGCCGGCTCGGTGAAGTCGTACGCGGCTCGGACGGCGGCGTCGGCGTCGACGTAGTTGTTGTACGACATCGCCTTGCCGTGCAGCAGCGTCGCCTGGGCGATCCCGGTGCCGTCCGTGCTCGTGTAGAGCGCCGCTGCCTGGTGCGCGTTCTCGCCGTACCGGAGGGTGTCGGCGAGCTCAGCGGACAGCGTGAGCGACGTCGGGAACGCGCTCTGGGCCTCCCGTCCGGCGTCGTCGGCAGCAGCGGAGCCGTCGGCCGCGACCACGTCGGAGGCGAAGTACGAGGCCACCGCGGTGTCGTAGGCAGCGGTGTGGCCGAACGCCTGCGCCGCCAGACGCTTCCGGAGCTCGAGCGTCGTGCCGCCCGCGCGGACGGCCTCGACGACCTCGGCGTAGGACGACGGCGAGACGACGATCGCGACGTTCGGGTGGTTCTTCGCGGACGCACGGACCATGGCGGGGCCGCCGATGTCGACGTTCTCGACCACGGTCGCGGTGTCCGCTCCGGACGCGACCGTCTCGACGAACGGGTACAGGTTCACGACGACGAGCTCGAACGGCGCGATGCCGAGGTCGGTGAGCTGCTGCTCGTGCGACTCGAGCCGGAGGTCGGCGAGGAGGCCGGCGTGCACGGCCGGGTGCAGCGTCTTCACGCGGCCATCGAGCGACTCGGGGAAGCCCGTGACGCTCGCGACGTCGGTGACGGCGTACCCGGCGTCACGGATCGTCTGCGCGGTGGAGCCCGTCGACACGAGCTCGACACCCGCGTCGGCGAGGGCGCCGGCGAGCTCGAGCAGGCCGGACTTGTCGCTCACGGAGATGAGGGCGCGACGCACGGGCACGACGTCCCGGTCGCGGTACAGGCTGGGGTCGGCGGCGTGCACGCTCATGCGGGGGTGGTGCCCTTCAGGTCGATGTGTCCGTTGGCGATGTCGAGGACGGTCTGGATGAGCAGCCGGCGCTCGACGGGCTTGATGCGGTCGTGCAGGGTCGACTCGGTGTCGTCCGGCAGGACCGGGACGCGCTCCTGCGCCAGGATCGGACCGCTGTCGACGCCGTCGTCCACCGCGATGACGCTCGCCCCGGTCTCGGTGACACCGGCCGCGAGCGCGTCCCGGACGCCGTGCGCTCCCGGGAACTCGGGCAGGTACGCGGGGTGCGTGTTGATGACCGACGGCCCGAACTCGGCCACGACCGCGGGCGGGAGCAGGCGCATGAGCCCGGACAGCACCAGCAGGTCGGGCGTCCACGGGCGGATCTGCTCGGCGAGCGCCTCGCCCCACTCGGCACGGGTGGCGTAGCGCGTGAACGGCACCGTGAAGGTCGGGATCGAGAACTCCTCGCCGAGCTGCAGGCCCTCGGCGTCACGGTCGGCCCCGATCGCGACGACGCGGGCGGGGTACTCGGCATCGCGGGTCGCCTCGAGCAGGGCTCGCAGGTTCGACCCGGTACCGGAGATCAGGACGACCAGTTCGAGCACGGGGACAACCCTAGCGGGGCGGCACGCTCGTCAGGCGTCGGTGTCCACCGCCGCCTGACGGATCGCTACGCGTCGTCCTTCGGGCGCCGCCACCAGGGCAGTTCGTCGTCCGGGATCTGGTCGGTCGTGTCCCAGCCAGCGGGACGGCCGGACCCGGACCAGGCGGAGGAGCCGGACGGCTGCCGGCGGTCAGTCGCAGCAGAGTGAGGCCGTGCCGGGTCGTCGATCCCGTCGTCCTCGGGGTCGACGTCGTCACGACCGGCGACGAACTCCTCGGTGCTCCAGGGGAACGCTGGCTGCTCGTCGGGATGGGCCGGGACGCCGACGGAGGCGACCGCTCCGAGGTCGCCGCTGCGGGTCTCCCGGTCCGTGCCGGGTCGGTCCCGTGGACCAGCGGCCCGATCGGTCGCGGTCCGGTCACCGGTGGCCCGGTCGTCCGCGGTCGTGCGGTTCCGGAGGTCGGTGGCGCGGTCGCGGAGGCCGTCGACACGGTCACGGAGGCCCCCGGCACGGTCCCCGACGCCGGCCACGCGGTCACGGGCCCCCTTCGCCGCCGACCGCAGTGCGCCGCGGAGGCCACCCGCCCCGGCCGCATCCGCTCGCACGTCCTCGCCCGGAGCGGCGACGAGCCGCTCTCCGGCGACCGCGTCGGTGCGGGCCCAGTCCGGGAGCGGCACCTCGGTGTCCGTCGCGGAGCCGGGAGCGACGGTGCGACCGACCGGGAGGCCCGCGTCGACCCCGGCATGCACGGTCACGTCCTCGTCGTCGTCGGTCGGGTGCTCCCCGGTCTGCGTGCGGTCCGCAGCGTGCGTCACCGGGTCGTGCACCTCGTCCACGGAGAACCGGTGCACGTCGGTGGTCCGGCCGGCACCGGCACGCTCGAGCGCGGCGATGAGCGACCCGTGCTCGTCGCTCGCGTCCGCGGTGGCGACGTCGTCCTCGGCCTCGTGCCAGCGCTCGCCGATCCAGGACCGTTCGGGCAGGCGCACCAGGTCGCTGCCGATCGCGAGCGCGACGATCGCGGGGACCCCGACCTCGAGCGCGGCGAAGGCCCCGACCACCAGGGCGTCCGGTCCGACGGCGGCCAGGCGCCCCGGCCCGACCGACCCCGAGGCGAGGCCGGCGACCAGGCCCGTGAGGACGCCGGCGACCAGGCCGGTCGCGACCCCACCGAGCGCCCGGTACAGCGCCGAGTCGGCCGGCCCGAGCGTCCGGACGAGCCGGGGACGCAGGAGCCCCCCGGCGACGAAGCCCGCGACGACGGGCACCAGGATCCAGACCAGGCCGAACGTGTGCCCCGACGTCGGCAGCGCTCCGAGCAGCGGCACGGCCGGGAGCGGCCCGAGCGTCGTGCCGATGGGCGAGACCGTCGACCCGGTGCCGATCGCGAAGCCCGGGCCGACGAGCCACGCCGTCGCCCACGCGACCAGGTCCGGGACGAACGCGAGCTGGCCGACGGTCAGGGCGATGCCGCCGACGACGCCGGCGTGCGAGCGTTCGTAGAGCGTGATGACCTCGGCGAAGGAGCCGAGGAGTGCGAACCCGACCAGGACGCCGGCGACCGCCACGACGCACGCGGTGGCGACGGTGCCGGCGCGCAGGCCGAAGCCGACGACGGCACGCCACACCGCAGGGACCCGACCGACCAGGTCCACCACCCGGAGCGTCAGCGGGTCGGCCGCCAGGCCGCGCCGACGTCGGCACACCTCGGCGGTGACGACGGCGGGGACGCCGAACCAGAGCGCGGGCAGCACGACGGCCTGCCAGACGGCGGGGTGGGTGGCGCTCGTGGTGGCGGTGAGGGCGACCAGCAGGCCGAGTGCGGCGACGGCCGCGGTGCCGACCAGGACCCCGGTGACGCGGTGCTCCGTCTCGGCGAACCGACGTCCGGCCCGGCCGCCGAGCCACGCGGTGACGACGGCGAACCCGAGGGCCGCTAGCGTGACGACGATCGGCGCGGACGCCCCGGAGAGCCCGGTGGCCTTCGCGGCCGCGGACCCCAGCGTGAACGTGACGTCGACGCCGTG